>CAVQNH010000033.1:0-92401 GCA_963713815.1 uncultured Actinomycetes bacterium
TTGCGGAACGTGCTACTGCGGCCTCGTCGGCACGAGCTTTACCTCGGCGGCTCGATGACATCTAGGCAGGCCACCAAGGTCGCGATGAGTTCGCGGCGTCCGTGGCGTCAATCGTTCTATGCCGTACGCAGACGTCAACGGGTTGCACCTCTACTACGAGGAGCGGGGCGAGGGGCCGCCTCTGGTGCTCCTCCACGGCGGTCTGATGACAATCGAGCTGAACTTCGGTGTCGCCTTGCCGGGGCTTGCCGAGCACCGTCGGGTGATCGCCGTCGAGCTTCAGGGTCACGGTCGTACCGCCGACGTCGACCGTCCCCCGACCTTCCCTGATTTCGCTACCGACGTGGTTGCCTTGCTCGACCATCTAGGGATCGAGCGAGCCGATGTGGTCGGCTTCAGTATCGGCGCGCGCACGGGCTACCAGCTGGTGATCTCGTACCCGGACCGCGTCCGCCGGGCTGTCCTGGCCTCGGCCGACCACCGCAACGATCGTGGCGGCGAGGCAGACCCGGCCCGGCTGCCGACGCCGGATGACTTCCAGGCGATGCGCGACGCCTACGTTGCGACGGCGCCCGATCCGGGCGCGTTCGACGCCGTCGCTGAGAGGACGAGTGGACTGGTGCAGTCGTTCACGGGCTGGACCGACGACCAGCTACGAGAGGTTCGGCTCCCGGTGCTGATCCTGGTCGGCGACACCGACTTCATCCATGTCGAGAATGCCGCCGAGGCGATGCGGCTCCTGCCGCAGGGCCAGCTTGCCGTGCTGCCGGGCACCACGCACATGGATCTCACCCGCAGCACTCTGCTGGCGCCTGTGATCGAGGCGTTCCTCGCTTGACGCAACACCGGGCGGATCGCCACCTACGGCGCCAGGACGGCGAGCAATGAAACGGGCGGCGGAGTTGTTCGCCATCGACGAGTGGGGCTCGGACTCGCGCTTCGTCGAGAAGGCGTGGACGAGCCGCAGCGAGCCGGAGCCGACATTCATCTCGATCGCGGTCAGCCGCTGGCACATCGTCGTCACCACCCGGCGCGACGTCATGCAGCTCACCGTCCGCGGCCCGGAGACGACGGCGACGGTCACCTCGATCCCCGCCGATGCCGAGTTCTTCGGAATCGTGTTCCGTCTCGGGACGTTCATGCCGGCCATGCCGCCTGCGGGCCTGGTCGACCGGGCGGTGACGCTGCCCGCCGCGACGCCCAACTCGGTCTGGTTCGAGGGGTCCCGCTGGGAGATCCCGACGCCCGGGAACACCGACGTGTTCGTCAACCGTCTGGTCCGCCAAGGCCTGATCCTGCGTGACCCGGTCGCCGCCGAGTCGCTTCAAGACGATGCCGACGGCCAGTCCAAACGGACCCTTCAGCGCCGCGTGGCCCGAGCAACGGGCCTCACCCGCAGCACGATCACGCAGATCGCCCGAGCCGAGAAGGCCGTCGAGGCGCTCGGTAAGGGTCTGTCGCCTCAAGACGCGGCCCTCCTGCTCGGCTACGCCGACCAGGCCCACCTCACCCGGTCACTGAGGCGATTCATCGGGCAGACCCCCGCCCAAGTCAACCAGGGCCGCCATTGGTCGATCGACACCCCTGTCCACCTTCGCTCGTCTGGCGATCCCTAGTTGTCGTTTTCGTTCAAGACACTGATTCGGCCCGTCCGTTAGCCTGCCAGCCAGGAAGACCGCATGAGTTTCGGCGATACGGGTCGCCCGCCTCCTCCGTGGCGCTCGGGCCGGGGCTGGCCGATGAGGAATCTCCGCCATGCGGGTCTGCGGCAA
Source organism: uncultured Actinomycetes bacterium (assembly GCA_963713815.1). GTDB lineage: Bacteria > Actinomycetota > Actinomycetes > Streptosporangiales > Streptosporangiaceae > RYN-230. The sequence continues at coordinate 1,773 of CAVQNH010000033.1, forward strand.
GGTAACGGGCTTTGATCGAGACCACACAGGAGGCCGGAGTGTCTGCATCAGTGCTCTACATGTCGATGTCCCTCGACGGGTACATCGCGGGTCCGAACGACGAACCGGGCAACCCCGGCGGCGACGGCTTCGGCCGGCTGCACGACTGGTACGGCGACTCCCAGCCGTCCGGGGCCGAGCCATCCAAGGCCTCCGCGGAGTTCCTCGACGAGATGAACGCGACCGGCGCGGTCCTGGCGGGCCGGCGCACCGTGGAGCAGGTCGATCACTACAACGGCCATCATCACGGTGTCCCGATCTTCGTGCCCAGCCACCGGCCGCCCGGCCCGTCGGTCGCGAACTACCCGCTGGTGACGTACGTGAGCGATGGGATCGAAAGCGCGATGGCACAGGCCAAGGCCGCCGCCGGGGACCGGAACGTGGTGGTGCACGGCGCGTACACGGCGCAGCGGGCGCTGGAGGCCGGGGTGCTGGATGAGCTGCAGATCCACCAGATCCCGCTGCTGCTGGGCCAGGGGCTCCGGATGTTCGACGTCTTGCCGTCGCCCGTCGAGCTGGACATAGTCCGGGTGATCGACACACCGGAGGCCACCCACATCCGCTACCGCGTCCGTCGCTGACCCGGGCGGCTCGCCATCCACTCACCCCGATCCACGTGAGCCATGAACAAGGATCTCGTCTGCTCCTCCCTGCAGGCGGCGCCCGTCGCTCTCTGCTCGGCAACCGATCAACGCTTACGCGGTGCGCGACGGCGACCCAGAACCCGTGGAACCCGAGCGGGAGTCCCGCTGAAAATGGGAGCACACAGTCGTGCCGGACCCGGTCGTCGGCTCGGACAGGCGACCCCGTGATGGCGGGCGACTGGCACCCGACCGGAAATGCTCCAGACTCCAGTCCGCCTCACCGCGGCGGACGCCGCAGAACCCCGAAATCGCCGCCGCCTGGCCCTGGGCAGAGGCGATTCCATCGCCTGGTTGAAGGCTAGATTTCTTGCGGGACTCCTTTGACTCGCGATGCGGGTGGGCGCGCGAGTACTCCCTCTGGCGCTCCATGACCTCGGCTGTTTTGCACGATCCGCCGTGGCCCGGCGTGCGCGCACACATCGTCCGCTTTCGCGGCATCCACTTACCGCACTGATCCTGCCCCACACGCCCAGGGTAAATTCCGGCTTTTCCGACCTGTGCTGCGACACGCCGGGGTCAGGTCACTCGCCTTCACCGACCCGGGTAGCCACCCGGTCTTGGAACCAGTGAGGAGCCACCGAAAGCCGGACGGATTCGAGAAAGGTGGGCGCACTTGGGTTCGAACCAAGGACTTCTCGCTTGTAAGGCGAGTGCTCTACCACTGAGCTATGCGCCCGCGCCTACTGTGAGCAGGCGACCGGCCTCAGCGTACCGTTTCCGCGCCGTCCGTGAGGTGGGGGGCAGCCAGGCGGGCGACGGCCTCGCTCACGTCCACGCGGTTCCGCAACCGCTCCAGCCGCGCGTCCATCGACGTCCCCGAGACCCCTTCAGCCAGCGCCCGGTACAGGTGAATCGCCCCGACGTAGCACGCCCCGAACCGGACCGCCTCGGGCAGCAAAGCTAGCTCGGCTCCACCAAGCCGGCGCTCCGACGCGTATCCCGCGGCGACCGCCCCGACGCGGTCCTCATCCGGCTCGACCAGCCACGCCGCGGGCCCGTCGGCGGACGGCTGCGCGTCGAGGAGGCTTTCGATCAGGCAGTGGCCCAGGTCGAGCACGGGCAGGCCCAGGCCGCTGGTCTCCCAGTCGATGAGGGTCACGCTGCCGGGGCCGGTCTGGACCGCGTTGCCCGGCCAGGCGTCCCCGTGCACCACTCCCCTGGGCAAGTCGCCGAGGCTCTGCTGGACGGCCCGGGCCGTGCGGCCGAACTGCGCGTACAGGGACTGCCAGTCGTCCGGGACCAGCGCCCCGACCGCGTCGAGCCGGTCCAGGGTGGCCGGGATGGCCGCCTCCGGATACCACGACGCGTGCCCGGGCCCGCGCTCCACGCCGTGGCCCGGGACCGCGCCAGCCACGTCCCGCGAGCCCGCCTCCGCGGCCTGACCCGCCACATCAAGGGCATGCAATCTGCCCAGCGCCATCCCCAGCATCCGCAACTGCGCCAGCGACGGCCGGATCAAGGGCCCCTCCACGAACGTGGTGGCCAGCGTCAGCCACATCCCGTCCATCCCCACCGGATCGCCCGGCCGGGTCCGCACCACCCGGGGCGCCGGGTAGCCGGCCGCCTCGAGGCAGTCCAGCGTCGCCGCCCGCGACAGCAGCCAGTCCTGCATGGTCGCCGGGGAACCGCTGACGTGGATGGGCACCGGCGCGTCCGCCCGGCAGGCCCGGACGACCCACGGCCCGGCGCCGTCCGGATGGACCAGGTAGGTGACGATGCCGCTCTGGACGGCCCCGCCGACCCGGCGGAGCGCAGCGGGATCGATCCCGCGGGAGTGATACTCGCGGAGCACCCGGCCCACTACCACCGCGTCGTTCACGCCCCGGCCGGCCTCCTCACCCCGCAGGCTCACCCTGCCGGTCACCCCGCAAACGCACCAGGCCTGATGGCATCCAGGCTGGCCGCATCGGCCCCGGCGGCACCCGGCCGGGACGCCCGGTGCCGCTCCGCCGCTGGATCGGCCGCCGCGTGATGCCCGGACTCAGGCCGGGCCGGCCGACGCCGCCCCGCCCCCGCCCGCGACCCGGCAGACGCCGCCCGCGACCCGGCGGACCCGCACCCGGCCCCGCCGCACCCGGCCCCGCGGTGCCCTCCGGATCGGGCGCGCGCTGGATGCTCTGGCTGACCAGGCTCCGGCCGAGCACCCGGTCCAGGGCCCGGGCGACCTCCTCGGACAGATCAGCACCGCGGCCCGCACCTTCCAGGGCGGGCCCGGCGCCGAGGCCCGGCTCACTCTCCAGGGCCGTCCCGGCCGCGCCGGACTCATCCTCGAGGGCCGCACCGGCCGGGTCGTCCGCCAAGCCCGCCTGGCCCGCGCCCTCAGGCGCCACGATCGTCCCGCAGTCCCGGCACTCGACCTCACCCAGCCGCTTGACCAGGTGCACGCTAGAGCACCGGGAGCACCGGTCCAGTTCCGCGGTCCAGTCGGCCGCGTCCTGGCATCCGGGGCAGATAAGAATCTGGCTGTGCCGGCGTACCCCGCGCTTCCACGGGCTCTGCCCGCGGCTGGGGTCGGTTTGCCGCACACCACATCGATAGCAGGGCATTCTCGGCTGCTTCGATCCTCTCGGGTGGCTGGCTCACCGCCGTCCGGACGCGGCCACCGCGTCAGCTCAGGTCGGCGAGCACCTTCTTGTATTCGGCGATGTCCCGCGCCTGGGGAATGGGGTTCACCACTTTCCACCGGATGACTCCGGCTTTATCAATGATGAACGTTCCCCGCGTGGCCACACCCTTGTCCCCGTCAAATACTCCGTAAAGCTTTGCCACGTCACCGTGCGGCCAGAAGTCGGACAGCAGGCTGAAGCTGAAGTTATCGCGGTCCGCCCAGGTGCGCAGGACGAACGTGGAGTCGACCGAGATCGTGAGCAGTTCGACATCATCCCGGGTGACCTCGGGGAAGTCGTCGCGCAGCGCGCAGAGCTCACCGGTGCACACCCCGCTGAACGCGAGCGGGTAGAACACGAGCACCACGTTCTTCGTGCCCTGGAAGCTGGACAGCCGCACCGGGGTGCCGTGCTGGTCCTTGAGCTCGAAATCGGGAGCCTGCTCGCCAATCTCAACCGACATGGAGGGTTCCTTTCCGCTGGGGACAGGCTCAGTCTGCCACCCGCGCGGACCGCGGCAGGACGCCCACCCCGGGATCGGGACAGGCCTGGCCGGCCGGCTGTCGCGGCGGCGTTCATCGTGCTGGCTGAGGACCCCCCTCGGTACCGCGCCCGGCGCGGTCTGCGGCCTGATCTGCGGCCGGTTAGCTCAGCGGCCTGGTCAGCTCACCTGGTGCGCCATCGGCGCCACGTTCACCTGCACGCGCAGCTCACTTGCGGGCCTTGGGCGCGACCAGCCGGGTACCCAGCCAGTCCCGCGCCGCACTCACACTCGAGGTCTGGGACAGGCCCGCGGTGGGCGCAGCCTCGCCGATGTCGCTCGGCTCCACGTGCCCCGGCCGCCCTGCCTTGGGCGTGAGCAGCCAGATGTAACCACCATCGGCCAGCGGGGTCAGCGCGTCTGCCAACGCGTCAAACAGGTCTCCGTCCCCGTCTCGCCACCAGAGTAGGACCACGTCAACGACATCTTCGTAGTCCTCGTCGACGAGCTCGACGTCCTTCAAATCGGCGATCTCGTCCCGCAACTGCTCATCGCAGTCGTCGTCGTACCCGAGTTCCTGCACCACCTGACCCGGCTTGATGCCGAGCCGCTCGGCCAGGCCCGGCTGATCCTGCGCCTGGCGCGCGGTCGCGCTCACTGACGTCCTCCTCGTTTCCCTTCCCGCGGCCCCGCATCCGCGCCGGCCCACCACGACGTACCGCCGCAGCTTCGCGCCTTGCGCCGCGATGGCCGCGTAGGCACCACTTGCTGGGACAGTTCACACTGGGTCGCGCGCCCGCGCAAGTGCCAAATGGGCCCTGGAAGCGAAAACCATGTCACAGTTTGATCTTCCCCGCCTCGGGCGGCGGCTACGCGAGGAAGGAAACTCTTATCTGCCTGTCCGGATTATCCACGTTCAGATCGATTAGGGCGATTGACTGCCATGTTCCCAGGGCCGGGCGGCCGCCCAGGACCGGCACCACCAGGAACGGGGCGATAAGCGCCGGCATGACATGAGACCGGCCATGGCCGCGCGATCCGTGGGCATGCCGCCAGCGGTCGTCGGGGGGCAGCAATTCGTCCAGCGCGGCCAGCAGGTCCGTGTCACTGCCCGAGCCCAGCTCCATCAGGGCCAGGCCCGCGGTCGCGTGCGGCACGAACACGTGCAGCAGCCCGTCCCCGCCCTGCGACGCGCTCGCCGCGAACTCCGCGCACTCCCGCGTGATGTCGCGCACGGCCGGCTTGGTCCCGGTCCGGACCCGCACAATCGCTGTTTCCATACCCAACGACTGTTCCTGGCCGGCCTCGCGCTCGCAACTCGGGTGCCCGGCGGCCGTGCCCCGGCTCCCCGCCGGCCAGCGTGGCCCCTGAGTCCCTCCCCGGCCAGACCCCCCGGGGCCGGGGCGTCCCGGCCCGCTCCCCCGCCGGGCGGCAGGCCCCCCGGGCCGCCGGTGCCGGCCCGGGCGCCGGGGCAGGCGAGCGCCTCGTGCTACTTCTTCCGCCCCCGGGCACCCCCGCGCGAGGACGCGCGGGCCTTCGGGGATGCCGCTGCCTTCGGGGACGCCGCTGGCTTCGGGGCCGGCGCTTCTTTCGCGGCCGGCGCCTCCCGGGGCTTCGCGGCCGTCCGGGCCGATCTGGGCGCCCGGGCTGCCCGCCCGCGGATCTTCCCGGGCTCGATCACCGCGTCCGGGCCCGGGAAGCACAGCCTGGTGTGCCCGTCGTCGAAACGGACCAGGTACGGCGGGGCGCCCGCCGCGCCGTGCACCTCGACGACCTCCCCGGTCCGGTCCGGATGGCCGACGGCGTTGCCGTGCACATGAAGCCGGTCACCGATCGTTGCGTGCATCACAGCACCTCCTCGTGCCCGTTCGCTCCGCATGCGGCCCGGCGCATACGCTAGGAGTGCATCGGAGCGTGCCTAGCTCACCGTGTACCCAGACTGGCACCGGGTGATGGCCGGGAGTAGGGCCGGAGGTCACACTGCCGGCGCCACGCCGGCCCTGTGGGCCGGCTCCGCCGGGTGGCTGTTACCCCCTGGTAGCCGGGTGCGTTTCCGGGGCGCAAGGACCAGAATTGGTCTGGACAACTCAAGCCCATCCCGGGCGGCCACCCGCCGCCCAGCTCTGCGGACATGGCGGCGAACAACCGCCCGACCTCCGGAAGGCGAGGACAACCCGTGGCTGCCGGACGCCAGCGTTTCTCGATTATCAGCGATGGGCTGCCCACGCAGCTGCCGGATATCGACCCCGAGGAGACCAGGGACTGGGTCGAGTCCTTCGACAGCGTGGTGCGCAGCCGCGGCCGCTCGCGCGCCAGGTACGTGATGCTGCGCCTGCTGGAGCGGGCCCGTGAGCAGAACGTCGGGGTGCCCGGCCTGCGGAGCACGGACTTCATCAACACCATCCCGCCGGAGCGCGAGCCCTGGTTCCCCGGCGACGAGTACGTCGAGCGGCGGATCCGGGCCTACATCCGGTGGAACGCCGCGGTCATGGTGTCCCGGGCCAACCGGCCGGGCCTCGGCGTCGGCGGGCACATCGCCACCTACGCCTCGGCCGCGAGCCTGTACGAGGTCGGCTTCAACCACTTCTTCCACGGCAAGGACCACGGCGAGTCCGGCGACCAGGTCTTCTTCCAGGGCCACGCGGCGCCGGGCATCTACGCCCGGGCGTTCCTGGAGGGCCGGCTCAGCCAGCACCAGCTGGACGGCTTCCGCCAGGAACTGTCCCACCCGGGCGGCGGCCTGCCGTCCTACCCGCACCCGCGGCTGATGCCGGACTTCTGGGAGTTCCCCACGGTGTCCATGGGCCTCGGCCCGATCAACGCGATCTACCAGGCCCGGTTCAACCAGTACCTGCTGGCCCGCGAGATCAAGGACACCAGCCGCTCGCACGTCTGGGCCTTCCTCGGTGACGGCGAGATGGACGAGCCGGAGGCCCTGGGCGCGATCGGCCTGGCCGCCCGCGAGGAGCTGGACAACCTCACCTTCGTGATCAACTGCAACCTGCAGCGGCTGGACGGCCCGGTGCGCGGCAACGGGAAGATCATCCAGGAGCTGGAGGCGTTCTTCCGCGGCGCCGGCTGGAACGTGATCAAGGTGATCTGGGGCCGGGACTGGGACCCGCTGCTGGCCAAGGACACCGACGGCGTCCTGGTCAACAAGATGAACAACACCCCGGACGGGCAGTTCCAGACCTATTCGGTGGAGCCCGGCTCCTACACCCGGGAGCACTTCTTCGGCACCGACCCGCGGCTGCGGGCCATGGTCGAGCACCTGTCCGACGACGAGGTACGCAACCTGTCCCGCGGCGGGCACGACTACCGCAAGGTCTACGCGGCGTTCAAGGCGGCGCAGGAGCACGTCGGCCAGCCCACGGTGATCCTGGCCCACACCATCAAGGGCTGGACGCTCGGCCCGGACTTCGAGGCCCGCAACGCCACCCACCAGATGAAGAAGCTCACGGTGGCCGAGCTGAAGGAGTTCCGCGACCGGCTCTACCTGCCGATCCCCGACGCCGCGCTGGAGGCGCAGCTCCCGCCGTACTACCACCCGGGCGCGGAGTCCGAGGAGATCCAGTACATGCAGGAGCGCCGTGCGGCGCTCGGCGGCTACCTGCCCAAGCGGGTGGTCCGGGGCAAGCTGCTCAAGCTGCCGGGCGACCCGGTCTACGCCGAGATGAAGCGCGGCTCCGGCAAGCAGCCGGTGGCGACCACGATGGCCTTCGTCCGGCTGCTCAAGGACCTGATGAAGGACCATGAGATCGGCGCGAGGTTCGTGCCGATCATCCCGGACGAGGCCCGCACGTTCGGCATGGACTCGCTGTTCCCGACGGCCAAGATCTACTCCCCGCACGGCCAGACCTACGAGGCCGTGGACCGCGCCCTGCTGCTGTCCTACAAGGAGTCCGAGCGCGGCCAGATCCTGCACGAGGGCATCAGCGAGGCCGGCGCGATGGGCTCGGTCATCGCGGCCGGGTCGTCCTACGCCACGCACGGCGCGCCGATGATCCCGGTCTACGTCTTCTACTCGATGTTCGGCTGGCAGCGCACCGGCGACGAGATGTGGGCCCTGGGCGACCAGCTGGGCCGCGGGTTCCTGCTGGGCGCCACGGCCGGGCGGACCACGCTGACCGGCGAGGGCCTGCAGCACAACGACGGGCACTCGGTGCTGCTGGCCTCGGTCAGCCCGGCCTGCGTGGCTTACGACGCGGCCTGGGGCTATGAGCTGGGCTACATCGTGAAGGACGGGCTGCGCCGGATGTACGGCCCGACCGATGGCCACCCGGACGGCGAGGACATCTTCTACTACCTGACCCTGTACAACGAGCCGTACGTCCAGCCGGCCGAGCCCGGCCGAGTACCCGGGCGGCAGCGCCGCACTGGAGCAGGGCGTGCTCCGCGGGCTGTACCGGTACGCCCCGGCGGCGGGCGCAGCCGGCCAGGACACGGCCGGCCAGGACGGGGAGGGCCAGGACAGGCCGGCCCAGGACGGGGACGCCGCGGAGCAGCCGCGGGCCCAGATCCTGGCGTCCGGGGTAGCGATGCGCTGGGCCCTGGACGCGCAGCGGCTGCTCGCCGAGGACTGGGGCGTGGCCGCCGACGTGTGGTCGGCCACGTCCTGGACGCAGCTCCGCCGCAACGCGCTGAGCTGCGAGGAGTGGAACATGCTGCACCCCGACGCGGAGCCCCAGGTGCCCTACGTCTCCCAGGTGCTGGACGGGGCGCCCGGCCCGGTGGTGGCGGTCAGCGACTGGATCCGCGCCGTCCCGGACCAGATCGCCCGGTGGGTCCCGGCCCCGTTCAGCTCGCTGGGCACGGACGGGTACGGCTTCTCCGACACCCGCGCGGCGGCCCGCCGGTTCTTCCACGTGGACGCGGAGTCCATCACCCTGGCCGTGCTCAGCCAGCTGGCCCGCACCGGCGAGGTGAAGCCCGAGTCGCTCAGCCAGGCCATCGAGAAGTACGGCCTCGACATTCCGGTCAGCGCGGCCCTGGCCAAGGACAGCTGATCGGCCTGGCCGCCGGCTGATCCGGGCGGGCGGAAACCACCGGTTCTGGCCATCAGGAACGGGGCCCGGCGCTGCGGCGCCGGGCCCCGTTGCCGTGCGTGAGCACGATCCCGCCCCCGCTATGTGATCAAGGGCTCCCCTGGCCGGACCCGCGGAGCGCGCCCCCCAGCCGGGCTCCGCACGCCCGGGGCGGCTTACTGATGATCATGGATAGCCGGGGCCGGCCAGCAGTACGGCGTTCTTCTACCACGTAATACTTCGGTAAGAAGTGACCTCTGCCGTTTGGCCACATTTTGGTCACGGAAGCGTCTAGCGTGACCGTCCGGGAGCTCGGGAGACTGACAGGGCATTCGGAGCGGACACGGAGGTCGGGCGAATGCATTTCGGCCGCAACACGGCATGGCGGCAAACATCCAGGGTTCGGCCGGCGCTGATCGCGACCCTTATCGCGATACCCCTGGCCGCGGGAGTCGGGGTCGGCGTGATCGCCTCGAACCACTCGGGCAATCCCACATCGCAGCTGAAACTCTCCTCACACAACTTCGGGATCGGCAGCCGGCTCCCCCTGGCCACCGGGTCGGCGGCCGGGACCGGGGTCGATCTCGGCCAGACGCCGGCGCAGGCGGCGGACTCGATGAACTGCACCCTCCAGGTGCCGGCCAACCCGCTCAGCGCGCGGGGCCTGGCCAGCCCCTACGTGCTGGGCGACGGCTGCGAGATGTCCAACGCGGACCTGCAGGCCTACGTCGAGGCCGACATCATCAACCCGCGGACCGGCCGTATCACCGTGTACAACCCGCTGGTCATCACCGAGGGAACGACCCCGGCCGCGGCCCCGGTCCCGCCGAGGGTGCGCCGCGGCGACGTGGTCGGCATCATGTTCGGCTTCAACGGGGACAACCTGCTGCTGACCGGCACCGGCAACTCGCTGCGCCAGGGGAACTGCGTCAACGGCCTGGGCCAGTCGCTGTTCACCCAGGTCGCCTACTGCAACAGCCCGGCGTTCTACCGGGCGGCCAACCGTGACATCGCCCGGGGCCTGCTCACGATCCCGGCGCTGAGCACCGGCTCGGACGGCCAGGCCTGCCCGACCGTGCGCGGCTACGACGTCGTGGACCAGGACCAGAGCGACAACGTGGTCACCACGTACCTGCTCACCCCCAGCGGCCAGACGGCCCAGGACTCCGCGGCCAACGCGGCCGGACTGGCCGGCGCGACCGCGATCAACAACGGCAGCGACAACGCCCTGGTCAACAAGTTCATGGACCCTGCCCTGGGCTGCACGCCGTACGAGTTCCACGACAAGACCGCCGCCGCCGGCGTGTCCGGCTCGCAGATCACCGACGAGCTGATGGCGGCGGCCGACCAGCCCGCGCCGGTCGCGCTGGTGCCGCTGAACGACCCGATGACACAGGTCAATGGCGAGTCGAGCACGATGAAGACCAACATGTTCCGGATCGGCGTGGATCAGCCGCTGGTGAGCCCGGCCCAGACGGCGGATACCCCGGCCAACTACTGCAAGAACATGATCCAGGTCGGCGAGGCGCGCATCTCGGCGGACGAGAAGCAGTTCAGCGCGTTCGCCACCCCGGTGGCCGACACCGGCAACAACCTGTTCACGTTCCTGGCCGCGCGGCTGTCCGCCTCGTGGGGGAACCTGGGCTGCGGCGCCCTGCTCAACGCGCCTGACCCGGTCAACGTGACGGTGGACGCGAACGGGGTGGCCACCGCGGCCACGTTCAGCCCGCTGGCCATCGGCACGCTGCCGGGCGGGGTGGCCCCCACGGCCACGGCGAGCGGGACGCCCACGCCGACGGCAACGTGCACCGCAACGCCGGCCGCCACGGCGACGGCGACGGTCACGCCCACGGACACCGCGACGCCCGCGGACACCGCGATGCCCACGGCCACGCCCACGGTGACATCCACGGCCAGCGCGACGCCGTCGTGCACCGCCACGGCGGCCCCGCCCGCGGCCGCCGCCCCGGTCCCGACACCGTCCCCCGCCCACTCGCGGGGGTGGCGCAACCGGATCGGCCACCCGCACCACATGTGAGGTCCGGGGACGAGACTCCCGGGTGGGGAGTACGGAGTGGCTGGTGTCCTGCGGGGCACCGGCCACTCCGTGTCTCAGGCCCCGAGCAGGTCCGCCAGGTCGGCGAAGTCGGCGGCCACGCAGGTATACGGCCGGGCTGGCTCCCGGTTGGCCTGGTGGTTCGGTCCGAGATCGCCGGGCCGGGGCACGAAGCCCGTGGCCAGGCCCAGGTCGCCGGCGGCCATCAGGTCGTCGTTGTGCGCCGCCACCAGCATCACCTCGGCCGGGGCCAGGCTGAGCAGCTCCGCGGCGCCGAGATAGGTCTGCGGATCCGGCTTGTAGTGGCCGAACAGCTCGGCGCTGAACACGAAGTCCCACGGCAGCCTGCCCCACTTGGCCATGTTGACCAGCAGGGCCACGTTCCCGTTAGAGAAAGCGGAGATGATGTAGCGCTCCTTGAGGCGCTCCAGGCCGGCCACCGCATCGGGCCAGGGGTCCAGCCGGTGCCAGCAGGTGGTGAGCCAGGCCCGCCCGGCCTCGTCCAGGCCCTCCAGGCCCGGTTCCCTGAAGCAGCCGGTCCAGCGTGCGGCGGTGCAGGCCGTCCAGGTTGGTCCAGGGCAGCTCCCCCGTCCGGACCTGGTTCATGGCCGGGCGGTAGGCCGCCCGCCAGCGGTCCGCGAACCAGGCCGCGTCGATGCCGGCCCCCTGCTGCGCGGCCAGCGCGGTGACGTCCCGGATGACGCCGCTGCGCCAGTCCACCACCGTGCCGAACACGTCGAACAGCAGCGCCTTCACCGGCTCCACGGCGGCACCTCTCCCGGCCCTCGCCGCGCCCCGGCGGTCACGGCAGCACGACGATCTTCCCAGTCCCGGCCACCGGGCCAAAGTCATCGGATGGCAAAAACGGGCCTGTTCGCGCGCCCGGCCCGGACGTACGCTCCGGGCATGAGCGCTACGGTGGTGCCCAGGGGACTCACCATTACCGGGCTGGCCAGTGTGAACTGGGGCTCGGGGACGGGTAACCCGCTGGGCCAGATCCAGCACGCACACGACGACTGGCACGCCAACACGGTCCGCCTGCAGGTGGGCGTCCCGCTGCTGCGCGGGAAGTCCAACGCCACCTCCTCATGGGCCGGAGGCGGCCCGACTGCGGCCCTGAAGAGCTACTTAACTGACCCCCGCCACACGACGACCACCGCGGTCAACGGCAACCACTGCTGCGGCGCGTTCCTCGCCTACCTGGACCAGGCCGTGGCGCTGGCCCAGACCCTCGGCATGACCGTGGTCGTGTGCGCGCAGCACGAGAACCTCGATCAGACAGCCATGGCCGAGGGCAACGACATCGCGTTCTGGAAGATCATCCACGATCACTACGGCCCGGACGTGGTCTGTGACCTGTTCAACGAGCCGTCCACCAACGCGGTGTTCGCCGACACGTGGGCCGGCTGGCACAGCGGCGGGACCGGCTCCGATGGCGTGCGGTACACCGGATTCCAGACCCTGGTCAGCGAACTGCGTGCCTATGGCATGACCGCCACCTTCTGGGTGGAGGGCGCCAGCCACGCCGCCACGCTGGCCGGGGTGGCGGGCAGCGCCGGCCAGCATCAGCTCTCGGACCCGCTGAACAAGCTCATCTACTCCATCCACCACCCGCAGGGTGCCCGCAATGCAGGCAACTGGGGCACGCAGTTCGGCTACCTGGCCGCGCGCGACATCCCCGTCGTCGTGGGCGAGTGGACCAACTGGGCCCATGCGAACCCGGAGTGCTGGGACAACGCCATCACCCGGGTCCCCGAGTTCCTTGGCTACGTCAAGAGCCTCGGTAACTGCGGGCTGATCGGCTGGGCGCTGGTGCCCGGAGCCCTCGTGGTTGACCAGGACACGTGGACGCCCACCCAGATCCTGCCCAGCTACGCCTGCGACGGGTCGGTCTCCGGGCAGGGCGCCGGCCAGCTCATCCAGGACCTCTTCGCCGCCTGGGCCAACCCGTCCGGCTGAGCCCGGACCGGCCTCGGCACCCCCACGTCGTGGCACTCTGGGAGCATGACGGCAGCCGATCGGGTGACCGGGGGGAATGGCGCGGCACCGCCCGGCCGGGTCCGGGCCGAGACGGTCCAGCGGCTGGAACGGGCCATGGGCTCGCTCGGCACCGCCGCCATGACCTCGATGGAGGAACGGCTGTCCTGGTTCCGCTCCATGTCGGCGGAGAACCGGTCCTGGATCGGCCTGGTCGCCCAGGCCGGCATCGCCGCCTTCGTGGACTGGGTCAAGCATCCCAAGCGCGGCCGCCCCTCGGTGGCCGTGGAGGTGTTCGGCACCGCGCCCCGCGAGCTCGCCCGGGCGGTCAGCCTGCAGCAGGCCGTGGAGATGGTGCGGATCATCATCGACGTGGTCGAGGCCCGGGTCGATGAGCTGGCCGCGCCCGGCGGTGAGGCGGAGCTTCGCGAGGCGGTCCTCCGCTACACCCGCGAGGTGGCGTTCGGCGCCGCCCAGGTCTACGCCCGGACCGCGGAGGCCCGCGGCGCCTGGGACGCCCGGCTCGAGGCCCTGGTCGTGGACTCGCTGGTGCGCGGCGAGATCGGTGAGGGGATGCAGTCCTGGGCCTCGGCCCTGAACTGGTCCCACTCGCCGGTGGCGGTGATCGCCGGGCACGCGGACGACTCCGACCCCGAGGGCCTGATCGAGGAGCTCCGCACGATCGTCCGGCGGTCCCGGCTGGACCTGCTGGCCGGGGTGCACGGCACCCGCCTCGTCGTCGTGCTGGGCGGCACCGATGACCCGCTGGGCGCCGCGGGCCAGATCGCCGGGCGGTTCGGCCCCGGCCCGGTGGTCGTCGGCCCGGTGGTGGCCGACCTGCAGGCGGCCACCCGCTCGGCCGCCTCGGCGCTGGCCGGGCTGCGCGCCGCCCCGGCCTGGCCGGACTCACCGCGCCCGGTGCTGGCCGACGACCTGCTGCCGGAGCGCGCGCTGGACGGGGACGAGGCGGCGCGGGCCCAGCTGATCCGGGACGTCTACGAGGCGCTGCGGCACGGCGGCACCGCCCTGCTCGACACGGTCACCATGTACCTCGAGCAGGGTTCCTCGCTGGAGGCCACCGCCCGGATGCTGTTTGTTCATCCAAATACCGTCCGTTACCGGTTGCGCCGGATCAGCGAGCTCACCGGGCTGATTCCCTCGGACGGGCGGGCCGGTTTCACCCTGTGGGTCGGCATCGCCCTGGGCCGGCTCGCGCACTATCGCACATAGGTTGTAGGAAACAAACAGGGTCTCTGGGGCAAACTTCGTGCTCTTTGTGACCCATGTAGCGGACTTCTACAGTGCAGGGTAAGAAGATGCTCGTTATCGCCGCCCCGGGCCAGGGGGCTCAGACCCCTGGCTTCCTCTCCCCCTGGCTGGAACTCCCGGGTTTCGCCGAGCGCCTGGGCGCCTGGTCCGAGCTGGCCGGGGTGGACCTGGTCACGTCCGGGACGACCGCGAGCGCCGAGGAGATCCGCGACACCGCGGTCGCCCAGCCGCTGCTGGTCGCGGCGGCCATCGCCGCGGCGGAGGCGCTGTTCGGCGGGCTCGGCCAGGCCCAGGTGCACACCGGCGCGGCCGCCGGGCACAGCGTGGGCGAGCTGGGCGCCGGAGTCCTGGCCGGGGTGCTCTCCGCGGACGACGCGATGCGCCTGGTCCGGGTCCGGGGACAGGCCATGGCCCAGGCCGCGGCCACCGAGGCCACCGGGATGACCGCCGTGCTCGGCGGCGACGAGGCCGAGGTCCTCGATTCGATCGAGGCGCACGGCCTGACCCCGGCGAACATCAACGGCGCCGGGCAGGTCGTCGCGGCCGGGACCCTGGAGCAGCTGGCCGCGTTCGCCGCCGACCCGCCCGCTAAGGCGCGGCTGCGCCCGCTGCAGGTGGCCGGGGCGTTCCACACCCGGCACATGGCCCCGGCGGTGGACGCGCTGCGCGAGGCGGCCGCCACGGTCACGGTCAGCGATCCGGTGCTGCCGCTGCTGTCCAACCGGGACGGCGCCGCGGTCCGGACCGGCCAGGACTGGCTGGAGCGGATCGTCACCCAGGTCAGCGCGCCCGTGCGGTGGAACCTGTGCATGCGCACCATGACCGACCTGGAGGCGGGCGCGCTCATCGAGCTGCCCCCGGCCGGCACGCTGACCGGGCTGGCCCGCCGGGCGATGCCCGGCGTGGCGCTGGCCGCCCTGAAGACCCCGGACGACCTCGAGAGCGCCACCGCCCTGATCGCCGAGCACGGCGCACTCGACCCCTACGACGACGGCGGTCAGGGGCCGGAGTGGCGCCTGCTGGTCGCGCCGCTGGCGGGCACGTTCCGCCACGGGACGGTCGGCGCGGCCCCGACCGTGGGAGCGGCGCTGTTCCCGGGCGCGGAGATCGGGCATGTCGAGCAGCGCGGTGCCCGGCACGTGATCACCCCGCCGTTCCCGGCCACCGTGCTCGAGTGGCTGGTCGAGGACGGGGACCCGGTCAGCGCCGGGCAGCCGCTGGTCCGGCTCCAGCCGGATCCGGCCTCGAGACGGACGACCAGGGCCAGCCAGGCCGGCTGAACCGGGCCGTTGCCGGCCCGATCCGGTAAGACCGGCAGCACCGGGTAGTGAAACCCCCGGCAGCCCACCCCCAACGAGACACCGAACGGCACGGGAAGGAACCACGTTGATGCGAGTCACCGACGGATCAGCCGGTGCGCGGATCCTGGCGTTCGGCGGATACCAGCCGGCCCGGGTCGTCACCAACGACGAGATCGCGCAGCAGGTGGACACCAACGACGAGTGGATCCGCAGCCGGGTGGGCATCGTCAGCCGCCGGATCGCCGGCCCGGAGGAGACGGTGGCCGACATGGCCGTGGCCGCCGGCGGCAAGGCGCTGGCCGCCAGCGGCCTGTCGCCGGCCGACATCGACCTGGTCATCGTGGCCACCTGCACCCCCGAGGCGCCGATTCCCAACACCGCCGCCATGGTCGCGACCCGGCTCGGCATCGTGGCCCCCGGGGCGTTCGACCTCAACGCCGCGTGCGCCGGGTTCTGCTACGCGCTGGGCACCGCCAGCGACGCGGTGCGGGCCGGCACCTCCCGGCACGTGCTGGTCATCGGGGCCGAGAAGCTGTCCCAGTGGGTTGACTGGACCGACCGGTCCACGTGCATCATCTTCGCCGACGGCGCCGGCGCCGCAGTAGTCGGCCCGGCCGACGACGCCGACGTCGGCATCGGGCCCGTGGTCTGGGGTAGCGACGGTGGCATGGCCGACAAGATCTTCATCAAGGACCGCCGGTCCTTCATCGTCCAGGAAGGGCAGGCGGTGTTCCGCTGGGCCACCACGGCCCTGCACCCGGTGGCCCTGAAGGCCTGCGAGCGGGCGGGAGTGGCCCCCGGCGAGCTGGCCGCGTTCATCCCCCACCAGGCCAACCTGCGGATCATCGAGGCCATCGCGAGGAAGCTGGGCGCCCCCCAGGCCCTGGTGGCCACCGACATCATCAACTCGGGCAACACCTCGTCGGCGTCCATCCCGCTGGCCCTGTCGGCGATGATCGAGCGCGGCGAGCTGGGCTCGGGATCCCCGGTGCTGCTGCTGGGCTTCGGCGCGGGCATCAGCTATGCGGCCCAGGTGATCACGGTACCCTGACGCGCCACGGCCCCCGGGCGGACGCCCGGGGCCGACCACACCATCACATGAAGGAGAACTAGGGCATATGGCCATGACTGAGCAGGAGATCCTTGCGGGCCTCGGCGAGATCGTCGACGAGGTCGCCGGCGTCCCCGCGGACCAGGTCACCCCGGACAAGAGCTTCGTCGACGACCTCGACATCGACTCGCTGTCCATGGTGGAGATCGCGGTGGCGGCCCAGGACAAGTTCGGGGTGGAAATCCCGGACGACCAGCTCAAGAACCTCAAGACCGTGCAGGACGTCGTCACCTACGTGCGCAGCGCCGAAGTATCGGCCTGAGCCGGGGCGGCCCCTTCACGGGATGCCATCCGGTGCGCCCTCGCCACCCGCGAGCCAGGCGCACCACGTACGCAAGAGGAGCGATTCACAGTGCGGGCAGATCAACCACGCGTCGTCGTCACCGGGCTGGGCGCGACCACGCCGCTGGGCGGGGACGTAGCCTCAACCTGGGAATCGCTGGTGGCCGGTCGTAGCGGGGCGCGCAAGCTCCCCGCCGACTGGGCCCCGGTACCGCTGCCGGTGCAGATCGCGGCCCCGGCCGCGGTCGACCCGGCGACGGTGCTCGACCGGGTCCAGGCCCGGCGGCTGGACCGCTGCGAGCAGCTGGCCATCGTGGCCGCCCGGGAGGCGTGGGCCCACGCGGGATCCCCCGAGGTGGACCCGGACCGGCTCGCCGTCGTCGTGTCCAGCGGGATCGGCGGGGTGGCTTCCACCATCGCCGCCTACGACACCATGAACGACAAGGGCTGGCAGCGGCTCTCCCCGTACACGGTCCCGATGCTGATGCCGAACGGCGCGGCCGGCTGGATCGCCATCGAGCTGAACGCCCGCGCCGAGGTGCACACGACGGTCAGCGCCTGCGCGTCCGGCGCCGAGGCCATCGGCTACGCCATCGACATGATCCGGGCGGGCCGGGCCGACGTGGTGCTGGCCGGCGGGACCGAGGCCGCGATCATCCCGCTGAACGTCGCGGCGTTCGCCGCGATGCGGGCGCTGTCCACCCGCAATGACGAGCCGGAGCGCGCCTCCCGGCCGTTCGACAAGGGCCGGGACGGCTTCCTGCTCGGCGAGGGCGCCGGCATGGTGGTCGTGGAGTCGGCCGAGCACGCCGCCAGGCGCGGCGCGCCCGTGCACGCGATCGCGGCCGGCTTCGGCTACTCCTCGGATGCGCACCACATCGCCCAGCCCGACCCGGACGGAACCGGGCTGGTGAAGGCGATGCAGCGCGCGCTGGCCGACTCCGGCGTGGCCGCGGAGCAGATCGTCCACGTCAACGCGCACGCCACCTCCACCCCGGCCGGGGACGCGGTCGAGGGCCAGGCCATCGCCCGGGCCCTCGGCGACGCGGCCGGCGGGGTCGTGGTGTCCGCCACCAAGTCCATGACCGGGCACCTGCTCGGCGGGGCCGGCGCGGTCGAGTCGGTGGCCACCATCCTGGCCCTGCGGGAGCACGTCGCCCCGCCCACCATCAACCTGGACGACCCTGACGACGAGGCCGGGATCGACATCGCCACCGAGCCGCGGAAGCTGGCCCCGCACACCAGCGCCCCGATGGCCGCGCTGAACAACTCGTTCGGGTTCGGCGGCGCGAACGTGGCGCTGGCCTTCACGGCGGCCTAGGGCCTGCCCCTAGCCGCCCGTGTGCCGTCCCTCCCGCCCGTTGTTCTCCCGCCTCACGCAAGGAGACGTCCCGTGACGGTCATTGCTGGCAGCACCCCGGCTGCCGCTGCCCAGGAGCGCACGCAGCAGGGCAGTGCCCCGGCCGCCGCCCCGCGGTCCCCCGCCGCCGCGCCAGCCAAGACACTGTCCCGGGACCCGGAGGTCCGGCTCGAAGCACTGTTCGACCCGGGCTCGGTCCGCCTGCTGACCCCGCACGACAAGAGCGGGGCCGTCGCGGCCACCGGGACCATCGACGGGATGACCGCGGTCGCGTTCGCCAGCGACCCGCGGGTCCAGGGCGGGGCCCTGGGCAGTGAGGGCTGCGCTGCGATCGTGACCGCCTACGAGGAAGCCCTCGTCCAGGGGGCCCCCGTGCTGGGGCTGTGGCACTCCGGCGGCGCCCGGCTGCGCGAGGGCGCGGAGAGCCTGCACGCGGTGGGCACCGTATTCGCCGTCATGACCCGGGCCTCCGGCGTGATCCCGCAGATCTCCGTGGTGCTCGGCGCGGCCGCGGGCGGTGCCGCCTACGGCCCCGCGCTGACCGACATCGTGATCCTGTCCGATCACGCCCGGATCTTCGTCACCGGCCCGGACGTGGTCCGCAGCGTGACCGGCGAGGACGTGGACATGGCCCGGCTGGGCGGCCCCGAGCCGCACAGCCGCCGCTCGGGTGTGGTGCACCTGGTGGCGGCCACCGACGCGGACGCGCTCAGCCAGGCCCGGCGGCTCGCGCTGCTGCTCGGCGAGCAAGCCGCGGTGGACGTGGACCTGGTGGCCGGGCAGGACGGAGCCGAGCTGGACCAGCTGCTGCCCGAGTCGGTGCGCCGCGCCTACGACGTGCACCCGCTGCTCGCCGGGCTGCTCGACGCGCCCGGCATCGAGCTTCACCCGCGGTGGGCGCCCAACGTGGTCACCATGCTCGGCCGGATGGCCGGGCGCACCGTCGGCATCGTGGCCAACAACCCGCTGCGGCTCGGCGGCTGCCTGGACGCCACCTCGGCGGAGAAGGCAGCCCGGTTCGTCCGGATGTGCGACGCGTTCGGGGTGCCGCTCGTGGTGGTCGTGGACGTGCCCGGGTACCTGCCCGGCGTCGGCCAGGAGTGGGACGGCGTGGTGCGGCGGGGCGCCAAGCTGCTCCACGCGTTCGCGGAGGCGACGGTGCCGCGGGTCACCCTGGTCACCCGCAAGGCCTACGGCGGGGCCTACATCGCCATGAACAGCAGGTCGCTGGGCGCCACCCGGGTGTTCGCGTGGCCCGGCGCGGAGGTGGCGGTGATGGGCGCGGTGGCCGCCGTGCGCATCCTGCACCGGCGCACGCTCGCCGACGTGCCGCCGGACCGGCTCCAGGAAGCCGAGGCCCGGCTGGCCGGGGAGCACGAGCGGGAGGCCGGCGGCCTGGAACGGGCCCGCGCCCTGGGCGTGATCGACGAGGTCATCGAGCCGTCCGCCACCCGGGAGGCCATCGTCCGGGCCATCGCGGCCGCCCCGCAGGTGCGGGGCCGGCACGGCAACATCCCGCTCTGACCGCCAGGTTCCGGGAGATAGCGGCATGGGAGATCACGGGCGGCCTGACTACGGCCGCCGGGCTGGCCACGGGCGCCTGCTGGTGATCGAGCACGAGCTCGACGCGCCGGCGGGCCTGCTGGAACCGTGGGCGCAGGCCCGCGGGCTGACCCTGAGCGTCATCCACCTGGGCGGCGGGGACCGGCTGCCCGGCCGCCTGCCGGACTGCGCAGGGGTCGTCGTGCTCGGGTCGGCGCAGACCGCGTTCGACGACGCCGTGCCCTGGCTGGCCGCCGAGCTGGCCCTGGTGGCGCAGGCCCTGGCGGACGGGGTCCCGCTGCTGGGAATCTGCTTCGGCGGGCAGGTGCTGGCCCGCGCGCTGGGCGCGCGGCTGTACCGGCTGCCCGATCCCGAGATCGGCTGGGTCCGGCTGGCCACCCAGCATCCGGGCCTGGCCGGCGGCCCGTGGCTGGAGTGGCACCGGGACGGCTTCGACCTGCCGCCGGGCGCCCGGGAGCTGGCTACCGGGGGTGCGTCGGTGCAGGCCTACGCGATCGGCCCGCACCTGGGCCTGCAGTTCCATCCCGAGGCGACTGAGCCCATCACGCAGGCCTGGCTGCGCGCCACCCAGCCGCCGCTGCCGGCCGACCGGACCGCCGCGCTCCGCCAGGGCTGGCAGGACGCCGGCGACCGGACGGCAGCCGAGGCGGCGGCCCTGTTCTCGGCCTGGCTGGACGGCGAGTTCGCCGCCACTATTCCGCACGCCACGGAGGCGGGGCCGGCGGGAGTAAGCGCGCAGTAAAGTAAAGACCTCTCCTACGCCCGTAATTAGTAACGAATTGGGCGGGAAATTCTCCCCGATCGGCTCGCTGGGGCGCGGAGCCCGACGTACGATCAACGATCTATGCCCCTTGATGAGCGCCCTGAAAGCGTAGCTGAGCAGACCGAAACTCCCGATGCGGAGCAGCAGCCCCGTGCTGCTGAATCTGGTGCTGCTAGACCCGGTGCTGCTGAACCCGGGGCCGCCGCGGCGGCGAACGGCACCACCTCCGGGAACGGGAGCGCGTCCAGCCACGCCGGCGCGTCCGGGAACGGTTCGCCAGTAGCCCACGCCACCGCTGTCGCGGACGGCACCACTGCGGAAGGAACCGCCGCGGAGGGGACCGAGGGCGCCGGCCGCTGGTGGCTGGATAAGCGGACGAAGCTGGCGTTCGCCAGCTTCCTCATGCTGTTCGTGGAGCTGGCCCTGATCCGGTGGACGGCGGCCAATAACGTCTACGTCACCAACGCCACCAACTTCGTGCTGCTGGCCAGCTTTCTCGGCATCGGCATCGGCTTCCTGAACGCCCGGTCCAACCGGGACTTCGTGCGCTGGGCCCCGCTGGCGCTGGTCCTGCTGGTGGGGTTCGTGCTCGCGTTCCCCGTGATCCTGGCCACGCTGTCCGGGCCGGACCCGTATCACGGCCTGTTCGGGACCAAGGCGCTTCCCCGGCCGGTCAGCCTGGCCGTGATTTTCGTGCTCGCCACGGCGGTGATGGCCGGCTTCGGGCAGGCCGTGGCCCGGCTCTTCGTGACGTTCGAGCCGCTCAAGGCCTACCGGCTGGACGTGTTCGGCAGCATTGCGGGCACCGCGGCCTTCACCCTGCTGGCCTTCCTGGAACTGCCCCCGGTGGCCTGGGGCGTGATCGCGGCCGGCGGCTTCGTGCTGGTCATGGGGCGGTCAGCCCGGTGGTGGCACTACGCGGCGGCCCTGGTCGTGGTGATCATGCTGGCGGTCGAGTCCGCGGTCCCGAACCAGCAGTGGTCGCCGTACTACAAGATCTCCGCGCAGCTCAGCGGGAAGGCCCACCCCGCGCTGTACGTGTCCGCGAACAACATCCCGTACCAGGCGGCCCGCTCGCTGACGGTGCTGCACCAGCAGAAGAAGTTCTACTTCTACCCGTACCAGCACGTGACCCGCTCGGCGCTGAAGAACGTCCTGATCGTCGGGGCCGGCACCGGTAACGACGTCGCGGTGGCCCTGTCCGAGGGCGCGCAGCACGTGGACGCGGTGGAGATCGACCCGATCCTGATCAAGCTGGGCAAAAGCCAGCACCCCAACCACCCGTACGACAGCCCCCGGGTGACCACGCACAACGCTGACGGCCGGGCCTACCTGCAGAACACCACCAAGAAGTACAACCTGATCCTGTTCGCCCTGCCCGACTCGCTGACCGCGGTGAACGGCCAATCCAACCTGCGGCTGGAGAGCTACCTGCTCACGCTCCAGTCGGTCGAGTCCGCCCGGGCGCACCTCGCCCCCGGCGGCACCATGTCCATGTACAACTACTACTCGAACCACCTGTACAACCGCTACGCGACCACGATGCTGGACGCGTTCGGGCAGGCGCCCTGTTCGCAGGTAGGAGCGCCGCTGGGCGGACGGCGGCTAGCCGTGCTGACCGACAAGCCGGCCGGGGAGACCGTGCCGAACTGCACCGGGGTCGGGAACGGGACGGTGTGGCGCGGTGCCCAGGTCGCCCCGGCCACGGACGATCATCCGTTCCCCTACCTGCTGAACAACACCATTCCCACGAGCTACCTGTGGATGCTGGCCCTGATCCTGGCCGCCTCGCTCGTCGCCGTCTGGCTCTTCGGCAGTGGCTCGTTCCGCAAGATGGGCGGGTACATCGACCTGGCCTTCATGGGCGCGGCGTTCCTGCTGCTGGAGACCAAGAACATCGTCCAGTTCGCGTTGCTGTTCGGCAGTACCTGGCTGGTCAACGCGCTGGTCACGGTGGCCATCCTGGTCGCGGTGTACCTGGCGGTGGAAACGGCCCGGCACGTGAAGCTGCCCCCGCCGGTGGTGCTCTTCGCCGCGCTGATCGCCAGCCTGGTGGTGACCTGGCTGGTCCCGCAGGAGGACCTGGTCAGCTTGCCTGTCGCGGCGCGGTTCCTGGCCGGCGGGGCGCTGGCCTTCGCCCCGGTCTTCATCGCCAACCTGATCTTCGCGCAGCGGTTCAGCGACGTGGAGACCACCACCACGGCGTTCGCGGCCAACCTGCTCGGGGCCATGGTCGGCGGGGCGCTGGAGTACCTGGCCCTGATCACTGGCTACCGGTTCCTGGTGATCCTGGTCGGCGTGCTGTACGCCCTGGCGCTCGGGTTCCGGATACTGCTGGGGCGGCGCTCGGCGTTCAGGCTGACCTAGCCAGCCCGGGGCCGGGCGGGCCTGCCTGCCCGGCCCGCCCGGGCGGAATGAGGACCGCCCGGGCGGCTGTTGGCCCAGGAGACGGCGCGCCATCTCCTGGGTGGCGCCCCTGGAGACCGGGAGGAACCGTGTCAGCTCCAGCTGGGCCGACTGTACTCATCAAGCCGCTCTACACCGCCAGGGCCACCGCGACGGGGGGCCGCGCGGGTCACGCCGTCACCGACGACGGCCTGCTCGACGTGCATCTCAAGCCGCCGAAGGAGATGGGCGGGCCGGGCGGGGCCACCAACCCCGAGCAGCTGTTCGCCGCCGGGTACTCGGCCTGCTTCCAGAGCGCGCTGGGCGTGGTCGGCCGCCGCGAGGGCGTGGACACCGCGGATTCCCTGGTCGAGGCCGACGTCAGCATCGGCACGATCGGCGGCGGCGGGTACGGCCTGGCCGTCACGCTGAAGGTGTCCATCCCCGGGGTGGACGCCGGCACCACGCTCCGGCTGGCCGAGGCCGCCCACCAGGTCTGCCCGTACTCCAACGCCACCCGCGGCAACATCGAGGTCACCGTCGAGGCCAACTGACCCGCGCCAGGCGGGCATCCCGGCCCGGGGCGCCCGCGGGCGTGAATAGCTCAGGAGGCCAGGCTGGCGGCGGGAATCGTGGCGTAGGCGCTCAGCACCAGGTCCCAGAACGCGGGCACGTTGACGGTCATGGCTACCAGGGCGTTGCGGCCCTCGGCAGGCCCGCTGAAGTCGGTGACGGTCATCCCGGAGGTGAACCGGCCGGCGGTCTCCACATCCACCCGGGCCGGGTCGCACCCGAACAGGCCGGGCTCGGCGACCAGGGCGAGCGCGCACACGTCGTGGACCGGCGGGCCGTCCGGGGCCTGGGCATCCTCCCCGCGGTAGCCGAGCAGGCCGGGCAGCAGCAGGTCCGTGCCGAGCCGGCCCAGCTGGTGCATCCGGTCCCGCACGTCCGCGCTGGCCCGGGCCTGCAGCGTCACGTCCAGGCCGACCATGGTGACCTGCCAGCCGGCCTCGAACACGATCGCGGCGGCCTCGGGATCCGCGGCGATGTTGAACTCGGCCGCCGGGGTCACGTTGCCCCGCCCCGCGGACCCGCCCATGATCACGAAGTCGCGGACCCAGCCGGGCAGCCGGGGCTCGCGCCGGACCGCGAGCGCGATGTTGGTCAGCGGGCCGGTGGCGATCAGGGTGATCTCGCCGGGAGCCGCGCCGATGGTGTCGATGAGGTAGTCCACCGCGTGGCCACGGGCCGGGGCGGCCTGCGCGACAGGCAGCCGCGCCGCTCCCAGGCCGCCCTCGCCGTGCACCTCCCGGGCGTCCAGCGTGGGCCGCAGCAGCGGCCGGGCGCTGCCCGGCACCACGGGCAGGTCCGGGCGGCCGGCCAGTTCCAGCACGCTGAGCGCGTTGCCCGTCACGGTGTCCAGGTTGACGTTCCCGCTGACCGTGGTCAGCCCGACCAGGTCCAGGCCGGGATGACCGCAGCCGAAGACGATGGCGAGTGCGTCGTCGATCCCGGGGTCGCAGTCCAGGATTACCCGGGCGGGATTTCCCTGCCCCCCGGACGTCACGCGGCCAGGCCAGGGTCCCGGACCAGCACCTTGATCGTCACCCTTCCTCCACGGGACTATGCCCCGGCTCCCGCGGCGCAGCGCCGCAACGTGCGGGCCGGCGGATTCCCGTCTCAATCGTAGGCGGGGGCCGGGCGGCCCGGCTAGGGACCCGGGCGGGCTGGCCCCGGCTCAGCCGGTGGCGTGCAGCCAGCGCACCGGCGCTCCCTCGGCCGCGCACCGGAACGGCTCGAGTTCCGCGTCCCAGGGCCGCCCCAGCAGCCGGTCCAGTTCCTCTTCCAGGGTGGTCGTGGCGGCCACCTGGAGGCCGGACTGGGACGCGGCGGCCACCGTCATCGCGGCGAGCAGCCGGTTCTCGGGGATCATGATGTCCCCGCTGGCCCCGGTGACCGCGGAGAAGGTGCCCAGCGCCGGGGTGTAGCTGTACCGGACCGCGTCGCAGCCCGGGCTGGCCTCCTCGGTCACCTCGAAGCGCAGCCGGTTCCAGCCGGCCAGCGCGGACGTGATCGACCCGGCCATGCCGGGCCGGGCATGCCAGTTGAGCTCGCCGCGCACATCCCCGGGCGCGGCCGGCTGGCCCACCCAGGCCAGATCGACGGGTACGCCAAGGACCCCGGCCACTGCCCATTCGATATGCGGGCACAGCGCCGGGGGCGCGGAATGGACCTGCAGCACGCCTTGAACTGACACCAGACCTCCCTGCGAGCGACCGAGGTGCGTCTTCCCCAACGACCTCGGACCGGGCGCTAGCGGTGATCCGGATATCAGCGAACAGCTTATGCCTACCCGCCGCGTCGGCAAGCCCGCACGGGCGAGACTGCCTGCGGTGAGCGCGATCCGCGTTCCCGCCCAAAATTCTGCCCCACCGCGGACGAAAACACCAGGGCAGGGGCGCTTTTGGCTCATATGGCCGGCTGGACTCCGATGCCTAAACCGCCCAGATAGGCCCTAACGGCGTACCACGCCCGCATGATGTAGTGGGCTGGTGAGCGATCGGGACGTGGCCGGACTGTTATTTGCCGCCGAGATGTATGGCGTGCAATTGGATCAGTTAGCCGTTCAGCTGGCGGTCGGCGAGATCCGGGCGCGGTCCCTGGCGGCGCGCTGGCGGGAGCAGGGCTACGCCGACTCGGCCCGGCTCGGGCCGGGCCGCCCCTGGATCTGGCTGACCCGGGCCGGCCTGCTCGCCTGCGGGCTGCCGTACCGGCCGGCGCCGCCCGCGCTGGCCCGGCTGGCCCACCTGCGCGCCGTGACCGCGGTCCGGATCGCGCTGGAGTCCGCTGCGGGGTACACGGCCGCGGGGGCGTACTGGCGCAGCGAGCGGCGCCTGCGGGCCCGGATGGGGAGCCGGATGCCGCTCCGCGAGCACCTGCCCGACGGGGAGGTGCACTGGCCGGACCCGGGCGTCGCACCCGGGGATGAGGCACCCCGGGATGACGCACCCGGGGGTGAGGCAGCGGGGAGTGAGGCAGCGGCGGGCGCGGCCTGGCCGGCGAATGCTGGGCGGTCGAGGCGGAGCTCACCCGCAAGACGGTGCGCCGTACGGCGGCGATCATGGCCGAGATCCTGACCCGGACCGGGGATTACGGCTGCCCGGCGGCTGAGGTCCGGGTCCCGGGATTGCCGCCGCGGCACGCGCGGGTGCTGTACGTGTGCTCGGCGGCGGCCCGCCCGACCGTCGTGCGGGCCCGTGACGCCCTGCCCGGTGCCCTGGGCGGCCGGGTCGAGATCCGCGGCCTGCCCGCCAGCGCCGCGCTGCCCGGGCCAGGTGTCAGGAAGGCCGGGACATGATCCGGCGCTACCTGGGGTTCCTCATGCTCCGCGCCCTGGCCAGGCTGATCTGGCGGCTACTGCGGATCGCGGTTCTCGTGGCGGCCCTGATCCTGGCCGCTCCGGCCGTGCTGGTCGCGGCCTACGCGGCGGCGCTGGCCTGGTTCCTGGGCTGGCCGCCGCGCCAGCTCTACCGCGCTGCGGCCTGGTGCCTGCCGATGCTGGCGGCCTGGCTGGCCGCGATGGCCGCGGACGGCCGGCCATGGTCGCAGCTGGCCGCCGCCCCGTACCTGGCCTGGCTGGCCGCCTGGCACCAGGCCGCGGCGGGCAGCTACCTGAAGGCGGCGGTGACCGTGGCGCCGCTGGCCATCCCGGTCGGCCTGGTAGCCGGCGGCCTGGCCTGGTCCTGGCGGATCTACACCATGGAGACGGGCAGCGGCGGGCTCGCACCCAGCGCCCCGGCCGCGTTCGACCAGCGGCAGTGGCGGCACCAGGTGCGCACCGCCCGGGCCCGGATCGCGGCGCCGGGCTCCGTGCCGTTGCTGTCCCGGGACGGCAGCGTGGTAGCCGGGGCCACGATCCGGGCGGTGCGGCAGCCGGCCCGGCCGCTGGCGGTCCTCCCGTTCCCCCGGCTCCGCTCGCACCAGGTGGTGCTGGGCACCACGGGAACCGGGAAGACGACCCTGCTGCTGAGGCTGTGGGCCGGGTTCATGACCCGCGGGATGCAGCTGCACGCCGCGGGCCGGGCGCCGCGCCCGCTGCTCGTCGTGCTGGACTGCAAGGGCGGGGCCGACTCGCGCCGGATCGCGGACCGGGCGCGCCGGGTGCTGCGCGGCGCGGGCGCGGCGTCCACTGCGGTCTGGCCCGACGAGGCCAGCCTGTCGCTGTGGGCGCTGCCGCCCCGGCAGCTGGTCAGCACGCTGGCGGACATGGTCGAGTCCGGCACCGGCGGCGCCGCGTACTACGCCGACGTGCTGGAGGAGATCGTCCGGCTGGCCGTGGAGGCCCCGTGCGGCCCGCCCGCCAGCACCGCGGACTTCCTCAGCCGGCTGGACGCGAACTGGCTGGGCCTGGCCTACGCAGGCGCCCCGGACGGTGGTTCCGCCGGGCTGCTGCGTTCCTCGGCCGGGCACGTCGGCGACGTGGCGCTGCGGTACCGGGCCCTGCTGCGCCGGCTGGGCACCGGCCTGGACGGGCCGGGCGGGTTCGGTGACGCGGACGCCTGGTACTGCATCCTGGAGGGGACCGCCGAGATCGCGGTGGCGGAGGCGCAGGCCCGTGCGCTGGTCGACCTGCTGGCCTGGTTCGCGGCCGGCGGTTCCCCGGGCGGTACGTCCCCCGCCGCGCTGCTCCGGGCGGCACTTCCCCGGCTGGCGCTCCCCGGGCGGCACGTCCCCAGCCGGGGCCAGTGCCCGCCGGGACATTCTCCTGGCGGTCGATGAGTTCAGCGCCGTGTCCCGCCTGGCTGCCTATCTGGCAGCTGTACGAGCGGGCCCGTTCCCTCGGCCTGGCCGTCCAGGTGTCGGCCCAGTCCTGGCCCGGGCTGGCCGCGGACGAGGACGAGCGGTACCGGGTGGCGACCACCGCGGACGGCGGCATCTGGCTGCTGCGCACGCCGCACCCGGAACCGGTCGCGGCCCTGGCCGGCGCGCGGCGGGTGGTGGACACGGCCCGCAGGCTCCTGGGCGTGCCGTTGTGGGCGCACGAGGGGCTGTCCCGGGCCGAGGGCACGCCGGTGGTGGACCCCGAGCTCATCCGCGGGCTGGACGTCGGCCAGGCCGCCTACATCTACCGCGGCGGGGTGACCTACGTACAGGTGAAGCGCCTGGTGGCCGGGCCTGCGGAGCTGGCCGGCCCGGGCACCGGTGGCACTGCCGCCGCCGGAGCCCGGTCCGGGGAGCAGGCGGATGCGCCCCCGGCGACCGGGCCCCCGGCGGGCCGCCAGCGGCGGGCGCGGTCCCGGCCGGGATGCCCCCGGCGCCTGCCAGAGGTCCCGCGCCCGGGGTACCGGGGAGCGATCCGGGCGCGACCCGGCCGGCTGACGTGAGCGCCCTGCTGGACGAGGCGTTCGGCGAGGAGCCCGGATGAGCAGCCTGCCCGGCGGCGACCCGTTCGCCGCCCTCGGCCTGCCGGCCCGGCCGGGCCTGACCGATGACGAGGTCCGCTCGGCCTGGCGGCGGGTCGCCACCGCGACCCACCCGGACCGGGCCGACGGCGGCGACCCCAGCCGGTTCGCGATCGCCGCCGCGGCATACACCGTCCTGCGGACCAGGTCGGGGCGGGGTGAGGCCCTGGCCGACATGGTCTCCCCATCCCCGGGGTCCCGGTGGCCGCGGGCCGCCCGGGCCCGGGTCCCGGACACCGGCCAGGACACCGGCCCGCCCCGGGCTGGCCCAGCTCCCCCGGCCGCTCCCCCGGGCCCCGCACTCCCGGAGGCTGCTGCCGCAGCCCGGCCCGGCCCAGCCGGTGACGACTTCCCCAGCTGCCTCACTGCCAGGGGCGGCCTCCCACATCGGACGGCCGGGATGGGTGGGGTGGCTGAGTCGCGTGCGGCTGCTATCCCGGATCCGCCGGGGCCGCCCGGCCCGGCTGGCCCTCCGGTTCCTGATCGCCGCCGCAGTGGCCGCGATCGCCGTGGCGGCCGCCGGCGCCCAGCCCGCCACTCCCGCCCTGATCACCGGCGCCGTCACCTGGCTGCTGCTCACCGCCCCCCACGACCTGGCCCCACCCCCCTGAAACCCGCCAGCCCGCCGGCGCATCTGAGGTTGCCCTCAGTCGGCTGACGTCACGTCGTCGAACTTGCCGTCCTTGACGGCGGCGATGAACTCGGCCCACTCGGCTGCGGAGACGTGCAGCACCTCGTCACCGGGGAGATGGTTGCTGGAGCGGAGGTCAACTGCTCCGGGATGCAGGCACGGCACGACCTCAATGCTCATGCGGTCACGTCCTCCCCGACCCACTCTCGGCGGCCAGCTTCCGGTCCAGTTCGGCCAGCGAGTGGGCGACCACGACTTCCTGCGCGGTGGGCGTCGGCCGCCGGATCGCGATGAGACTCGCTGGCTCCGCGACCGCGATCTCCCACGTGGTGCCGTACCTCGCGATGATCTGGGCCAGGCTCGGCCCCGGCGGAATGCCCGGAGTCGGCCGCGGCGTAGCGAACAACTGGTGCGCGGCGGTGGCCAGGCGGGCGCCAGCGTCGGTTAACGGGGTGGGGTGCACGCCCGGTGACTGCTCCACGGCTCATCTCCAGGGAAGGCAATTACACGCT
Source organism: uncultured Actinomycetes bacterium (assembly GCA_963713815.1). GTDB lineage: Bacteria > Actinomycetota > Actinomycetes > Streptosporangiales > Streptosporangiaceae > RYN-230. The sequence goes on from CAVQNH010000033.1 coordinate 31,239, forward strand.
GTAGTCGCCATCATGTTACTGCAACCTGTCCTAACCTGTCTATACCTAGGTTAGACCGTACCCTCCTAACCAGGCACAACACAGCCCGCTTAGGGTCAGGTTCATGATCGTCAACCCCGACTCGGCTGTGCCGCTGTGGCGGCAGGTTGCGTCCTGGATCGCCGGGCGGATCATCGAGCCGGGACAGCGCCTGCCGTCAGAGGCGACGATCATGCAAGATCTGGGCGTGTCACGCGGGACCGTGAGGCAGGCGTATCGCTACCTGGCGACGCAGGGTTGGGCCGTGGTCGTCTCCGGCAAGGGCGCGTTCGCGGCCGATCCGCTCCCCCCTGGCAAGCCGGAGATCTGAGGCAGGCAGGACCGGGCCCACGCGGCCCGATTCAACGGGTGTAACAGAGCTGGTCAGCGGATTTAGGCCGAATTTGATTAGAAACCATCCGCTCGGACCCGTCCGGCTGGACGTAGGCGCAGACCCTGTCCGAGACCTCCTGCACTTCCGGGTCGGCGGGCGATGGTGATCTCGGCGGTCAGGCTGCTGCTCATCATGCTTTCCTTCACGCGACACCTGCCGGGGCGTAGTCTCGGGGTCGGCGCGCGGGGCGCCGCCGGGTCCGCGGACAGGGCCGAGCCCACCCGAGCAGGTTTGTCACGAACGGTACTGGCTGATCAGCCTCCTTTCGGCCTGACGATGCGGACCGCAGGCGGTGAAAGGGGGTTGGCACCATGCCATCCGTATCTCTGCCCGACGACGCCAGCCTGGAGCAGCTCCGCAAGCAGGCCAAGGACGTGCGGGACCTGGCCCGCGCGGGCGTGCCCGGAGCCCTGGATCTGGTCGCCGAGTATCACCCGAAGGGCGCGCACGCGGTCACGCTGACCGGCGCGCAGCTCGTGGTCGCCCGGCACAACGGGTTCGCGTCCTGGGCGCGGCTGAAGCAGCACCTGGAGATGATCGAGCGGTACCGCCGGTCCCCCGACGAGGTCGACCAGACCTCCGGAGCGGCGGATGAGTTCCTCGCGTTCGCCTGCCTGCGCTTCGGCGGCGACGACGAGCCCTCCCGCTGGGAACGAGCGGCCCGGGTGCTGGCCGCCCACCCGGAGCTGACCCGCTCCAGCATCTATGTCGCGGCCGCCGCCGGGGACGAGGCGTCGGTCCGGGCGCAGGTCGCGGCCGACCCGGCGCTGGCCAGCCGCGAGGGCGGCCCGTACGGGTGGGAGCCGCTGCTGTACCTCGCGAGCGCCCGGCACGACCCGGGGATCAGCGAGGAAGCCACGCTCGGCACGGCCCGCGCGCTGCTGGAGCACGGCGGCGACCCGAACGCCGGCTACCTGTGGCACGGCCTGTACCCGCCGTACACGGCGGCGACCTGCGCGCTGGGCAGCCACGACGAGGACGAGCACCCGCACGCGTTCGCGCTCGCCGAGCTGCTGCTGACCGCGGGCGCCGACGCGAACGACGGGCAGTTGCTGTATGACCGCCAGTTCGGCCGCGACGACCGGCACCTGGTACTGCTGTTCGAGCATGGTCTCGGCCGGGGGACGGCGGGCCGTGGGCGATGCGGTTCGGCGACAAGGCCGACTCGCCGCGCGAGATGCTGCGCGGGCAGCTGTGGTGGGCGATCGTGCACGACATGCGCGACCGGGTCCGGCTGCTGGTCGAGCACGGCGTCGACTTCCGCACGCCGTACGCGGCACCGGGCGGACGGCCGACAGCGCTGCGGAACTCCGACGGGCTCACCCCGGCCGAGCTGGCCAAGCTGAGCGGGTACCCGGAGCTGGCCGGGTGGCTGGTCAGCCGCGGCGCCGCCCCGCCGGCGCTCGACGAGGTCAACTCGCTGATCGCTGCCGTCCTGGCCGGAGATCGGGACACCGCGACGCGGCTGCGGGCCTTCGCCCCCCAGGCGCGCGAGCGGCGGCCCGGCCTGATGGCCTGGGCGGCATCGGGCGGCAAGCTCGACGCGATCGCGCTGCTGGCCGAGCTCGGCTTCGACGTGAACGCCCGCGGCCGCCTCGACATCCCGCTCGAGCAGCAATGGTTCACCCCGCTGCACGAGGCGGCGCAGACGGGCGACGTCGAGATGGCGCGGCTGCTGCTGGGGCTGGGCGCCGACCCGAACATCAGGAGCGAATGGGGCGCGACGCCGCTGGACAGCGCCCGGCAGCACGGCCAGGAGGCCGTCGCCGAGCTGCTCGAGCCCCTGACCGCTACGGCTACGGGCCGGTGACCGTGATCCGGGTCGCGGCGCTCAGCTTCACGACGCCGACGAAGTCGATCACCTGGCTGCTCTTCACCGCCCGCGACGACCTGGCCGCCCCTGACCACTGACCACTGACCCGCCAGCCACTCCAGCCTCATCCATCTCCCACGGCCTCGGCCAAAGTTGCGTGATCATGGCTTTGGTGTCGTTGCAACGACACCAAAGCCATGATCACGAACTCGGCAGCGGCCTGACCCGGGCGAGCGGGGCGCCCCGTGACGCCCGCGGGTTCGGCGGAGCCTTCCCGGGCGTGTTCAGGGGGCGCAAATCTCCCCGGGCCGGCTTACCGGTAAGAGAATTCTTACCTATAATCGCCGGCATGAGCATCACGCAGATTCAGCTTTTCTCGCTACCCGTGACCGACCAGGACCGGGCCCGGGACTTCTACGTGGACACCCTCGGCTTCGAGCTCGTGGCCGACACCGCGATGGGCCCGGGCCAGCGGTGGGTCCAGGTCAGGCCGCCCGGCGCGGCGACCTCCATCACGCTGGTCACCTGGTTCCCGGCCATGCCCGCCGGGTCAGCCAAGGGCACCGTGCTGGAGACCGGCGACCTCGACGGCGACGTGGCGGCGCTCCGGGCCCGCGGCGTGGTCATCGACGCCGGCGTCCAGGAGGCACCCTGGGGACGGTTCGTGACCTTCGACGACCCGGACGGCAACGGCCTGATCCTGCAGGCCACGGCGGTAGCTCCCCCGCCCCGCGGCTGAGGCCCGCCGTGCCCGGCCCCGACGTGTTCGACGCCATCGCCAGCCCGGTCCGCCGCGCCCTCCTGGACGTGCTCGCCGGCGGCGCCCGGTCGGTGCACGACCTGGCGGCGCCGTTCGAGATGAGCCTGCCGGCCGTATCCCAGCATCTCCGGGTGCTGCGCGATGCGGGCCTGGTCACTGAGGAACGCGTCGGCCGGGAACGGCACTACCGCCTGGACGCCCGCCCGCTGCGGGCCGTGGCGGACTGGACGGCCCACTACGAGCAGTTCTGGCGGCGCCACGCCCGGCTGCTCCGCGAACTACTGGAAGAGGAGGACAGCTGATGGCATCCGTCGAGGTGGATCAGTTCCTGCCCCAGCCACCCGGGCGGGTCTGGCAGGCCCTCACCGACCCGGTCCTGCTGGCCCGCTGGCTGATGCCCAACGACTTCAAGCCGGTGGTCGGCCACGCCTTCACGTTCCGGACCGAGCCGGTCCCCCGGCATGGCTTCGACGGTGTCGTGCACTGCCAGGTGCTCGACCTGGAGCCACCCCAGCTGATGCGGTTCTCCTGGCGATCACGGAACCTCGACACCGTCGTCAGCTGGTTCCTGGCCCCCGAAGGCACCGGCACCCGGCTGCTGATCACGCACGATGGCTTCGATGACGCCGACCCGGGCCAGCGCACCGTCATGGGGATCCTGGGCGGCGGCTGGCGCGGGCACCTGATCCAGCGGCTGGGCGCCCTGCTGGATGAGGACGGAGCCTGACCGCGCCCGGGCCGGGCGCGGTCAGCGGCCGGCTCAGCGGGGCGGGGCAACCCCGGCCGGGGTCAGCCGGGGCCGGTCGCGACGGGGCGGGCGGGGTCGGTGATCCAGTCGGACCACGAGCCCACGTAGAGCGCGGCCGGGATGCCCGCGATCGCCATCGCGAGCACCTCGTGTGCCGCGGTCACCCCGGACCCGCAGTACGCCCCGGTCGTGACGGCCCCGCCCGGGGTGCCGGCCGCGCCCACCCCCAGCCGGGTGAACCGGTCCCGCAACGCCTCCGCGTCCAGGAACCGCCCGGCCGGATCGAGGTTCCCGGTGGTGGGCGCGCTCACCGCCGCCGGGATGTGCCCGGCGACCGGGTTGACCGGTTCGGTCTCGCCCCGGTAGCGCTCCGCCGCCCGGGCGTCCAGCAGCACGCCCTCGCGCGCCATCCGGGCCGCGCCCTCCGCGTCGAGCAGCGGCAGGTGACCGGGCCGGGCGGTGAACGTGCCGGCCCCCGGCGCGGCGGCGGGCCCGGTCTCGATCGGCAGGTCCGCGGCCAGCCAGGCCTGATAGCCGCCGTCGAGGACCTGAACCTGCTGATGCCCGAAGTAGCGCAGCAGCCACCAGGCGCGGGCGGCCGCCGTCGAGTCGTTCTCGTCGTAGGCCACCACGGGCCGGTCGTCACTGATCCCGGCCCGGCGCATCGCCGCCTGGAACGTGCCCGCGTCCGGCAGTGGGTGCCGTCCCCCGGTCCCGGGCGGCCCCGCCAGATCGCGGTCCAGGTCCGCGAACTGCGCGCCGGGCAGGTGGCCCTCACGGTAGCGGTCGAGCCCGGGCGGGCCGCCCAGCCGCCACCGCACATCCAGCAGGACGGGCGCCGGCCCGCCCGCCATGGCCGCCGCGAGCGCCGCGGCATCGACGGTTGAATCCACCGTTTTGTCCCTTCAGCCCGTACTGCGTGTTAGCACCCGGATCGTGCCCTGGTCCGCCCCAGGGCCGGAATCGTTCTGTGGACAACTGGCCCCGTATCTGTGGATGAACACCCGCCGCCGCCTGGATTCCCCCGTGCGTCACTGTGGATAACTCCGCCAGTCAGGCCACGCGGGCCCCGGGCAGCCTCCGTGCTGGCTGCCCCGTGCCCGCCGGCCCGATCACATACTGGTGACGCTCAGTAGCGGCACGAACTGGTCGCCGGGGGTCAGCGAGCCGTGCATCCCGACCAGTGAGGACTCCAGTGGCTCGGCCTGGGTCGCGACGAGGGCCCAGGAACCGGCGGGCGCGGCCACCACGTCGCCGATCCGCGGGCGGAACCGCTCGTTGACGGGGCCGAACCAGCCCGCGTCGATGGCTTCGTCGCGCGACACCACCCACGCCCGCCCGCCGAGCACGCCCTGCCAGGTGGCCAGCACATCGGCGGCGGCCCCGGGGACGGTGTACACGTGCCGCGCGCGCGGCTCGCCGCCGAGCAGGGCGACCCCGTCCCGCAGCCCGGGGATGTGGTCCACATCGATCCGGTCGTCCGGTCCCGCGTCCACCATCCCGTGGTCGGCGGTGATGTACAGCGCGGTGCCCGCCGGAAGCGAGCTGGCCAGCTGCTCGGCCAGCTTGTCCACGTGCGCCAGCTGGTAGGACCAGGCCTCGGACTGGGATCCGAACACGTGCCCGGTGCCGTCGAGTTCCGCGTGGTACACGGTGACCAGGGCCCGGTCCGAGCCGGCCAGCGCCCAGGACGCCTGGGCGACGAGCGCGCCCAGGCTGTCCGCGGGGCGGTAGGTCGCCCCGCGCATGGCGGCCAGCGAGAAGCCGGTCTTCTCCAGCCCCCGCGCGGCCACCCGGAAGGCGGCGATGTCGGCCGCCGCCGCGCGCTGGTAGATGGTCGGTGCGGGCTGCCAGCTGATCGGGTCCACGTGGTCATCCCAGCGCAGCCCGTTGAGCAGCCGGTCCTGGCCGGGCACGGCGACCCGGTAGCCGAGCATCCCGTGCCGTCCCGGCGGCAGGCCGGTGCCGAGAGAGCTGAGGCTGGTCACCGTGGTGGCCGGGAAGCCTGCGGTGAGCGCGCGCCCGGTGGTGGTGAGCTCGGACAGGAGCGGGGCGGCGGCCTGGTGGGCGCGGAGCAGTTCCCAGCCCAGGCCGTCCACGATGAGCAGGCAGGCCCGGCGGGTCGGGGCCAGCCCCAGCGGGTTCGGCGCGTCGTCCACGCCCAGCGAGGCGAGCAGCGAGGTGGCCAGGTCGGGCAGGGTGCCCTCGCCGTAATCGGGCACGGTGGCCGAGGTCATCGGCTCAGCGGTCATGCTGCCGCCCGTCAGTGGCCGGGGTGGGTGGTCGCCTCGGTCAGCGCGACCGCGAAGGCGAGCACCTGCTGCACGGCCTCTTCACCGTCGGCCGCCTCGCTCACCCGCATGGCCAGATCGTCCGCGGTGATGGTGCCGGTGTAGCCATGGTCGGCCTCGCAGTTCTCGTCGCCGCAGTGGGCGGGCTCGAGCTCCACGTGCGACAGGACGTTCCAGCCGATGGTCAGGACCACTTCGGTCGGCATCGTGACCCCCGGCACGTACGAGGCCGGGTCGGGGACGACGCGGGTCACGGCCACGGAGGAGATCCGCGAGAAACGCACGGCCTCGGTACTGGTCTCCGCCTGCGGACGGGCCCCTGGCTCGTCGTCCGCCGGGTTCTCGTCGGTATGGGAATAGACCAGCCGGGACGGGGTCAGCACCAGCACGGTCATGTGGCGGCGGACCTCCATGGCCGGGTCGAACAGCGCGTCCGACTGGACCACGTACGACACCACGGGCTCGGCGCCGAGGGCGGAGAACACGGCGTCCGCCACGAGCCCGGGGTAGTAACCGCTTCGCTCGATCGCTGACCGCAGCCCGACGGCTGTGGTTCGGGTATCCCTCATGCTTCCATCCTGCACTGCCGGGGGACCAGAGCTCACAGAACGGGCCATCAAACGCCGTAGTGAGGTTTTGCGCCCCCCGGGCACGCTGCTCACCCTGCGACGATGCTGGACGTCATGACCGTGACGATATGTCCCTGAAGCCGCAAATGGCACCCCCGCCGCGTCCTGCGCCCTGCCCAGGCTATCCGTTCAGTGCCATTTCCGGCACACAGTCCGGAACCCGGACACGCGGGCCCGCGGACTCGGCATGATTGCACCCGGGCCCTTGTGGACCCGGGGGAGGCAACGATGGTTCCGCAGCCGGCACTGGCGCCGCTGCGCCGGTGGGATCCGGAACGGATCGGGCCGTTCGCGCTCCTCGGGCGTCTCGGCGCCGGGGCGATGGGCCAGGTGTACCTGGGCCGGTCCACCGCGGGCCGCCTGGTGGCGGTCAAGACCATCAAGATCGAGTTTGCCGACGAGGCCGGTTTCCGGGCCCGGTTCGCCCATGAGGTCGCGGCCGCGCGGCGGGTCAGCGGGGTGTTCACCGCGGCGGTCGTGGCCGCGGACGCCGACGCGGACGTGCCCTGGCTGGCCACCGCCTACATCGCGGCGCCGTCGCTGAACCGCCTGGTCCGGGGGGGCGGGCCGCTCCCGGTCCCGGCGGTGCGCTGGCTGGCTGCCGGCTGCGCCGAGGCGCTGGAGTCGATCCACAACGCCGGGCTGGTGCACCGGGACCTGAAGCCGTCCAACGTGCTCGTCTCGCCCGACGGCCCCCGCGTGATCGATTTCGGGGTGGCCCGGGCCGCCGAGCGGATCCAGCTCACCGTGACCCGGGGCGCGCTGGGCACGCCCGCGTACATGGCCCCGGAGCAGGCCCGGGACACCCGGCAGGCGTCCATGGCCAGCGACGTGTTCGCGCTCGGCGCGACCCTGCTGTTCGCGGCGGCCGGGCACCCGCCCTACCAGGGCGACACCGTGATGGACGTCCTCGTCCGGCTGGCCACCGAGCCGCCGGACCTCTCCGGCCTGCCGGCCGAGCTGACCCCCATCGTCACCGCCTGCCTGGAGCGCAGCCCGCGGAACCGGCCGACGTCCACGGCCATCCTCGCGGAACTGGCGCCGTTCGTCGGCGCCACGCCCGCCCCCGGATCCGGGCATTCCTACCTGCCTGCGAGCGCGCTCACCCTGATCGGGGAGTACCAGCGCAGCCCCCAGCCGCCCCCGGAAGCGGGGACCGCTGACGACCAGGACCAGCCGCCGCTCTCCGACGACGTGAGCGAGGACGTGAGCGAGGACGGCACCTTCGGGTCCTATACCGCGCTGCCGGCCCCCCGCCGGTCCCGCTGGCCCCGCCGGCGCGGGGACGGCGATGGCCCGGGCCCCCCGGCGGCGCCCGGGGCGCGGCCGGCCCGGCGCCGCCGGAGGCAGATCATGGCCGGGGCCGGGCTGCTCGCCGGCGCCGTGGCGCTGGTGGCGGCCGGCGCGGCACTCGGCGCCTTGTTCACGGGCGGGACCGGGCAGGCGCCGGCCTCCCGGGGGACACCCACCTCCACCGCCGGGGACGCGACCTCTGGCACGCGGTCCCCCGGACCGCCCCCGGGCCTGCCCCCGCCGCTGCCCAGCGGCACGAGCACGACGCCGAAACTGGCCATGGGCCAGTACTACGGCGACGGCGACACCGTGTTCGTGGTGCACGGCAGCGGGTTCGTCCCGCTGACCCAGGTCCAGGTGCGCCTGATCGGGCACGGCGTGGCGCCGTTCCGCCCGACCGTGGACCAGGCGGGGACGTTCAACTACGCGATCGACCAGGGCCACGTGTTCTTCGCCGGGCCGATCCCGGCGGGCACGTACCACGTGCTGGTCACCGGGGCCCGGGGCAGGCAGGCCACCGCCACGTTCCAGGTTCACCCCGTGGCGCCACTCCCGACGGCCACGCCGTTATCATCCGGCTCGCGCCCGGCGCCGTCCGCACAGCCCAGCCCCGCCCCGTCCGCGCAGGCCAGCGCCACGCCCCACGGTCACAGCACCGCACACGCCGCACGGTCACAGCAGTCACACCCCGCACGGTCACAGCACCCATACGCCGCCCGGTCACGGCAGCCAGGCACGACCCCAGTTATCCGGCTGGACTTACGGCGCCTGAGTCCACCACAGGTCCTCCTGGCGGGAGCACCACGCGGGGTCGTTGAGCCGGCCGAGGTCGGCCGCGGTGATGATCCCGTGCTCCATGAGCACCCGGACGACCACCTCGTCGGAGAGCCGGGTGTCCGCCCGGACCAGCCCGCGGTCGGTGATCTTGCGGCGCAGCACCTTGATGTGCTCGGCCACCCGGGCCGAGAGCCGGTCCCGGAACGCCGGGTCGGTGTCGAAGCGCTCCAGTTCGTGGTACGCGCCGGTGACCTCGAGGGCCGCCTTGGCGATCTCGGGCGTGCGCGGCAGCGGGGTGGTCCCCGCCGGGTCGAGCAGCCAGGGGCGGCACCACATGAGCGCCACCAGGAAGATCTTGGTCATCGGGTCCAGGTACAGCGGGAGCAGGGTCGCGTCACCGTCCTGCCACACCCGCGTGCCCTCCGGCGCGGAGTCCGTCCCGCCGGACGGCCCGGCGACCATCACGCAGAGCGGCTGGCCCTCGTCGAGCATCGCGCGGGAGCCGACCAGGGTCATCCCGGCCCGCAGGAACCACCCGCCGGACGGCTCGCCGTTGTCCTCCATCCGGGGCAGCCTGATCCGGTACCCGTCCCCCTCGGTGTAGAGGGCGTGGGTCCGGCTGATGTTGGCGATCCAGACGCCGTCCCCCAGCGCGCTGATCACCCCGGCCCGGCGGGACAGTCCCCGGCCGGCCGCGATGGTCAGGTCGGCATCCGGCCCCCGGCCGAACACCAGGCGGCTGCCTTCGGGGATGCCGACCACCAGCCCGGCCGGCGTGCTGACGCGCGCCGCCGGGGATGTGGCCTGCCCGACCGCCATTGCCTTCATGCCTGCCCGGTTGCCTCGGATCACGTGGGGGGAGCCGCGGGCCGCCCAGCGGCGACCCGTCTCGTGACGCGCATTCTAGGCCCCCCGGCGGCGCAACCCGGATCCCCCAGTCCGGGGATAGCGGCGGCGCCGGCGCCGCGGTTAGCTATGACTCAGCCCGGGGCGAGCGCGGATGCGGCTCGCCGGTGGGCCTGCCCTTGTGGCAGGCGGGTCTGTGCCGTGGGAGGTCACGGCATGGGATTGGGGTGCACGAAGGATTCGCTCGCCAGCGTCATCCTGGGACTCTCCGGGGGGACTCCGGCAGGCCGGTATCCCGTGCCCGCCCCGGGCAAGGGGGCAAGGGGGGGAAGGCAAGCCCGGCTGGGCCGGGCCCGCGCACCGGGCCGGCCCAGCCGGGCGCCTCACCCGCGAGGCTGACCCTGGTCCCTCCCGCAGGATGACGCCCGGCGCGAGGTCGCGCCCGTACGCTTGACCCGTGGGCGCCTTCTACCTCTGGCTGCGCCGTCATCCCCGGCTGGTGGACGGCGTGCTCGCCGCCGCCCTGGGGATCCCCGCCCTGGCGCCGGCCATCGCCACCGGCGACTACCGACTGGCCCTGGTCACGCTGGCCCTGGCCATCCCGCTGGTGTTCCGCCGCGACCACCCGGTGGCCGCCTTCGCCATCGCGATCGCCGTGGGCGGTCTCCAGGTACTGCTCGACATCCATGTCACCACGATCGACGCGGCCATCCTGGTCCTGCTGTACACCCTGGCCGCGTACAGCCGGCGCCGGATTTCCGTGGCCGGCCTGGCCATCTGCCTGATCGGGTCGGCCGCCGCGGTGGCCCGGTGGGTCCCCCCGAACATCGGCATGTACCACTGGATCTCGGTGGGCCTGGTCGCGTTCGCGGGCTCGTCGCTGGTCGCCTGGGTCCTCGGTGACTCCATGCGCTACCGGCGCGGCGTACTACGCCGCGCTGGAGGATCGCGCGGCCCGGCTGGAACGCGAACGGGACGCGCAGGCCCAGATCGCCGCGGCCGCCGAGCGGGCCCGGATCGCCCGCGAACTGCACGACGTCATCGCCCATAACGTCAGCGTCATGGTGGTGCAGGCCGACGGGGCCTCCTACGCCCTGGACAGCTCACCGGAACGCACCCGGCAGGCCCTCGGCGCGATCGCCAGCACGGGGCGGCAGGCGCTGGCCGAGATGCGCCGGATGCTGGGCGTGCTGCGCAGCGACGACGACACCACGGGCGTGGTGCCGCTGCCCGGCATCGAGCAGCTCGGCGAGCTGCTGGAGCAGACCCGGGCCAGCGGGCTGGCGGTCTCGTTCACCGTGCAGGGCGTGCCCGGGCCGCTGCCCGGCGGCCTGGCGCTGGCGGCCTACCGGATCATCCAGGAATCCCTGACCAACACCCGCAAGCACGGGGGTCCCCAGGCGAGTGCCCGGGTGCTGCTGCGCTACTGCGAGGACGTGCTGATGCTGCAGATCACCGACGACGGCCGGGGCGTGACCGAGGCGGACGGCGCGGGTCACGGGCTGACCGGGATGCGCGAGCGGGTGGCGCTCTACCACGGCACGCTGCGCGCGGGCCCGCGCGCGGGCGGCGGCTACCAGGTCACCGCCCGGCTCCCGGTGGTCCGCGGCGCGGTCCCGCCCGGCGGCCACGACGAGGCCGGCCCGGCCAGCACCTCCGCGTCCCCGGGCCCGGCCCGGCAGGCGGGTGCGGCGTGAGCGAGGGCACAGGCATGAGCACGGGCACGGGCACGGGCACGGGCATCAAGATCCTGCTGGTCGACGACCAGGAGCTGGTCCGGACCGGGTTCCGCATGGTGCTCGACGCGCAGGACGACATGTGCGTGGTCGGCGAGGCCGGCGACGGCCTGGACGCGACCCGGATGCTGCGGTCCCGGCCCACCGACGTGGTGGTGATGGACGTGCGGATGCCGCGGCTGGACGGCATCGAGGCGACCCGGCAGATCTGCGCGGCGGGCGACCGGCCGCGGGTGCTGATGCTCACCACGTTCGACCTGGACGAGTACGCGTACGCCGCGCTGAAGGCGGGGGCCAGCGGCTTCCTGCTCAAGGACGTCCCGCCGGAGGAACTGCTGTTCGCCATCCGGGCGGTGCACTCCGGGGACGCGGTCGTCGCGCCCTCGACCACGCGCCGGCTGATCGACCGGTTCGCGCCGCTGTTCCCGGCGCAGAACTCCCCCGCGCCGCCCGGGCTGGACACGCTGACCAGCCGGGAGCGCGAGGTGCTGGCCCACGTGGCGCAGGGCCTGTCCAACTCCGAGATCGCCCGGCGGCTGTTCGTGTCCGAGGCCACGGTGAAGACGCACGTGGGCCGGGTGCTGGCCAAGCTGGGGCTGCGCGACCGGGTCCAGGCCGTGGTGTTCGCCTACGAGACGGGGCTGGTCCGGGCGGGCGGGACGGCCTGACCGCCCGGCCGGGCGGTCAGCCAGCGGCCTCGAAAGCGCGGCCCACCGTGGTGGCCACCGGGCCGCTGCCGAACAGGCCCATGCTGCCGTCAGTCGGCGTGGCTTCCAGCCCGAACCACGCGTACCGCTGCACGTAGCCCAGCCGCTGCAGCATCGCGGTCGCCGCGGTGAGGAACGCGGCCTGCTGCGCCTGGCCCGGGGTCTGCGGGGAAGCGCCGAAATTGTCCAGGGCGAACTCGGTCAGCCAGATCGGCTTGTGGTAGCGGGCGTGCACGGCCTGCAGGTAGCTCTCCAGCTGGCTGACCGCGGGACCGGTGGCGAAGTCCGCTCCGTACCAGTGCAGCGTGATGAAGTTGACCCGGTAGCCGCGGGCCGCGGCGCCGGACATGAACTGGTCCAGCCAGCCACCGGGGGTGGCGCCGTCGTCGGCGACCGCGGGACTGCCGAGCCGCATCCCGGTGGCCTCCAGCTGCGGCCACAGGCTGAGCGCCTGGCCGGGGCTCATGTTGGCCTGGCCGCTCATGTCCGGCTCGTTGAAGCTGAGCAGGTACCGCCCCTCGCCGCGCACCTGGCTGAGAGTGCCGGCGTTCACGTTCGCCGCGCCCCAGATCAACGGCACGAAACTAACGCCTGGCGGGCTGACGATGCCGCCGGCAGGCGTGGCAGACCAGGTGTAATACCAGGACGCCCCGGACTGGGCCAGGGCCTGTGCGGCCCCGGTGAACGCCCACGCGGCCACGCCCTTCTTCGCGTTGCTGGCCGGAGGAGGCGGGGGCGGGGCCGTGGAGGGGGGCGGGGGCGCCGGCTTGCGCGGCGGGTGGGTGGCCCGGACCGGCTTGGGTGACGGCCGGGCCAGGGCCCGGGTGACCGGCGCAGGCAGCGCCACCGGGGCGGCCTGCACGTGGTGGGTGGCGGCGGCCGGGTGCGCCCCGTGCAGGTGGACGACGGCGACCCCGCCGGCCACCACGCAGCTGGCCGCGACCGAGGTGGCCACCAGCTTGGCCTGCAGCGAGCCGCCCGCCTTGGCCAGCAGGCGTGCGTGACGGGAGTGACCCGCCGCGCGCCTGGCTCCCCGGCGCACCAGTCCGTGGTGGCCGGGCGCCCGGCCACCACCCCGAGCCTGGAGCATGGCCGCACCGCCCGGATGGCCTGCCCCGCCGGCCTGGCCTGCACCGCCCGGGTGGCCCGCACCGCCCGGGTGTCCCGCACCGCCCGGGTGGGGCCCGCCGACCTCGCGGGCCGTGCCGACCACGCGGATCGCGGCCGCCCGGGACGCCCAGGCGGCAGGCAGCGGGACCAGGGTCAGCCCGGCCAGCAGCCGCTCGGCCGGGATCAGCCCGTCCTCCTGCCCCCCGCAACGCCGGCACGCGCGGATGTGCCGCGCGATCCGCTTGCGCCACAGCGGGCTGGGCACCCCGTCCCAGCCCTCGGTGGTCAGCACCAGGCCCGGGCAGGCGGGTTCGGCGCGCAGCGCCCGCACCACCACCCGGCAGATGGTGAGCTGCTCCTTCATCCGGCCGATGCGCACCGCGACGTGGGTAGCCGGCAGGCCGAGCGCGGCAGTGAGCTCGACGCGGTCCAGTTCCCCGGCCGCCTCGAGCCACCACAGCGCGAGCAGCTCGCGGTCCCCGGCGTCGAGCCAGCGGGTGGCCAGCGCGGTCTCCTCGCGCTGGCTGGACAGGCCGAGCCGGAGGATGGTCAGCTCCACGAAGTCGGCCTCGGGGTCGGCCACCTCGTCGGTCAGGTCGGCGGCCGGGGCGGCCTGGCGGGCCCGGTAGTGATCGCGCATCTGGCGGATGGCCACCGCGACCAGCCAGGACCGGAACGCGGCGGGGTCACGCAGGTCGCCGAGGCCGCGCACGGCCCGGAGCATGGTCTCCTGCACCACGTCGTCCACGTCGGCGTGGCCGCTGAGGCCCCGGCCGACGATGTTGTAGATCAGGGGCAGGTAGCTGGACAGCAGGCTGTCCAGCGCCTCGGAGTCCCCGGCCTGGGCGGCGATCACCGTCTGCACTCCTGGCCCGCTGCTGCGCGGCATGTGCATGGCACCTCCCCCTCGTCGGTTGTGCGGCGGTCGGACCCCGCCTTCAGGGGAGACTCCGCAAACCGGGGCCAAATAACAGAAAATCCCGCAACCGGATGATCCCGCGCCGCGGCGGCCGGGGCGGGGATTTGGCCGCGGCGGCGCGGAGGGCCTGCGGCCCCGGAGGTCCGGGCCCGTCGGGGGCCGGCGGCCGCGGCCTTGCCTGGCCCATGCCCCCGTCTCTTGCTGTTATCGCCTCACGGCATCGGTGAAAGGGACGGCCGCGGGCCGGGCGCGGGAGCCAGGCGAGGCACTGGCGGGGCGACCGGGGATGCGAGCGAGCCAAGGTGTCGTAAACCGTTGCGGGAACGACGCTTTGCGACCACGATCGGCCGGCAGCGGGAGCGCTGGTCGGAGGGCGGTCGCGGGCTGGCGGGCGGAGGTCCGGCGAGGCACGGCAGGCCGGGCGGCGGCCCCCGCGCCGGGATGCAGCGACGCGATCGCGGCCCGGGGACGGGTTTTCGTTATCTGCACCGCGGCGGGAGCGTCTCCCAGGGCAGGGCGCACCGCGGACGCGCGCCCCAGCACATCCTGCGCAAGGAGGACGGGCCCCATGATCGCTGGCCGGAAGAACAGGCGCGCGCTGCGGATCGCCGCGCTGGTGGCGGCCGCCGGCCCGGTCGTGGCGCTGGTCACAGCCTGCTCGGCCCCGGGCGGGACGGCCGGCGCCAGGGATGCCGCGCCAGGGCACGCTGCGGCCCGGACGGCTACCAGCGCCGGGGCCGGCGCCGGCCAGGCCCCGGCGGCGGACGTGCGGGCCGCGGTGAGCGCGGTGACCGCGACGCCGTCCGCCCGCTCCACCGCACGGTCCGCCGCCCGCGCGGCGGCCACGCCCGCAAAGGCACCCGACTCCCCGGCCGCCGCCTCCCCCTCCGGCGCGCCCGCCCGCGCCGCCGTGGCGGCCGGGGCCCACCGGGTGACGTTCGTCAACCGGGTCACCCAGACCATCTGGGTAGCGGCCGCGCAGAATCCGGCGCACCCGCTGGCCCGGACCGGCTGGACGCTGAAGCCCGGGCGCAGCCTGACCATCATCGTGCCGGAGCACTGGAACGGGCGGTTCTGGGGCCGGACGGGCTGCGTCTTCCGTGACGGCCGCGGCCACTGCCAGTCCGGCGACTGCGGCGGCCGGTACCAGTGCACCGGCAACGGTGCCATCCCGGCCACGCTGGCCGAGTACGACATGAACGCCTGGGACGGGCTGGACTTCTACGACGTCAGCATGGTGGACGGCTCGAACCTGCCGATGTTCATCAACGTCACGCACGGCACCGCGGCCAACCGGGTCAGCCGGAAGGGCTGCGTGCCGGCGGGCTGCACCACGCCGGTGAACTGCCCGGGCGTGCTCCGGGTAAAGGCGGCCGGGTCGGTGGTCGGCTGCGAGTCCGCGTGCGCACGGTTCGGCACCGACCAGTACTGCTGCCGCGCCCAGTGGGCCCCGCGGGCGGCATGCAATCCGGCCCAGTGGCCGGTGGACTACGCCGCGGTGTTCAAGAAGGCCGAGCCGTACGCCTACTCGTACGCGGACGACGACGCGACCAGCACGTACGTCTGCAAGGGCCGGTGTGATTACCGGATCACGTTCGGCCTCACGCCTACCGGATAGCCGGCCGGCTGAAGCCCCGTCAGACCTGATGGCGTGGCGGAGCGACCAGCCGAGCGCGGCGATCACGCCAGCGGGCAGCAGCCACCAGGCGTCCACGCCGGCCCCGTGCACCAGCAACGCGGTCAGGGCCAGCGCGAGGACGACGACCGCGGCGCCGCGCCAGTCGTCGCCGATGACGAAGTCGTACCAGAACGCGCCGAACGAGCGGAGCCAGCGGCTCATCGGGGGGCCTCCTCATGAGTGACCGGGACGGCGGCGGCCGGGACCTGGGTGGCGGCCCGGACCCGGCGCAGCAGGGTGGTGTAGCCGAGGCAGACGAGCACGAAGACCGGGATGAGGACCAGCAGGGCCGCGTCATTGCCCGGCCAGTGCACCCCGGCGCCCTCCGCCCCCCAGAAGGTGCCGAACGAGGTGAGCATGATGCCGACCCCGAACTTCATCGTGTTCTCCGGGACGCGGGCCAGCGGTGCCCGGGCCGCCACCCCGACCGCGGCGACCACCAGCACGGCCGCGGCCGCGCCCAGCGCGGCCAGGCCCACGTTCCCCTGGTTCTCACCGAAGGTGATCACGATGAATACGACCTCCAGGCCCTCGAGCAGCACTCCCTTGAACGACAGGGTGAACGCGTACCAGTCGCGGACGCCGTACCGGCCGCCGGCGGACGCCGCCCGGGCCGCCGCGACCTGCCGCTCGTAGATGCCGGCCTCGTCGTGCAAGCCCTTGTACCCGGAGGCGCGCAGGATGGCCTTGCGCAGCCACATCAGCCCGAACACGGCCAGCAGGCCGCCCACCACCAGCCGGAGCACCCCCAGCGGGAACAGGGTCAGGGCGGGGCCGAGCGCGGCGACGACCGCCGCCAGGACGACCAGGGCCGCGGCCATGCCCTGGAAGGTGGAGCGCCAGTCCCGGGTCAGCCCCGCCGCGAGCACGATGGTGAGCGCCTCCACCGCCTCGACGGCGCACGCCACGAAGACGGTGAGGACCAGGGCAGCGGCATTCACGGAACCTCCAGTGTCGCCGCCAGGAGCGGCGCAGGTTGATCAGGCCCGGAGTTATCAGGCCCAGAGTCATCAGGCACGTGGTCATCAGGCCCAGAGTCATCAGGCACGGGGTAATCGCTGATCTCTGCGAGAATGAGGGCATGGCTGACGCCGACCGCGCGCCCGACGAGGGGTGGCTGGTCCTCATCTACCGGGTGCCATCCGAACCCAGCCGCCTGCGGTCGGCGGTCTGGCGGCGGCTCAAGAGCCTGGGCGCCATCTACCTGCAGAACTCCGCGGCCGCGCTGCCGGCCAGCGTCGGCAACGAGCGGGCCATGCGCAAGCTGCGCAGCCAGATCCTCGATATGGAAGGGACGGCGGCGCTGCTGTCCTGCCGGGTGCTGGCGGGCGAGCAGGAGGTGCGCGCGTCGTTCCAGGCGGCGCGGAACGACGAGTACGAGGAGATCGTCGACCGCTGCGAGGACTTCCTGGGCCAGGTGAAGAAGGAGTACGTGGCCAACCACTTCACCTACGCCGAACTCGAGGAGAACGAGGTCAACCTGGTCAAGCTGCGCACCTGGTTCGCGCGGGTGCGCGCCCGGGACGCGTTCGGCGCGAGCGGCCGCCCCGAGGCGGAGAAGGCGCTGGAGACCTGCCAGCAGTCGCTCGACGACTACGCGGCGCGGGTGTACGCCGAGGAAGAAGACGGCCACTGACCGCCCAGGGCGGTACCTGCTGGCCACTTTCCACCTCCTGTCGCACCGGCGCGGGCGCCGGGCCGCCGGGTGAGACCGCGGCTACCCACCCGGCCCTCTTGCATACCTGCCGGCCCCACCCCGGTTCAACCCAACTAGCTTAACCTTTGTCAGATCTTAGAAGTGACAGCTGTTAGATCCGTCATGTCCTGCACGCTTAACTCGCAGGCCACCAGCCAGACATTTTCCGTACGAACAGCTAATGCATTCTGCGGCTCATGAACCGCACCTCACGACGTAGCAAGCTGCTCCTGATCACCGGATTCCTCACCGCCGGGGCTGTCGCCCTGGCCGGCTGCTCCGCGCTGCGCCGGCGCAAGCTGCCGCGGGCCCATGCGCAGGAACGGTCGGCCGCGATGCTGGACCGGGTAGGCCTGGGTGCCCTCGGCCAGCGGTACCCGAACGAGCTGTCCGGCGGGGAGCAGCAGCGGGTGGCGCTGGCCCGCGCCCTGGTCGCCGACACGGGCCTGATCCTGTGCGACGAGCCCCTGTCCAACCTCGACGCGGACCTGCGGGAGCGGATGCGGCTGGAGATCTCCGCGCTGGTCCGCGAGGCCGGGGCCACCACGGTCTACATCACCCACGATCAGGCCGAGGCGTTCGCCCTGGCCGACCGGGTCGGCGTCCTCGAGCGGGGCCGGCTGGTCCAGCAGGGCACCCCGGAGGAGATCTACACCCAGCCCGCCACGCCGTTCGTGGCCCGTTTCACCGGCCTGTCCGGCGAGCTGCCGGTCCACGTTCTCGGCCGGGCGGCCGACGGCAGCATGGACGTGGAGCTGGCCGGGGCCGCCCAGGCCCGGCCGTTCCAGGCCCGGGGCCGGGCCTGCCCATCGGCGAGGCCGCCGCGCTGCTGATGATCCGGCCGACCGGGGTCCAGCTATGCCCCAGCGGCACCGGCGAGCACCACGTCACCGGCACCGTCGCGGACGTCGCATTCCGCGGCCGCGGCTACGAGCACGCCATCGACATTCCCGGGCACGCCCGCCTGACCAGCGTCTTCTCGGACACGCGGGCGGAACGCGGCGAACTCGTCGGGCTGCGCCTGGATCCGCGCGGCTGCCATCTGTTCAGCGCCCGGCCCGGGGCGCCGGCCGTGCCCGCCCCGGCCAGCCGCACGCCCGCGCCGGCCGAGCCGTGAACGGCGCCGCCGCCGCCCCCGCCACGGCCGTCCCCCGGGCGGCACCGGCCCCCGGGCCGCCCACCCTGCGCGACGCGTGATCGTCCTGCCCGGGCAGGGGCTAGCATCAGAGCCGTGACCACGACGCTCACCCTCTCTACCAGCGCGCCCAGCGCGATCGACGCGGACGCTGTCGTCATCGGAGTGATCAAGGGCGAGGACGGACCTGTCCTGGCCCCTGGCGCCGCCGATCTCGACCAGGCGCTCAACGGCAGCCTGGCCGCCACCCTCGCCACCCTCGGCGCCACCGGCCAGGCCGAAGAGGTCACCCGGCTGCCGGGCGGCGGGGCGGTCACCGCGCCGCTGATCGCCGCGGTCGGGCTGGGCCCGGACGCCGCCCCCGACCCCGAGACGCTGCGCCGCGCGGCTGGCGCGGCCGTCAGGACGCTCACCGGCGCCGGCCGCGCCGCGGCCAACGGCCACCGCACCGACCTGAGGATCGCGCTCGCCCTGCCCGCCGCTGACCCGGCGGCGGCCGAGGCGGTCGCGGTCGGCGCGCTCCTGGGCGGCTACGCGTTCACGCGGTACCGGCAGGACGGCCGCCGGCCCGCGGCGATCACCGTGCTGACCTCAGCGGACGATGCGGACGGCACCCGCCGCCGCGCCCAGGCGCTCGCCGACGCGGTGTCGCTCGCCCGCGACCTGGTCAACACCGCACCGTCGGACCTGTTCCCCGAGACGCTGGCGGATGAGGCGGCCCGGGTGGCCGCCGCCACCGGGATGCACGCCGAGGTGCTGGACGAGAAGGCGCTCGAGCGCGGCGGCTACGGCGGGATCGTGGGCGTCGGCCAGGGCTCGGTGCACCCGCCGCGGCTGGTCCGGATGGAGTACGCGCCGGCGCAGGCGGACACGACGGTGGTGTTCGTCGGCAAGGGCATCACGTTCGACTCCGGCGGGCTCTCGCTGAAGCCGCCGAAGTCCATGGAGACCATGAAGTCGGACATGGGCGGTGCGGCGGCGATCATCGGCGCGATGCAGGCCATCGCCACGCTCAGCCCGGCGGTCCGGGTCATCGGGTACCTGGCGATCGCGGAGAACATGCCGAGCGGGACCGCGCAGCGTCCCTCCGACGTGCTCACCATCTACGGCGGCAAGACCGTCGAGGTGCTCAACACCGACGCCGAGGGCCGGCTGGTGCTGGCCGACGCGCTGGCCCGGTCGGCCGAGGACTCCCCCGACGTGGTGGTGGACGTGGCCACGCTGACCGGGGCCCAGGTCGTGGCGCTCGGCACCCGGATCTCGGCGGTGATGGCCAACGACGACGCGCTGCGCGACGCGGTGGTGGCTTCGGCGGACCAGGCCGGCGAGGCCATGTGGCCCATGCCGCTGCCTGCCGAGCTGCGCAAGGGACTGGACTCGGCCGTCGCCGACCTGGCCAACGTGTCCGGGGACCGCAGCGGCGGGATGCTCGTCGCCGGGCTGTTCCTGCGCGAATTCGTGCCGGCCGGGGTGCGCTGGGCCCACCTGGACATTGCTGGCCCATCGTTCAATGATGGCCAGCCGCACGGGTATACCCCGAAGGGCGGGACCGGCGCGGCGACCCGGGCTCTCGTGCAGATAGCGCTGGACGCCGCGGAGGGAAGGCTCTAGCCGGGCCTGGATGTTAATGACGGTCGGGGACAACTGATCGGAGCAAGGAGCACTTCTGTGGCGGACAGCACCAGTTCCTACGACATCGTCATCCTGGGTGGCGGCAGCGGCGGGTACGCCTGCGCGCTGCGCGCCGCCGAACTCGGCAAGCGCGTGGCGCTCATCGAGAAGGACAAGGTCGGGGGGACCTGCCTGCATCGCGGCTGCATTCCCACCAAGGCGCTGCTGCACGCGGCGGAAGTCGCCGACCAGGCCCGGGAGGGCGAGGCGTTCGGGGTCCGGTCCACCTTCGAGGGGATCGACATGCCCGGCGTGCACGCCTACAAGGACAAGGTCGTGGACCGGCTCTGGAAGGGACTGCAGAGCACGCTGGCCAGCCGGAAGATCGAGATGGTCTACGGCGACGGCACGCTGGTCTCGCCGACCCAGGTCCGGGTGGGCGACACGGTCTACGAGGGCGCGCACATCGTGCTGGCCACCGGGTCCGAGGCGAAGTCCCTGCCCGGGCTGGAGATCGACGGCGAGCGGGTCATCAACAGCGATCACGCCCTGCGGCTGGACCGGGTGCCGCGGTCGGCGGTCATCCTCGGCGGCGGGGTCATCGGGGTGGAGTTCGCCAGCGTGTGGCGCTCGTTCGGCGCTGAGGTCACCATCGTCGAGATGCTCCCGCACCTGCTGCCACCCGAAGACGAGGCCAGCTCCAAGCTGCTGGAGCGGGCGTTCCGGCGCCGCGGCATCGGCTACGAGCTCGGTACCCGCTTCGAGGGGGTCAAGGACAACGGCGGCGGCCTGACGGTCAGCCTGGACGGGGGCAAGACCCTCGACACCGAGCTGCTCCTGGTCGCGGTGGGCCGGGGGCCCGTGTCGGCGGGCCTGGGCTACGAGGCGGCGGGCGTGGCGATGGAGCGCGGGTACGTCAAGGTCGACGAGTACTGCCGCACCAATGTGCCCACCATCTCCGCGGTCGGGGACCTGATCCCCGGCCCGCAGCTGGCCCACGTCGGGTTCGCCGAGGGCATCCTGGTCGCGGAGCGGCTGGCCGGGCTGAAGGTGACGCCGATCGACTACGACGGCGTGCCGCGGGTCACCTACAGCGACCCGGAGGTCGCCTCGGTCGGCATCACGTCGGCGATGGCCGCGGAGCGCGGCATCGAGGTCGCCGAGATCGTCTACCCGATCGGCGGCAACGGCAAGAGCGTCATCCTGCAGACCCAGGGCGCGGCGAAGGTGATCGCGGCGGCCAGCGGCGGGCCGGACGGCACGCCCGGGCCGGTGCTGGGCATCCACCTGGTCGGCGCCCGGGTCGGCGAGCTGATCGCCGAGGGCCAGCTGATCTACAACTGGGAGGCACTGCCGTATGACGTGGCGCAGCTCATCCACCCGCACCCCACCCAGTCGGAGCTGATCGGCGAGGCGCACCTCGCGCTCGCCGGGAAGCCATTGCATATGCACGCGTAGCCCGGGCAGGGCCACGTGCGTACGCACGCGTAGCCCGGGCCGGGCCACGCGCCCCCAGCACAGCCGCAACTGTGAGTGTCGAACAGCGAAGGAGTCACGGGAAGCCATGTCGGTCTCCGTATCCATGCCCCAGCTCGGTGAGAGCGTGACCGAGGGCACCGTCACGCGCTGGCTCAAGAAGGAGGGCGAGCGTGTGGAGGCGGACGAGCCGCTGCTCGAGGTCTCCACAGACAAGGTCAACACCGAGATACCGTCGCCGGTAGCCGGGATCCTGCGCGGGATCACCGTCGCCGAGGACGAGACGGTGGCGGTCGGCGCCGAACTCGCGGTTATCGACGAGAACGGTGCGCAGGCCCCGGCGGAGGGTGACGCAGGCGCCGGGCCGGAGGCCCAGGCCGAGCCGGCTGCTCCGGCCGCTGCTGCGGAAAGCCCGGCGGACGACGACTACTCCTCAGGTGGCCAGGAGCCCGGCCTTCAGCCCGCGGCCGAGGCGGGGTACCCGTACCCCGCGGCGGGCGGGTACCAGAGCGGCGAGCAGCAGACCGCCGTGTACCAGCAGCCGGCCGCCTACGAGGCCGTCGGCTACGGGTCGCCGGGCGCGGCGGACCCCGAGAGTGTCGAGGAGCCTCCCGCCGGGCCAGCGCCGGACCAGGAGCAGCCCGCGGGCGCGCCGCAGGAGCAGGCCGCCGCGGCCGCGCCGCCGGTGAGCGACATCTGGCGGCGGGCCGAGTCGGCCCCCGCTCCCCCGGCCCAGGCACCCGCTCCCCCGGCGCCTGCTCCCGTGCAGCAGGCTCCGGCGCCGCAGGCCCCCCCGCAGCCGGGTGCGCCGGCGGACGACAGCCCGGCCCGGGCGGCCTCGCCGCTCGGCACGTCGGACGGCCCGTACGTCACCCCGCTGGTCCGCAAGCTGGCCGCCGAGCACGGCGTGGACCTCGCCACCGTCACCGGGACCGGAGTCGGCGGGCGGATCCGCAAGCAGGATGTGGTCGACGCGGCCCGGGTCCGGCGTGAGGCCATCGCGGCGGCGCAGCAGTCCGCCGCAGCCGACGGCCAGGCCGCGGCCGGCCAGGCGCCGGCCGGCCAGCAGGCCCAGGGCAGCCCGTCCCGGCCCGCGATCGAGCCGTCGCACCTGCGCGGCAGGACCGAGCGGATGTCCCGGGCGCGGCAGCTGATCGCCCGCCGGATGGTCGAGTCGCTGCAGACGTCCGCCCAGCTGACCACGGTGGTCGAGGTCAACGTGACCGCGATCGCCCGGCTCCGGGAGCGGGCCAAGGCCGACTTCGAGGCCCGTGAGGGAGTCAAGCTCACGTTCCTCCCGTTCTTCGCGCTGGCCGCCGTCGAGGCGCTGAAGGTGCATCCGCGGCTGAACGCCAGCATCGAGCCGGACGGGAACCAGGTCACCTACCACGACGCTGAGCACCTGGGCATCGCGGTGGACACCGAGCGGGGGCTGATGGTGCCCGTCATCCGCAACGCCGGCGACCTCAACGTGGGCGGCCTGGCCCGCAAGATCGCTGACCTGGCGTCCCGGACCCGCGGTGCGCAGGTGAGCCCGGATGACCTGGCCGGGGGCACGTTCACGCTGACCAACACGGGCAGCCGCGGCGCGCTGTTCGACACGCCGATCATCAACCAGCCGCAGGTCGGCATCCTCGGCACCGGCACGGTCGTGCGCCGTCCGGTGGTGGTGCAGGACCCGGCCCTCGGCGAGGTGATCGCGGTCCGGTCCATGGTGTACCTGGCCCTCAGCTACGACCACCGCCTGGTGGACGGGGCCGACGCGGCACGCTTCCTGGGCACGGTGAAGGCCCGCCTGGAGGAAGGGGCCTTCGAAGCCGAACTCGGGCTCTAGACGCCGGGCTGGCCTGGGCACCTGGCTGGTCCCCGCCGGGCGGGGACGTCCGCCGGGCGGGGGCGTCCGCCGGCCCCGCAGCCAACGAAGACTCAGTCAACGGGGGCCTGCATGGGCCGCTCGCACGTGAGCAGACGGGGGCAGCCATGAAAGTCGCGGTGACCGGAGCGTCCGGGCTGATCGGCAGCGCGCTGACCGCCTCGCTGCGGGACAGCGGCGGCCAGGTGGTCACCCTGGTCCGCCGGACGCCCGCGTCGGCCACCGAGGTCGCCTGGGACCCGCTGGCCCCCCTCGGTGGCCTGGCGCCTGGCGCCCTCGACGGAACCGGCGCGGTCGTGCACCTGGCCGGGGCCGGGGTCGCTGACCGCCGCTGGACGGACTCCTACAAGGAGGAGATCCGGGCCAGCCGGGTGCAGGGTACCCGGGGGCTTACCGGGTTCCTGGCCGCCATGGACCAGCCGCCGGCGGTCCTGCTGTCCGGCTCCGCCATCGGCTGGTACGGCGACATCGGCGGCCGCGAGGTGGACGAGTCCGCGCCCGCGGGCGCGGGGTTTCTGGCCGGCGTGGTCAGGGACTGGGAGGCGGCCGCCGACCCGGCCCGGCAGGCCGGGATCCGGGTGGCCACGCTGCGCAGCGGCCTCGTGCTCTCCCGTCACGGCGGGGTGCTGGCCCGGCAGCTGCCACTGTTCCGGCTCGGCCTGGGCGCCCGGCTCGGCGCGGGCACGCAGGTCATGAGCTGGGTGGCGCTGGCCGACTGGGTCCGGGCCGCGCGCTTCCTGCTGGACCAGCCGGATATCTCCGGGCCGGTCAACCTGACCGCCCCGAACCCGGAGACCAACGCCGTCTTCACCGCCGCGCTGGCGGGTGCACTGCACCGCCCGGCACTGCTGAGTGTCCCGTCCGCGGTGCTGTCGGTGGCCCTCGGCGGCGTGACCAGCGACCTGATGTCCAGCGCCCGGGTCCGGCCCCGCGTGCTCCTCGAGGCGGGGTTCGGGTTCACCTACCCGGACCTGGCCGGCGCCCTGGCCGCCGAACTGCGGATGGCCGGCTCCGCGGGGTAGTTCCGGGGGGCCCGTGAGATGGCGGCGCGGAGATGCGGCCGGGCTCAGCCGTGATGAGCGGCATCCGGCACCGGCGGCTGCCGCTTCCGGGTCACCCGCATCCGCCCGCGCGTCACGCGCCGGAGAGGAACCCGCTGAGAGTCCCGGCGAACTGGGCGGGATCATCCAGCCAGGGGAAGTGGCCGGCACCCGGCTGGACGGTGAGCGCCCACCCGGGGAAGAGCCCGGCCACCTGGGCCAGCAGCTCCGGAGGGGACACGGCGTCCAGTTCGCCCGCGTAGACCAGTACGGGCGAGGCAAGGGTGGCGAGCGCGGCCCGGGTGGCGGGCGGGTCGAACGCCCCTTCGGCGTAGAAGCCGGCCCGGACTCCGGCGGCCTGATCGCTGACTGCCGCCCGCGCGTGGGCCCGGGCCGTGTCGTCCCACCGGCCGTAGAGGAAGGGCTGGTAGCCGAGGGTGGCCTCCAGCGATTCGTCGCCGCCGTCCGCGGCCTGTGCCGCGGCCCAGGCCGCGGCGAACCAGGGCTCCGCCGCGCGCCGGCGCATCGCGGCCTGCTGCTCCTCGTCGGTGAAGGTCAGCCCCAGCGCACGCACGCCGGGGGCGACCAGGATCAGGTGACGGATCCGCTCCGGGTGCGCCGCCGCGTAGAGCAGGGCCACGTTCCCGCCCGCGGAGTGGCCGAGCAGGTCCATCCGCTCCAGGCCCAGCCCGGCCCGCAGCGCCTCCACATCCCGGGCGATGCGGTCACAGCGGTAGGCGGCCGGGTCGGCGGGCACCTCGCTGTCCCCGGTACCCCGGATGTCCGGCAGGATCAGTTCGCGGGAGTGTCCCAGGCCACCGAGGTCACCCAGGTAGCGGGGGCTCCGGCCGGGACCCCCGGGCACGCAGACGAGCGGGGGGCCGGATCCGGCCCGGCGGTAGGCCAGCCTCGCGCCGTCGTAGGAGGTGAAGTGCACGCCGTCCATCCTCCGCCGGGCGCCGCGGCCGGGCCAGGAAATTCGCGGTCAGCAGAGGACGGGGCGGGTTACTCGGGGGCGCCCCGGGCGGTGAGGGCCGGGCCGGGTGACACGGCAGCCGGGCCAGGTGACACGACAGCCGGGCCAGGTGACACGACAGCCGGGCCGGGTGACACGGCAGCCGGGCCGGGTGACACGGCGGCCAGGCTAGGGCCTCCCGGCGGCACCGGCGGGCACGGCTCGGCCGGGATGAGGGTGCGGAAGCCGCGCGATTCCAGCCCGTACAGCGGGATCTTCCACAGCGGCGGGACCCGTCCGGTCCGGGCCGCTGCCCGGACGTTGAGCCGCATCAGGCGGCGGGCGCCGATGAGGGCCAGTGCGGCCAGCGGCAGCTCCACGCAGAGCGCCATCAGCAGGCTGACCAGGAAATCGCTGGTGCGCAGGTCCAGGGTGACGTCGAACCACGCATCGCAGCACAGCAGGGTGGCGAGCACCACCAGGCAGGCGATCACCAGCTGGCGGTGCCGCCAGCCGGCCCAGGCGGTGACCGCGAACGTGACCAGCAGCCCGGCGTCGAATCCGACCCAGGCGCCCCGCCAGCCGCCCGAACGGTAGTACCGGGGCAGCGTGACCGCGAGCACCCCGATCCAGGCGGCCAGGACGAGGCAGCAGCCGATGATGGAGACGAGCGCGAAGACCCGGGTGCGCGGGCTCCCGGCCAGCTCTGACTCCGTGCGCTGGCCGGGCTCGTCGGGCGCACCGGGGCCGGCCTGCTCAGCAGGAGTAGCGTCCACGGCCGCGAGGGCGCAGGCGAGTTCGGCTCGCTCGGCCGGGCTCATCTGGCGAAGCTCGTCCACACTTATCACGCGAAGTACCTCCCTAGCCGCTAACTACCCCGGGGGCCGCGTTACTTCCCACTCCGGCCCCTGTGGTTTTGCTGGGAGTTCACCGGGGGCTGGCGGGCAGAGCGGTACGCGGGCCGTGGACGTCGCGGCTGCGGTGGGAGATTGGGCGGGCTGACCGCGTCCTGCGGCGGCCCTAGCCTGCGGAGTCCTGGGCCGGGGTGTCCCGGGCCGCGGTGTCCCGGGGCGCGGAGTCCTGGGCCGCGGCGTCGTGGTCGCTGGCCGCCGTGGCCTGCTCGGCCAGGTACCCGGACAGCTCGCTGACCGGAACGGCCGCCTGCGCGCCGCTGTCCATGTCCCGCACGGTGACCAGGCCCGCTTCTTCCTCCTGGCGGCCGTAGATCAGCGCCCAGCGCGCGCCCTGGTCACTGGCCCACTTGAGCTGGCGGCCGAGCTTCCCGGACGAGCCCAGGTACACGCTGGAACGCAGGCCTGCCCGGCGCGCGTCCGCGGCGAAGGCGAACCCGCGGGGCGCGAACTCCTCCCCCAGGATGGTGACGGCCACGTCCAGCCGCCCGGCGCGGCCCGCGCGGGCGCCGTCGGGCAGCAGCAGCAAGATCCGCTCGATGCCCAGCGAGCCGCCGGTGCCCGGCACGTCGGGGCCGCCCAGCTGCTCGATCAGGTGGTCGTAGCGGCCGCCGGAGGAGATGGACCCGGGCACCCCGTCCGCCACGACTTCCCAGATCGGGCCGGTGTAGTAGCTCAGCCCGCGGACCATGCGCGGGGTGAACTCGATGCGGTCAGCCGGGATCTGGGCCCGCACCAGCGACAGCACGTCGTCCACCTCATCGAGCCCGGACGCGCCCTCCTCGCTCGGCTTGAGCGCGGCCCGGATCCGGGCGTCCGCGTCGGGGGCGGTCATGGCGGAGACCAGGTCTTCCGCGGTGCCGCTGGCCAGGCCCCGCCCGGTCAGCTCGGCGGCCACCTCCGCGGGAGACAGCTTGTCCAGCTTGTCCAGCGTGATGAGCACGCTCGGCCCCAGCTCGCCGGGCACGCCGAACGCGTCCAGCAGGCCGGCCAGCACGTGCCGGGAGTTGAGCAGGAACCGGAAGTCCGGGACTCCCAGCTCGGCGAGCGTGTCGTGCACCGCGCAGATCACCTCCGCGTCGGCCAGCACCGAGGTCGTGCCCAGGGTGTCCAGGTCGCATTGCACGAACTCGCGGAAGCGGCCCCGCCCGGGCCGGTCCGCCCGCCACACCGGGCCCATCGCGTAACGCTTGTACGGCGTGGGCAGCTGGCTCCCGTAGGCGGAGGCGACCCTGGCCAGCGGAACCGTCATGTCGTAACGCAACGCCAGGTCCGCCTCGCCGGACGCCTCGTGCTCGCCGCGCCGGAGGATCTTGAAGATGAGCTTGTCGCCCTCTTCCCCGTACTTGCCCAGCAGCACGTCGAGACGCTCGAACGCCGGGGTCTGCAGCGGCTCGAACCCGTACCGCGAGAACACCGAGCGGATCACCGCGAAGGCGCGCTCCCGCTTCTCCACCTCGGCGGCCAGGAAATCACGTGTCCCCGACGGGGGATCGAACTGGGTTGGCATGGGTCCATGCTCCCCGACGAGAGCACCCCGCGTCACATCGATATCCGGGAGCCGGCCCCGCGCCGCCCCCCGGCGGCCGGGACTGGCGCGTTAAATGTCCAGGCCACCGGGCCTGCCCTGGTAGTCTGGACGCCGTGTACTAGGACCAGCGGCCCCCGCTATCAGCGCCCCGAGCCGTAGCTGCCCTCGTCCTAGGAGTCTTCTGTGTCCCTCCCGCAGGTCGCTGACGCGACCGCGTCCTCTGCTGAGCTGACCCCGCCATCCGTGGCCGGGGCTGGTCCGGCTGTGGCCGGGCCTGCCCTGGCCGGGGCTGATCCAGCCAGGCCCGTTATGGCGGAGACGCAGACGCCGGGCCAGCCGGGCCGGGCCACCCCACGCCACGCGCTGAGCCTCGCGATCGTCCTGCAGGTCCTGATCTCAGCCGGGGACGGGCTGGCCATGGTCGCCCTGGCCAGCCGGGTGTACCAGACGTCGCACGCCTCGTGGGCGGTGGCAGCGGTCTTCCTCGCGGTGACGGTGCCGATCACGGCCCTGGCCCCCGTGGCGGGCATGGTGCTCGACCGCCTGTCGCCCCGGCCTGTCCTGGTGGCGGCGGCCGCCGCGGAGACAGCGGTGGCCCTGCTGCTGACCCGGCTCACCGGCACCGGGGCCATCCTCTGGCTCTCCCTCGGCTTCGGCGTCTGCGCGGCCCTGCTGCAGCCGGGCCTGAGCACCATCGTCCCGCAGCTGGCGGGCCGGGCCGGGGTGACCCGGGCCAACGGTTACCTGCAGGCCGCGACGTGGGGCGGGTTCACCGTGGGCCCGCTGCTGGCCGGGGTCCTCACCGCGGCCGGCGGCACCGGCCTGGCGCTGGGCGCGGTCGCCGCGGTGTACGGCCTGGGCGCGATCGGCCTGCGCCTGCTCCCACTGGCGGCCGGTCCCGCGGGCCTGGCCGGCGGGGCGGCGCCCGCGGATACCCCGGGCGAGTCGGTTGGCCGGCAGCTCAGCGCCGGGCTGCGCTTCCTGCGCGCCGACCGCGAGGCCGGGCTGCTCGTGCTCGTGGTCGCGGTGATGGTGGCCTTCGGCAACATGGCCAGCGTGGCCGAGGTGGCCTTCGCCGAGGGAGTACTCAAGGCGGGCGCCTCCGGATACTCGGTGCTGGTTGCCGCCTGGACCGCGGGCATGCTCGGTGGCACGCTGCTGGGCGGCCTCGTGCGCCGCCGCGGCCTGGCCGTGGCCACCCTGGCCGGCACGGTCATCGCGGGCACCGGGGTCGCGCTGGCCGGCGGTGCCGTCACGCTCTGGCAGGCCGCGGCCTGCTACGGGATCGGCGGCCTGGCCAACGGCGTCGAGGTCGTGGCGACCCGCAGTTTCCTCAACCACCGCGTTCCCGGGGCCATCTCGGGGCGGGTCTTCGCCCTGTACTCCGGCGTGCTGTTCGGCGCGGCGTCGGTGGGCATGGCCGCGGCCGGCGGCCTGCTGGCCCCGCTCAACCCCCGCGTGGTCCTGGTCATCGCGGGCACCGGCGGGATCGTGGCCGGCGCCCTGGGCTGGGCCCGCTACGCCCGGCTGCGGCGCGCGGGCGCGTCCGCCCGGGACGTACGCTGAGAGAGTGGTACTCGCACCCGAAGGACGCAGGCTGCTTCGCCTGGAAGCACGCAACAGCCAGACCCCCATCGAGAGAAAGCCGCCGTGGATCAAGACCCGGCTGCGCACCGGCCCCGAATACACGGCGCTGAAAGACCTGGTCAGCCGGGAGGGCCTGCACACGGTCTGCCAGGAAGCCGGCTGCCCCAACATCTTCGAGTGCTGGGAAGACCGTGAGGCCACCTTCCTGATCGGTGGCGACCAGTGCACCAGGCGCTGCGACTTCTGCCAGATCGCCACGGGCAAGCCGCAGCCGCTGGACACGGACGAGCCGCGCCGGGTCGCCGAGTCGGTGGCCACGATGGGGCTGCGCTACGCGACCGTGACCGGGGTGGCCCGCGACGACCTGCCGGACGGCGGCGCGTGGCTGTACGCGCAGACCGCCCGCGAGATCCACGCGGCAGTGCCCGGCTGCGGGGTGGAACTGCTGATCCCGGACTTCAACGCGGCCAGCGACCGGCTGGCCGAGGTGTTCGGGGCCCGGCCCGAAGTACTGGCGCACAACATCGAGACCGTGCCCCGGATCTTCAAGCGGATCAGGCCCGGCTTCCGCTACGAGCGGTCGCTGGAGGTCATCACCCTGGCCCGGGAGGCCGGGCTGGTGACCAAGTCCAACCTGATCCTGGGCCTGGGCGAGGAGCCGCACGAGATCACCGGGGCGCTGGCCGACCTGCGGGCGGCCGGCTGCGAACTGATCACGATCACCCAGTACCTGCGGCCGTCGCAGCTGCACCACCCGGTGGAGCGCTGGGTGCCCCCGGAGGAGTTCGAGCGGCTCGGCACCGAGGCCAGCGAGATGGGATTCTCCGGGGTCATGTCCGGCCCGCTGGTCCGGTCGTCCTACCGCGCGGGGCGCCTGTACCGGGAGGCGATGACCCGCCGGGCCCGCTCAGCGGACACCGCAGTTTCCCCCCAGGCCCGCTGACTCGTATCCTCCCTTCCATGGCGAACAGCACGGCGAACCGGAAAGACGGCGCGGATGGGGTCCCCGCAGGCCGCATCAAGCAGATCCGCATGGTCGCGGGGATAGTCCGCGAACAGAACCCCAGGGCGCTCCCGCTCATCGCGCTGACCGCGGTGGGGATCATCGCCGTCTTCGTGATCGTCGGGCTGCTCACCGGCCTGGGCGGCGTGCTGATCCCGATCGGCGTGGTCGCGGGGCTGGCCGCCGCGATGCTGCTGTTCGGGCGGTTCGCCCAGTCGGCGCAGTACTCCGTGGTCGAGGGGCAGCCCGGCGCGGCCGCGGCGATCCTGCAGAGCATGCGCGGCGGCTGGACCGTCACCCCGGCCGTGTCGGCCAACCGGAACATGGACGTGGTGCACCGGGCCGTCGGCAAGCCCGGGGTCGTGCTGGTCGGCGAGGGCTCGCCGAACAGGCTGCCCAGCCTGCTCGCGGCCGAGAAGAAGCGGATCTCCCGGGTGGCCCACGAGACGCCGATCTACGACTTCCAGGTCGGCAGCGAAGAGGGCCAGGTGCCGATCCGCAAGCTGCAGCGGAAGATCATGCGGCTGCCCCGCAACCTGAAGGGCGCCGACGTGACCGAGCTGAACTACCGGCTCAAGGCCCTGCCCCAGTCGCTCCAGGCACCCAAGGGCCCGATGCCGAAGTCGGGGCGGATGCCCCGGCCGCCCCGGCCGCGCACCCGCTAGCCGCAGCCGCCGGGCGGGGGCCGGTCCGCCCGGCCAGGCGCTAGGCGCGGATCACGATCGTGTTGGCGGCCCGGTCGTGCAGCCCGCGGAGGTCACGGTCGGTGACCAGTGGCGGGATAACGGTGATCAGCAGCAGCGTGCGGACCAGCGACCAGAGGAAACCCACCGGCCTGCCGTCCAGCCGGGCCACCCGCAGGCCCAGCAGCCGCTTACCCAGGGTGAACCCGGTCAGCGCCTCCAGCACGAAGACCTCGACGGCGAAGACCGCCAGCGTCCAGCCCCCCGAGTGGAAGACCACCAGCGCCACGACCAGGCTCGCCAGCCAGTCGATGAGCAGGGCGAGCACCCGGCGTCCCATGCCCGCGACCGACCGGGGGCCGTGCTCGGGAAGGCCGAACTGCTCACCCGGGTACTTCTCCGGGCCTGCGGGGCTGCGGGTCGGCAGCAGGGCCCCGGCCCAGCGTCGTTCCGTCACCCTGTAACCGTACTCTCGCCCAGGCCAGCGGCGGCCCGTAGCCTCGGCCGGCGGGCTCGCCGGGACTTTCCGCTGCCCACGCGGGTCACGCAGGGTAAGGCGTAACACGTGTGAAACACTAGAGACACGGCCGGGAAATCGCCGGGAACTAACGTCCGATACGTTCCGGCCGCAGGCAGACCCCCCATGCGGCGAGCTCTGCGTGGCCGCCCTCCCGCGGCCTTCATCCGCGGCAGCCCCAGGGAGGCAATACGTGCCAGCTAACGCGGTGCCAGCTCCGTTCAGGGAGGGTTGATGTTCAACAACGCCGACGAGGTACTGCAGTTCATCGGCGATAACAAGGTTGAATTCGTCGATGTCAGGTTCAGTGACCTGCTGGGCACGGTCCAGCACTTCACGGTCCCGACCGAGACGTTCGACGACAAGGTCTTCACCGAGGGCCGCATGTTCGACGGCTCCTCGATCCGGGGATTCCAGCAGATCCACGAGTCGGACATGCTCCTGATGCCCGACGCGACCACCGCCGTGATGGACCCGTTCCGCCAGCACCCGACCCTGAACATCACGTTCTTCGTGCACGACCCGCTGACCGGCGAGCCGTATACCCGTGACCCGCGGAACGTGGCCCGCAAGGCCGAGACCTTCCTGAAGGGCACCGGGATCGGGGACACCGCGTTCTTCGGCCCGGAAGCCGAGTTCTACATCTTCGACTCGGTGCGCTACGACACCGGGGCCAACGCCGGCTACTACTACATCGACTCGGTTGAGGGCGCCTGGAACACCGGGCGTGAGGAGGAGGGCGGGAACCTCGGCTCCAAGCCCCCGTACAAGGGCGGTTACTTCCCGGTCCCGCCGGTCGACCACTACACCGACCTGCGCTCGGAGATGGTCCGCAAGCTGATCGAGGTCGGCCTCACGGTGGAGATGCAGCACCACGAGGTCGGCACCGCGGGCCAGGCGGAGATCGACATCCTGTTCGGC
Organism: uncultured Actinomycetes bacterium; assembly: GCA_963713815.1. GTDB lineage: Bacteria > Actinomycetota > Actinomycetes > Streptosporangiales > Streptosporangiaceae > RYN-230. The sequence goes on from CAVQNH010000033.1 coordinate 63,897, forward strand.
CCGCTGCTCAAGCAGGCCGACAACCTGATGCTCTACAAGTACGTGGTGAAGAGCGTCGCGCGGGCGGCCGGCAAGACCGCCACGTTCATGCCCAAGCCGATCTTCGGTGACAACGGGTCGGGCATGCACTGCCACCAGAGCATCTGGAAGGACGGCTCGCCGCTCTTCTACGACGAGGTGGGCTACGCGGGCCTGTCCGACCTCGGCCGGTACTACGTGGGCGGCCTGCTCAAGCACGCCCCCTCACTGCTCGCGTTCACCAACCCGACGGTGAACTCCTATCACCGCCTGGTGCCCGGGTATGAGGCGCCGGTCAACCTGGTGTACTCCCAGCGCAACCGGTCGGCCTGCGTCCGCATCCCGATCACCGGCTCCAACCCCAAGGCCAAGCGCCTGGAGTTCCGGGTGCCTGACCCGTCCGCCAACCCGTACCTGGCCTTCTCGGCCATGCTGATGGCCGGCATCGACGGCATCAAGAACAAGATCGAGCCGCACGAGCCGGTGGACAAGGACCTGTACGAACTCCCGCCGGACGAGGCCGCGGCGATCCCGCAGGTTCCGGGCTCGCTGGAGACGGTGCTCAACACGCTCGAGGAGGACCACGACTACCTGCTCGAGGGAGGCGTGTTCACCCCGGACCTCATCGAGACCTGGATCGAGTACAAGAGGACCAACGAGCTCGACCCGGTGCGGCTGCGCCCGTCGCCGCACGAGTTCGCGATGTACTACGACGTCTAGGCACGGCGACGCCTGACTGGTAGCAGCTCAACCGGGAGGCCACCGGCCCGCCGCGGCATTGCGGCGGCGCCGGGGGCCTCCCGCGTTTCTCCGGGCCGCGGTCACGGCACCGGCCGGTACCGGGCAGGATGGAGCGGTGACCGATGAGCTATCCGCGGCCAGGGAGAACCAGGCCAGCCCGGTCACGCTCGCGAGCCTGAACCTGCACGGGGGCGTGACCAGCCGGGGCGCGCCCTTCGACGTCGCGGAGGCGTGCCACCGGCTCAAGGCGGACGTCATCACCCTGCAGGAAGCCTGGCGGCCTGAGACCCAGCCGGACGCCGTGACCGGGGCGGCCGACGCGCTCGGCGCCGAGGTGCGCCACCGCGGGCTGGCCCGGAACACCAGCCGCGCCCGCCTGGCCATCGGGACGGACGAGGCATCGGGCACCTGGGGCCTGGCCGTGCTGACCATGCTCCCGGTCATCGGCTACCACGAGATCGAGCTCGGCCGCGCACCCGGTGACCGGATCGGCCGCGCAGCGCAGGTCCTGACGCTCGCTACCCCCGACGGGGCCGCGCTGCGCGTGGTGAATACCCACCTGACGCACCGCTACAGCAGCCCGGTGCAGCTCGCGCTGCTGGTGCGCAGGCTGGCCACCGGCTCACCCGTGCCCACCGTCATCGTGGGTGACCTGAACATGCCGCGCCCGGCCACGGTGGTCGCCCGCGGCTACCGCCCGGTGGTGCGGGGCCGGACCTTCCCGGCCGACCGGCCGCTGATCCAGCTCGACCACATGCTGCTGCGCGGCAGGGTTGCCGCACTGGGGGCGGAGGTGGCCGAGCCGCTCGGCTCCGATCACCTGCCGATCCGCGCCCAGCTCAGCCTGACCTGACCCACGCCGCGCCGCCCGCCACCCGGGCCAGCCCGGCCACGGTCGACGCGGAGAGCACGTGAACGGTGCGGGCCGCGGGCGAGCGCCGCAGCGTCCGGCGGGGCAGCCGGACCCGCAGCGCCGCGGGCCTGAGCGTGAACACCAGCGGCGGGTCGAGGATCAGCGCCTCACCGTCCACGCCGACCGGCACGGGGGTGTCGGAGCGGATCTCGAAGCGGGGCACGGTCCACTCCGCCCAGCCGCTGAACCGGCGCGGCTGCCCGGCCGCCTCGAGGGCCAGGAACCGGCTGGCCTGGGCCGCGTCGGTGACCGTCACCGTCACCACGCCCAGCACGCCGCGGTCGATCCGCTCCCGGGTGCCCAGTCCGCCGCCGGCCGGCACCAGCTGGTAGGGGTTGTTGGAGATCAGGACCAGGTGGGCGGTGCGGCGCTCGGCCCCGTCCGGCCCGCTGAAGCACAGATCGAGCGGCTCGGCCTGCGGGCCGAGCAGGTCGGGCAGCATGGCCGCGGCGGTCCGGAGCTTCGCGTCCCGGTACTCCGGGGCCTGGACCACCTGGGCGTACAGCCCGAGCGAGGCGTTGTTCACGAACGTCCGGCCGTTCACCTCAGCCAGGTCGATGTACCGTTCCAGCCCGTCCTCGTAGGCGTCCAGCGCCCCCACCACGTCGGCCCGGTCCAGCCCCAGGTCGAGGGCGAAATGGTTGCGGGTGCCAGCGGGCACGCAGACATAGCCCAGGCCGGCCCGGGCCGCGACCGAGGCAACCAGTGCCTGCGAGCCGTCGCCGCCGGCCATGCCGAGCACGTCCGCGCCCCGGCGGACCGCGTCCTCGGCGAGCTCCCGCAGGTCGTCACCGGGTCTCAGCAGGACCGGCTCGATCCCCCGCTTCCGGCACTCGGTGGCGAGCTGGAACCGCTCCGCCTTCCCGCCGCCCGACTTCGGGTTCATGATCAGTACCGGGTGCTCCGGCTGCCCGGCCCGGGCCAGCCGGGCCGAGTCGGCCCGCAGCGCCTGGTCGGTGCGCCGCAGCGCGTGCCGCGCGGCCACCACCGACACGCCGGCCAGGACGGCGATCAGGAGCAGCAGCGGCCAGTTGATGCCCGCGAAGAACAGGCCGGCGATGGTCCCGCCTAGCGCGGCCAGCACGACCAGCAGGGAGATCAGCCGGATCAGGCCGCGCCGGGACACCGCGTACCAGCAGCCCGTCACGCAGATCAGCAGCCCGAGGGTGACGACCAGGATGGCGGCCAGGTGCAGCGCGATACCCAGCAGCGCGAGACCGGCGGCGGCCACCAGGGCCAGCAGGGCAGCCACCGCGGACACCCGCTCGCCGACGGTCGGACGATTCGCTGTACGACTGGTCACGCGGTTCCCCCGGGGCGTGCCTGGCTCACGGGATCCGGGGTCAGCTCCCTGTGGCGCTTTCTGCCTCCGTGTAGCATACGCGCGTGACCACACGGGAAGCGGGCGAGCAACTCACGGCGGTAGACCGGGCCGTGTACGACGCGATCGCCGCCACCCCGACGCCGGCGCTGGACGGGCCGCTGCGCCGGCTGTCCCGGGCGGCCGACAAGTCCCGGATCTGGCTGGCCCTGGCCGCGGCGCTGGCCCTGGCGGGCGGCCCGGCCGGACGCCGGGCCGCGGTCCGCGGCACGGTGGCCATCGGGGCGACCTCGGCGCTGGTGAATCTGGCCATCAAGCCGCTCGGCCACCGGGCCCGGCCGGACCGGACCGGCGCCGGTGTCCCCGGAAGGCGGCAGGTCCGGATGCCGGACTCCACCTCGTTCCCCTCCGGCCATTCCGCCTCGGCGTTCGCTTTCGCCACCGCGATCAGCCGGGACCGGCCCTGGGTCGCGCTGGGCGCCGGGTTCCTGGCCGCGGCGGTGGCGTACTCGCGGGTGCACACCGGGGTCCACTACCCGGGTGACACCGTCATCGGCTCCCTCATCGGCGCCAGCACCGGCCTGGCCGTGGCCGGCCTGCTCGACCGCCGCTTGTCCCCGGCTCCGGCGTGCCCGCCTGAGGGGTGAGCCGCCCTGGCGCGGTCCCTGGCCGGGAATGTCCTCATCCACCGGAGGCCGAACGAAGTGCGTTGATGGCATCGCGGCGGGTGGACACCCCCAGCTTCCGGTAGATGGCCCTGGTCTGGGTCTTGACCGTGTTCTGCGACCGGTCGAGTTCCCGCGCGATCTCGCGCATCGACAGCGATCCGCCCAGCAGCCGCAGCACGGTGACCTCGCGCTCGGTGAGCGGCTCGATGACCGGCACCTCCCGCGGCTCACCGGCCAGGCGCCGCTCGACCTGGCCCAGCCGGGCGAACTGCGCGCCGGCCCCATCCGGCGAGGAGTCCAGCAGGAGCCTGACCTCAGCGAGAAGCGTCACGGCTCGTGACCGCTCGCCGGTATCGAGCAGCACCGGCGCCAGCCTGAGCAGGATCTCTACCGTGAACCACGGGCTGATCCCGGGAAACCTCCGCCGCATCTGGAGCGCGTGCTCGAGTTGCTCGCGCGCCTCGGCGAGCCGGCCGCGCCCGGCCGAGACGGCTCCGGCGGCCGCGAAGGCGAGGGAACTTTGCGGTGCTCCGCCGAGCCCGCTGCCGGCGTCGGTGACGATATCCAGGGCCGCGCGGGACCACCGCCCGGCCTCATCCAGGTTTCCCTGCTCGATCGCGATCAAGGACAGGATCGTCAGGCCCATCATGCGGATCAGCGCGATCGACCCCGTGCCGGACGATGCGGCCCGCGCCTGCGCGGCGGCAGCATCAAGTTCCCCGGACCAGTACAGCGTGGCCGCGTACGAGGACCGCGCCAGGGCATGCCACGGTGAGGCCGGGTTGGTTTCCAGGGCGACGGCCCGGGCGGCCGCCTCGCGCATCGGGCCGAGCCCTTCGAACCCGAAGCTGCCCTGGAGCAGGGCCGCCGATGACCGCAGCGACCTGATGCCGTCCGGCAGCACGTCGTCGCTCTGGTCCGCTTCGACGATCGGCAGCCAGCGCCGCAGGGACTCCCGGTCGCCCGCCAGTGGCCGCGACCCATGCGGCACAGTGCGCCGCCAGCGGATGACTGCTGATCGTGGCGCCGCCGAGCGAGGCCAGCCAGCCCTGGACGGTCGCGGCCTGGCCGGAATCGACACAGGTGTACCAGTTCCCGGCGATCAGGTCGATGACCCCGGTGAGGTCACCGGCCGCGTGCGCGTGGCCGATCGCCTCACCCGCCGAGCCGTACTGGCGGTGCCAGCCGCTCGCCCGCTCGTGCAAAGCGGGCACGATGCCCGGTTCGGTCCTGGCCAGTTCACGCCGGAGTGCCTGGGCGAAGAGATGGTGGTAGCGGAACCACTGCCGTGAGTCATCGAGCGGCACGACGAACAGATTCTCCCGCTCAAGTATGTTGATGATCTTGGACGAGTTGGCTGCACCGGTAACCGCGTCGCACAGCGGGGCGCAGAACCGGCCGAGAATAGCCGTCCGGGCCAGGAACTGCTGGATTTCGGCAGGCTGGCGGCTGAACACCTCCTCGGCCAGGAAGTCCAGCACGAACCGGCTGTCCCCGGTGAACTGACGGATGAAGTCACCCGGCGACGGGTGCCCGCACAGCGACAGGGCCGCGAGGTAGAGTCCCGCGGGCCAGCCTTCGGTCCGGTCAACGAGATCGGCGAGATCGGGCCCGCTGAGCTCGACGCCGGCGGTCCGGGCAACCAGTTCAGCCGCCTGCCCGGATCCGAAGTGCAGCTCGGCTGCACGGATCTCAACCATGTCCCCGGTGCCCCGCAGCCGGGCCAGTGGCAGCGGGGGATCAACCCGGGTGATCAGCACGAGCTGGACGGCTGAGGGCAGGTGGAGCAGCAGGAACGCTATCTGGTCGTAGCAGCCGCCTGGCCTGATCATGTGACAGTCGTCCAGCACCAGGACCACCGGCTCCGGCAGCGCGGCCAGCTCGTTGACCAGAAGCGGAAGGAACGTTCCCGCGAAATCAGGCGCCTGGACCTGGAGAGCGCCCAGGATGGGACCGGCATCGAACTCCGGGCAGGCGCGGTCGAGCGCGGAGACCACATGCCACCACAGCCGGCCCGGATCGTTGTCACCGGAGTCGAGAGAGACCCAGGCGAACGCGCGGCTCTCGGCCGGGCTCAGCCGCCACTGCGCGACGAGGGTCGTCTTCCCGAAGCCCGCGGGCGCGTCCACCAGCACGAGCCTCGCCGTAACCCGGGCCAGGTACCCGACGAGTTCCGGTCGCTGGACCCACTCCCGGCGCGCCGGGGGGGCATGCAGTTTCGCCTCGATCGGCGCGCCGAAAATACGCCGCCGCGGGGCTACCGCTGGCCGGACCGATTCCGCCGGGGCGACGGCCGGGAAGACGAGGCGCTCAGCCTCGCCCATCGTTACCGGCTCCCCGTATACCTGCACGCCCCGCTCAGCCCACGGTTCTGGCGGGCGGATATCCGTGCGTGGACAGCAGACAGGCGGTCAGCCACAGAAGCCGCCGTGACCGCGGATACATGTACTCAACTCAGTTCCCCCCGGGGGCAGGGCTTCACAGCCTGCGGAGCAGTCCTTCACGTCCTGCTTGTCAGCATGCGCACCATGGCTAACGACATCAGTCGGCTTGCCCGGGTTAAAACCCTGGCAAACTAAACCGTTCCGGTGAGTTTGGAACCTGAACCGGGCCTGGTCGGGACCGCAAACCATCCCGGATTCTCCGAAAAACCTCCATAGCGGGTGATGCCGGCCCGGACTGCCGGAGCCAGCATCGAACCAAGTCCGTCCGCCCCGGTCCATGTAGAGGCCGGATGTGTGGCCGCGACCAGCCCTGCGGGTAGCCAGCGGGTGCGCCCGATGAAGGAGATTGCGACCATGCCATTGCACGAGCGCGACACCGTCCGCGAGCAGATGGAGGACTGCGTGTTCGCCGGGCACGACCTGACCCGGCCGGTGCCGAAGTACCGGTTCCCCCGGGACGAGACGCTGCCGAGAGATGTGTTCCAGCTCGTGTCCGACGAGGTGATGCTCGACGGCAACGCCCGCCAGAACCTGGCCACGTTCTGCCAGACCTGGGCGGAGCCCGAGTCGCTGGCGCTGATGGCGCTCTCGGTCAACAAGAACATGATCGACAAGGACGAGTATCCGCAGACCGCCGAGATAGAGGCCCGCTGCGTGCACATGCTGGCCGATCTCTGGCATGCGCCGGAAGCGGCCAACACCGCGGGCGCCTCGGCCATCGGCTCCTCGGAGGCCTGCATGCTGGCGGGCATGGCAGCCAAGTGGCGCTGGCGGGCGAAGCGGCGGGCCGAAGGCAAGCCGACGGACAAACCGAACATGGTGTGCGGCCCGGTCCAGGTGGTGTGGCACAAGTTCGCCCGCTACTGGGACATCGAGATGCGCGAGGTCCCGATGTCCCATGGCTCCTACGCCATGGACCCGGCCTCGATGCTCGAGCGGGTGGACGAGAACACGATCATGGTCGTCCCCACGTTCGGCGTGACCTATACCGGCGCCTACGAGGACGTGGCGGCTATGGCCAGCGCGCTCGACCGGCTGCAGGCCGAGACCGGCCTGGACATCGACATTCATGTCGACGGGGCCAGCGGCGCCTTCCTGGCCCCGTTCTGCGCGCCAGACGTGATTTTCGACTTCCGCCTCCCCCGGGTCAAGTCGATCAGCACCTCCGGGCACAAATTCGGGCTGGCCCCGGTGGGCGTCGGGTGGGTCATCTGGCGGGACCGCGAGGAACTCCCCGAGGACCTCATCTTCCACGTCAACTACCTGGGCGGCGACATGCCCGTCTTCCAGATCAACTTCTCCCGCCCGGCCGGGCAGGTCATCGCGCAGTACTACAACTTCATGCGCCTGGGCTATGAGGGCTACAAGAACATTCACGACGCGTCCTACGCCACCGGGCAGTACCTGGCCGCCGAGATCGTCAAGCTGGGGCCGTTCGAGCTGCTCTGTGACAGTAACCCGGCCACCGGGATCCCGACGGTGACGTGGCGCATCCGCGAAGGCGAGGACCCCGGCTACACGCTGTTCGACCTGGCCGACCGGCTGCGCACCGAGGGGTGGCAGGTACCGGCCTACACGCTCACCGGCGCCGCGTCCGACATCCCCGTGCAGCGCATCCTGGTCCGCCTGGGCGTGAGCCAGGACCTGGCCTCCCTGCTCCTGGAGGATTTCCGGAAGGCCGTGGCCCACTTCGGGAAGCATCCAGTCACGGTGCCCATGTCGAAGGAGGAGTCAGCCGGATTCAACCACCTGTAACGCCTGTCCCGCTCGCTGTGCATCCAGCGGCCGGGGCCGAGTCCGGCGTGCAGAAAGTGACGGTTTGACTCACCCCTGCGGGGGGAGGCGGGCGAAGGCCCGCGCGCGAGACGCTGAGCGAAATCGAGCCACGAGCCGGCGCGGTAACCGTCGCCGGCGGCGGAGCACCGGAGCGATCAGCCAGGGGGTACTCGATGTCTGACGCCGGTCTCGCTGCGCCGGAGCCTGCTGCGGCAGGCCCAGGTCCCAGCCTGGACGAGCGCGCCGAGCTCGAACGTCTGCGCGCCGAGGTCAGCAGGCTGCACAACGAGCCGGCGGCGCCGCCGCACCGGCCGCACACCGGCTGGCGGTTTCCGGTCGCCCTGGTTCTCATCCTGGTGGGCTGCCTGCTGGCCCCGATCTCGGTGCTGGCCGTCTGGACCGCTAACGAAGTCTCGAGTACCAGCCGTTACGTGGACAACGTGGAGCCACTCGTCCACAATCCGGCCGTCCAGAATGCGCTCACCGACAAGATCACGACCGAGATCACCACCCACCTCAACGTGACCGCGTACACCGATCAGGCCGCCGCGGCCCTGACCAGCCGCGGACTGACGCGCGTCGGGGCGCTGCTCCAGACGTTCGGCCCGTCGATCAGCAGCGCGGTCACCGGATTCATCCACGGCCAGGTGCACAAGATAGTGACCAGCCCGCAGTTCGCTCATATCTGGGTCCAGGCCAACACCGCTGTCCACCAGGAACTGGTCAAGGCCCTGTCCGGGCAGGGCAGCGGATCGGTCAGCGTCAGCAACGGGCAGGTCGTCCTCAGCCTCGGCCCGTTCATCAACCTGGTCAAGCAGGACCTGGTCAAGCGCGGTTTCACGCTCGTCAGCAAGCTGCCGGCCATCAACCCGACGCTGAGCCTGTTCTCGGCCAAGTACCTGGTCAAAGCGCAGAGCGGATACCGGCTCATCAACGACCTCAAGATCGTGCTGCCGATCCTGACCCTGGTGCTCCTGGCCCTCGGCGTGTACGTGGCCCGCAGCCACCGGCGGGCCCTGATCGGGGCGGGTCTCGGCCTGGCCGCGTCGATGGTGGTGCTCGGCGCCGGGCTGCTGATCTTCCGCGGCGTCTACCTGAACAGCGTGCCCAACGACGTGCTGCCCGCCGATGCGGCCGCCGCGCTGTTCGACACGCTCGTGCGGTTCATCAGGGAAGGGCTGCGCACGATCCTGGTCGTCGGCCTGGTCGTGGCCGCTGGTGCGTTCCTGACCGGGCCGTCGGTGAGCGCGGTCAGGACCCGGCGCGCCTTCACCTCGGGCCTCGCCTGGGTCCGGCGGAGCGGCGAGCACGCAGGCGTGCGGACCGGCCCGGTGGGAACCTGGACCTACGCGCACCGCAAGGGGCTCCGGATCTCGGCCGTGGCGCTGGCCGCGCTGCTCTTCGTGTTCTGGGGACGGCCCACTGCCGTCGTCGTGGTGGTGATCGCCATCCTGCTGCTGGTCGTCCTCGGGCTGATCGAACTCATCGGCAGCAGGCCGCCCGCCCAGCCAGCGACACCGGCCGCCCCGTGAGAGCCGCGGCGCCCCGGCCCCCGGGATACCCGCTGACTTCCCGGCGACGGTAGGCGGGCCCAGTGATCCTGCAAGCGGCCGGGCTGGCGGTGCTGGCCGCGATCTCCCCGACCGCGCTGCTGGTGGCCGCCGTCTACCTCGGCTCCGCCCGGCCGAGGCTGGTCGGCACGCTCTACCTGGCCGGCGCGATCATCATGAGCCTGGTCATGGGCCTCGTCGTCATCGCGATCCTCCGGAACACCGGCCTGAGCCACCGCAGCGCGCACACCCCCCGCTACGGCCTGCGTCTCGGCCTCGGGGTGGTGCTGCTCGCGGCGGGCGCCTTGCTGGCCCGGCGGAAGCCGAAGATGCCCGACCCCGACAAGAAGCAGGGGCTCGTGTCACGGATGATCGCCAATCCCGCCCCGGCCAGCGCGTTCGCCGTCGGCCTGCTCCTGTTCGCCCCGGGCATCACGTTCATCGCCGCCCTCCAGGTGATCGCCACGGCCAACGCGAGCATCGAATCCACCACGGTGGCCGTCATCGTCGTCGTGATCATCAACGCGGCCTTCGTGTGGCTGCCCCTGCTGCTGCACCTGATCGCGCCCGGCCTGACCACGAAGCGCCTGACGGCTTTCAACGGCTGGCTGCGCGCGAACGGGAATAAGATCCTCATCTGTGTGCTGATCGTGGGAGGGGCAATCATGGTCGGTAACGGCATCTACGGGCTGGTCGGCGGCGGATGACGCGCACGCCCGGCCGCCCCGGCCGGCCGCGGCATCACCCGCCAGGCATGATTCCCGCCATGGCGGCCTGGCTGATACTCGGAGCCGTGGACCCGCGTGACCGGCTACGCAGCGCTGGCAAACGTCTCACCGACCCCGCGGAGGCTCTGGCCCAGCGCGTCGCGGAGCGCGTGGTCGACCTGGTGGTCGAGGTCCTGGACGTCAACGCGCTGATGCAACGGCTCGACCTGAATGCCGTTCTCCGGCGCGTCGACGTGACGGCTCTCCTCGATCAGGTCGACCTGAACGACCTGATCAGCCGGGTTGACCTGAACGCCGTGCTGGCCCGGGTCGACGTGAATGATCTGGTGCAGCGCCTCGACATAGACGAGCTGGTGGAGCAGACCGACCTCGGCGCGGTGATCGCCCGTTCCTCGGGCGGGGTGGCGACTGAGGCGCTGGACGCGGCGCGGAGCCAGGCGGTGGGGATGGATCAGTTCATCGACCGCTGGGTGCAGCGCGCCCTCCGGCGCCACCATCCCGGACCCGTGGCACCAGGGGGGCCGGACGGCCGGGAGCCTCCGGTGCCGCCGGACGGGCCCGCCCCGGCACTCTCGCAGCCCGGCCAGGATCAGTCATGAGCGGCCGCGCGCGCCCCAGGCTGGGTCACCTCGCAGGGGCACTATGCAGGCTCGGTTTCCCGGCTGCTGGCCTTCATCATCGACGCCGCGGTCAGTGCGGGGATATTCGCGCTGGGACTCGCGATCGCCAACCTGGTGTGGGAGGTGGTGACGGGGCATTCGGTGCACTGGACCCGGGCCAATATCGTCGTCGCCATCATCTTCGTGCTCTGGGAGTTCTTCTACTTCGGATACTCATGGGCGGCCAGCGGGCGGACCTTCGGCATGGCCGTGCTGGGCATCCGCGTGGTCGGCGTGGACGGCGCGGCCCTGGACCCGTGGCGGGGAGTAGTCCGCGCGCTGGTGTTCCCGCTCAGCTTCCTCTTCCTGGGCCTGGGCTTCCTGGGCATCCTCGTGCAGCGCGAGCATCGTGCCCTGCACGATCTCATCGCAGGCAGCTGCGTGGTTTATGCGTGGGATGCGCGAGCCGCCCGGCTGCGGTTCCTGGCCCGCGACGCGGAGACCAGCGTGAACGGCAGTGCACCGAGCCCGGCAGGCGCGGGCCGCCCGGGTCAGGCCGGTGGTTCGGTGTAGCGGCGCTCCTCGTACACCTCGGTCCGCGGCCGCCCGCGCCGCCGGGCCAGGAACACCAGGGAGATGATCAGGCCTATCGCCCCGGCGATTATCAGGATCACGCCGATGATCTGGAGATCGACGTGCGCGGGCTTCCAGGTGATACCGAATCGGAGGATTGCGCCGATCATCATCAGCGCGATGCTTCCGCCAATGGTCACGGGCGGGCCACCTTCCCGCCGGCGTCGACGCCGCCGGGGGCTGCGGGCGACTGAGCAGCTGGCGGCGGGTCGGTGCTGTCCAGCGGAAGCGTGTAGACGTCCCGCAGCTTCCGAGCTGCTGGGTGGTGAAGGTCCGCTCGCGGCGCAGGTTGCGGGCGAAGGCCAGCCACCAGGTGAGCAGGGCACCGACGCGGTTGCGGTAGCCAGTCAGGAACGCGATGTGGATGAACAGCCAGATGACCCAGCCCGCGAACCCGCCGACCTGCAGCGGCCCGGCTGAGACCACGGCCCGGCCCCGGGAGATGTAGGCCGCCGAGCCGAGGTCATGGTAGCGGAATGGCTTCTCGGCCATGTTTCCCGCCGCCCGGCGCCGGAGGCGGTGGCCGGTGTACAGCCCGGTCTGCATGGCCACCTCGGCCACCCCGGGCAGCTTGTCCAGGCTCATCATGTCGCCGAGGACGGAGATCTCGGGATGGCCGGGGATGGTCAGGTCCTTCTCGACCATGATGCGCCCGGCCCGGTCGCTGTGGGCACCGGTGGCGGCGGCCAGCGCGGCGGCGACGGGCGGCGCCTCCACCCCGGCCGTCCACAGCACCGTGTTGGCGTCGTAGCGGGTCTCCTCGCCGGCCTTATCGCGGACGAGTACCCAGCCCTGGTCGACGTGGGTGACGATCGAGCCCATGTGCTGCTCGACCCCCAGCTTGTCCAGGCTGCTGGCCGCCTTCTGCGACAATTTCGGGCCGAACACGGCCAGTGGCGCGCTGCCGCCGTCGAACAGCAGGACCCGCGCGTCCTCCGGCTCGAAGGTCCGGAACTCGGAGCGGAGCGTGATGGTGGCCACCTCCCGCAGCTGGCCCGCCAGCTCGACACCGGTCGGGCCGGCCCCCACCAGGACGAACGTCAGCCAGGCGCGGCGTTCCTCCGGGGTCGCCGCCGTCTGGGCCATCTCGAACGCGCCGTAGACCCGGCGGCGGATGGCCAGCGCGTCCGAGATCGTCTTCATGCCCGGGGCCCAGCGGGCGAACTCGTCATGGCCGAAATAGGACTGGCGGACCCCGGCCGCCACGATGAGATCGTCGTAGCCGTACTCGAGGCGGTCGCCACCGACCCGCCGGGCGATCACCCGGCGGCCGGCGATATCGAAATCGGTGACCTCGGCCATCACGACGTCCACGTTCTTATGCTTCTGGAGCAGATCACGCAGCGGGGTGGCGATCTTCCCCTCGGACAGGATGCCCGTCGCGCACTGATAAAGCAGCGGCGCGAATACGTGGTGCTGGGACCGGTCGATCATCGTCACCGAGACGTCACTGCGCTTCAGGGCGCGGGCCGCGAACAGGCCGGCGAAGCCGCCGCCCACGATCACCACACGGCGCGGGCCAGATGGGTCTGTCATTGCCTGCTCCAGTCCGTCATTCAGCCAGCGGGATCGTGCCAGGTGTCCCGCTCGGGCAGCAGCCGGTCCGCTTCCTCCGGCCCCCAGCTGGCCTTGCGGTAGGGATGCACGGGGCCGACGTCGCCCAGCACCGGGTCCACGACCTCCCAGGCGGCTTCGACCGTGTCCTGGCGGGCGAACAGCCAGCGGTCGCCGTCCAGGGCCGCGCCGATGAGCCGGTCATAGGGACGCATGTCCGAACCCGCCTGGCCCGGAGAAAGTCAGGTCTTCCTGCAGCGGCTCCATCCCGCCACCGGGCTTCTTGCCCGCCAGCGTCAGGCCCACCGCGGTCTCCGGCCAGATCCGGAACCGCAGCGAGTCCCGGACGGCGAACGGGTCGATCCCGAATACGTCATGCGGCGGCTTCCGGAAGCGGATGTCGATCTCGGTCGCGGTGACCGGCATGCACTTGGCCGCCCGGATCAGGATCGGCACGTCCTGCCAGCGCCAGGTGTCGGCGGCGAGCCGGACCGCGACGTAGGTCTCCGTCGTCGATTTCGGGTCGACGCCATCGACGTCGAGATATCCCTGGTACTGGCCCTTCACGGTGTCCTCGGGGGTCAGCGGCCGCAGCGCGGAGATCACCCGTGACTTGGCCTCCCGCCAGTCGGCCAGGCCCGGCCGGTCCGGCGGTTCGGCCAGCACGGTGGCCAGCACCTGGAGCATGTGGTTCTGGACCACGTCCCGGATGGCGCCGGTCCGGTCGTAGAACCGGCCGCGGTCAGCGACGTCGAACGCCTCGGCCATCGTGATCTGGATGCTCTCCACGTAGGTCCGGTTGAGCAGCGGCTCGATCACCGAGTTGGCGAACCGGACGAACAGCACGTTCTCCACCGGATCAAAGGCCAGCCAGTCGTCAACCCGGAAGATCGCATCTTCCGCGAAGTACTGGTGCATGGTGTCGTTGAGCTGCCGCGAGCTGGCCAGGTCGGTACCGAACGGCTTCTCCACCATCACCCGCGCATTCTTGGCCCGCCCGGCGGTGGCGATGCCCTGCGCGATGCGGCCGAACAGCGGGGGCGGCACCTCCAGGTAGAACAGCACCTGGGTGCCGGCGCCGATCTCGTCCGACATCGCCTTATAGGTGGCGTCGTCGTCGAGATCCCCGTCGACGTACCGGAGCAGCCCGAGCATCTTCTGGGCGGCCGGAGTCTTGGGGTCCATGTGGTTGAGCCGCAGCGAGGCCTCCGCGTAGTCGCGGAACTGCTCCAGCCCCCAGCCGCTCTTCGCCACCCCGATGACCGGGACGTTGAGCACGCCGCGGTCAACCAGGCCGACCAGCGCCGGGAAGGTCTCGATCTTGGCCAGGTCACCGGTGGCCCCGAAGATCACGAGTGCGTCAACTTGGTTCGTGGTCATTTCCGCTCCCTGTTTCGATCACAATCCGTGTTCCCCCGACGGGGCAGCCCCATCGGGGTTGGCGTGTGCGGACCAGGCGCGCCTGCCGGCGTGCCCCGCTGAGGTGTGGGCTCGAACTCCTGCCTGCTGACCCGCCGCCGGAAGACGTAGTAGGTCCAGGTCTGGTAGGCCAGGACGAACGGCAGGAAGATGATGACGACGACCGTCATCACCTTGAGCGAGTACGCTCCGGACGCGGTGTTGTGGACCGTGAGGTTGTAGGCCGCGTTGGTGCTGGAGACCATCACGTTGGGATACAGGCCGGTGAAGATGGCCACGATGCTGGCCGCCATCGTGACCGTGGTCGCGGCGAAGGCGAACCCCTCACGGTGGTCGTAGACCAGCCAGATGGCGGCGATGACGGCGAGCACGGCGAGCAGTTCGACCGGGTTGAGGAAGAACGTGCTGCTGGCGGTCACGTGCGTCCAGATCGCGAAGGCCACGACGGCGGCGCCCGTGACCGGGGCTACCCGGCGGGCCAGGCGCCCCGAGCGTTCGCGCATGTCGCCGGTGGTCTTCAGGGACAGGAACGTCGCGCCGTGCAGCAGGCAGATCAGCACCAGGGTGATCCCGGTAAATAGCCCGTAGGGCTGCAGCAGGCCCCAGAATGATCCGGTGTATTCCTGGCTGGCGTTGATGGGCAGGCCGTGCAGGAAGTCGCCCAGCACCACGCCGATCAGGAACGGGGCCAGCAGGCTGCCGACGGTGAGCAAGAGGTCCCAGGTGCGGCGCCAGCGCAGCGCGTCGCGCTTGCCCCGGTACTCAAAGGACACGCCGCGGACGATCAGCGAGGCCAGCAGGATCACCACCGCCAGGTAGAAGCCCGAAAAAGCTGTGGCGTACCAGCCGGGGAACGCCGCGAACATGGCGGCGCCGGCGACGATCAGCCAGACCTCGTTGCCGTCCCACAGCGGCCCGATCGTGTTGATGGCCGCCCGGCGGCTGGCCTCATCCTTGCCAACCAGGCTGTGCAGCATGCCGACGCCGAAGTCGAAGCCTTCCAGGACGAAGAATCCCGTCCACAGGACCGTGATGACGATGAACCAGAACGGCACGAGTTTCATCGGGACCTCAGTACTGGACGGCCGGAACGGGCGCGTCTGCCTCGGCCTCGGCGCGCGCGGGCGGGAGCTGCTGGCGGGAGTACTTCAGCATCAGCATGAAGTTGACCGTGGCCAGCACGCCGTATAGCAGGACGAAAATCACCAGGCTGATCACGATGTCGGTGGAACTGACCGACGACGAGATCCCGTTTTTGGTCAGCATGATGCCCTGCACGATCCACGGCTGCCGGCCGCTCTCGGTCAGCAGCCAGCCGGCCGTGTTCATCAGGAACGGCAGCACCGCGGCCCAGATCGCCACCCACAGGAACCGCCGGGACGTCCCGAGTTTCTGCCGCCGCAGCAGCCACAACCCGTACACCCCGATGAGCAGGACCAGGACCCCGATGTAGGCCATCACCCGCATGGACCAGTACTGGATGAACACGTTCGGCACGTAGTACCCGGGCCCGAACTGCTTGCTGTACTGGGACTGCAGCGGGTTGAGGCCGATCACCTTGCCGTTCCAGTGGTTGGTGGCCAGCAGCGACAGCAGGTGCGGGATCTCCAGGATCTGGGTCGGCGTCTGATCCCGGTTGCCGCCCCCGATCTGGAACAGCGAGAACGAGCAGGGCTGGCAGGTGGTCCACTGCGCCTCGGCGGCCGCGATCTTCATCGGCTGGTACTTGGCCTCGATCACGCCCAGCTCGTCGCCCACCAGCATGGTGAACAGGATCGCCGGGACCAGGACCACGAGGGCGAGCCGGGCCGACCGGATAAACACCTGCTGATCGCCGCCGTGCCGCAGCTGCCACGCGGATACCGCCAGCATCACCGCCGCGCCGGTAACCAGCGACGCCAGCAGGACCTTGGAATATCCCCACACGAACACCTGGTTGGTGAACACCGCCCAGATGTCGTTCAGCTGCGGTTTTCCGTGCACCATGACGTAGCCGACCGGATGCTGCATCCATGAGTTGGCGGCCATGATGAACGCCGCCGACAAGACGGTGCCCAGCGAGACCAGCCAGATCGTCAGCAGGTGCACCCGCCGGGACAGCCGGTCCCAGCCGAACAGCCACAGGCCGAGGAAGGTCGATTCCAGGAAGAACGCGGCCAGTCCCTCCATGGCCAGCGGCGCCCCGAAGACGTTGCCGACCAGCCGTGAGTACGCCCCCCAGTTCATGCCGAACTGGAATTCCTGCACCAGGCCGGTGACCACGCCGATCGCCACGTTGATGACCAGCAGGACGCCGAAGAACCGGGTCAGCCGCAGATACTCGTCGCGCTTGCTGCGGAACCAGGCCGTCTGCAGCAGCGCGGTCAGGAAGGCCAGGCCGATCGTGACCGGCACGAAGAAGAAATGATTGATCGTCACAAACGCGAACTGCCATCGTGCGAGATCGACGTTCGCCATCTACTCCCCCGGTCCGGATCGGCTCAGATCGGCTGCCCGGCCAGTGGCGCGGCCAGGCAGCCCGTGGGTCAGGTACTGGCGCCCTCGCGAGCCGAAGTCCCGTTCTGCCAGGCGGCGGCACCGGCGGCCGCGGCCGTCTTGGCCTGCGCCCACTTGATCCTCGCCTGCTCGCTGGGCGGGACTTCCATCTCCTGGATCCACCGGCGGGTGGCCGAGAACAGGTGCGTGCCGCCGACGGCCAGGCCCGCCAGGGCGATCAGGGCGCCGGCCCCGAAGAGCGAGGCACCAGTGATGATCGGACCCGTTCTGAGCTCTGGCCAGCTGCTGCTGCTGCTCTGCGTGCTAGTAGACATGGCACCGTCCCGGACGCTAGTCGTTGATCGTTACTCTCATCGCACGGAGGAAACTGGGCATCCCCCGTGAAGGGTGGTTACGCCCTCGGCCGTACCGCAGGCCGGCCAGAAGAGCTCTACTTGGCATAGGGCGGATGAACAACTGACCAGTCGGCGGCCATGTCAATAACGGTCCATTTGTGGTCAGCGGCGGCGGCGAGAATCTGGTCGGTGCCGCTGCCCAGGATTGGGTCACGGTCGTAGGCATATTCCCGCTCGGCGTCAGTGTGGTGAACGACCAGTTCCAGGGTCCGGTACGGGCTGGCTGCGGTCCACTGGAGCATGGCCAGGTCGCCGTCGGTATTCCCGGCGGCCACGATCGGGCGCTGGCCGATATGCCGGTGAATCGAACTCGGCTTCTGGGGCCCATCGTTGATGACCTGGATAGCGGCGCTCTTGACGAGTTCGGGGCCGCCGGCGCCGGAACGGAACTCGGTTTCTCCCACGCTGCCGATCACCCGGTGCGGCGGCAGGCCGTAGACATCAGCCGCCCAGGACCGCATGAAGTCGGTGCCGCCTCCCGAGAAGATCCAGCAGGAGAAACCGCTGCGATCCAGCAGGCTGAGCAGCTCCAGCATCGGCCGGTACACCGTCTGCGGGTATGGCCGCGCGAACCGCGGATGCCGGGCCGACGCCAGCCAGTTCCGGGACAAGGCGTCGAACTCATCGGTGGTGATGCCCGCGTGGGTGAGAGTCACCAGCTCTATCAGCGCGGCCATCCCGCCGGCGTGGAGCTTTTCGAGGCTGGTGGGATGACCCAGCTCGGCCGCCCGGTCGATGGCAAAGGCCAGCTGAGCGTAAAGAGGCTGTTCTGTCCACAAGGTGCCGTCATTATCGAATACCGCGATACGGTCCGGCTCCGGCACGAAGTCCGGCGAGTCACGATCGGTCACGGCGGCGACGAACTCCACGATCGACTTCTTCGCGGCCGTCTCACGCCAGCCCGGCAGCTGATCTTCTGTCATCTGCCGCAGCGTAGAACGGTTTCGCGGCAGCGGGCTCACCCCGATCGGGTGGGGCCTCTGCTAAGACACCGGCCGCCAGCGCCCGCCGACCCGGCATCCGGTAAATACCAGGCAAACGCCTGGCGAATAACTGGCGACGAACACTCCAAACCGCACCATGTGCGGTGAGCAGGCTCAATTCGCGTGCGCCGTCACCCGATTCCCGCCCGGAGTCACCCGCCAGGTGTGATGTGCCGCGCGCGCCAACCCGGGACATTCGGTGGTGTGGCTGAAAACTATGACGTAATCATCGTTGGCAGCGGCGCGGGCGGCGGCACGCTGGCGCACACCCTGGCCTCCTCGGGCAAGCGGATCCTGCTGCTCGAGCGGGGCAACTTCCTGCCGCGCGAGATCGAGAACTGGGATCCCGGCCCGGTGTTCGTGGACGGCCGGTACATTTCGCCGGAAACGTGGTTCGACGCCGACGGCAAGCCGTTCCAGCCGCAGGTGCATTACTACGTCGGCGGGGCCACCAAGCTGTACGGGGCCGCGCTGTACCGGCTCCGCCCCGAGGACTTCGGCGAGATCAAGCACGCCGACGGCCTCTCGCCGGCCTGGCCGCTGGGCTACGACGATTTCGAGCCCTGGTACACGAAGGCCGAGTGGCTGTACCAGGTCCATGGCATTCACGGCGAAGATCCCACCGAGGGGCACTGCTCGAAGGAGTACCCGTGGCCCGCGGTCTCGCACGAACCACGGGTCCAGCAGATCTCCGACGCGCTGGCCGGGGGCGGCTACCACCCGTTCCACGCGCCGGTCGGCATCCTGCTGAACGAGGCCGACCGGCCGCTCAGTGCGTGCATCCGCTGCGCCACCTGTGACGGCTACCCGTGCCTGGTACACGCCAAGTCAGACGCCGACATCATCGCCGTCCGCCCACTGCTCGACCAGCCGAACGTGACCCTGCTGGTGAACGCGGAGGTGGAGCGCCTCGAAACCGACCCGTCCGGCCGGACAGTCACCCGCGTGCAGGTCAGCCGCGGAGGCAGCCAGGAGTTTTACGAGGCCGGCATTGTGGTGCTCTCGGCGGGCGCGGCCAACAGCGCCCGGATCCTGCTCCGGTCGGCCTCCGACCAGCACCCGGGTGGGCTGGCGAACGGGTCGGACCAGGTCGGCCGCAACTACATGTACCACAACAGCAAGGCGATCGTGGCGCTCGATAAGGAGCGCAACGACACGGTGTTCCAGAAGACGCTCGGCCTGAACGACTTCTACCTGGCCGGGAACGGCCGTGAGTGGCCGCTGGGCAACATCCAGATGCTCGGGAAGTCCAACGCGATGGCGATGAAGGGCGAGGAGCCCAAGCTCACCAAGCTGGCCCCGAGGTGGAGTCTGGAGGAGGTCGCCCGGCACGCCGTCGACTTCTGGCTGACCACCGAGGACCTGCCCAAACCGGACAACCGGGTGACGGTGGACCGGGATGGTCACGTGCACCTCGCCTACCAGGCGACGAACGACACCGAGGCGGACGGGCTGTACCACGAGCTCAAGAAGGTGCTCAACCACATCGGGATCGCCGCCCATCACGTCCTGTCCAAGAACTTCTACGCGAGCATGGACGTGCCGGTGGCCGGCGTCGCCCACCAGTCGGGCACCTGCCGGTTCGGCACGGATCCGGCCACCTCAGTGCTCGACGTGAACTGCCAGGCGCACGAGGTCGACAACCTGTACGTCGTGGACACGAGCTTCTTCCCGAGCATCGGAGCCGTGAACCCGGCGCTCACCGCCATGGCCAACGCGATCCGGGTCGGCGAGCACCTGCTGAGCCGGATGGCGTGACCCTTATCCCGACTGCGAAAGGGCACGGACGATGAGTACATTCCCGCCGATTGCCGACTACGGGTTCCTGTCGAATTGCGAGCAGAACTGCCTGGTCGCGCCGGACGGCTCAGTCGAATGGCTGTGCCTGCCGCGGCCCGACTCCCCGAGTGTCTTCGGGGCGCTGCTGGACCGGGCGGCCGGCTTGTTCCGGTTCGGTCCCGGCAATACGCTCGTCCCCCAGCATCGCCGGTACGTACCGGGCACCATGGTGCTGGAAACGACCTGGCAGACGCCCACCGGATGGATGATCGTCCAGGACTTCCTGGCCATGGGCCCGGTCCAGCACGAGGGACGGCGGCCGGACTACCACCGGGCGCCGGCTGACTTTGGCGCCGTCGGCGCGCTGGTCCGGATCGCCACGTGCATCAGCGGCCGGGTCGAGGTCATGGTGAACTGCGGTCCGCAGTTCGACTACGGCCGGGCCGGTGGCACGTGGAACTACAAGGGCGACAGCTACGAGGCGATGACCCTCACCCCCGCCGAAGGAGACCTGAAGCTTGAGGTGAGCGGCACCGTCCCGCTCGGCGTCCTCGGCGCCCGCTGCTACGGCCGCACCACGCTGACCGCAGGGACAGTCGGCCTACGTCGCGCTGTCCTGGGGCGACGGCCAGGTCCCGGCTGACCTGGACGCGGCGCACGCCACGCTGAACTGCACGGTCAACTTCTGGCGTGACTGGCTGAGCTCCGCCAAGATCCCCGACCATCCGTGGAAGACCTACCTGGACCGCAGCGCACTGACCCTGAAGGGGCTCAGCTACGCCCCCACCGGCGCCATCATGGCCGCCTCGACCACCTCGCTGCCAGAAACCTGGGGCGGGGCCCGCAACTGGGACTACCGCTTCACCTGGATCCGCGACTCAGCGTTCATGCTCCGCTCGCTCTACCGCCTCGGCTTCGACTGGGAAGCGATCGAGTACTGGGGCTTCGTCCTCGACGCGGTCACCGGGGGAGACCTGCACCGCAAGCCCGAACTGCAGATCATGTACGGCATCGGCGGGGAACGCGACCTCACCGAGCACACCCTCGACCACCTCTCCGGCTACCGCGGCGCCCGCCCGGTCCGGGTCGGCAACGGTGCCTGGAACCAGCAGCAGCACGACGTCTGGGGAATGATCCTCGACGCGCTCGACGTCCAGTTCCATGCCGGCGCCGGCATGATCGTGGCCCCCGTGTGGGAAGGGCTCGCCACCTTCGTCGAAGCCGCCCTGGAGCACTGGCAGGAGCCCGACCAGGGCATCTGGGAGGTCCGCGGCGACCCCCAGCAGTTCACGGCCTCCAAGGTGATGTGCTGGGTCGCGGTCTCGCGCGGCGCCGACCTCGCGGAGGAACGGGGCGAGCCCGACCGCGCCAAGCGCTGGCGGACCAGCGCCGATGAGATCAAGGCCGAGATCCTGGACAAGGGCGTGTCCGAGCGGGGCGTGTTCCGCCAAAGCTACGAGACCGACGACCTCGACGCCTCGCTGCTGCTCCTGCCCATCATGGGATTCCTGCCCCCCGACGACAAGCGCATCCGGGCCACCGTGCTGGCCATCGCCGACGAGCTGACCGAGGACGGCCTGGTCCTGCGCTACAAGGTCGAGGGAACCGACACCGGGTTCGAGGGCAAAGAGGGCACCTTCACCATCTGCTCCTTCTGGCTGGTGACCACGCTGGCCATGATCGGCGAGACCGATCGCGCCCGCGCCCTGTGCCAGAAACTGCTGTCGTTCGCCGGGCCGCTGCAGCTGTACGCGGAGGAGATCGACACCAGCACCGGCGAGCACATGGGCAACTTCCCGCAGGCGTTCACCCACCTGGCCCTCATCGAAGCCGTCTCGCGGCTCATCGCGTCCGAGCAGCCAGCCAACAGCGCGGCCGCCTTCGGGTAAGGGCCAGAACCGGGGCATGTCCGGGACCTGGCGTGGTGAGGGCGCCCCGCCGGCCGGGGTGGGCCTTCGGGGGAAAGGCGCAGCCGACGGGGCGCTCTCGGGCGCCCCGGCCGCTGCGGAGCTCGGGGGAAGGCACAGCGGACGGGGCGCTCTCGGGCTCCTCCCGGGCGGGCCTTACCGGCACCAGCGCGGGGAGGAACTACCTGAAGCATCACCGATGACCCTGACCGTTCACTGAATTTTACCCCCAGGTAACCTGTTCTCCCGGTGAAGGCGGTCCACCAGACCCCGCCACCTGCACCGACGATCCGAAAGACTTCTGATGCTGCCACCCGATACCGGCTGGGTCTCGTCCGACTGGATGTCGCGGGCCGCTGCTTGCGGTCCATGAGCACGTCCACCGGCATGGCGGGAGCGGACCGCCTCGCAGTCACGACAGCACGCCTCGCCGGCGAGGGAACCGGCATCGACGCCGCGGACGTCAACCTGCTCGCCGCCGCGGGCAGCGACGGCTTCCTGTGGCAGCACGAGGGCTTCGGGCTGGCCGGGCGCGGCGTCGCCCTGCGCATCGAGCTTCCCCGCGGTCTCACCGACGCCGCTGCGGTGGCCGGCGTGGCGCGCAGCCTGGCCGCCATCCAGCGCGGCGATGACGTGGCCGGTCCGGGAACCGGGGCGGTAGCTCTCGGGGCGCTGCCGTTCGTGCGGGACGCACCCGGGGTGCTCATTGTCCCTCGCGTGGTCATCGGGCGCCGCGACAGCGAAGCATGGATCTCCACCACCGCGCACCCCGGCACCGCCCGGGCCGCCGCGCGCCTGGCCGACAGGATGGCCGCCGATGCCCTCGGCGGGTTCACCGACCCCCGGCCAGCGCCGAGCCAGTTCACCCTGACCTCGGTGATGGACCACGACGCCTGGGGCCGCCTGGTGGCCGGCGCTGTCGCCCGCATCGACGACGGAGCGCTGGGCAAGGTCGTGCTGGCCCGCCAGATCGCCGTGACGGCCAATCGCCCGTTCGTCACCTCTGATGTCTTGTCCAGGCTGCTCGCCCTGTACCCGACGTGCATGGTCTTCAGGGTCGATGGCTTCCTCGGCGCCAGCCCCGAGCTGCTGATCGAGCGCCGTGGCACGCACGTCGCCAGTCATCCCCTGGCCGGCACCATCGGCCGCAGCGGTGACCTGGCCACCGACGAAGCGCTCATCGCCGGGCTGCTCGCCTCACCCAAGGACCGGCGGGAGCATGCCTATGTCATCGAAGGTCTCCGCCGCACCCTGGGCCCTCTGTGCGAGAGCCTGGACATACCCGGCAAGCCCACGGTGCTCGAGTTGCGCAACGTGTCCCACCTCGCTACCCGCCTCAGCGGGGTGCTGTCCGCCGTCCCGGCCCGGCCGGGTGGCAGCCCCGCTGACCCCCGGCCGGGCTGGAGCCGCCCGGAGCCGTCCGGGGGCACGCCTGCGCATCCCGGCCTCCGCGTGCCCAGCGCCCTGCAGCTCGTGGCGGAGGTACACCCCACGCCCGCGGTCGGCGGCACGCCCACCGATGAGGCGGTCGCCTACATCGGTGAGGTCGAGGGCTTCGACCGCGGCCGGTACGCCGGCCCGGTCGGCTGGATGGATGCCCGCGGTGACGGGAGCTGGGCCATCGGGCTCAGGTCGGCTCACGTAGCTGGCGACCACGCCACGATGTACGCCGGTGTCGGCATCGTGGCCGGATCCCGTCCCGGGATCGAGCTGGAGGAAACCCAGCTGAAGCTGCAGGCCCTGCTGGCCGCTCTCGTCCGCCCCTGATGCAGATGACAGACATCGATCCCCGGGCGGTCAACATCCTGAAGTAGCCGCCCGTCCCGGCCGGCTCGTCAGTTCCGGCGCGGGTCGCGGAGCACGACAATGGACCGGGGGCCGACGGTGACCTGATCACCAGCGGCTCCCGGTGGGCCAGAACTGCCGGGTACCGTCGCGTCGTAGGTGTCGATCTCGGTGCGCCAGGCGGCCTGCTCCTTGGTGGCCGGGAGGGTGAACGCGAGCGGTTCCCACCAGGCATTCACCAGGACCAGGAAGTCGTCATCGAGCAGCGGCGTGCCGTCTGCTGCCCGGTCCGGCGCGTCCGATCCGTCCAGGTAGAACGCGGTAGCCAGGGCACTCGGGTCCGACCAGTCGCCGGCGGTCATCGCCGAGCCTGACGGGGTGTACCAGCACAGTTCCGCTGCTTCTGCGCCCGCCAGGAAGCGGCGGCGGCGGAACACCGGGTGCTGCTTGCGGAAGGCGACCAGCGCCCTGGTGAAATCCTGCAGCTCAGTGTCGGGCTGGGACCAGTCCACCCAGGCGATCTCGTTGTCCTGGCAGTAGGCGTTGTTGTTGCCTTGCTGGGTCCGGCCGAGCTCGTCGCCGCCGAGCAGCATCGGGACGCCGAACGACAGCAGCAGGGTGCTCAGCATGGCCCGGGACTGGCGCTCGCGCAGCGTGAGGATGGCGGGATCAGTCGGTCGGGCCCTCCGCGCCGCAGTTCCAGGACCGGTTGTCCGAGGTCCCGTCGCGGTTGGATTCCCCGTTGGCCTCGTTGTGCTTGTCGTTATAGGAGACCAGGTCGCGCAGGGTGAAGCCGTCATGCACGGTGATCAGGTTCACCGACGCCGTGGGCCGCCTGCGCTCGCCCGCGTACAGGTCCGCCGACCCGCAGAACCGGGTGGCGAACTCACGCAGGCCGACCGGATGGCTGCGCCAGAAGTCGCGCATGGTGTCGCGGTACTTGCCGTTCCACTCGCGCCACCGGGGCGGGAAGCGGCCGAGGTCGTAGCTGTCCATCTGGCCGACGTCCCAGGGCTCAGCGATCAGCTTGGCCCGGGATACCACGGGGTCCTGGGAGACCAGGTCGAAGAACGCTGACACCTGCTCGAAGCGGCCGTCCTGACGGCCCAGCGTGGTGGCCAGGTCGAAACGGAACCCGTCGACGCGCATTTCCGTGATCCAGTACCGCAGCGAGTCCATGATCAGCTGCAGGGTCACCGGGTCGCCCGCGTTCAGCGAGTTGCCGCACCCCGTCGTGTCGACGTATGAGCGCGGGTCATCAGGTTCCAGCCGGTAGTAGGCCGGATTGTCCAGGCCGCGGTAGCACAACGTCGGGCCGGTCTCGTTGCTCTCCGCGGTGTGGTTGAAGACCACGTCGAGCAGCACCTCGAGCCCGGCCGCGTGCAGGGCGTCCACCATGGCCTTGAACTCGTCGACCTGGCCGCCCGGCTTCCCGGCCCGGACCGCCGCCGAATAGCCCTGATGCGGGGCGAAGTAGCCGATCGTGTTGTAGCCCCAGTAGTTGGTGAGCCCGCGCGCCGGCAGGAAGGCTTCGGGGACGCTCTCGTGCACCGGCAGCAGTTCGACGGCGGTCACCCCGAGATCGGTCAGGTGGGCGATGGCCGCGTCGTGGCCCAGCCCGGCATAGGTTCCGCGCAGCTCCGGCGGGATCCCCGGATGGCGCATGGTGAAGCCCTTGACGTGCAGTTCGTAGATGATCGTGTCGGAGAAGCGGTGGCGCACATGGGCGGCGTCCCGCCAGCGGAAGGTGTCGTCGGCCAGGACCAGGCTTCGCGGCACGCTGGCGGCCGAGTCCGCGGCGCTCGGCAGGTCCGGGTGGTCGGCCGCATACCCCAGTACGTCGGGCCCGAAGGTGACGGATCCGCTGACGGCCCGGGTGTAGGGATCCAGCAGCAGCTTCGCCGGATTGCAGCGCACGCCCCGGGCTGGATCGTAGGGCCCGGCGGCCCGGTATCCGTAGGCCTGCCCGGCCCTGATCCCGGGCAGGAAGCCGTGCCAGACGCCGGAGTCGTAGTCCCGCAGCGGGACCTGCGTCTCCGCGCCACCCTCGTCGAACAGGCACAGCGTCATCCCGTCGGCGACGCCGGACGCCACCGCGAAGTTCGCGCCGCCGTCACGGAGGGTGGCCCCGAGCGGGAACGGGCTTCCGGGCAGCGCGGTAACTTCCTGCCCGGCTACGGCGGTCATTGCCCGGCCTCCCGTCCCATGGCCCGGATGACGTCACCGATGGGATCAACCGCGCCGTGGCGGCGGCGGATCGTGTCGGCGATCAGCCCGGTCCAGCCGGTCTGGTGAAAGGCGCCGATCGCCGCGCCGTTGTCGCCGTGGAAGTACTCGCTGAAGATCAGGTTGTCATGCCAGGCCGGATCGTGCTGCATGCGTTCGGTCCCGCCGAAGCAGGGCCGGCGGCCGTCGGGTCCGTGGGTGAAGATCGAGATGAGCCGGTCCTGCAGGTCGGCGGCGACCTTGTCCAGGGTGAGCCGCATGCCCGACCCGGTCGGGTACTCGATGGTGAACTCGTCGCCGAAGAACCGGTGGTAGCGCTCCAGGGCGCTGATGACCAGGTAGTTGAGCGGGAACCAGAGCGGGCCGCGCCAGTTGGAGTTCCCGCCGAACATGGCGGTGGTGGATTCGGCCGGCTCGTAGTCGATGCTGGCCTGGATGCCTTCCACGTCGAGGACGTACGGATGCTCGCGGTGGTAGGCCGACAGGGCCCGCAGGCCATACGGGGACAGGAACTCGTCGGGGTCGAACAGCTTCGCGAACAGCTTCTCGAGCCGCCCGACGCCGGCCAGGCTCAGCAGGAGCCGATGCTGGCCCTGCTCTCCGCGGAGCAGGCCGGTCTCGGTGAGGTCTTCCCGGTCGGGCAGGCTGTGGCGGTCCATGAACTCCGCGAACTGCTTGCCTACCGTGAGTGCCGTCTGGAGGTCATTCTCCTCGATGACCGCCGCCGCCAGGATCGGGATGATGCCCACCATCGACCGGACCTTCACCGAGACGGCGTCCCCGCTGGGGGTCAGCAGCCGGTCGTAGTAGAGCCCATCGGTCTCATCCCAGAGCCCGAGCCCTTCGAGGGCCTCGGTGATGCCGGCGAAGTGCTCGAGGAACTTGAGGATCAGATCGATGCCCGGCCGCTGGCCGGACCGGTTCAGGATTATCGCCAGGGAGGCCATGGCGATCGCGTAGAAGCCCATCCAGCCGGTGGCGTCGGACTGCTCCAGGATGCCGCCCACCGGGAGATGCGAGCGGTCGATCGGGCCGATGTTGTCCAGGCCGAGGAAGCCGCCCTCGAACAGGTTGTTGCCCTCGGAGTCCTCCCGGTTCACCCACCAGGTGAAGTTGACCAGCAGCTTGTCGAAGATCCGGCTGACGAAGTCGATGTCGCGGGCGCCGTCGATCGCGAACACCTCCGCGGCCGCCCACGCCTGCACCGGCGGGTTGACGTCACCGAAGTCCCACTCGTAGGCGGGCAGCGCGCCGTTGGGATGCTGGAACCACTCCCGGCAGAGCAGGATCAGCTGGTACTTGGCGAACGCCGGGTCCACATGGGCCAGGGCGACGCAGTGGAAGGCCAGGTCCCAGGCCGCGTACCACGGGTACTCCCACTTGTCCGGCATGGACATGATGTCGAACGCGTCGAAGTTGCGCCACCGGGAGTTCCGGCCGGTCAGGCGCTGCGCCGGGGGCACCGGCTGGGTCGGGTCCCCGTCCAGCCAGCGGGCGACGTCGTAGTAGAACAGCTGCTTGCTCCACAGCAGGCCGCCAAACGCCTGGCGCATCACCAGGGCCTCGTCGGCGCTCGCGCCGGCCGGGGTGAGCTCGGCGTAGAACTCGTCCGCCTCGGCCTGCCGTTGCGCGATGACCTGGCTGTACTGGGTGCCGAGCGGGTCGTTCGCTTTCCCGCGGGGCGCTTTGGCGGGCGGCGTCCGCAGCCGCAGCCGCACCTCGGCGGTCTGGCCGGGCTGGACCGTCAGCTGGTACCAGAACGAGCACTTGGTGCCGGTGCGCTCGGGATTGACGGTGGCCGCCCCGTTGACCACGTGGTCGTTGATGCCGTCCTTCGGGTACGGCGTGAGCGGCGCGGAGCCGAACAGCCGCTGGTCGTTGGTCTCGTTCTCGCAGAACACCGCGGTCGGCAGCGTCCCGTCCGGCCCGGGGCCGGCCAGCAGTTCCATCGGGCCGGCGAACGGATGATCGATACCCACCTCCGAGTCACCCACCGCCCGCATCTCCGGCTTGGGCGCGCCGACGTCCCAGGACCAGGTGTTGCGGAACCACGCGGTCGGCAGCACGTGCAGGGTCGCCGTCTCCGGTCCGGCGTTGGTCACCTGCACGGTCATCAGCAGGTCGTCGGCGCTGGCCTTGGCGTAATGCACCTCGGTGATCCAGTACCGGTCGTCGTCGAACGCCCCGGTGTCCAGCAGCTCGTACTCAGGCTCCTCGCGGTTACGCGCCCCGTTCGTGTCGATGAGGTCCTGATAGGGGAACGCGGCCTGCGGATAGTGATAACGCCACCGGTTCCACGCGTGGCTCGGCAGCGCGTCCAGGTACCACCAGTACTCCTTCACGTCCTCGCCGTGATTGCCCTGCGCCCCGGTCAGCCCGAACGCCCGCTCCTTCAGGATCGGGTCCTTGCCGTTCCACAGGGCCAGGCCCAGGCACAGCCGCTGCTCCACGTCACAGAACCCGGCCAGCCCGTCCTCCCCCCAGCGGTAGGCCCGGGACCGGGCGTGATCATGGGGCAGGTAGTCCCACGCCTCGCCGTCCGCGCTGTAGTCCTCGCGCACCGTGCCCCA
>CAVQNH010000034.1:0-17682 GCA_963713815.1 uncultured Actinomycetes bacterium
CCCTCCTGGCCGACCTGAAGCAACTGCTCGGCCCCGCCTGCGTCGGCTGAGCTTCACCCCCGCTGCGAGCTTCGCCCCGGCGGGAGCTGGGAAGACTGGACGGTAGTCCGGCCAGCGAAGGGCGCTGCTGTGATACGCCGCATCCACTTGTCCGGCCACCACAAAGAGGCGCTTCGCACCAACCTGTGGCTGGTCCCGGCGATCGAAGTGCTGGCTGCGCTCGGCCTGTTCGCCGCCAGCAACGTGGCCGACCGGGCCGCCTACCATGGCTCCTTCATGCTGCCGTCGTGGGTGATCAGCGGCTCGGCCGATGCTGCGCGGCAGATCCTGACCACCATCGCGGCGGCCATCATCACCGTGGTGGGCGTGGTCTTCTCGATCGTGATCGTGGCGCTGACCCTGGTTTCCACCCAGTTCGGCCCCCGGATGCTGCGCACCTTCATCCGGGACCGGGGCACCCAGCTGACATTGGGGACATTCGTCGCCACCTTCGTCTACGCGGTGCTCACCCTGGTATCCATCGGCGGTCCTGGGCCGGGCGGCCCATACGTGCCGCACATCGGCATCACCGTCACGCTCGCGCTGACCGTGGCTGACCTGGCGGTGCTGATCTACTTCATCAACCACATCGCCACCCAGATCCAGCTGCCGGAGGTGATCGCCGGCATCTCCGCCGACCTCTCCGCGGCGATCGATGACCAGGTGGGCGACGGGGCCGCCCGGCCCGGTGACCCCTCGGCCGCCGGCCTGCTGGCCCGCATGCCGGGCCCGGGTGGCGTGGTCGAGGTCGAGGTCAGCGGGTACCTCCAGTACGTGCACCGGCGCACGCTGCTGGGCATCGCGCAGCAGGCCGGCGCGGTCATCTACCTGAGATACCGGCCCGGTCACTTCCTGATCCAGGGCAGCCCGCTGGCCACGGTGTGGCCGGCCAGCGCGGCGGGCAAGGTCGCCAACGGCCTGACCCGGGCTCACGTCACCGGCCCGTACCGGACGCTGGCCCAGGACGTCTCGTTCGGCATCGACCAGCTCGTGGAGATCGCGATCCGGGCGCTCTCCACTGCGGTGAACGACACGTTCACGGCGCTGACCTGTATTGACTGGCTGTCCGACAGCCTGTGCAAGGTGGCCGGCCGGTGGCGGCCGGCCCAGGTGCACCGGGACCGGGCCGGCACCGTGCGGGTGATCACCACCGAGCCGACGTACGACCGGCTCGTGCAGCGGTCGTTCGAGAAGATCCGGCAGAGTGCCCGCGGCAGCCCCGCGGTGCTGATCCGCCAGCTGGACGCGCTGGCCAGGATCATGGAACGGACCACCGCGGACGATCAGCGCCAGGTGCTGCTCGACCAGGCTGCCATGATCATCCAGGCGAGCGAAGAATCGGTGCCTGACGAGCCGGACCGGGCCGACGTGCGCCGGCAGTACGACGCATTCCTCGCCGTCCAGGTCCAGCTGACGGGCCTGTCGCTGCCCGCGCCAGGCAGCTGAAGCGACGCCGGGCGGTTCCGGGGGGCGCCCCGGGCTGGCTCACGCGTCGCGGGTCTTCAGCAGGTAGCCGGCGATGACCAGCAGCAGGGCGGTCCACAGGCAGAACACGCCGAACCCTTCCCAGGGCGAGAGCACCTGATTGGCCTGCTGGTGTGCCTGGCCGATCAGCTGGCCCGCCTCGGTGGGCAGATAGGCGTGCACGTACTTGCCGATCTTCCCGGGAATCAGCTGGGTCAGCGGGGCCAGCACCAGCACGAAGGCGATGACGGCCGTAATGGCGCCCGCCGTGTGCCGGATGATCCCGCCGATCGCCAGCGCGAACAGGCCGAGCAGCGCGAGGTAGAGGCCAGCGCCGAAGACCGCCCGGGCCACCCCCGGATCGCTGAGCGACACCGGTGCATGGCTGTGCAGGATGGCTGCGCCGATGAAAAACGAGGGAAAGGTGACGATCTCGCCGACGATCAGCACCAGCGCCGCGAAGACGGTCGCCTTAGCCACCAGCATCGGGATACGGCGCGGCACGGCGAGCAGGGACGCCCGGATGACGCCAGTGGAGTATTCGCTCGACATCACGAGGACGCCGAGAACGCAAATGGTCAGCTGGCCGAACTCGAGTCCGGAGCCCAGGATCGTGCCCACCGGGTCCGACATGATCTGGGCGCGCTGCGTGGGGTCGCTCTTGCTCCACTGCAGGATGGTCAGCCAGGTGAACAGGCCGGTGAAGCCGAAGGTGACCACGACGAGCAGCACCAGCGACCAGATCGTCGAGCGCACGGAGCGGATCTTCGTCCACTCGGAGAGCAGCAGGCGGCCGAACCCGGCGGCCCGCGACACGGCCGGGGCGTCCGGACCGCCGAGCCTGGCGGCCGGCACCGGCGGGCTGGCGGAGGTCATTCTGTGCCCCCCTGCGCCGTGGCCGGGGCCTGCGCGGCCGTCACCGGCGGGCCTGCCGGTGACGGCGGCGGGGAGCCGGGTGCCCCGTATTCGAGGCTGTCAGCAGTCAGCTCCATGTACGCCTCCTCCAGGGAGGCCAGCCGCGGGGTGAGCTCGTACAGCACGATGCGGGCGGCCGCGGCGATCTCGCCGATGCGTGGCGCGTCCATGCTGGTCACCCGCACCGCGGCGGCCTTGCCGTTGCCGCCCGCCTCTTCCTGCGGCTCGGCCTTGCCGCCGTCCGCGGCGATCAGGTCGGCCAGCCTGGCCACGTCCGGTGAGCGGACCAGCACGTATTTCTCCGCGCTGCGCTCGATGAACTCTTGCGTGCTGGTCTCCGCGAGCAGCTTGCCGCGGCCGATCACGATCAGGTGGTCCGCGGTGACCGCCATCTCGTTCATCAAGTGGCTGGATACGAAGACCGTGCGGCCCTCGCTGGCCAGCTGCTTCATCAGGTTCCTGATCCACAGGATGCCCTCGGGATCGAGCCCGTTGACCGGCTCGTCGAGCACCAGTACCTGGGGGTTACCGAGCAGCGCCGCCGCGATCCCGACCCGCTGGCTCATCCCGAGCGAGAAACCGCCGGTCCGCTTGTGCGCTACCTCGGTGAGCCCGACCAGGGCAATGACCTGGTCCACCCGGGACCGGGGCAGACCCTGGCTCTGCGCGAGGAAGAGCAGGTGGTTGTAGGCGCTGCGGCCCGGGTGCATGGCCCGGGCCTCGAGGAGCGCCCCCACGGTGCGCAACGGCGTCGACCAGGTCGGTGTACTGCTGGCCGCCGATCGTCGCTGTCCCGGAATGCGGGCGGTCCAGGCCCAGGATGAGCCGCATCGTGGTGGACTTGCCTGCGCCATTCGGCCCGAGAAAGCCGGTCACCCGGCCGGGCTCCACGGTAAAGGACAAATGGTCAACGGCGAGTTTATCCCCGTAGCGCTTGGTGAGGTCCCGTGCCTCAATCATCATTTCCCCTTGAGACGGCCTGGCCGACATGGTTACGCCGTACGCCACAACCTAAGGTATCAAGCAATTGCGCGCCGCCGATTTTCCGGCCGGCGCGCGGCGGCGCCTGCCCATGGCGTGCGGGGCGCCGCGGCGTGTCGCGGGCAGGTGCGCGGGGGGCGGCGGCGGTCACGTACGCTGCTGCGGAGTATGACCGAGCCGATGCCACTCCCCGCCGCGCGTGCCGCCGCCGGTGTCCGCCGCGGCATCGTCGCCTGCCTGACCGTGGCGGCCGGGACCGTGCTGCTCGGGGTGGTGGCCGGCTTCCTCTGGGCCGTGGTGGCCCCGCGGCCGCTGCTGGTGATGACCGGCCACGGCACCGCGGCCGTGATTAACGCGGAGACCAGCGCCTTCATCGCGGCGGACGGCTGGTACTGCTTTATCTGCCTGGCCGGCGGACTGCTCACCGGGTTGTTCGGGTATCTGCTCGCGGTCCGCAGCTACGGCCCGGTGGCCATGATCATGGTCCTGGTCAGCGCGCTGGCCGCCGCCCTGATCACGCTCTGGATCGGCGAGCACGTGGGCCTGGCCAGCTACCACCATCTGCTGGCCACCCTGCCGGCCGGCGCGAAGCTGCAGGCGGCCGTGACCCTGGGAGCGCGGAGCGCCATCGCGTTCTGGCCGCTGGGGGCCGGGCTGATGGCGGGCGGCATGGAACTCGCCGCGGTGGTGCGTGACCGGCAGGTCGCCGCGTCCGGCTCGGCCCTGGCCCCGGAATGACGGCCGGCCCTGTATGGGCCTCGGCCCGGCCGTTGTATGCAGCCCCAGCCGGCCGTTGTATGAGCCCGGCCCGGGCCTTGAATGAGCTTCGGCCCGCCGCGGAATGAAGATCGGCCGGCCCTGAATCTGCCTCGGCCCGCCCTGGACCTGAGCGGCCGCCGCGATGGGGCAATGTCCACGATGCGGACAGACCCGGCGCCTGCCCGGGCCCGCTCCGTACACTGGGCGGGTGCTTTCCAGGATTGATCTGCGCGGATCGTCGGCTGCCCAGCTGACCAGGGAAAAGCTCGGCCCAGTGCTGCCACGGGCCGGGCTGGACGTCGAGGCGGCCATCGAGCGGGTCCGGCCGATCTGTGACGATGTGCGCCATCGCGGGGCGGCCGCGGTCCGCGAGTACACGCTGCGCTTCGACGGCGTGGACCTGGCCAGCACCCGGGTCCCGGCGGCTGCCCTGTCCGGGGCGCTGGACACCCTGGCCCCGGACCTGCGGGCCGCGCTGGAGGAGACCATCCGCAGGCTCCGGCTGGTCTGCCGGGCCCAGCGGCCGGCCGACGTCGTGACCAGCATCGGCCCGGGAGCCACGGTCACCGAGCGGTACGTCGCGGTGGGCCGGGCGGGCGTGTACGTTCCGGGCGGCCTGGTCACCTACCCGTCTTCGGTCCTGATGAATGTGGTCCCCGCGCAGGTGGCCGGGGTGCCGCAGATCGCGGTGGCCTCGCCGCCCCAGGAGAACGGCCTGCCCAGCCCGGCCGTGCTGGCCGCGTGCGCGCTGCTCGGCGTCGAGGAGGTCCACGCCGTCGGCGGGGCCCAGGCCATCGCCATGCTCGGGTACGGCACGGACGATTGCGCCGCCGTGGACACGATCACCGGCCCGGGCAACGTCTACGTGGCCGCGGCCAAGCGGCTGCTGCTCGGCACGATCAGCACCGACGCCGAGGCCGGCCCGACGGAGATCGCGATCATCGCCGACGACACCGCGGACCCCGAATTCGTCGCCGCCGACCTGATCGCCCAGGCCGAGCATGATCCGCTCGCTGCCTGCCTGCTGATCACTACGGACCCGGCGCTCGCCGACCGGGTGGACAAGGCCCTGGAGCCGCAGATCGCCGCGGCCCGGCACCGGGAACGCGTGCAGGCTGCCCTGGACGGCCAGTCCGCCATCGTCCTGGTGGACGACACCGACGCGGCGCTGGCCGCCTCCGACGCGTGGGCCCCGGAGCACCTGGAGATCCAGGCCCAGGACGCCGGGGCACTGGCCCGCCGGGTCCGCAACGCGGGTGCCATCTTCGTGGGGCCCTACGCTCCGGTCTCGCTCGGCGATTACCTGGCGGGCTCCAACCACGTGCTGCCGACCGGCGGGACCGCCCGGCACACCGCCGGCCTGTCCGTGCTGACGTTCCTGCGCGCCATCCACCTGGTCGAATACGACCGGGACGCGCTGGCCGAGGTCGCCCCCCACATCGACGCCCTCGGCGGGGCCGAGGACCTGGCCGCGCACGTGGCCGCGGTCCGGGTGCGCATCCCCAGGGCCGAGCCGTGAGCAGCCCGCCGGCCGGGTCGCTTCCGTCGTGGCTGCCGATCCGGGAGGACCTGGCCGGGCACACCGCCTACGGCGCCCCGCAGATCGACGTCCCGGTCCAGCTGAATACCAACGAGAACCCGTATCCTCCCTCCCCGGCACTGGCCCAGGCGATCACCCGCGCCGTCGCAGAGGTGGCCGGGACGCTGAACCGCTACCCGGACCGCGACGCGGTGGCGCTCCGCGGTGACCTGGCCGCCTACCTCGGCCACGGGCTGGCGGCGGACCAGGTTTGGGCGGCCAACGGCTCGAACGAGATCATCCAGCAGCTGTTCCAGGCGTTCGGCGGCCAGGGGCGGACCGCGCTGGGCTTCGAGCCTTCATATTCGATGCACCCCCTGATCGCCCTGGCCACCGGCACCCGCTGGATCAGCGGGGCCCGGGACGCCGACTTCGGGCTGGAGCCCGATCACGCACTGGCCGCGATCCGTGACCACCAGCCTGACCTGGTCTTCCTCACCTCGCCGAACAATCCCACCGGGACCGCGCTGGCCCCCGAGGTGATCGAGGCGGTCTGCGCGGCGGCCCCGGGCATGGTCATCGTGGACGAGGCATACGCCGAGTTCGCCCGGGACACCTCCGCGACCGCGCTCACCCTGCTGTCCCGCTGCCGGCGGCTCGTGGTGACCCGCACCATGTCCAAGGCGTTCGCGCTGGCCGGCGCCCGGGTCGGGTACCTGGCGGCAGACCCGGCCGTGCCGCAGGCGCTGCTCCTGGTCCGGCTGCCCTACCACCTGTCCGCGGTCACCCAGGCGGTCGCCCGGGCCGTGCTGGCGCTGGCCAGCGAGCCGCTCGCGACCGTGGCGGCGCTCCGCGAGCAGCGGGACGACCTCGTCGCCTGGCTGCGCGGACGCGGCCTGCGGGTGGCGGACTCCGACGCCAACTTCGTGCTGTTCGGCGAGTTCGGCGACCGCCATGCGGTCTGGCAGGCGCTGCTGGACCGGGGGGTGCTGATCCGGGAGACCGGGCCAGCGGGCTGGCTGAGGGTCACGGCGGGGACGCCCGCCGAGATGGCGGCGTTCCGCGACGCGCTGGACGCGGTGCTAGCCCGCGGCGGCGACCCCCTGATCGCCGCAACGCGCCGGGCGACGGCCAGCCGCCGCGGCTCAACCTCGGGGGCCGCGTCCCCCGATCCGGGAGAAACTGCGGTGCCCGGCCAACCAGCGGCGGAGGTACACCGATGAGCGAGGACACCTGGAGCCCGGCCGTGCGGCGGACCGGGCGAGTCGAGCGGGTCACCAAGGAGACCAGCGTGCTGGTCGAGCTGGACCTCGACGGCAGCGGCACGGCCGACGTCACTACCGGGGTGCCGTTCTTCGACCACATGCTCGCCCAGCTGGCCAAGCACGGGCTCCTCGACCTCACCGTGCGGTCCACGGGAGACATCGAGGTGGACGCGCACCACACGGTGGAGGACACCGCGCTCGCGCTCGGCCAGGCGCTGCGTGACGCGCTCGGCGACAAGTCCGGTATCTGCCGCTTCGGGGATGCCGCCGTCCCGCTGGACGAGACGCTGGCCCGGGCCGCGATCGACCTGTCCGGGCGGCCCTACCTGGTGCACGCCGAGCCGGATGGCATGGCCCCGCTGATCGGGACCTACGACACCACGCTGACCAGGCATTTCTTCGAATCCGTGACCTCCACGGCGGCCATATGCCTGCACCTGGAGGTGACCGGGCGCAACCCGCACCACCTGGTCGAGGCCCAGTTCAAGGCGGTAGCCCGCGCCCTGCGGGCCGCCGCGGCCCCTGACCCGCGGGCGCCCGGGATCCCCAGCACCAAGGGTGTCCTGTGAGGGCCGTCCGGTTTGGTCACCGGACCGCGCGAACGCCCCAGGAGGCCCGTGAGGGCCGTCCGGTTCCGGCTCGTGAGGGTGGGCCGTCAGGCCCGGCCGAGCGGCCGGGGGGTTGGTCACCGGACGGCGCGAACGCCCCAGGAGACACGGTGAGCGGACGGCCCCGGGTCGCGGTCCTGGACTACGGGTCGGGCAACATCCGCTCCGCCCAGCGGGCCCTGCAGCGGGCCGGCGCCGACACCGAGGTGACCACCGACTTCGATACCGCACTCAACGCGGACGGCCTCGTGGTCCCGGGGGTGGGCGCGTTCGCGGCCTGCATGGCCGGGATCCGCGCGGTGCGCGGCGACCAGATCATCGACCGGCGGCTGGCCGGATCCCGCCCGGTGCTCGGCATCTGCGTCGGCATGCAGGTGATGTTCAGCGAGGGTGTCGAGCATGGCCTGCACACCGAAGGCTGCGGCCAGTGGCCCGGCACCGTGCAGCGGCTGCACGCGCCGGTGCTCCCGCACATGGGGTGGAATACCGTCGAGGCCGGCGCCGGGTCACGGCTGCTGGCCGGCCTCGACCCCGGCACGCGCTTTTACTTCGTGCACTCTTACGCGGCCCTGGACCTGCCCATGCCGGCCTCCGCGTGGATGACGCCGCCGCTGACCAGCTGGGCGACACACGGGGAGCCCTTCATCGCGGTGGTGGAGAACGGCCCTCTGTGCGCGACCCAGTTTCACCCCGAGAAATCCGGCGACGCGGGTGCCGCGTTGCTGGCCAACTGGCTGGAGATGGTGCGATGACCTCCCGTGCTTCGGGCAACGGTGCCCCGGAAGACGGTGCCCGGGGAAACCGTGCTTCGGGGAGACCGTGCTTCGGAGGGCCATGCCTCGGTGCCGGGCGGCGGGCTGACCCTGCTGCCCGCCGTGGACGTGGCCGGGGGCAAGGCGGTCCGGCTGGTCCAGGGGGCGGCCGGGACCGAGACCGACTACGGCGAGCCGCTTCAGGCCGCGCTGGCCTGGCAGGCGGCCGGTGCGCAATGGCTGCACCTGGTGGACCTGGACGCCGCGTTCGGCCGCGGGTCCAACGCCGAGCTGCTGGCCTCGGTGGTGGGCCGGCTGGACATCGCGGTGGAACTGTCCGGGGGCATCCGCGACGACGCTTCGCTGGCCACCGCCCTGGCCACCGGCTGCGCCCGGGTCAACGTGGGTACCGCGGCGCTGGAGAACCCGGACTGGGTCCGGGCGGCCATCGCCAAGCACGGCGACCAGATCGCGGTGGGCCTGGACGTCCGCGGCACCCGGCTCGCGGCCCGGGGGTGGACCCGCGAGGGCGGCGAGCTGGATGAGGCGCTGGAGCGGCTGGACGCCGACGGCTGCGCCCGGTACGTGGTCACGGACATCAAGAAGGACGGCATGCTGTCGGGGCCGAACCTGGACCTGCTGCGGCACGTCTGCTCCCGGACCGCGCGGCCGGTGATCGCCAGCGGCGGCGTGTCCAGCCTGGCCGACCTGGAGGCCATCGCCGCCCTGGTCCCGGACGGGGTGGAGGGCGCGATCGTGGGCAAGGCGCTGTACGCCGGGGCGTTCACGCTGGAGGAAGCGCTCGAGGCGGTGGCGGCATGACCCGGCGGGTCTTCACCGGCACGGAGTGGGAACCGGTCGTCGGGTACAGCCGCGCGGTCGCGGCCGGGGACTTCGTCTTCCTGTCCGGCTGCACCTCGGTCGAGGGTGCGGAGTTCGTGCACGAGGGTGACGCGTACGCGCAGACCGCGCAGGCACTGCGAAACGTGGCGGCCGGCCTGGAGCCGCTGGGCCTGGGCCTGGCCGACGTGGTGAGCACCCGGATCCTGGTCACCGACATCTCCCTATGGCAGGAGTACGGCCGGGCGCACCGGGACGCGTTCGGCGACACGATGCCCGCCGCCACCATGATCGAGATTGCCGGGCTGGTCGACCCCCGGATGCTGGTCGAGGTGGAGGCGGTCGCCTACCGTCCCGGGATCGGCACCTGATGCCCCCGCGAGCCCTGGCGGTCCCGGTTTCCGCCCCGCACGTCCTCCCGAGTCCCGCCCGCACGCCCCGCGCCCGGTCCTGCTTGCGGCGGGAGTGGTCCGCCGGGGCCGGTGGGACAGGCGGGGCTGGATGGGCTGCGGGGTGGGGGACGCCATGACGGTGGCGGTGCGGGTAATTCCCTGCCTGGACGTGGACGCGGGGCGCGTGGTGAAGGGGGTCAACTTCCGCGACCTGCGCGACGCGGGTGACCCGGTGGAACTCGCCGCCGCCTACGACGCGGAAGGCGCCGACGAACTGGTGTTCCTGGACATCACCGCGTCCAGCGGCGGCCGGGACACCATGATCGACGTGGTGGGCCGGACCGCCGACCAGGTGTTCATCCCGCTCACCGTGGGCGGTGGGGTGCGCAGCGTCGCGGACGTGGACCGGCTGCTGCGGGCCGGGGCGGACAAGGTGTCGCTGAATACCGCGGCCATCGCCCGCCCCGAACTGCTCGCGGAGGCCGCCCAGCGGTTCGGCTCGCAGTGCGTGGTGCTGTCCGTGGACGCCCGCCGGGTGACTGATGGGGCGCTGACTGATGTGACTGTGGGGATGGGGTGGCGGCCCGGGGTTGGGCTGGCGGGATGGGGTTCGCGGCCTGGGAGGTGTTCCTCTGTCTCGGGGGGCGGCTGGGCCGGGGATGGCGCTCCAGGCCGCTCGTTTCGAGGTGACCACGCACGGTGGGCGCCGGGGTACCGGGATCGACGCGGTCGAGTGGGCGGCCCGCGGCGCGGAGCTGGGTGTCGGCGAGATCCTGCTCAACTCCATGGACGCCGACGGCACCAAGGCGGGCTTCGACCTGGAACTCATCCTCGCGGTGCGCGCGGTCGTGGACGTGCCCGTCATCGCCAGCGGCGGGGCGGGGGAGCTGGCCCACTTCGCCCCCGCGGTCGGGGCCGGGGCGGACGCCGTGCTGGCGGCCAGCGTGTTCCACTTTGGCCAGTTGCGGATCGGCGAGGTCAAGGACGCGCTGCGCGGCGCGGGCTACCCGGTCAGGTAGCAGCCGCCGGCCCGCCGGGTCCCGCGCACACGAGATCCTCAGCCCGGGGTCCTCAGCCCGGGGTCCTCAGCCCGGGGTCCTCAGCCCGGGGTCCTCAGTCCACGGGCGCGTCCAGACGGGCCGCCAGGGCGGCCCCCACGATGCCGGCGTCGTTCTGCATCGCGGCGGGCACCACCGTGGCCCGCAACGAGGTCAGCAGGGGCAGGAACTTGTCCGCCTTGCGGCTGATCCCCCCGCCGATGATGATCAGGTCCGGCGCGGTCAGCGCCTCCATGTGACCCAGGTACTCGTCGACCCGCCCGGCCCACTTGCCCCAGCTGAGGTCGTGCAGTTCCTTGGCCCGCTCGGAGGCCCGCTTCTCGGCGTCCCGGCCGCGGATCTCGATGTGGCCGAACTCGGTGTTCGGGACCAGGATCCCGTCCCGGAACAGGGCGCTGCCGATCCCGGTCCCGAACGTCAGCATCAGCACCGTGCCCTGATGCCCGGCACCCGCGCCGAACTTCATCTCAGCCAGGCCGGCCGCGTCGGCGTCGTTGATCAGCGAGACGGGGACGCCCGCCGCCTTGGTGAACAGGGCCCGGGTGTCCAGCCCGACCCATGCGGGGTCCAGGTTGGCGGCCGTCATCGTCACCCCGTTCACCACCACGCCGGGAAACGTGAGGCCCACCGGCCCGGTCCAGTCGAAGTTCTTCACGTGCTGGGCCACGACGGCCGCGACCGCGTCGGGCTGAGCCGGGTGGGGCGTCTCCACCTTGACCCGCTCGGTGAGCAGCGTCCCCTTGGTCGTGTCCACCGGCGCGGCCTTGATCCCGGTGCCGCCGATGTCGATGCCGAGTACCTGCACTTCACAGCCCTCCGTTCGCCTTCGAACCCCCCCGGCGCGGCGGGACCGCAGCGAGAGACCAACTCCATGGTGTGCCATCGGCTGCCCGGGTAGTACCCGGACAGCCTGGATTATGGCCCGTCGGGGGATGTTTTCGTGCGTTGGGCGGCCGGGCGCCGGGTGTTCAGCCCCGCGTCACCGCGCGCCGTTTGACTAGGGGCTCTGGCTGGGGAGGCCGCGCGGATGTCGGTGGTAGTCGTGGGCGGGGGCGTGCTGGGCTTCATGCACGCGCTGGAGGCGCGCCGGCATGGCCACGCGGTGACCCATCTCGAACGTGAGCCCGGCTCCCGGGGCGCGAGCGTCCGCAACTTCGGCCTGATCTGGGTGAGCGGCCGCGCGGGCGGCCCCGAGCTGGACCTGGCCCGCCGGGCCCGGGCCCGGTGGGCGGAGATCGCCGGGGAGGTGCCGGACACCGGCTTCCGCCCGAACGGTTCCCTGACGCTGGCCCGGGATGACGCGGAACTGGGGCTGCTCAAGGAGGCCGCGGCCCGGCCGGACGCGGGCCTGCGCGACTACGAACTACTCGACCCGGCGGCCGTCCGGGCGGTGAACCCGGCGCTGCGCGGCGAGTTCACCGGCGGACTGCTCTGCCGGGCGGACGCGGCCGTGGAACCCCGCCGGGTGCCCCTGGCGCTGCGCGCTCACCTGCTGGATGGCGCGCCGGGGCAGCCCCCGTACGAGTGGCTGCCCGGCCGGGAAGCCGTCGAGGTAGCCCCGCACGCGGTGCGCGACCACACCGGCGCCTGGCACCGCGCCGACCTGGTTGTGCTCTGCCCCGGCGCGGCCCATACCGGGATCGCCGGCCCGCACCTGGCCGCGTTCCCGGACCCGCCGGTCCGCCGGGTCCGGCTGCAGATGATGCAGACTGCGCCGCTCGACGGCGAGCTGACCACCTCGGTGGCCGACGGGGACTCGATGCGCTACTACCCGGCCTTCGACCTGCCGGGCCGCCAGCGGCTGGCCCCGCAGGACCCGGAGGCCGCCCGGGTCAGCGCGCAGCTGCTGCTGGTCCAGCGGCTGGACGGCAGCCTCACGATCGGCGACACGCACGAGTACACCGAGCCGTTCGGGTTCGACGTCGAGGAGGATGCCTATGAGCACCTGCTCGCCGTGGCCGCGCGGCTGCTCGGCACCGTGATACCGCCGGTCCGGCGCCGCTGGGCCGGGGTGTACAGCCAGGTCACCGGCACCGAGCTCTATCACCGCTCCGAGGTGGCGCCGGGGGTGGTGCTGGTCACCGGGCCGGGCGGCCGTGGCATGACGTGTGCGCCGGCCATCGCGGAGGAAACGTTCGGCTGACCGCCGGCCGCCCGAGTCCCGGGAGGGATCCAATGACCAGCATCACGATCGCGTGCCTGGATATGGCGGGCACCACGGTCGCCGACGACGGCAGCGTGATGGCCGCGTTCACCGCGGCCCTCGACCGGTTCGGCCCGGCGCCGGGCAGCGCAGCGCATGACCAGGCGATGCGGACCGTGCACGCCACCATGGGCCAGTCGAAGATCGAGGTGTTCCGGGAGATCCTCGGCGACGAGGCCACCGCCCAGCACGCCAACGACGCGTTCGAGGACGCATACGCCGCGGAAGTGGCCGCCGGGCGGGTCACCGCCCTGCCCGGGGCGACCGAGGTGATCACCGCGCTGTGCGACGCGGGCATCCAGGTCTGCCTGCTCACCGGGTTCTCACCGGCCACCCGGGACGCGGTCATCGACCGGCTCGGCTGGCAGCCGCTGATCGACCTCGCCCTGTCCCCGGCCGACGCGGGACGCGGCCGGCCCTGGCCCGACCTGCCGCTCACCGCGCTGCTACGGCTGGGCGGCGGGGCGGTCAGTGAGCTCGCCGTGGTCGGCGACACGCCCAGCGATATCGAGTCGGGCCGCCGCGCCGGGGCGGGCGTGGTCGCGGGCGTGCTCACCGGGGGGACGACCCGGGACGAGTTCGAGGCGGCCAAGGCCCCGCACGTGCTGGACACCATCGCCGACCTGCTCCCGCTGGCCGGCGTCACCGCTTCCCAGGACTGACCGCACCGTCCGCCGGCCGGGCCCGGAAGGACCGGGCCGGCGGGCCGCCGCGATCTGGCTAGTGCTCGGCGACCATGACCGGGGCGCCGACCAGGCTGACGTCCACCGACTCCCCAGGGGCGATCCCGGCGGCCTCGGTGCTCTGCTGGTCCACCTGCACGACCACGTCCCCGGTCAGCCGGACGCTGACCCGGGTCAGCTGGCCCAGGAAGGTCCGGCTGACCACGATCCCGTTGCCGGCCGGGCTGGGCTCCAGGCGCAGTCCCTCGGGCCGCACCAGCACATCCACCCCGCCCGCCGGGCGCTGCGGGTGCGGCACCAGATCCGCGGCGAGCGCGGACGCGCCGAGCAGCTCCAGCAGGCCGGCCGGGATCCGGTTCATGACCCCCACGAATTCCGCAACGAACGGCGTGGCGGGCCGGTCATACAGCTCGTCCGGGGTAGCGATCTGCTCCAGCCTGCCATCGTGCATCACGCCCACCCGGTCCGCCATGGACAGGGCTTCCTCCTGGTCGTGCGTGACGAACAGGGTGGTCGTGCCGAGCCGCTGCTGGAGGGAGCGGATCTGCTCACGCAGCTGGAGCCGGACCTTGGCGTCCAGCGCGGACAGCGGCTCGTCGAGCAGCAGGACCCGGGGCTCGATGGCCAGCGCCCGGGCCAGCGCCACCCGCTGCTGCTGGCCGCCGGACAGCTGATGCGGGTACTGCTTGGCCTGGGCGGCCAGGCCGACCATGTCGAGCAGGTCGGCGGCCCGGCGCTGCCGCTCGGCCGAGCCCAGCCGGCGCATCCGCAGCCCGAAGCTCACGTTGTCCACCGCGGACATGTTGGGGAACAGGCTGTAGCTCTGGAACACCATGCCCATGTCCCGCTTGGCCGCGGGCACCGGGGACACGTCCTGGCCGTCCACCTCGACCGTGCCCGAGTCGGCGGTCTCGAAGCCGGCCACGATGCGCAGCGCGGTCGTCTTCCCGCACCCGGAGGGGCCGAGCAGCGCCACCAGCTCCCCGGGAGCGAGCCGCAGGGTCAGCCCGTCCAGGGCGCGCGTGGTGCCGAACGACCGGGACAGGTTCCGCAGGTCGACGGTGGCTCCGGAGGTGCTGCGCGAGGCCCCATCCGAGTGGCTGCCGGTCGCCTGGCCCGCGTTCGTCGTCATCAGGATCCCCCCGGGTTGGTGTTCTGGCGGCTGACTGAGAAGAGCGAGACCTCGGCGCCGCCCTTCTTTCGTGATCCGCGGCCGCCGATCATCGTGATCGCCAGCAGGAAGATCCAGGTCACGAACAGCGCCAGCAGCGAGGCCGCGACCGAGATCGGCCCGCTGGTCTGGTCGAACGCGACGATCCACACCGGGAACGTCTGGTACAGGTCCAGGCTGGCCATGGTGAACTCACCGAGCACCAGGGCCACGGTCAGGACGGTGGCCGAGAGCATCGCGGTGCGCAGGTTGGGCAGCATGACCCGCCACAGCGTCGAGCGCCAGCCCGCGCCCAGCGACTGGGCCGCCTCGACCAGCGTGTTCAGGTCGAGAGCGCGCAGTCCCGCGTCGAACGCCCGGTACGCGAACGGCATCGCGAGCACCACGTAGATCAGCCCGAGCAGGTACGGCGTGCTCTTCAGGAACCCGGGCGCTATCTCCAGCACGCCCACGATCAGGACCACCGGCGGGATCACGATGGGCAGGATCGTGACCCCCTCCATGAGCCGGCGCAGCCGGGGCAGCCGCAGGTGCACGTACACCGTCGTGGGCAGCATGAGCGCGATAGTGAGCACCGTGGTGATGACGGCCAGCTTGACCGACAGCTCGAAGGCCGCGGAGAACCCTTCCTGGTGGACGACCTGCGGGAAGGTGGAGAAGCCGGTGAACCGCAGCGCCGCGACCAGCGGGATGACGAAGTAGGAGCCGACCAGGATGAGGATCGCCCAGCGCCAGACGGGAAACTGCCGTATCCCGCGCCGGGCCCGGCGAGCCGGGGGCGTGGCGCCCTCCACGAGGGTGGTGCCGGTTACCGCAGCCATTGTGCCGACTTCCGCTGGAGGACCGCGTAGGCGGTCATCACGATCGCGATGATGACGATCATGCCGAGCCCGAGGGCCTTACCGACGTTCTGCTGGCCGGCCAGCACGTTGCCGTTCAGGAACGAGCCGATCTGGATGGCAGTCAGCGGGACGCTCCCGCTGGTCAGCGCCTCGGCCGTGGCGTAGGCGGAGAACGCGCTGCCGAACAGCAGCAGCACGCAGCCCAGGAACGCCGGCAGCAGCACGGGACCGCCCACGTAACGCCAGTACTGCCAGCAGCCCGCGCCCAGGTTGTTCGCCGCCTCCCGCCAGGCGGGGCGGAGCCCTTCCAGGGCGGGCAGGATGACCAGCACCATGAGCGGGATCTGGAAGTACATGTAGACGACCACGATCCCGCTGAACGTGTACAGGTTGAACCCGTTCGTGTACGGGTTGAGGCCGATGTCGGTCAGCCACTGGGTGACCATGCCGGTCGAGCCGAGCGTCGCGATGAACAGGAACGCCAGCGGGACCCCGCCGAAGTTGGCGAACACGCCGGAGGCGGTGATCACGCACCGGCGCAGCACGGCGCCGCGCTTCGCGGTGAAGATGGCGTAGGCGACCAGGAAGCCGACGATGCCCGGCACGATCGAGGTGATCACCGCGACCCCGAGCGTGGTCCCGAAGCCGTGCAGGTAGATGCCGGACGCGGCGGTCTTGATGTTGGACAGCGTGAAGGCGCCGGTCGTCGAGTCCTGGAAGGCGCCCACCGCGATCGCCACCGCGGGCAGGACGAGGCCCAGGAGTACGTAGACGGTGAAGGGCAGGATGCCGAGCAGCGTCCGTGCGCTGCGCAGCCGGGCCCCCAGGGACCGGCCCGGCCGGGCCCCGGACCCGCCTGGGGCGTCCGGG
Source organism: uncultured Actinomycetes bacterium (assembly GCA_963713815.1). Classification (GTDB taxonomy): domain Bacteria; phylum Actinomycetota; class Actinomycetes; order Streptosporangiales; family Streptosporangiaceae; genus RYN-230. The sequence goes on from CAVQNH010000034.1 coordinate 16,362, forward strand.
GCCACGACCGTGTCAATCTGCTGGGACATGAGCTAGCCGGCCACACTCGACCATTCCTGCGCGACCTTGGCCTCGGCCGCGGACTCCTGCGCCTGGGTGGGGAAGCTCAGCCCGCCCGCCGGGGCCGCCGGGAGTGCCGCGTCGGCCGCCTTGTTGACGGTGCCCGCGCTGACGAGCGACTGCAACTCGATCGGCCGCGCCTTGCCCTGCAGCCAGAGGTTCTGGCCGGTGGTCGAGTACAGGTACTCCTCCCAGAGCCGGGCGCAGGCCGGGTTGGGAGCTGTCTTGCTGATCGCCTGGCTGTAGTAGGCGGCGTAGTGGGCGTCCGTCGGGATCACGATCTTGAACGTGGGGACCACGCTCGAGATCTCGGAGGCGAGCAGGTAGTCCCACCAGATCACGATCGGGGTCTGCCCGCTCTGCACGGTGGTCGGCCCCGCCGTGACCGGCACGAAGTTCCCGACCGAATGCAGCTTCTTGAAGTACTGGATGCCGGGCTCGATGTTGGCCAGCGACCCCCCGTTCGCCAGCGAGGACGCATAGACCGCCGAGAAGGCCGCGCTGGCCTGGGTCGGGTTGCCGTTGATGGCGACCTGGTTCTTGTAGATGGGCTTGAGCAGATCCTTGAACGACGTCGGCGCGACCTTCACCTTGGCCGAGTCGTAGCCGATGGCGACGTAGCCGCCGTAGTCGTCGTACCAGGTGGAGTCGGACGCCTTGGTGTTCGCCGGGATGTCGGTCCAGGTGGCCACCTTGTACGGGGCGAGCAGGCCTGCCTGGTCCGCCTTGATCGCGAACGAGGTGCCCATGTCCAGCACGTCGGGGGCGCGGCTCTGCCCCTTCAGCTGCTGCATCGCGTTGATCTCGTCCTGGCTGGAGCCATCGGGGTTGGCGTCGTTGATCTTGATGCCGTATTTGGCGGTGAAGTCCTTCATGATGGTGCCGTAGTTGGCCCAGTTCGCCGGGAGGGTGATGACGTTCAGCGTCCCCTCCTTCTTGCAGGCGGCGACCAGGCCATTCATTCCGCCGAACGCGGCGGCGGACGTGGCTGTCGCCGCGTTGGTGGTGCTGCCCGAACTGGAGGAACTGCCTGAACTACCGCTGTTCGAGCTACTGCCGCATCCCGCAGCGAACATCAGGCCGCTGACCGCAATGGCCGCAGCCGCGACTGTCTTACTCCTGGGCACTTAGTCCCCCTCCGACCTGCGAGCGCGCCGGCCCGCATCTGCGCCCCGATGGCGCAGACGGGGGAATCGTCGCGGTAGCACCTGACGAGGAGATGGCCGGATCGTGACGCACTGCGGCTTTTCCCGTGAAGGGT
>CAVQNH010000035.1:0-54176 GCA_963713815.1 uncultured Actinomycetes bacterium
TGGGCGCGGGCAGCAGCATCGGCCGCATCGTCACCGCGGCGGAGGTGGCGGACGTCGTGGTCTTCCTCGCCTCGCCACGCAGCGTGGCCATCAACGGGGACGCCATCGCCGCCGGAGGCGGCACGCCGGGCGCGATCCACTACTAAGCCGATCCGCAAGAACGGCCCCCGCGCGCCGGCCGGCCCGGCGCGCCGGCGTGCCCTCCGGGCCCCCAGGAAGCCTGGTTTTTACCCAGCCATTCCGGGCCTTTGGCTCAGCCCTGGGCGAGATGCGTGAAAAAGGACAGGATGCCGGTAATCCAGGAATGCACGTCATTACCGGCCCCGGCCGGCGTGGACACAATCCACACGACGATCAGGACTCCCACGATCCAGCCTGTTAGCTTCGCCAGCACGCGTTTCCCCTCCGCTCAACGCTGCAGGTGCCTGGACGCGCCGCCGTTCAGGGGGCGCGCAGCAGTAGCGACCGCGAGCGCCCGCAACCGAGCAGGTCAGCGCCCCGTGCCAGGATCCAAGTTGATCACGCAGAGTAAAGAGGCGCAAGGATAATCCGGTAAAGAGCGCCAGGAGTTTCATCGCATTAAGTACACACCTGCCAATACCCGGCCGGCTTATGCGGGGCCGGCTGTCACTATCCGCGTCCACTCCCGGTGCTAACGCCCGGGCCGGCACTTTTACGTAAAGCGTCCTGCGCGCGGCAATCGCTGACCTATTCCCGGTACCGGGCCGAGCCTGATCATCCAGGCCGCCCGTGCAGTCTTCATGTTTCGGCCCCTCAGCTGAGGTATGGTTTCATGAAGTAGCGGTGACGCGCTGTGGGCAGGGAGGTCTCCATGACAACGGCACGGGTCCGCACGGCGGACCAGGCGGCCGGCCGGCTGGCCGAACTCGGGCTGAGCATCGACCTCGTCGAGCGGGTCGTGCGCCGGGCCGACGCCGAGGCGGCCTTCTGCACCCCGTTCGATCCGCCGATCATGGAAGGCCTGACCCGCTGGGCCCGGACCAACCGCTTCCTGCGCGAGGAACTCGTCCCGCTCGGCTGGGGGTTCGACAATCCCCGGAACCTGCCCCGCACGATCCATCCCGGCGGCCAGTTCGCCATCGTGGCCATCACCGGGGACGACGTCACCGGCCTGGCCGGCCTGCTGCCCGGGCCCAAGTACGCCAGGGGATACGCCACCACCCGCGCGGTCGAGGTGAACGGGCAGCTGACGCTGGACTTCGGCGACTTCGGCGACTTCGGCCCCGGCGGCCTGCCGCCGCGTGATCACCTGCTGACCTGGCTGCTGCTGTTCCGTATCACCGACGACGGGTTCCACGTCGAGCTCTCGCTCCCGGACCGCATCGACGACGGCCGCATCACACGCTGGGCGGAGCGCGTCATCCTGCCCGTCTTCCCCCGGGGTGAGATCCGCGTCCCGGACGGGCTGGCCTCGCCCGACTCCGCCGGGGACCGGGGGATCGTGGTCGAGGTAAGCCGGCTCTGATGCCGCGCGGACAGACGGCGGTCCTGACCCCGTCCCGGCTGGCCATCGCCCGCAAGCGGCGGGGCCTCACCCTGACCCAGCTGGCCGGGCTGACCGGGCTCAGCACCCGCAGCATCTCGCTGTACGAGAACGGCCACCAGGAGCCCGCCCCCGACACGCTGCGCCAGCTGGCCCTGGAACTCGACGTGTCCCCCGGGTTCCTCGGCGCACCCGACGTCGACGAGATTCCCGAGGAGGCGGTGAGCTTCCGGGCCCTGAGCAAGATGACCGCCCGGCAGCGGGACCGGGCGCTGAGCGCGGGCCGGGTCGCGCTGCTGATCAACGACTGGATCGACACCAGGTTCCGGCTGCCGGACACCGACATCCCGGGCCTGCCCGGCCACGATCCCGAGGCCGCCGCCGAGGTTGTCCGGGCCCACTGGGGGCTGGGCGAGCGCCCGGTCACCAACGTGCTGCACCTCCTCGAATCCCGCGGGGCGCGGATCTACTCGCTGACCCCCGAGAACACCGAGCTGGACGCCTACTCGCTGTACTGGCAGGGGCGGCCGTTCATCTTCCTGGCCACCGGCAAGAGCGGCGAGCGGGGCCGCTTCGACGTCGCGCACGAGCTGGGCCATCTCGTCCTGCACGGAGAGCACCAGGTGCCCAGCCGGCCCGCCGCCGAGACCGAGGCCAACCGGTTTGCCGCCGCGTTCCTGATGCCCCGGGCCAGCGTCCTGGCCGGGGGGCTGCGCGACGCCACGCCGGCCCGGATCGTGGAGGCCAAGCGGACCTGGAAGGTGTCGGCCATGGCCCTGGCCCACCGGCTGCACGAGCTGGGCCTGCTGACCGAGTGGGGCTACCGGACCGCGTGCGTCCAGCTGTCCCGGCTCGGCTACCGCTACAGCGAGCCGCACGGCATCGAGCGCGAGTCCTCGCAGCTGCTGGCCAAGGTCTTCCGGGCCATCCGGGACGGCGGCGAGACCCCGGCCACGGTCGCCTCCTCGATCGGGATCAGCACCAACGAGCTCCAGTCGCACGTGTTCGGCCTCACCCTGACCGCGGTGCCCGGCGACGGGCAGAGCGTGATCACCCCGCCCCGGCACGGCCTGCGCCTGGTCCCGCCGCCCGCCTGACCCTGGCCGTCACCGGGGGCTGACCGGCCCCGGCTGCCCCCGCGGTCAGAGAACGGTGGGGGGCCAGAGGTTGTGCTGGCCCGCGATGGGGTCGCCGGGCCACTCGTGCATCGAGTCGAGGTTGTCGTGGGCCGGGTATTTCGCCGCGGCCGGGCCGTCGGCGAACCCGTGCAGCAGGTTCACCGCCACCTGCCTGGTGAACTCGGCCGCGTGCTTGTTCAGGCCGAACAGGCGCAGCCCGTTGCTGCACGCCACCCAGCGCATCGTGCCGGTGTTGAACACGCCCGCGCCGCTGCGCGTGGGTGTAGTAGGCCGAGTCCGCGTAGCTGTTCACGCCCCGGCACTGCAGCGGCGAGTGGGAGAGCACCTGGATCGGCCGCTGGACGGGGTAGACCGGGTTCACCCGGTCATACTCGATGCCGACCAGCCCGGTGAGCTTGGTGCCCTTGCGCACCCCGGTGCTGGCGAATATCCAGGTGTCCGGGGACACGATCACGAAGTCCGCGGTCACCGGGTTCGACTCGTACAGCGTCCCGGTCAGCGAGGATTCCGGGTCCGGCGCGGGCGGCTCACGCCAGTCGCTGGTCACCAGCGCGTTGTTCTTGCCGTACATCGGGTCCTGCAGGTAGCTCGTCTTGTAGCAGATGACCAGCCGCCGCTCCCCCAGCCGGGTGCTGGCCATCCGGGTCCGCCGGAACATCGTGTTCGCGCCCATGAACGCGATGTTCGTGCCCGCGTTCCGGGCCGCCGTGACGTGCGCCCGCTCCTGCGGCGTCCAGTACTCGTCGTGGCCCGCGGTGAACAGCGCGTGCGCCCCGTCGAGCAGGTGCGGATCCGCGTCGATGTCCATGCTGGTGACGTAGGCCAGCGGCAGGCCGGACCGCTCGGCCAGCTCGATCGTCTTCCGCTCGTGGTACAGGAACATGTACGCGCCGTTGGCGTCGTACGGCCGGTCCAGGCTGACCGCCAGCGACCGGTTGCTGTAGTCGGCCACCCCGCCCGGCCCGTTGTACAGGTCGTAGCCACCCCAGGTGTTGTACGCCTGCCAGGTCTCCACCCCGTTTTTGATAACGGTCTTACCGGCCGTACTCGCGGACCGGACGGTGACCGGCACGAACCGCTGGGCCCCGTTCTCCGCGTCGAGCCGGAGCAGGTAGGAGCCCTCGGGCCAGTCGTGGGTGGGCACGGTCAGGGACGGCTCCCACTTGGCTTCCACGGTGTTGGTCGGCCTGATCAGGTCCGGCTGGCGCTGCCGGTGCCCCCTGACCGCGGCTGACTTCCACAGCAGCCGCGCCTCGTCGCCCTTGTACCAGCCCATCCGGAACGCGCTGACCCGGAAGGAGCGGGCGGTGGTGGAGACGTACAGGGTGACCGGCTCGCCGGGCCGCACGCTGGCCTGCCCGGCGTAGCCCACGATGGCGTCCGGGGCGCCGAGGTGGCGGATGTTCCAGTGCGGGTCACCGGGGAGATCGTTCTCGGCAACCGGGCCGCGCGCCTTCGCGGGCCCGGCCTGGTCCCTGCCCTGGCCCGTGCTCCCGCTCCGCCCGGTGGCCCGGGCCGCCGCGCTGCACGCCGCCGCGCCCACGGCCGTGGCCGCGGCCGCGATGCCGAAGAACGCCCGCCGCGAATAGCGCGCGTAGTGAGAGGGCAGCCCCATGCGATCCATGATGAACCCGCGCCCGCCGCGGCGTCGGCAGCAGGGCCGATGCGCATGAATCGCATGACCGTTCTTGACCATTCCGATACCGGGCGCGGAACACGGCTCCCAAACCGGGCTGAATGCACCGGGACGGTTCATCCGCCGTACCGGAGGCCGCGCTGGTGCCGTGAACCGGTCCTGATCACCCGCCGGGGATGCCACAATCCGGACATGCTCCCTGGCGCTACCGACTCGGCTGATGACCCCCTCGAACAGGACGCCCCCGACCACCCGGTCGACGACCCGGCCATCGCGTGGTGGTTCCTGGGCGACGGCGACCGGGCCAACCCGGCCACCGACCTGCGCACGTTCACGATCGGGAACCTGGTCCAGCCGCTGGTGGACGGGCGCAGCTACTTCTCCCGGCTGCACGCCGAGCTGAACGCGACCGAGCCGGGCGACCAGGTCTACTTCCTGGACTTCCGCGGCGACCTGGACGAACTGCTCGACGGGCCGGACTCGGCGGTCGGTGACGTGCTCGGCCGGGCGGCCCGCCGCGGGGTCAAGGTCTTCGGCCTGCTCTGGCGTTCCCAGCCCCACGCGCTGCGGCAGTCCGAGGAAGCCAACGCCGAGTTCGTCCGCGAAATCGACGAGGACGGCGGCCAGGTCCTGCTCGACGCCCGGACCCGCCGGGCTGGCAGCCACCACCAGAAGCTGGTGGTGATCCGCCACCCGGGCGCCCCCGGCCGCGACGTCGCGTTCGTGGGCGGGATCGACCTGGGGCACAGCCGCAACGACGACTCGCAGCACGAGGGCGACCCGCAGGTGATGGAGTTCCCCGACAGCTACGGCCCGCGCCCGCCGTGGCACGACATCCAGGCGGAGGTGCGCGGGGCGGCCGTGCACGACCTGGAGCACACCTTCCGGGAGCGCTGGTACGGGAGCAGTGTCCTGGACCTGCCCAGCCCGGTCCGCCAGCTCTACGACCGCGCGTACCACATGGGCGCGACGACCAGCCGCCCGCTGCCTGAGCCCGTCCCGGACGAGAGCATGCCGCGCGGCACGCACGCGGTGCAGGTGCTGCGTACCTATCCGGCCCGGGTGCGCCGTTACCCGTTCGCGCCGCAGGGGGAGCGGAGCATCGCCCACGCGTACCGGAAGGCGTTCGCGCGGGCGCGCTCCCTGGTCTACCTGGAGGATCAGTACTTCTGGTCGCGGCCGGTGGCCAGCCTCATCGCCTCGGCCCTGCGGTCCAGCCCGGACCTGCACGTCATCGCGGTGGTGCCCCGGTACCCGGACAACGACGGCCCGGTGACCCGGATGCCCGGCCTGATCGCCCGGCACGACGTCGTCCGGGCGTGCACCGCCGCGGGAGGTGACCGGTTCGCGATCTATGACCTGGAGAACCACCAGGGCAACCCGGTCTACGTGCACGCCAAGATCGTGGTCGTGGACGACGTCTGGGCGATGGTCGGGTCGGACAACCTGAACCGGCGGTCCTGGAGCCACGACAGTGAGCTGTCCATCGGCGTGCTCGATGCGGAGCGGGATCCCCGGGAGCCCCGTGACCCCGGCGGGCTGGGTGACGGAGCCCGGGTGTTCGCGCGGGACCTGCGGCTGAGGCTCTGCCGTGAGCACCTGGACCGGGATCCCGATGACGACTCCGGCCTGCTGAGCCCGGAAGATACCTTCGCGGCGTTCCGGCGGCAGGCGCAGGAGCTCGCCGCCTGGCATGACGGGGGCGGCACGGGACAGCGGCCGCCGGGGCGGGTGCTGCCGCATCAGACCTACAGCCCCACGGCCGCGCAACGCTTGTGGGCCGCGCCGCTGTACCGGCTGGTGTATGACCCCGACGGGCGGCCGCTGCGTGATCGGGTGCGCGGCCGGCTCTGACTCGACGTCCGGCCGGCTCTGACTGGCCCGGCCTGCCCGGTCTGCCCGGCCTGTCTGCCCGGATGCCCGTCTGCCCGGCCTATCCGCCCGCGGATCTGCCCGGCGGATCTTCTCTGGGCAGCACCAGACAACCTTTGGCCGCGCTCGTGCGTCTGCTGAGGTACCAGCGCCGGCACCGGAACGTCCCGGCGGCAGCCCACGCGTATCGGCGGCCTGGACCGCGTACCAGATGGATGGTGGGACATGAGATGGTGCCGATCCCTACGGCGGGGCCGGGTCAGCCCGGCGGCCGCGGCCGCGCTCTGCGCCGGGATCACCGGGGCCGGGGTGCTGGGCGCCGCGCTGTTCGGGGCCGCCTGCCCCCGCGCTGGCCAGGTCCACGGTGTCCCGGCGCCCTGATGCGGGGCCGATCGCGGTGAGCTGCCTCTCTTCCGCGCACCCGAAGCTGGCGGCCCGGATCGCCCAGGGCATCCACGCCGCGCTGAGCGGCCGTTCCTCCTCGGTGGCCCTGCGGGTGTACGACAAGAGCGAGGACCTGAACTGCTGGCTCAACGCCACGACGCACTTCGACTCGGCCAGCGTGGTCAAGGTCACCATCCTCGGCACCCTGCTGCGGGAGGCCGAGACCCAGCACCGGCAGCTGACCTCGTCCGAGGTGCGCCTGGCCCGGCTGATGATCACCCAGTCGGACAACAGCGCCGCCTCGGCCCTGTGGGCGCACGTGGGCCGCGGCCGACTGCGCTACTTCCTCAGCCGGGCCGGGATGAAGCAGACCCAGCTCGGCCCGGGCGGCTACTGGGGCCTGACCCAGATCACCGCGCACGACGAGCTGCTGCTGCTGAACCTGCTCATGTACCCGAACACGGTGCTGGACGCCGCCTCGCGGGCCTTCGCGCTCAACCTGATGGCCCAGGTCATCCCGTCCCAGCGCTGGGGAGTCCCGGCCGGTGCGCCTGCTGACCTGACCGTGCACGTGAAGAACGGGTGGCTCCCGCTGGCCACGCACGGCTGGCGCATCCACAGCATCGGCTGCTTCACCGGCCATCAGAGGGGCTACAGCATCGTCGTCCTCACCGAGGACAACCCGACCATGGCGTACGGGATCACGACCATCGAGCGGGCTGCGCAGGTCATCCACCGTCAGCTCAACCCGGCCGCGACCGCGTTCCGGCCCCCGTCCACCCCGGCGCCGTCGTGGGGCAGGCCGGACGAGCAGATCCCGTCTGCCCTGGGGGGCCGTTGATCCCAGGGTCGGGACTGGAGCTCGGGTCGGGGCTGGGCTCGGGTTGAGGCCGGGACTCGGGCTGGGGCTGGGGCCGGTGACTGTGGCGCACGGGCTGTGACCCCGGCGCCAAGGCCGCAGGCAGCCGCGCCGGAAAATTTCTCGGGAACCAGGGGAACCAGCCCGGCGGCACGGCACGTCTAAGTGTGTGCCTCTTCCCACCTGGGGCGCATGGTGAATGGTCGCCCGCAGGGCCCGGTAAACAGCGCACAGTTGCCGGGCCGTGCGGGCGACGTCATGTGTACGGCCGTCCAGGTACGCAAATCCTCGCCCGCGGGCCGATCCAAGATCGCTGCCCCGTGAGCCGGCTTAAGTCCCGGCGCCGCCCGGCCGGTCCCACGAGCCCCGCCCTCGGGCCGGGCTCATGCCCCCCGAGCTGGCCTCAAGACCCTCCGGTCGGTCGGTCCCACGAGCCCTGCCCTCGGGCCGGGCTCATGCCCCCGACCTGGCCTCAAGACCCTCCGGCCGGTCGGTCCCACGAGCCCTCGGGCCAGGCTCATGCCCCCGGAGCTGGCCTCAAGACCCTCCGGTCGGTCCCACGAGCCCCGCTGGTGGTCCGGGACCCCGGCCTCTCGTCCGATGCCCCTCCGATGAGTTGACAACAGCCCCCTCCCCACTCCCGGAAGCGGTCATTTTGTCAGTGGTGGGTGAGATGATTCGAATATGTGTTTACCAGAGCAGTCTGCCCGGGACGCGGCGCTGGCCGAGCTGGCCCGCCTCGACCCGGCCGCGCTGGATGCGGCCGCGCTGATGGGCCAGATCACCGATCTGGCCACGTTCATCAGCCAGGCACAAGGACAGCTGTCCCGGCTGACCGCCACCCTGGATGCCACCAGTGGCGCGGCCGAGGCGGGGCACAAGTCAGCGTCGGCGTTCCTGCGCACCCGGTGCGGCCTGGCACCGGGACGGGCCGCCGCGGTGGTGGCCACCGCCCGCGGGCTGGCCGGGCTGGAAGCCACCGCGAAGGCGGTCGACGCCGGGATCATCTCCTTCGATCAGGCGCAGATCATCGTGCAGACCACCAGCAGTCTCGGCGAGGCGGCGGGCCTGGCCGAGCGGGTGTTACTCGATCACGCGCCGGGGCTGGACACCGCCCGGTTCCGCCAGTTCGCCGAGGAGGTGGCCTACCGGGCCGACCCGGACGCGGCGGACGAACGCGAGCAGCGCCGCTGGGACAAGCGCCACCTGTCGTTCGGCCTCACCCTGGACGCCACCGGGATGCTGTCGGGCACCTGCGGGGACGCGGTCTCCTACGAGATCCTGCGCACCGCGGCCGAGGCGTTCAGCCCGCCGGGCGGCCAAGGCGACGGCCGGACCGCGGCGCAGCGGCGGATGGACGGCCTGGTGGCCGCCTGCAAAGCCGCCCTCGACGGCGGCACCGCCCCCGAGCGGCACGGCGCCGCGCCGCACATCACCGTCCTGGTCAAAGACGAAACCCTCGCCCAGGCCACCGCCCAGGCACCCGGTGACGGCACGGCATCCGGTCAGGCTGATCCGGTGGCGCCGGATCCGCCAGCCGGAGCATGTTCGGGCCTGGTCACCGGGGCGCCACCCGGCCTGATCACCGCGGCACCAGACCTGACCACTCCAGCACCAGGCCTGATCACCCCGCCACCAGGCCTGATCACCCGACCGCCGGGCCGGATCACCGGAACACCGGGCCTGATCACCGGGGCGCCGAGGCTGATCCGCGGGGCGCCGCCGGGGCGCAGCGGGCACGGCACCCTGCTCACCGCCCGCCAGGTCCTGAGCCTGTGCTGCGGTGCCCAGATCAACGCCATCCGCTGGGCCGACGGCCTGCCCCTCGACGTCGGCCGCACCGCCCGCACCGAACCTCTCGGCCTGCGCCGCGCGCTCGAAGCCCGCGACCAGGGCTGCCGCTGGACCGAATGCGGCGCGCTGGCCGCCTGGGCCACCGCCCACCACATCCGCCCCTGGAGCCAGGGCGGCGCCACCAGCCTCGACGAACTGGCCCTGTTCTGCTTCGTCCACCACCACCACTTCATCCACACCCTCGGCTGGACCATCACCGGCAACCCCAACGCCACCCTCTACCTCACTCACCCCGGCGGCTGGGTCACCCTCGAAAGCCCCCTCCCCGGACACTGAACAGGCAGAGCGGGACGCGACCGGATAGGCCGATAACTCCGGCTGGCCCGGCCAGGCAGAGAGTTCCGGCATGCCGCCGGGCGCAGATAACTCCGGGGTGCCCGGGCCGGCCGCGATGACGCTGGGCCGGTCCAGCCGGCGCAACCCGGTGCGATGCCGCTCGGCCAGATCCAGATAGTCCTGGACCGCGTGCTTGATCCATGACCGCTGGCGCAGCCCCGCGTCGGGCCGGATGGTTGCCGGGACGCCGATGGCGAGGGACCCGGCCGGGACCGTCATGCCTTCGAGGACCAGTGCCGCCGCCGCGACCACCGCGCCGGCCGCCACCCGGGCACGGTTGAGGACCAGGGACCCGGACCCGATCAGGCAGCCGTCTTCGACCACGCACCCTTCCAGGTGCGCTCGGTGCCCGACGACGCAGTCCGCGCCGATCACCGTGGGATACTCCTCGGTCGTGTGCACGATCGTGCCGTCCTGGACCGACGTCCGCTCCCCCACCTTGATCAGGCCGTGATCCCCGCGCAGTACCGCTCCCGGCCATACCGAAGCCCCGGCGGCGAGTTCCACCGCACCGATCACCACGGCGTCCGGATGGACGAAAGCCTGCGGGTCGATCACGGGCGCGGCGTAGTCCAGCGCATAGATCGGCACAGCGTCACTCCCCCAGAGTGTGTCTGTGGCCCGCGACGGCGCGGCCACCGGTCCCGGCCCCATCAATACGTCACAGTGGCCGAAACCAGGATTACACGGGCATGACGCATCGGCACCGGCCCTCACCACAGAAGTTGATCAGTTCACCGGGGGTAACCAGCGCATCCTCAGTTTCCGGTGTCCCGGGCCGGGGTCACCACGCGATCGCGAGGGTCCCGGCACTGGCCATCCCCGCGACGGCGCTGGTCGTCCTCAGCCAGCCACCAGCAGCCTTTCGGGCCCGCGCCATCACCTTTTCCCGGCCAACCAGCCTGCCCATTCCAAGTTTTACGGCGACGTTACGCATTGATACGAAGAAGAAAACAGCACGGCGATTCGGGCCGGAACCGGTCTCCGGTACCAGCGGATCGCGTGGGACACCAAGGCCAGAAATGGCCGGGAAAGTATTCCCCCCGTTTTGGCGGGGACATCCGTCGCTCGCCGGGAATCACGTCTCAATTCCGTACACCGCACCTCCCGTACCCCGCGACGGCCGCCGGTCCGGTGGGTGTGAGCGACCCCACACCGGCTCTGCTTGGCAAACCACGCACGTTGCACGGTATAGTAAGCACGCGTACTCAGCACCCACGTACTCAGCATCCCTAGGAGAGCAGCATGGCCGAGACCCGCACCACCATCCAGGAAGTCCAGACCGAGATCCTGGACGCCGTCCGCAAGGGCCAGGAGGCCGTCGTGGACGCGACCAGGCATATGACCGGCACGATCCACTCGATCGTCCCGGCCATCCCCGTCCCCAGCCTGCCGTACGCCGACAAGCTGCCCAAGCCCGAGGAGCTCATGGCCAGCGCGTACCACTTCGCCGAGCAGTTGCTGGCCAGCCAGCGCTCCTTCGCCGAGCGCATGCTCGAGGCCGCCCGGCCGGTGACGCCAGGCAAGAACGGCACCACGCAGCCGAAGAAGCGGGACCACTCGCCCCAAGAACGGCACCACACCCCCGAAGAACGGCTCGGCCAGCAACTGACCTGGCCTGACACGAGCCCGCGCGGTGACCCCGGATGCCGGGGGCGCCGCGCGGCCGTGCGCTTACTATAGTTAGCAGGAGTGTGCACCCCGGCCAGCCAGCTGCACCGCCCCGGCTGGCCGCACCGTCTCGGGCCCTGGAGGACCTGATGCCAGAACCCTGGGACACGCAGCGCGAAGCCCTCGGCGCCTTCATCCGCAGCCAGCGCAAGCTGGCCAACCTGTCCCTGCGCCAGCTCGCCGAGATGACCAGCCTGTCCAACCCTTACCTCAGCCAGGTCGAGCGGGGGCTGCACCAGCCCTCGGTGCGGGTGCTCAGGCTCATTTCTGACGCGCTGAACGTGTCGGCGGAAACCCTGCTCACCCAGGCCGGGCTGCTGGATGGCAACCGACCCGGCGCCACCGCGGCGGGCCCCGGCGACGCTGGCCGTCCAACTGCGCCCGGGCCCGACGCCGAAGCGGCTATCCTCGCTGATCAGCGCCTCACGGATGAACAGAAGAACGCACTGATCACGGTGTACCGGAGTATGCTGCGCTCGGAATAGGTGCTTTGGCGTCGTCCGCCAGGAGTGACAGCAAATCGAGCGCTTCGTCGCTTTCAGGGCCGTCGGCGTGACCAAGAAGTTACCTATATCTCGCCCTCCGGTCAGCGCGGAGGGTCGATCATGTCTATAATTCCTATATGGTAACAGGGGAATCTCGCTTGCCTACGCTGCTCCCGCGCCCGGAAGAGTCAGAACTTGCCATCGCACCGCCTGTCGCCGAGCCCGGGTACTGGGCCGGCGCGTCCAGTGCGGCTGTGGGGAACGACGCGATCTATATCGCCTACCGGATGCGGCGCCCGGTCGGCCGCGGCCGCGGTTACGGCGTCACCGTGGCCCGGTCCGAGGACGGCGTGCACTTCGAGCCGCTGCTGACCATCGGGCGCGAGCTGATCGGCACCGAGTCGCTCGAGCGGCCTTCCCTGGTGCGCACCGAGACGGGTAGCTGGCGGCTGTATCTGAGCTGTGCCACCCCGGGCACCAAGCACTGGCGGGTGGAACTGGTCGAGGCCGGCCATCCGAGTGAGTTCGACGCGCTGACCAGCCAGGTGGTGCTGCCCGGGGACGTCAAGACCGGGGTCAAGGACCCTGTGATCACCCACCGCGACGGGCTCTGGCAGCTGTGGGCGTCGTGCCATCCGCTGGCCGATCCCGACGAGGCCGACCAGATGGTCACCGACTACGCCACGAGCGTGGACGGCAAGGAGTGGACCTGGCAAGGGACCGCGCTGAACGGGCGGCCGGGCCACTGGGACTCGCGCGGCGCCCGCGTCACCGCGGTGACGTACACCGGGGCCAGCATCGTCGCCTACTACGACGGCCGGGCCAGCGCCGCCGAGAACTATGAGGAGCGCACCGGCATCGCCACCGGGAGCGAGCCCGCCGCACTTACCCCCGTCGGGGATGCCCCCTCGGCCGAGTCGCCCTACGGAGGCGGCGGCCTGCGTTACCTGGACATCCTGCCGCTCGGCGACGGCAGCTACCGGCTGTACTACGAGATGAGCCGCCCAGATGGCTCGCACGAGCTGCGCACCGAGCTGCGGTCCGCACTGGACGCGTAACCCCGCCCAGCCTGGCCACGTGCGGCCCCCGTCCGGGCACTAACCCGTACCGGGCTAGCCGCCGTTGCGGGGCTGGCCGTTACGGGCCTGGCGCTGCCCGACCGGGCGGTCGCCGACCAGCCCGCCAGACCTCTCCCGGGGCTGCAGCCAGTCGCTGAAGTCCGCCTCGGTGACCTTCTCCAGCAGCCGGATATCGGACTCGAAGTACGGCAGCACCGCGTGCCGCTGCTCCCAGGTCAGGGGCTGGCGGGGCCGGGCATTGCGCTGCAGCATCCGCTCCAGCGGGCTGGTCAGCGCGGTCCCCGTCGTGCCCGGCAGATGCCGGCTGGTTGCCGCGGCCGCCCGGATCACCGAGGACACGGCCCGGTGCCCCAGCGAGCCGGCCGGGTGCGCGGTCACGTTCTCCCTGGGCACCTCGGTGACGACCCCCTGCTCGACGCCGAGGAACCCGCAGATCTGGTCCAGCGTCTGCACCGGGGCGTCAACCAGGTCACGGTAGCGGAGTACCAGTACCTGCTCCTTCGGGAACACCGTGTACAGGTGCTCGAGCTGCTCGCCGTACCGGCCCAGCCGCGTGTAGTGCCAGAAGCTCTGCCCAGCCCGCCGCCACCCGGCGGTCCTCATCCGCGCAGGCCTTGACGAAGTCCCCGATGGGGTCGAGGCCGGCCGACCACAGATGCGTCCAGTTGGAGTGCGCCCGTTCCACCGGGTCACGCAGTATCGCGATCATCCTGACGTCCGGGATCAGGTCCCGGATCCGGCGCTGCGCCGCGGGGTCATACAGGTAGAACGGGGTGGACTCGGCCCGCAGCTGGCCCGCGGGGGCGGCCGCGAACAGGCCCTCGTAGTCCTCCCGGCGCCACACGTGCTCGCGCCAGGTCGGGATGTCACCGGGACCGCCGCCCTTGCTCGGGGGCGGCCCGTCGGTCAGGAAGAACTTGGGCTCCTTGACCGGCGACATGTAGAGCACGGGGTGCGTGGCCAGGGCCGCGTGCAGTGCCGTGGTGCCGGCTTTCGGGGCACCGATGATCAGGAAGTCCGGCAGAGGCATGAGGGCCTCCTTCACGTGAATGTGCTCCTGTGCACGTCCTCGGGCCGTCCGGAGCGAGGGGGGAATTATCCCGATCAATTTAGTAGAGTATGGGAAGCATATTTACCAGTCAATGCCAGGGCCCGAAGCTACCCGACCGGATCAGCTTCCCGGTCCCCTGGCCAGACGCTCCCCGGCCTCGTTGCGCGGGGAGCGCACGGCCTCCAGTCTGCCCGCCAGCGCGCGCCTCACACCTCCGTCCCGGCATCCGATGACGCAGGCCGGGATAGCTAACCGGGCGTCCCTCAGGCGGCCGGCATTGACATGCGGCAGCGACTGCGCTGGAGTTCGTAGTGCGGACCGGAGTTCGCACTGTGACGAACTGTCCGCGGCGAGAAACCATGGTCATTATCCGTGGTGAGACGACTCTGCCGCCCCCATCCACGCTTTGTGCCCATGTGCTGAAAACCCTGGGAAAGCGACTGGAACCCGCGTCCTATGCGCGGGAATTGCTGCGGGCTTACCCGGGCGGACAGCAGGAGGGAGCCATGAGCAGGACGATGCACTGGCGCGCCTGGGACCGTGCGAGATGGCCGACCGGCACGGGACCGCGAGGGCGAGCAAGACCGTGATCCGGGAAGCCTGGTGCTGACCACCTTCGGCCGGAGCAACGCCGGGACCGTGCGCGGCGATCAGGAGATCGCCGACCGCTACCTGAACCTGTTCTTCCGGATCTAGGTGCTCGCGCCCGGGAAATGCTCCCCGGCCGCGCCCGGGGCCGATGGCCGGGAGGGGCGGGGTTCAGATTCCGCGTCGTACTCCTCCGCCGGGTGACCCGCGGGCAGGCGGTGCTTGGCCACCCGCGCCGTGGGGGTGCGCGGCAGCTCGCCGATGAGCTGCCAGTAGCGGGGCACCTTGAACGCGGCCAGCCGGGCGGCGGCGTGCGCGCGCAGGGCGGCGAAGTCGGGCTGGCGGCCGGGCGCCGGCACCACGAACGCCTTGACCTCGTCCTCGGACAGCTCCGACGGCACCCCGACCACGGCGCATTCCAGCACGTCGGGATGGTCCTCGAGAACCTCCTCGACCTCAGCCGGGGACAGGTTCTCGCCGCGGCGGCGGAGCACCTCCTTCTTCCGCGCCACGAACGTGTACGTGCCGCCGGGGTCCGCGGTGACCAGGTCGCCGGTGCGCAGCCAGCCATCCCCCGTGAAGGCCCGGGCCGTCTCGTCCGGCATGCCGTAGTAGCCGCGGGTCAGGACGGGGTTGCGGAGCAGCAGCTCGCCGGTGCCGCCCGGGCCGACCTCCCGGCCGGCGTCATCGACGACCCGCGCGTGGTTGATCACGCCGTGGACCGGGTGCTGGCGGACCGCGCCCAGGGTGCCGAACGGGCGGGTCCCGTGCGGCCAGATCAGGCCGTAGGGGCTCTCTGACATGGCGTACCCGACCACGATGCGCAGGCCCAGCCGCCGCTCCATCTCCTGCTGCCGCTCCCGCGCGGGGGCGGGGCCGGTATAGCAGAGCCGCAGCGGGGTGTCGGCGTCTCCCGGCTGCGGCCGCTGGCGCATCAGGATCTCCAGCATCGCCCCGATCGCATTGAACTCGGTCGCCCCGTGCCGCCGCGCGGCGTCCAGGAAGCCGCTCGCCGAGAACCGGGGCAGCAGGATCAGGCCGGCTCCGCAGGCCAGTGAGCCCATCACCGAGTAGGCCGGGGCGTTGATGTGGAACAGCGGCAGCGAGGTCATCAGCCGGTCCCGGGCGGTCAGCTGCATCCAGTACGGGAATCCCTCCCCGGCCAGGACGTAGGCCCGGTGGGTCTGCTTGACCAGCTTGGACCGCCCGGTGGTGCCGGATGTGGGGATGAGCACCGCGAGGTCTGCCGGGCTGACCGTGAGCCCGGGAACGCCGATGGCCAGCTCGCTGCGGGCGGGAGTACCGCGGGCCGGGCCGGCATCGTCGTCGCGGGGCGGGCCCGCTTCGCCGCTGGCTGGCCCCGCGGAGCTGGCGTGGGCCCAGTCGCCGGCCAGTTCCCCGGCGTCCAGGACCCCCAGCGGGACCAGGCCGGCCGTCCCGGCCTGGCTGACCAGGGCGGCCAGCCCCGCGTCGGTGATCAGCGCCCGGGGCCGGGTCTGCTGGGCCAGGCCAGCCAGCTCGGCCGGGGCGCTGCGGGGGTTGGCCGAGACCACCACCGCGCCGAGCGCGGTCAGGGCGAGCCAGCAGATCAGGTACTCCGGCGTGGTCCGCGCCGTGACCATCACCAGGTCCCCGTGCCCGACCCCGGCGTCACGCAGGCCCAGGGCGGCCTTCGTGACCTGGCCGAGCGCCCCGGCGAAGCTCAGCGTCCCCTCGTCGCTGCGGACCCAGATGCCGTCCGGGTCGCGGGCCGCGGCGTCCGCCAGGACCTGCGGGATGGTCCGGCTCGGCACTGATTCGGCGCGCGCCAGCCGGGCCGCCAGCGACTCGTCCGGCCGCCCCTCCCCCGGTCCGGTCCCTTGCGGCCCTGGCCCGGGCCCATTCCGTTGCCGCCCGCCCTCTCCGGGCCGCGCCTTCCCGGCCACGGTCAGGCTGACCGGGGGGCCACGTGATCGCGCCAGGAATGCTGCGGGGTGAAGCCCAGCGCCGCGCGGGCCCGGTCGATGGCCAGCAGCGTGCCGAACTCCCCTACCTCGCGGGTCAGCGTGACGCCCGGGAACACCTCGGCCAGCAACTCCGCGGACGGCCGGTCCATCACGGTATCCGCGGCCGCGATGATGTAGCTGGCGCCGCCGTGGCCACCACCCGGTACCCGTGCGCCAGCAGTTCCCGTACCGTGACCCGCCCGGCCCGGCCAGCGGCGCCGGTTACGCAGATTCGCTTCGCCATGCGGCCAGGATTTCACGCGGCCCGGGTCCCCCACCAAGCTTCGCAGAGCCGCCCCGCCGGGGCTGATCACCCTCGTGATCATGACTTTGGTGCCGCGCGCGCGGCACCAAAGTCATGATCACGAGGGCGGCCTGCCGCTCAGGGGGCGGGCGTGGCCTGTGTGGTGGACTTGGACTGGGCCGCGCCGCTGCTGCCCGTGGACGGCGTCGCGGACGGCACCGAGGAGGGTGACGTCGACCCGACGGAGGTACTCGGGGTCGGCGTCCCCGAGGCCGGCGTCGGCGTCCCTGAGGTCGACGCCGAGGACGTCGGGCTGGCCGGCGTGGACCCGGTCGGCGTGGCCGACGGCGTGCTGGACGGGTGCGTGGTCCTCTGCTGCTGCCGCGTGGCGTGGCCGACCGGGCTGCTCAGCGGCGGCCTGCCCACGGCGAGCTGGAACACGACGATGCCCGCGATGACGACGATGAAGAGCCCCGCGGCGATGCCGCCGTAGGTCAGCCACTGCCGACGGGTCAGGCCGGCGAAGAAGCTGGTGATCGCGGCCCACACGCTGCCGTGGCCCGCTGCGTCGCCGTCCGCCCCTTCCGGGGTGATGCTCCCGTTGGCGTGCTGGCCCGCGCTGTTACCGGAGCCGTCCCAGCCGTTTGACGCCCCGCCGTTCGCTGGCCCCGCCGTTCGGTGGGCTGCCGTTGCTGACCCCGCCGTTCGCGGCGCCGGCCCACTCGGTACCGAAGCCCGAGATCGTCTGGGTTTCGCGGGAATCCCGCGGGGTGCCGTACTGCCGGCGGTCCCAGACGGCCGTGTCCTGGTTCGCCGGGTCCTGGCCTGCCACATCGCGATTCCCCAGCTGCCGGGTCACACCTTGCTGGCCCGCCGAACCCTGGTACGCGGCGTGCCGCCCGCCGGAAGCCGCTCCCGCCTGGGCATTGGTGTTGCCGGTCCCGGTCCGGGCGGCCGAGTGGTAGAGCACCTGCCCCGCGGACCGGAGACGTTCCTCGGAACGCTGGAGGTAGTGCTTGTAGATCTCGGTGCCCATGGTGCTGACCACGCTGCCCAGGGCCGCACCCAGGAGGGTGCCCGCGACTCCCAGGAAGGAGGCGGCGACCGCGGCGCTCAGGGTGGCCAGGACACTGGCGATGACTTGGGCGGCGCTCAGATTGAGTCCGCGCCTCCCGCTCATTAACCGTCCCCCTTTGCCTCGTGAGTCCCCCGCTCAGCCAGCGCGGAATTCACGGCAGGGGGGCTGCGGACGTACTGCCCAACCCGGTCGAGCTTATGCGCGACACCCGGTGCAGCGGGTCCGCTCGCGGCACTTCGCCGCAGATCGCGGGCCTGCCGGTGCCCGGAGCGCGGTCCAATGGGCCGTCCTCGGGCCGCAGCCGCTCCGCTCGTATCCCGGTTCCCCGGCCGGCCCGGTCCCGTCCGGCCCCGGTACGTGACCAGTGCGCTTTGCCGGGGCATGACAGTTCAGCCACCGGCGCCGGCGGCCGCTGGCGGCCATGGTCGCCGGCGGCCCGGACGATCCGGTGAGACTTTTCTTACGGGCGTCTCGATAGTTGAGATGCGCCACGGCGCCCTGCCGCACGCGGGCCGTCTCGTTCCGGCACACCACCGCCCCGCATCCGCGGCCGTCCTGCGTCCCTGACCGGACGCCACCACCCCGGCTGCCCGGCGGCAGTCGGCGGCCCGCCCGCCGGGCACGCTCGCACGCCGGGGGGCGCTACCGTCGGGGGGTGGCAGATCGTGCGGGTGAGGTGCTGGTGATCGGGGCGGGCGTGGTCGGGCTGACCACCGCGGTGTGCCTGGCGGAATCGGGACTGGCCGTGACCATCCAGGCTGGCGAGCTTCCGCGGCAGACGACGTCGGCCGTGGCCGGGGCCATCTGGGGGCCGCACCTGGTCGAGGACAGCGACCGGGTGACCCGCTGGTCCGCCGAGACCCTCGAGGTCCTCACGGTGCTGGCCGCCGACCCCGTCACCGGGATCCGGCTGGTCAGCGGGATGGAGGCCACGCGGGCTGAGCATCCCCGCCCGGGCTGGCTCGCACCGCTGGCCGACCTCGGGCCGTGCGACCCGGCGACCCTGCCACCCGGCTTCACCGCGGGCTGGCGGTACACCGCGCCGGTCGTGTCCATGCCGGTCTACCTGGACTACCTGGCCGGGCGGCTGCGCCGGGCCGGCGGCCAGCTCACGGTCGCGCCGCTGGACTCGCTGGCCCAGGCGGTCCGGCATGCCGCCGCGCCGGTGATCGTCAACTGCACCGGGGCCGGGGCCCGTGACTTCGTGCCCGACCCGTCGGTCAGCCCGGTCCGCGGCCAGGTCGTGATCGCCGAGAACCCGGGCGTCACCGAGTTCTTCGTCGGCGATGGGGACGAGTCCCACGAACTCACCTACGTGTTCCCGCACCAGGGCCGGGTGGTGCTGGGCGGCACCGAGATCCCGGGTGACTGGTCGCTGGAGCCGCGGCCCGCGACCGCGCAGCGGATCCTGGCCGACTGCGCGGCGGTGGACCCGCGGCTGGGCAGCGCCCGGATCCTGGAGCACCGGGTCGGCCTGCGCCCGGCCCGGCCGCAGGTCCGCCTGGAGGCGGAGAGCACCGGCCCCGGCGGGGACGGCCCGGGCCACGGCACCGCGCGGCTGGTGGTGCACAACTACGGCCATGGAGGCGGCGGCGTCACCCTGTCCTGGGGGTGCGCCCGCGAGGTGGCGGGGCTCGTCACGTCGCTGCGCTAGCGGGCCGCTCGTGAGCTCGCGGCTCCTCTGCGTGCGACTCGTCAGCTGGCGGCGGGCAGGCTGTCGAGGATGGCCTGCTGCACCGGGGGCGGCGTCTCCCCCGGCCCGGCCCGCAGCGCGTACTGCCCGTACAGCGCCACGCCCGGCTGGGCGATGATCCGCGGGAACCGGCCGCGGTGCGGCCACGACGCGGCGTGGACCAGGAACGGATGGCACAGGAACACGTCACCGGCCCGGCCGGTGGCCAGGGCCGTCGGGCGGTGCGCGCTGGCCCGCGCGGCCTGCTGCGCGGCCGGCAGCCACGCCATGCCCTCCTCGCCCGCCGGGGCCAGGATCGGCGGGACATCCCGGTGTGAACCCGGCCGCAGCCGGGTCGGCGCACCCGCCGGCTCCACGTCGGTGAGCAGGTAGAGCGCGAGCAGGCCACGGTCCCGGGATCCCGCGCTGACCCGCCACTCGCCGCCTGCCTCGAAGCTGGACTCGATGTGCCAGCCCGCGTCACCCGGGTCGTCCTCGCTGGGGAACCGCACCGGGATGGTCCCGCCCACGCCTTCCCGCCGCCACCAGCGGCCGGGCCCGATCAGCTGGTCACAGGCCTCCTGCAGCACCGGCGTGGTCCCGGCCGCGGCGAACGGGGCGCCCTCCGGGCAGTTGATCCGGACCACCGGGGCCGTCCAGGTCGCGGGGTCGTCACGCCGGACACCCTGCCGGCCCAGCTCGGCCCAGATCATGTCCTGGCAGGCCGCGATGACCGGCGCCGGGACCGCGCCGCGGAGGGCGACATACCCGTCGGCCAGGAACGCCCCGATCTCCTCATCGCTGAGCACCGCCTCAGGCTGCCACGGCCGCTGCTGCACCCGCCACCAGATAACGGTTTGACCGTGGCTGGCCTCATGGGTACATTACTCAAGTAATGAACCACTGAACCGGCCCTTGAAACCAGGAGGTGCGGTGCCGGCCCTGGACGATGGGACGCCGCTGTTCGTGCAGATCGCCGAGCAGCTGGCCGACGACATCGTCGACGGGGGGCTCGCCGAGGGCGCACGGGTGCCGTCCACGAACGAGCTGGCCGCGTTCTACCGCATCAACCCGGCCACCGCGGCGAAGGGGATCAACCTGCTGGTGGACGACGGGGTGCTGGAGAAGCGCCGCGGCATCGGGATGTTCGTCGCCGCGGGCGCGCAGGAACAGCTGCGGGCCGGCCGCCGCAAACGGTTCGCCGAGCAGTACGTAGACCCGATGCTGGCCGAGGCCAACCGGCTGGGCATCGACACCGACACGCTGGTGTCCCTGATCCGGGGACCCGGCTGGCATAACGGAGGCAGCAGGCCATGATCCCGACGATCTCCGCGACGGCGCTCAGCCGCCGCTACCGCGATCAGATCGCGCTGGACGAGGTGTCCCTCACGGTCGAGCCGGGCACCGTGACCGGCCTGCTGGGCCGGAACGGCGCGGGCAAGACCACGCTCATGCGCATCATCACCGGGCTGGAGTTCCCCACCGCCGGCGACCTCCGGGTGTTCGGCGAGGTCCCGGCGGAGAACGACCCGGTGCTGCGCCGCATGGTGTTCGTGCGCGAGGAACAGGCCTACCCGGACCTGCGCGTGGAGCACGTGATCCAGGTGGCCTCGTGGTTCTACCCGAACTGGAGTGAGGACCTGGCCCAGCAGCTGCTGTCAGACTTCGCCCTCCCGCCGAAACGGCGGATCAAGCGGCTGTCGCGCGGGATGCGCTCCGCGGTCGGGATCGTCATCGGGCTGGCCGCCCGCGCCGAGCTGACCCTGTTCGACGAGCCCTACGCGGGCCTGGACGCGGTCGCGCGCCAGCTGTTCTACGACCGGCTGCTGGCCGAGTTCGCCGAGCGCCCGCGGACCATCGTGCTGTCCACCCACCTCATTGACGAGGTGGCCGACCTGCTCGAGCACGTGGTCATGCTCGACCACGGGCGGGTAGTGCTGGATGCTCCGGCCGACGACGTCCGCGGCACCGCCATGACCGTGAGCGGGGCGGCCACCGCCGTGGAGGAATTCGTGGCCGGCCGCACGGTCTGGCACCGTCAGCGGCTCGGCTCGCGGGCGTCGGTCACGATCGCCGATTCCCTGGACCCCGCCGAGCAGGCCAAGGCGCGCGCGCTGAACCTGAGCCTGGAACCCCTGTCCCTGCAGCAACTGCTGGTCCACGCGGCCGGCCACTCCGCTGACGAAAAGGTGAGCGCATGAACACGCTGGTGAACGTGGCCCGTTACCACCTGGTCGACCGGCTGACCTTCGTAGCCTTGCCGTGGGGGATCATGGCGTTCAGCTTCCTGGTGAACATCGTCATCTCCCTGCTGGTCCCTACGGACCCGCACGGCATCTACACCGGGGGGCTGGCGACGATCTACATCTTCCTGCTCGTCTGCGGCGCGGTGATCATGACCAGGTCGCTGCCGTTCGGGCTGATGCTGGGGATCAGCCGCCGCACCTACTACCTCGGCACGTCCCTGCTCGTGGTGGCGCTGGGCGTGGTCTACGGCCTGGGGCTGACGCTGCTGCAGGCTCGTGGAGCGCGCCTCCGGCGGGTGGGGCGTCTCGCTGCACTTCTTCCGGATCCCGTGGATCCTGGACGGCCCGTGGTACCAGACCTGGCTGACCTCGTTCGTGCTGCTCGTGGCGTTCTTCCTGTACGGCATGTGGTACGGGCTGGTGTTCCGGCGCTGGAACGTGGCCGGCCTGGTCCTGTTCATCGCCGCCCAGATACTGGTGGCGCTCCTGGTCGTGGTGGCCGTGTCGCTGACCCACGACTGGTCGGCGTTCGGGCACTTCTTCACCACGCTGACCGCGATCGCGGTGACCGGCGTGCTGGCCGTGGTCGCCGCGGTCATGGGCGTCGGCGGCTTCAGCACCATCCGGCGGGTCACCGTCTGACCGCCGTCGCCGGCCACTCCCGGGCGCCTGCCACCCCAGGCGCCCGGGACCGCGGCTGGCTAGAAACCAGGGAACACCGCGCGGAGCCGGTCCAGCTCGATCCCCTCGGCCGAGTACTGCGGGGTGTGCTCCGGGTCGAGACGCCCGTAGAACAGCCGGAGCAGCGCCTCCGCGGGCAGCGTGATCTCCCCGTCCGCGTCTGAGCCGTCCGCCCAGTCGGACAGGGTCACCGACTCGCCCACGTCGAGCAGGTAGTCACCGTCGGGGGCGGTGGTGCGCAGCCGCACCCGGAAGACGTCACCCGCGGGCTTCGCGACGAACTGGAACAGCTGGGTGATCTGCTCCATGGCCGGGAGGATCGCGTCGTCCGCCACGGAGGCGCCGGGGTCGACAGCTGACAGCCACGTCCCAGACGTGGATGGCGTGCTCGGCGAGGCGGAGCCGGACCAGCCCGGCCGCGTCCAGCTGGCGGCCGAAGAAGTCCAGCCCGATCGAGTCCAGTTCCTCGCCGGTGAGCCGCTCCAGCCGGCTGATGTTCTCGCCGTCCCAGGTCAGGGCGTCGGCGGCCTGCATCTCCGGGGTGCGATTGTTCCAGGCGTCCCAGATGGCCGGGAACGCGCTCTGGTCCAGCTGGCCGCCTCCGCCCAGCGCGGCGGCCAGGCTGAGGGTGCCGATCTCCGCGCCGCTGCCGAGGTGGGAGAGGACCTGGGCGATGGTCCAGTCGGTGTCGTAGGACTGGGCGCGCAGCTGGTCCGGGGTCAGCGGGGTCACCAGCCCGGCCAGCCGCTCGTGCGAGTTGCGCAGGACGCCGATCAGTGCGCGAGGGTCGGAGGACATGGCGAGCTCCCGTGGGGATTAGGCCTACCGGACGCCGGCAGCTTACCGGGACCGGCCACGGCGGCCCGCGTAGCCCTAGGCTGGCCGGATGAAGATTGGTTTCGGTGCCCCGGTGTCGGGGGTGTGGGCGACCCCGGAGAACCTCGCCTCGTTCGCGGCCAGCGCGGAAGCCGCGGGCTACGCCTCGCTGTGGACGTTCCAGCGGCTGATGGTGCCCGAAGGCTCGGCCATGGATCCCGTGTACCACAGCGTGCTGGACCCGATGGTGTCCCTGGGCTACCTGGCCGCGGTGACCCAGCGGATCCGCCTCGGCGTCGCGGTGGTGAACATGCCGTACGTCGCGCCGGGCTACCTGGCCAAGATGGCGGCCACCGCGGACGTCCTGTCCGGCGGCCGGCTGGACCTGGGACTGGGCATCGGCTGGATGCCGGAGGAATTCACCGTGGCGGGCGGCACCATGGCCCGCCGGGGGGCGCGCACCGGGGAATACATCGAGGTCATGCGCCGGATCTGGGCCGAAGGGCCGGCCGAGTTCCACGGCCGGGACTACGAGCTGCCCGCGGGCTGGTTCGCACCCAAGCCGGTGCAGCGGCCGGGTCCGCCGATCCTGATTGGCGGGAGCGCCCCGGCGGCCCTGCAGCGGGCCGGGCGGCTGGCGGACGGCTGGGTGACGTCCAGCCGGACCGACCTGTCCCGGATCAGCGAGGGAATCAGCGTGGTCCGGTCGGCGGCCGAGGAAGCCGGCCGCGACCCGGACTCGATCCGGATCGTCTGCCGGGGCGTGGTCCACCCGGGTGAGCCGCTGACCGTGCCCGAAGGCGGCGGGCGGGTGCTGCTGTCCGGCAGTTACGCCGGCATCCGGCGCGATGTGGAATGGCTCGCCGAGCGCGGGGTGACCGAGATCTTCTACGACCTGAACTGGGATCCGCGGATCGGCGCGCCCGACGCGGACCCGGTGGGCGCGGCCGCCCGGGCCGAGGAGATCCTCACCGAGCTGGCGCCCGGCGGCCAGCCGGAGGCGTGATCCCGGTCAGCCGGCCCGTGCTCCCCGCCGCCTAGCGCCGGCCCGCGCTCGTGGCCACCCGGCTAGCGGCTGGCCGGGGCCAGCCCGGCCGCCGCGGCGATGGCCGCGGCCTCACCCCGGCTGGCCGCACCCAGCTTGGCCAGGATGTTGGACACGTGCACGCTGGCCGTCTTGGGCGCGATGAACAGCGCGGCGGCGATCTCCCGGTTACTCCGCCCGGCCACCAGCAGGCGCAGCACCTCGGTCTCGCGGCTGGTCAGCCCGGCCAGGGCATCTGCCGGGCGGCCGCCCGGCCCGTTCCCCGGCGCGCCCACCCCGGACGGCCCGGCCGCCCCGCCCGGCCGGGAGAGCCGGGCCCGGCGGCCCAGATCATGCAGCGCGGACACCAGCGGCGCCGCGTCCAGCTGCTCGGCCACGCCCAGCGCGAGCGACCACTCGCGCTCCGCCTCGGCCCGCTGTCCCGCCTCGGCCAGCGCCTCCGCGAGCCGCCAGCGGGACCGGGCCGTCTCGTAGCTGTACGCCGGGCTGAACTCATCCACCACGGCCTGCCAGGCCTCCGGGTCGTTGCGGCCCTGGGCCCGGGCCCACTCCGCCTCGGCCCGGGCCAGCCAGCCGCGGCCATCCACGCCCAGCACGAATTTGGGCCGCCGCGGGAAGGCGGCTCCCTCCCGCGCGGCCTCGATGAGTACCTCCGCCGCGGCCACTTCCGCGGCGGCGCTGTCCTCGTCCCCGGCCGCCCGGGCCCGCCGGGCCAGCTCGCCGCGGGCGGCCAGGCCCACCGCGGCGACCCGGATCGCGGGCGGCCCGTAGCCGCCCTCGGAGTCCAGCTCGGCCAGGGTGGCGGCCACCTCGGCCAGCGCGCTCGCGATGTCCCCGCGCCACAGGGCGTGCTCGGCCAGCAGGCCGCGGGCGATGTAGGCGCCGAAGCTGTCGCCCGGCCAGAACGGCTCCAGCCAGGCCCGGCGCTCCGCGACCTTCGGGCTGCCCCGGGCCACGTCCAGGAACAGGGCCATGGCCGACAGCCGGGCCTCGGCCATGGTCGTGACCCGGACGCCGAACCCGTCCGCCAGCTCCTGCGCGTGGTCCCAGCAGCCGTCCGCGTAGTGCGCCAGGTAGTGCAGGTACTGCAGATCCATTCCATACGGGGCCAGGCCCAGCCCGGCCGCCGCCGCGTGGCCCTGGCCCTGGTGCGCGGTCTCGGCCGACGAGGCCAGGTCCCCGCTTTCCAGCTGGGCCCGGGCCACCTGGAAGGCGGCCCGCAGCTCGACGCCGAGCATCGCGAGGGGCTGGGCCTCCTTCCAGGCCTGGGTGAACAGGTCCAGGGCCGCCGCGGGCTCGCCCTGGCGCTCGGCCAGCATGCCCAGGGTGACCAGGGCATCGGCCTCGACCCAGGGGGCATCCGCGGCCCGGGCGGCCACCCGGGCCTGCTGCGCCCGGTCCGCGGCCGCCACCTCGTCGCCCGCGTGCATCAGCGTCTGCGCGTGGGTGGCCAGGGCCCGGGCGCGTTGCGGGCGCGGCGGGTCGCCCGGCAGCAGCTGCACCGCCGCCCGCGCGGCCGTCTCCGCGTCGGCCGGCGCGTCGAGCTCGAGCAGGTAGTAGGCGAGGCGCTCGTGCACCCGGCTGGCCAGCACCGGGTCGGAGTCCTCCCGCAGGAAGCCGCGGATGCGGCGCAGCTGCTGCACGGCCCGGGCGATCTCCCCGCTGGACGCCGCGCAGTTCGCGGAGCGGAAGGCCAGGTGGTCCCGGTCCTGCCCGGCGAGCTGCTCCGGCTCGCCGACCCGCTCCCACAGCGCGAGCGCGGCGTCGTAGTGCCGGTGCGCCTCGGCCGGGGCGGCCAGCCGCTCGGACTCCTGCCCGGCCCGGACCGACGCGGCGAAGGCGCCCGCGATGTCGTGGCTGGCCAGGCAGTGATGGGCCAGCTCCGCCGCGGACCCCGGCACGGCGGCGAGCCGGCCCGGGTCGGCCAGCAGCTCGGCGAACCGGGCGTGCAGCCGGGTCCGCTCCCCGGGCAGCAGGTCGGTGTAGAGGGCCTCCCGGATCAGGGCGTGCCGGAACACGTACCCGTCCGCGCCGCCCGGCACGAGCAGCTGCTGGGCCACGCAATCGCGGATCGCGTCCTCGTACTCCGGACCGTCCAGCCCGGACGCGGCCCGGACGATGTCGTCGTCCACCCGGCGCCCGCCGACCGCCGCCGCCCGCAGCACCTGCTGGGCCGCGGCGGGCAGCTGCTCGACCCGGGCCAGCAGCAGGGCGGCCAGCCCGCTGGGCAGCACGTCGCCGCCCGGTGCAGCCGCGCATCGCGCCACCAGCGCCCGGGCCGCCTCCCGACGGGCCATCGCCCAGCCCGCCGGCCGGGCCGCCGGAACGGCCCGGCGGCACGGCGGCCAGCAGTTCCTCCGCGTAGTAGGGATTGCCCTCCGCCCGGGCCACCATCCGGTGCAGGGCGGACGGGTCCAGCGGCGCGCCCGCCAGCGCGGTCAGGTGATCGGCCATGTCCGCGTAGCCCAGCGGCCCCAGCTCGATCGAGGCCACGCTGGGCAGCCGCAGCAGCTCCGCGACCACCGGGCGGAGCGGGTGCCGGCGGTGCAGGTCATCGGTGCGGTACGTGGCCACCACGGCCACCCGCTCCCGGTGCAGGACCCGGCTCAGGAACGTGACCAGGTCGCGGGTGGAGCGGTCGGCCCAGTGCAGGTCCTCGAGGATCAGCAGCACCGGGTGCCCGTCGGCCAGCTCGGTGAGCAGCCCGAGCACCGCGCCGAACAGCTGCTGCTGGGCGAGTCCGGAGACTTCCCCGCCCGGCTGCGCCACCACGTCCCGGTCCGGCAGCAGGCGGCCCAGAACCGGCCGGGCGGCCAGTGCGGCCGCGAGCGGTTCCGTTGCGGCGCCTGGAGTAGACGTGCCCTCCCGCAGCGCGTCGGCCAGCGGCAGGTAAGGAATGCTGTCGCCCAGTTCCGCGCAACGCCCGGACAGGACCAGGAACCCGCGGTCCGCGGCCCGGGTGGCGAGCTCGGCGACCAGCCGGGTCTTCCCCACACCCGCGTCGCCGCTGATCAGCGCGTGGGACGGACGGCCTTCGCTGGCGTCGTCGAGCAGGCCGAGCAGGCGCGTCAGTTCACCGTCCCTGCCGACCAGCCGTCCGCTCGACGCCCGCAGCACCCTCCAAGTATCCCAGCATCCGCCGGCTGCATCGCAGACTGAGACGCACTTGCTGCCGTTTTGTGGTTTTCCGTGCCGGGCTGGGCCCGTCTGGCGGCTGCGCGGCCGGGTCCCGGGGCCGCCCGCCCTGACCCCCCGCCCCAGCCGGGGGCCCGGGCCGCTGGCCACCCTGTTTGCGCAGGTCCAGGCCCCATTGGTGACGGCGGCTATGCTCGCGCTTGGTGAATCGTTGAGTGCCCGCTGACCCACCGCGCATGAACCCCCCGGCGCGGGGACTGGATCAACCCACGCCCCCATGATTCTTTCCCGCTCCCCCTGGACGCGCTGACCGCGGGGATCCGGGCCGACCGGGCCTGACCCGGGAATCCTCGTCGCGGCCGGGCGCGGCCATGCGTTACCCTGACCGCCATGAGTACCGATTCCCGCCCCGCTGCCGCGCCGGCCTTCCCGGCCCGCGCGCAGGCCAGCCCGATGCCGCTCAAGCCGTCGCTTGAGGGCATCGAGGACACGTGGTCGCGCCGGTGGGAAGAGTCGGGCGTAGTACAAGTTTGACTGGGCCGCCCTCGGTTCCAACCTGCCGAGGGAGGCGGTCTTCTCCATCGACACTCCCCCGCTGACCGTCAGCGGGGCGCTGCACATCGGGCACGTCTGCTCGTTCACCCACACCGACACGATCGCGCGGTTCCAGCGGATGCGCGGCAAGGCGGTGTTCTACCCGATCGGCTGGGACGACAACGGCCTGCCCACCGAGCGCCGGGTGCAGAACTACTTCCACGTGCGCTGTGACCCGGCGCTCCGCTACGACCCGGACTTCGTGCCGCCGGACCGCCCGGCGGGCGAGCCGGTGCGGATCTCGCGGCGCAACTTCGTGGCCCTCTGCGAGCGGCTGACCAGCCTGGACGAGCAGGCGTTCGAGCAGGTCTGGCGGCGGCTGGGGCTGTCGGTGGACTGGTCCACCCAGTACCAGACCATCGGCGGGAACGCCCGGGCCCTGGCCCAGCGCGCGTTCCTGGCCAACCTGGCCCGCGGGGAGGCGTACCTGGCCGAGGGCCCGGCCCTGTGGGACGTGACCTTCCAGACCGCCGTGGCCCAGGCCGAGCTGGAAGACCGGGAGATGGCGGGCAGCTACGTCCGGCTCGCGTTCCGCCGCCCGGACGGCACCACGGTGGCCGTGGCCACCACCCGGCCCGAGCTGCTGCCCGCCTGCGTGGCGCTGGTCGCGCACCCCGACGACGAGCGGTACGCGGCGCTGGCCGGCACGACGGTGACCACCCCGCTGTTCGGGGTGGAGGTGCCGGTGCGGACCCACCCGCTGGCCGACCCGGGCAAGGGCACCGGCATCGCCATGGTGTGCACGTTCGGCGACACCGCCGACGTGACCTGGTGGCGTGACCTCGACCTGGACACCCGGCCGCTGCTCAGGCCGGACGGCCGGCTGCTGGCGTCCGCCCCGGCGGGCATCACCAGCCGGGCCGGCCGCGCCGCCTACCGGCAGCTCGCCGGGGCCACCCTGGCCGAGGCCCGGACCCGGGTCACGGCCCTGGCCCGCGCGGCGGGTGACCTGCTCGGCGAGCCGGAGCCGGTGGTGCACCCGGTGAAGTTCTACGAGAAGGGGGACACGCCCCTGGAGATCATCACCACCCGGCAGTGGTACGTGCGCAACGGCGGCCGCGACCCGGAGCTGCGGGAGGCGCTGCTGGCCCGGGGCCGGGAGATCACCTGGCACCCGGCGCACATGCGGGCCCGGTACGAGAACTGGGTGAACGGGCTGGCCGGCGACTGGCCGGTCAGCCGGCAGCGGTTCTCGGGCGTGCCGATCCCGGTCTGGTACCCGCTGGACTCCGGCGGCGTGCCGCGCTACGACGCGCCGCTGACCCCGGATGCCAGCCGGCTGCCGGTGGACCCGGCCGCCGAGCCGCCGCCCGGGTACGGGGAGGAACAGCGCGGCCAGCCGGGCGGGTTCGCGGCCGACCCGGACGTGCTGGACACCTGGGCCACCTCGTCGCTCACCCCGCAGATCGCGGCCCGCGCGGCCAGCGGGCCGGACCTGGACCGGATCTTCCCGATGGACATGCGGCCGCAGGCCCACGAGATCATCCGGACCTGGCTGTTCTATACGGTGCTCCGCGCGCACCAGGAGTACGGCGTGGCGCCGTGGCGGCACGCGGCCATCTCCGGCTGGATCCTGGACCCGGACCGGAAGAAGATGTCGAAGTCCCGGGGCAACGTGGTGACCCCGATGGATTCGCTGCGCAAGCACGGCTCGGACGCGATGCGGTACTGGGCGGCCAGTGGCCGGCTGGGCACCGACATGGTCTTCGATCCGGCCCAGCTCCGGGTCGGCCGCCGGCTGGCCATCAAGCTCCTCAACGCAGCCCGGTTCGTGTTGTCGCTCGCGCCGGGCGACGGCGAGGGGCACGGCGCCGCAACGGGGCCCGGCGCTGGCCCGGGACCGGCTGACGCGCTGGTGCGCCAGGAGGACCAGCTCAGCGAGCCGCTGGACCGGGCCATGCTCAGCCGGCTGGCCGACGTGGTGGCCGGCTGCACCACGGCGTTCGAGAACTACGATCACGCGCGGGCCCTGCATGAGACCGAGGCGTTCTTCTGGTTCTTCTGCGACGACTACCTGGAGCTGGTCAAGTCCCGGGCCTACGGCGAGCAGGGCCCGCGGGCGGCCGCCTCGGCCCGCACCGCGCTCCGGGCGGCACTGTCGGTGCTGCTCAGGCTGTTCGCGCCGGTGCTGCCGTTCGTGACCGAGGAGGCCTGGTCCTGGTGGCAGGAAGGCTCCATCCACCGGGCCCCGTGGCCGGACCCGGCCGGGCTGCGCGCGCAGGCGGGCAACACGGACCCGGCGCTGCTCGACGCGGCGTCCGCCGCCATCGCCGCGGTGCGCGGGGCCAAGTCGGCCGCCCGGCTGTCCATGCGGGCCCCGGTGCGGCAGCTCGTGGTGTCGGCCGGGGAGGACGACGTGGCCCGGATCCGGGCGGTGCTCGGTGACGTGCAGGCGGCCGGCAAGGTGGACCAGGTGATGGTCCGCCCGTCAGCCAGCCCGCAGCCCGTGCACCACGTCACGCTGTGATTTCCGGGGGGCGACCCCCCGGATCCAGCAGAGCGGCGCGCCGCAGGCGAGTCCTGCCTGGCCAGCGCGTATCCGCGGCTCGAGGCCGGGCCCGCCGCAGGCGGGTCCGGCCGAGGCCGCGGATGCGGGGGGTCCGGGGGTCGTCCCCCCGGACAGTGCTCCGCCTGGCCAGGGGGAGCCGGTAGTGAGAGGATGAGGGGGTGAGCAGCGACGAGAACAATCCGCTCCGGCAGTTCCAGGCGGCCTGGGAGGCGACCACGGCGGTGGTGGCCGAGTGGGCGGAGCAGACGGCGGCCGTGACCAGCGAGGCGTTCCGCAAGCTCACCAACGACCCGGCCATCCGCGCGGTGATGGAACGCTGGCGGACCACCGTCGTCTTCACCCGGCGCAACTGCGAGTGTCCCTGCGCCCGGTCACACCCCGATGACGTCGGGATCTGTGACAACCGCGCGGTCATCACCCGCCGGGTCAGCATGGGCCACGGCGCTGACCTGGAGATACCGCTGTGCGCACCGTGCGCGGTGGCGCAGGGCGTCGCCGAGCTGCCCCGGTAGCAGAACCGTCCGGCAGCAGAGCCCCCGCCGGCAGCAGAGCCCCCGGCAGCCGCCCCGGACCGGGGGAAGGCCAGCGTTAGTCCCGGCCGGCGATGCGCAGCTCGTGGAAGGACACGCTGAACCCCTGGCCTTCGGGGGCGGCGCACATCACCCCGGCCAGCAGCTCGCTGCCCGGCGGCAGGTAGACCAGGGCGGCCAGGTCGGGTGGCCCGTCGTCGAGGCTGTACCGGATCTCGACCGCGTCCCCGCGGCGCGACAGCCGCAGCGCCAGGCCGTCCGTGTCGTCCGGCAGGTTGGCCACCGACCAGCTGGACATGCCCAGGGTGAGCACGGTGCTCAGCCGGGGGCGGCCCTCGAAGAACTCGATCCCGGTCTTCAGCCAGGTCCGCTCGTCGGCCCGGAGCATCACGCCAGCCTGGTCGTACTGGGCCGACCAGTTCCCGCGGATGCGGACGGCCACGTCCAGGTCGCCCGCCAGCACCTCGCCGTACACGTGGCCGCTGTCCCGGATATAGCCGTAGCCGGTGACCCGCCAGAAGTCGGTACCCGGGTCGACGTTCACCTGCAGGACGTCGTCGGTCCGCTGCCAGCTTGCCGGCTCATTCAGCCACTCCATGAGTCAACGCCTCCGTGATCTCGCCGAGACGAGGGTAGCGGTAGGCAGGCCGGGTAGTCTCACGAGCATGGACAAGGTGCGCCGAACAGATACCGAATGGCGGGAAGAGCTCAGTCCCGAGGAGTACCGCGTCCTCCGCGAGGCGGGCACCGAAGCCCCGTTCACGGGGGAGTACACCGACACCAAGACCGAGGGTGTCTACCGGTGCCGGGCGTGCGGCGCCGAGCTCTTCCGGTCGGACACGAAATTCGACTCGCACTGCGGGTGGCCCAGCTTCTACCAGCCGACCAAGGACGACGCGGTGATCCTCATCGAGGACAACTCGCTCGGCATGCGGCGGGTCGAGGCCCGCTGCGCCAACTGCGAGTCCCACCTCGGTCACGTGTTCGAGGGTGAGGGCTACGAGGTGCCCACGGACCAGCGCTGGTGCATCAACTCCGTGTCGCTGTCCCTGGAACCCACCGACAGCTGACCGGCTCCGCCGGGGTCCGGGCTGCGCCGCGGGCTATTCGACCCGGATCCAGCCGAGCAGGTCCTCCCGGCTGACCGTGTCCAGCAGGGCTGGATGGTCGCTGGCCATGTGGTCCCGGATCACCCCCACCACCTGGTCGTCGCTGTCGCCGCGGGCCACGAACCCGCACTCGCACTGGATCAACTTGGCCATCGCCCCTCCCTAGCTGGCTTTTACCCCAGCGTATTGCCAGGATGTTGGCGTGACCTTGGCGTCTTCGCACGCCATGCGAATCCAGATCTGCGGGCAGGTCGCCATCGAGTGCGACGGCCACCGCCTGGAGGCCAGGCTGCCCGGCCGCCAGGGCCGGCTGCTGTTCACGTACCTGATCGTGAACCGGCACCGCCAGGTCCCGCGCGACGAGCTGGCCGAGGCGCTGTGGCGAGAACCCGACCCGGCCGCCGTCGATACCCGGCTCAGCCCGCTGCTGTCCAAGCTGCGCCGGGTCTTCGGCGCCGATGCCGTGGACGGACGCTCCATCCTGCGGCTGCGCCTGCCCGACGCCTGGGTTGACCTCGAAGCCGCCGCCGAAGCCATCCACCGCGCCGAGTCCTCGGTCGCGCAGCAGGACTGGGCGCGGGCGTGGGGGCCGGCGCTGACCGCGCTCATCGTGGCCGAGCGCGGGTTCCTGCCCGGTGAGGAAGCCCGCTGGATCGACGAGATCCGCCACCAGCTCACCCTGCTCCGGCTGCGCGCCCTGGAGTGCTATGCCGCGGCCGGGCTGGGCATCGGCGGTACCGAGATCGCGGGCGCGGTCCGGGCCGGCCAGCAACTCATCCGCCTCGCTCCGCTGCGGGAAAGCGGCTACCGCTACCTCATGCAAGCCCACGCCGCCCAGGGCAACCTGGGCGAAGCGCTCGACGTTTACGGCCAGCTCAGCGACTGCCTGCGCGACCAGCTTGGCGTCTCACCCAGCCCCGCCACCCGGGAGCTCCACGAACGTCTCCTCGCGGCCACCTGAACGGGCCCGCGGGAGACGCCCGGACCCGTTCGGGGACTCCTGGCCTGCGCAGACGCCAGGGCTCCCGGGAGACCGGCACCAAGGTTTCGCCAACGTTACGGCAATGGCGCCAGCGTAGAACTGTGCCGCAGGGACCGGCAGCGCAGGGAAGGTCGATGATGATGAAGACGTCAGGGAAGCCCGCTTCCAAGCCGGGCGCGAGCTCCGGAGCCGGGGTGCTCGTGGATCCGCAATGGATGCAAGCCCACCTGCACGATCCGGGCGTGCGGGTCGTCGAGGTCGACGTGAGCCGCGTCGCCTACGACGAATGGCACCTAGACGGGGCCGTGCTGTGGAACGTGTACGCCGATCTCAAGGATCCCGATTACCAGACCGCCGATGCCGCGGCGCTGCAACGGCTCGTCACCCGGTCGGGGATCGGCCCGGACTCGACGGTGGTGTTCTACGGGTACGCACCAGCCATGGGGTTCTGGCTGATGAAGCTCTACGGCCACGCCGATGTGCGCATCCTCGACTGCTCACGTGACACCTGGCGAGGTGAGGGTCACCCGTGCAGCAGCGCGCCAGCCGAGCCAGCCGCCACCGACTACGTGCTCCCCGGGCCGGACGGCAGGCTCCGCGCCGACCACACGGCGGTGCGCGAGGCCATCAGTGACCCGGCGACGACCATCCTCGACGTCCGCAGCTGGGACGAGTACCGGGGCGAGCGGTTCTGGCCGTCCGGCGGCATGGAGCCAGGAGGCCGCGCCGGTCACATCCCCTCGGCCGTGCACCAGCCGGCCGGCGATCTGCACGACGACCGGGGGTCATTCCGGGCCGCCGCCGAACTACGCGGGGTCTTCCCCGCTGCCGGGCCCGGCGACGGCGGGCTGATCACCTACTGCACGATCGGCGGCCGGGCCGCCACCGCCTGGTTCGCCCTCACCTACCTGCTCGGACGCGATCACGTCCGCGTCTACGACGGATCGTGGGCCGAATGGGGCCGCAGGCCGGAGATGCCGGTCCAGGCCGGTGACGAACGGCACTGAGGACCGCCCCGGGAGGGGCTGAGGGGCGTCCGTGTAGTCACGAACCTCCAGGACCGGACGATCTGCAGACATTCAGTCATGCTCTGGTGGGTACGTCCCCGGTAACGCATAGACGCGGATAGTGCCGGGGGGGCGCTCTATGGGTAATTTCATGGCCGGGCTGGCGCGGTTCGCGGTCCGGTTCCGGTACGCGATCATCGCCTTCTGGCTGGTGGCGGGCGCCCTGTGCATCGCCCTGTTCCCCTCGCTGGGCAGCGCGGTCAACACCGACAACAGCTCGTTCCTCCCGGCCAGCTCCCCCAGCGTGCACGCGATGAACCTGGCCGCGCCCTTCCAGCCCACGAACGACACCACCGGCACCCTGGTCGTGCTGGGCAAATCGAAACTGAGTTCCAGCGACCAGCAGTCCATCACCAAGCTGGAAAACCAGATCGCCAAGGACGACCACGTCGTGTCGGTCTCCGACCAGGGCCTGTCCCAGGACGGCAAGGTAAACAAGGCCCAGCTGGTCATCAGCGTGCAGACCTCCAGCACCGAGGCGTCCCCCACCGTCGCGGCCATCCGCTCCACGATGAGCAGCTTCGCGCTGCCGTCCGGCCTGTCCGCCTACCTGACCGGCCAGCTGCCCAGCGCGGTGGACAACCAGAACTCCCAGGCCCACGCCCAGAAGCTCACCGAGGACCTGTCGGTCCTGGTCATCCTGGTCATGCTGATCGTCGTGTTCCGGGCGGTGCTCGCGCCGCTGGTGACCCTGCTGCCCGCGATCTGGGTGCTGCTGATGTCCGGCGCCATCATCGCCGAGGCGTCCAAGGCCGGGCTGCAGGTGTCCACCATCACCGAGACCATGCTCACCGTGCTGCTGCTCGGCGCGGGCACCGACTACGGCTTGTTCTTCATCATGCGGGTGCGCGAGGAAATCGCCGGCGGCGCGTCGGCGCACCAGGCCATCGAGCGGGCCGGCCGGTACGTGGGCGAGTCGATCACGTTCTCGGCCGGCACGGTCATCGTGGCCCTGCTCACCCTGCTGCTGGCCTCGTTCGGCCTGTATTCGGGGCTCGGGCCGGCCCTCGCGCTGGGCGTCGCGCTGATGCTGCTCGCCGCGCTCACCTTGCTGCCCGCGCTGCTCGGGGTGTTCGGCCAGGCGGTGTTCTGGCCCCGCCCGGTCCGGCAGCCCACGAAGGAGGGCGTGTACGCCCGGCTCGCCGACCACGTCATCGCGCACCCGGTGGTCACCCTGGTCTGCGGCGTGGTGTTCCTGGGCGTGCTGGGCGTGTTCGCGGCCGCGTACACCTCCAGCGGTTTCGGCGGGCAGACCACCGGCCCGGCCGGGAGCCAGTCGGCCAACGGCACCAACGTGATCAACAATCACTACCCGGCCTCGGTGGCCAACCCGACCGAGGTGCTGATGGTCTACAAGTCCTCCGTGTGGACGAACCTGGACCCGGCGCAGAAGACCGAGAACGGCCTGGCGGGCCAGAAGGTCTTCGCCTCGGTCACCGGCCCGTTCGACCCCAACGGGACGAAGCTGACCACTGCCCAGCTGAACAGCCTCTACCAGGAACTGGGGCCGCCCGGGAAGCTGCCGGCCACCGAGCCGGCCGGCACCCCGGTCCCCTCGGACCAGTACGACCTGTACCGGTCGCTGACCCAGTTCATCAGCCCGGACGGCAAGACCGTCCAGTTCTACACCGCGCTGTCGGCGGGCTCGCCGTCGTCCACCGCGGCGCTGAACGCGACGCCGTCCGTGCGCAGCGCCACCACGAGCGTCCAGCACAGCGCCGGCGCCATCGACAGCGGCGTGGCCGGGCTCGCACCCTCGTCCTACGACGTGAACACGGTGTCGCAGAGCGACCTGAAGGAAATCGTCCCGATCGTGATCGTCCTGCTGGCCCTGCTGCTCGGCCTGCTGCTGCGCAGCGTGGTGGCCCCGCTCTACCTGGTCGGGACGGTCCTGCTGAGCTACTTCGCGGCGCTCGGCATCGCCGTGCTGATCTTCCAGATCGGGGCGGGTGAGGCCGGGCTGAACTTCGTGCTCCCGTTCCTGCTGTTCATCTTCCTGATGGCGCTGGGCGAGGACTACAACATCCTGGTCATGAGCCGGATCCGGGAGGAGGCGCACCATGCGCCGCTGCGGGCCGCGGTCCGGACGGCGGCGCACCACACCGGGACCACGGTGACCTCGGCCGGGCTGATCCTGGCCGCGACGTTCGGGGCGGCGGGCATCACCGGCGCCACCAGCCAGATCAAGCAGCTCGGTGCGGCCATCGCGCTTGGCGTGCTGATCGACACCTTCCTGGTCCGCACGCTGATGGTCCCGGCCATCGTGGTGCTGTGCGGGCGCTTCAACTGGTGGCCGTCGCGCCTGGCGCGCCGCGAGGCCCAGCTGGCCGTGGAACCCGGGCAGCGGAAGGCCGCCGCGGCCAAGGGCTGAGCTTCCGGGCTCCCGCGGCCGGGGCGGCCGCGCGTCCTGCGCCCAGGGCAGCAGTCCCGGGCCAGCTGCCCAGGGCGGCCGCGTTAGGGAAGGGAGGCGATCAGCTCGCGGACCGGCTTGCGGCGGCCGGTGTAAAAGGGGATCTCGACCCGGGTATGCAGCCGGGCCCGGGCCCCGCGCAGGTGCCGCATCAGGTCCACGATCCGGTGCAGCTCATCCGCCTCGAACGCGAGCATCCACTCGTAGTCGTTGAGGGAGAAGCAGGCCACGGTGTTGGCCCGCACGTCGGGATATTCGCGGGCCATCTTCCCGTGCTCGGCGAGCAGCTCGCGGCGCTGCGAGGGGTCCATCAGGTACCACTCGTAGGACCGGACGAACGGGTACACCGACACGTACCCGCGGGGCTCCTCCTCGGCCAGGAACGCGGGGACGTGGCTCTTGTTGAACTCCGCGGGCCGGTGCAGGGCCATCGCCGACCAGACCGGCTCGCTGGCCCGGCCCAGCGCGGTCCGGCGGAACCGCGCGTACATCTCCTGCAGGTCATCGGAGGACGGCGCGTGCCACCAGAACATGTAGTCGGCGTCGGCCCGCAGGCCCTGCAGGTCGTAACAGCCGCGGGTGACCACGTCCTTGCCCGCCGCCTGCCGGGACAGCTCGGTAACCTCGTCGGCCAGCCCGTCCCGGCCGACGCCGGTGACCGAGGAGGCCGCCTCCAGCGCGCCGGAGCCGGTGATGCGGAACACGGACCACATCGTGTAGCGGATGCGCTCGTTCAGGTCCCGGGCCCGGGGCCGCTGCGCCTGCGTCTCGGGGAACGGGTCGGCCGGGAGCGTGCCGGTACCGGCCGCCTCGCCCGTGTTTTCCGGGAAGCCAGTGCCTTCCGGGAAGCCAGTGCCTTCCGGGGAGACAGTGCCCTCCGGGGGGAGAGGGGCCGCAGGGATGCCGCCTTGTGCCACGCCTTCAGTCGTTCCCATGACTCCTATTCTCCGCCTTGCCCGCTGGTGCTGCCGACCCGCAGGCCGGCCAGCACCTGATCCGCCGCGGCCCGCGCGGTGCCTGCGCACGCGGGGATGCCGACCCCGGCGTAGGCCGCCCCGCAGGCCGCCAGGCCGGGCTGGGCCGCGAGGCTGGCCTGGATCCGGGCGACCCGGTCCAGGTGCCCGACCGTGTACTGGGGCAGGGCCCCGCCCCACCGGGTGACCACCGCATCGGCCGGGCGGCCCCGGACCCCGGTCGCGGCGGCCAGGTCGGCCGCGGCCAGCTCGCTGAGCTCCCGGTCGTCGCGCTGCAGGATGGCCTCCTCGCCGATCCGGCCGACCGAGCAGCGCACGAACACCAGGCCGTCCGCGCGGGACCGCAGGTGCGGCCACTTGACCGAGGAGAACGTGACCGCCTTGACCGGGCGCCCGTCCACCGCGGGGACCAGGTACCCGCTGCTGCGCGGGAGTTGCGGGAACGCCGTGTCCGGGTAGGCCAGGGTGACGATGGCCATGCTCGCGTAGCTGATCTCGCCGAGCGCGGCGGCCGCCCCGGCCGCGTCCGGCACCCCGGCGAGCAGCCGGCTGGCCGGGCGCCCGGGCAGGGCCAGGATGACCGCGTCGGCGTCCAGGTGCTCGGGGGCATGCGCGGAGCCGATGGTCAGCCGCCAGCCACGCGGCCCGCGGGCCAGCTCGCGGACCATGGCCCCGGTCCGCACCTCGGCACCCGAGGCGGCGGCCAGGGCCGGCGGCAGGGTGCCCAGGCCGCCCTGCAGGGTGGTGAACACGGCGGGCCGCGCGGGCGTCTGGCCGGGTGGCGGGGCGCCAGGTGGCGGGGGCGGCAGCAGCGAGGCCGCCGCGCCGGCCAGCGAGACGTGCGTGCGGGACGCCTGGGCCAGGCCAGGCAGCGTCGCCTCGAACGACAGCTGGTCCGACCGCCCGGCGTACACCCCGCCGAGCAGCGGGTCGACGAGCCGGTCCACGATCTCCCCGCCGAACCGGGCGCCTACGTAGCCGGCCACCGACACGTCGCCGTCCCGGTGGGTCACGGGCAGTTCCGGCTCCTGGCTGGCCCGGGCCAGCCCGTCCGCCGAGAGCAGCCCGGTCCGGGCCAGCTCCCCCAGGTCGGCGGGCACGCCCATGAACTGCCGGGCGGGCAGCGGATACATCGCGCCGCGGCTCCAGATCCGGGCCGCGGTGGTGCCCGGCGGGATCAGCTCGTCACCCAGGCCGGCCGCCCGGACCAGGTCCGTGCCCTCGGGCCTGCGGGCCAGCAGGGCCTCGGCTCCCACGTCCACGGCGCAGCCCGCGACCTCGGCCAGGGACAGTTTGCCGCCCAGCTGGGGGGATCCTTCCAGCACGACGACCCGCACCGGCTCGTCCCGAAGGAAGAACGCCGCGGCCAGGCCGGAGATCCCCGCTCCGATGATCGCGACCACCGGGAGGTCTTGCTCAGGCTGCTCCACGCGTTCACCCTAAGGGTGCGGCCAGGCCGCGCGGGTACACCAGCACGGGGGGCGGGTCAGGTGACGATCCAGTACGGCGGGCTGCTCGTAGTGGCGGTGGCGGCTTTCGTGGCCCCGCTGATCGCCCGCCTGGTGCCGCGGCGGCTGGTCCCGCCGGTCGTGCTCGAAGTGGTGGCGGGAATCGTGGTCGGCCCGCAGGTCCTGGGCCTGGTCCGGGCCCAGGGCGCGGCCGAGGTGCTGTACCTGCTGGGCCTGGGCTTCCTGCTCTTCCTGGCCGGGCAGGACGTGCGGCCGGAGCGGTTCCGCGGGCCGACGTTCCGGCTGGCCGGGACCGCTTTCCTGGTGTCCTTGGTCCTGGCCGTCCCGGTGGCGTTCGGGTTGCACCTGCTCGCGCCGGGCGCGGATGTGCGGCTGCTGGCGCTCTGCCTGGTGGCCAGCTCGCTAGGCGTCCTCGTCCCGGTTCTGCGGGACGCCGAGGAGATCACCACCGAGTTTGGCCAGCTTCTGGTGGTGGCCGGCTCGGTCGGCGAGTTCGGTTCCCTGCTCCTGCTGACCATCCTGTTCTCCGCGCAGCCCGAGTCCACCGTGGTGCAGGTGCTCTACGTCCTGGCCATGGGTGTCGCCGCGCTGGTGCTGGCCCTGATCCTGAAGTGGCTGTGGCGCACCCCGGCGATGGCCCGGGTCTTCGCCGACTCCGATGATGACACCACCCAGCTGCGGGTGCGCGGCGCGTTCGTCGTCCTGCTGCTGTTCACCGCGCTGGCGCACCAGTTCGGCGTGGACGCGCTGCTGGGGGCGTTCATCGCCGGCATGGTGGTGGGCATCTCCGACGGGGATGAGCGGCCGAATCAGGAGCGGTACTGGGGCAAGCTCCGCGCGATCGGCTACGGCTTCCTGGTCCCGGTGTTCTTCGTCATGACCGGCGTGCAGTTCAACGTGCGGGCCCTCTTCTCGCACGCCTCGTCGCTGATCCTGGTCCCGCTGCTGGTGCTCGCGATCGCGGTGGTGCGCGGCGGCCCGGCCCTGCTGTACCGGCGCAAGCTCGGCCCCAAGCCCGCCGCGGCGGCCGGGCTGCTCCAGGCCACCACGCTGACCTTCCCGGTGGTCGTGGCGGCCCTGGGCAGCTCACTCGGCCTGCTCAGCCCGGCCAGCTCGGCCGCCCTGATCGGCGCCTCCCTGCTGTCCGTGCTGCTGTTCCCGGCCGCCGCGCTCGCGCTCCGGCCGTGGACCCGGGCGCCGGCCCCGGAACGGGACGAGTCCGTTGTGAAGCTGTGATCCCGGGGCCGGAACCGGGCTGGCCTGACCGCGCGTCCGAGCGGCATGACATCGTCCTTGCTGTTCCGGGCGGCCGCCTCCAGCGCGCTGCTCGCCGGAGCCTGCCTGCTCGCCGCCGGATGCTCGGCCGGCGGATCCAGCTCAACATCGTCGGGGATGGCCGCCCAGCCGCGGGCGGCCGCGGGCGGCTCAGCCGCCCACGGCTCGGCCGCGTCCGGCCCGGCCGTCAACGGATCGGCCGCGTCCGGCCCGGCCGGGACGGGGACCTCCCTCACCGCCCAGCCCGCCACCTCGTCGATCATCTACACGGCCAGCGTGACCGTGCGCGCCACCAACCTCACCCGCGCCGCCTCCCAGGCCACCCAGCTGGCCCGCGCCGCGGGCGGGTACGTGTCCAGCGAGAACACCGCGCTGAACCGGGCCCACCCGGACCGCTCCACGATCAGCCTCCAGCTGAAGATCCCGGTCAGCGCCTACCCAGCCACGCTCGGCGCACTGTCCACCCAGCTCGGGACCAGGCTGGCTATGTCACAGCACGCCCAGGACGTCACCCAGACCGTCGCCGACGTGACCAGCCGGGTGACCTCGGCGCAGGCCGCCATCAGCCAGCTGCGCGCCCTGCTGCGCCACGCGGGCTCGGTCAGCAGCCTCCTGACCGTGCAGAACCAGATCAACGACCAGGAGTCCAGCCTGGAATCGCTGCTCGCCCAGCAGCGCGCCCTGACCCACGAGACCTCGTTCGCCACCGTCACCATGCTCCTGGTGGCCAACCCCCACGCCCAGCACCACTCCAGGCACCCTGCCGCAGGCGGCTTCGTGGGCGGCCTGAAGGCCGGCTGGCACGGCCTGGTCCGCGCGGTTTCCGTGGTCCTCACCGGCGCAGGCGCCGCCCTCCCCTTCGCCGTGCTCGCAGCCGTCCTCGCCTACCCCGCCTACCGCACCCGCCGCTGGTACCTCCACCGTCGTAGTGCCTCCGGCGGCACGGCGCCCCCCAACCCCGCCTCCCAGCCCTAACCAAACCCACCCCCCGACCCTGATTTCCCAGCCAGTCGGCGGATCCCGCCCACCCACCCCCGCAGCCCAGCCCTAACCAGCGGGAGTCCCGCGAACCGTGATTTTCTCCCCCGCTGAGGGAGTCGTATCCCAGCCTGATGACGTTCCGCCCGGCGTCGGCGTGAATACGCAGGTCATAGCGCAGCGGGGCCGGTCGGCCTTTCTCCCGGCGTTTATTTGGCCGGGAAAAGGCCGCCGCCCCGCGGCGCCAGCGCAATGGTCTTGATCTTGACTTTGATCTTGATCTTGATCGTGCCCGCGCCCCGCCCCTACGGCCCGGCCGGCTCCCGCGCAGACGCCTCGTGCACGAGCTCAGTAAGCCGACCCAGCACATCCGGATTCGTAGCCGGCAGCACCCCGTGCCCCAGGTTGAAGATGTGCCCCTCAGCCGTCCGCCCCCGCCCGATGACATCCTTGGCCCGCGGCTCGATCGTGTCCCACGGCGCCAGCAGGATCGCCGGGTCCAGGTTGCCCTGCAGTGCCTTGCCCGGTTCCACCCGGCGGACCGCCTCGTCCAGCGGGACCCGCCAGTCCACCCCGACCACGTCGGCGCCCGCCTCACCCATCATGCCCAGCAGTTCCCCGGTGGCCACGCCGAAGTGGATCCGCGGCACGCCGGTGTCGGCCAGGGCATCGAAGATCCGCTTGCTG
Source organism: uncultured Actinomycetes bacterium (assembly GCA_963713815.1). Lineage (GTDB taxonomy): Bacteria > Actinomycetota > Actinomycetes > Streptosporangiales > Streptosporangiaceae > RYN-230. Next base: position 41,945 of record CAVQNH010000035.1, read on the forward strand.
TGCGGCAGCACGCCGGTCCGGTAGTCCTCCGGGCTGACCGCCCCGGCCCACGAGTCGAAGAGCTGGATCGCGGACGCTCCCGCGGCGACCTGGACCCGCAGGAAGCTGATCGTGATGTCGGCCAGCCTGCCGAGCAGTGCGTTCCACAGGGCCGGGTCGCCGTACATGAGTGACTTGGTCAGGTCGTGGCTCTTGGACGGGCCGCCCTCGACCAGGTACGAGGCGAGCGTGAACGGGCCGCCCGCGAAACCGATCAGCGGCCTGGGCCCCAGCTCGGCCACCAGCGCGGTGACCGCCTGGGTGATGAAGTCCACGTCGCCTGGCTCCAGCGGGCGCAGGCGGGCCAGGTCCCGCTGGTCCCGGATCGGATCCGCGATCACCGGGCCGACGCCGGGCTTGATGTCGATGTCCAGCCCCACCGCCCGCAGCGGGACCACGATGTCGCTGAACAGGATGGCCGCGTCCACCGGGTACCGGCGCACCGGCTGCAGCGTGATTTCGGTAATCACGTCCGGCTGGGAGCACGCCTTGAGCATCGGCATGCCGCCCCGCGCCCGGCGGTATTCGGGCAGCGAGCGGCCAGCCTGGCGCATGAACCAGACCGGCGTGTACGGCACCGGCTGGCGGCGGCAGGCCAGCAGGAACGGAGACTCATCGAGGGACTTGGGCTGCACGTTCACACCAGCGATGTTCTCACAGGAAGCGGCCTGACCCGCAGCATCTTCCCTGGCCTCGGGACACGCCGCCCGAGATCCACCGATCCGCACGCTCCGCGTGCCACGATCGACACCTGCCTGGCGCCGCAGCCCAAAACCCCCAGATGAGGGCGCTTGCGGCACCTATGGGTGAGGAGGTCACGACGCCGTGAACCAGATGGATGGTTATTGCCCCGATTGCCGTGAGACGGGAGCGCTCGCTCAGGTGCACCCCGATCCGGGAACCTGTTTCGACGCATCCGGCGGTATTTGCCCGGAATGGTACTGCATCGCCTGCGGTGCCGCGCTCCTCCTCGGCAGCATCCCGGCCCCCTGGCAGCCTCTCAGCACGGCGGAGTTGACCGGGCGCGCCGCGTGATAGCCCATGACAACGACGTACGCTCTGCTTATGAGGCAGGTCATCGAGCCAGCGGCAGCGGGCGACTCGGCCCAGCCTTCGATGCCGCCTGGTGACGGCGCGGCGGCCGGTTTCGGGGTCATCGTGGCCGGCCTGCAGGCCCAGCGCGAGCAGATCGGCGGGCTGCGCCCCGAACTGGACTTCGAAGACGTTCCGGCCCCGCGCACCCTGGCCCCGTACGCCAGTGCCGTAGCCGCCACCGTGTGGGCGGGGGACGACGAGATCGCCAGTGGCAGGCTGATCCTGCTCTACGACCCCGCGGGCCAGACCGGATGGGCGGGGCCGCTGCGGGTCATCGCATACATCCACGCCGACCTGGACCCGGACATCGCCGAGGACCCGCTCATCGGCCAGGTGGGCTGGACCTGGCTCACCGAGGCGCTGGGCAACCACACCGCCGGCTACGCCGAGCCCAGCGGCACGGTGACTACCGTGATCACGGAGGGGTTCGGGGCCAAGGAGTCCGAGGCCGCGGTCACCGGGTTCGAGCTGCGCGCGTCCTGGTCCCCGGCGCTCCCGGACCCGGCCCCCGAACCCGGCCCGGAAATCCTGGATGGCCACCTGACCGCGTGGTGCGACGCGCTCTGCACGGCGGCGGGCCTGCCGCCCCTGACCGAGGGCGTGACCGCGCTGCGGGCGCCGGCTAACCGGCGGCCCGGGTAATGGAGCCGGAGATCGAGCCTCCCGCGCCGGGCCCGGCGGAGACCAGCCACCCGGCTGGACCGGCCACGGCAGCCGGCCAGCCGGAGCCGGCGGCCGAGGACGGGCAGCCCGAGCGTCCGCCGGCGATCCCGCTGCTTGAACCCCGGGACGGCCTGCCGCCGCTGGTGGCGTCGCCCGGCGCGCTGAGCGAAGCGGTGCGTGCGCTGGGCGCCGGCGAGGGCCCGGTCGCCGTCGATGCCGAGCGGGCGTCCGGTTTCCGCTACGGGCACCGGGCTTTCCTGGTCCAGCTCCGCCGGCGCGGAGCCGGGACGGTGCTGATCGACCCGGTGGCCTGCCCGGACCTGTCGGACCTGGACGCGGCGCTGAGCGGCACGGAAGCGGTTCTGCACGCAGCGTCCCAGGATCTGCCGTGCCTGGCGGATCTGGGCTACCGGCCGCAGGCGCTGTTCGACACCGAGCTCGCGGGCCGGCTGCTCGGCTACCCCAGGGTGGGGCTCGGCCCGCTGGTGGAGAACGTGCTCGGCCTGGCCCTGGAGAAGGGCTACGCGGCAGCGGACTGGTCCACCCGCCCGCTGCCTGAGGACTGGCTCCGGTACGCCGCGCTCGACGTCGAGGTCCTGGTCGAACTGCGGGACGCGCTGGCCGAAGAGCTCGTGACCCAGGGCAAGGCCGAGTGGGCCCGGCAGGAGTTCACGGCTGTGCTCAACGCCGGGCCGCCCGCGCCCCGGGCCGAACCATGGCGCCGGACATCCGGCATTCACCGCGTCCGCACCCGGCGCGGCCTGGCCATCGTCCGGGAACTGTGGCTGGAACGCGACCGGATCGCCCAGCGCCGCGACCTGTCCCCCGGCCGGGTGCTGCCGGACTCCGCCATCGTGGAGGCGGCGCGGGCCGCCCCGGCCACGGCCGCCGCCCTGGTCGGGGTGTCCGGATTCAAGGGCCGCGGGGCCAAGCGGCACGCCCAGGAGTGGTTCGCCGCCATCCGCCGCGCGCACACCGAGGCTGACCAGGCTCTCCCCCGGCCTTCGGCCCAGGTGTCGGAAGGCCCGCCGCCGGCGCACCGCTGGCACGAGCGGGACCCCGAGGCGGCCCGCCGGCTGGCCGCTGTCCGGACCGTCATCGCCGCGCTGTCCGACGAGCACTCGCTGCCCGCCGAGAACCTGCTCCAGCCTGACTCGGTGCGCCGGCTCGCCTGGCAGCCCCCGGACCCGGTGACCGCGGAGGCCGTGGCCGCCGATCTGTCCGGGTACGGGGCCCGTCCCTGGCAGGTCCAGCTCACTTCGGGGCCGATTGCGGGCGCGTTGCTCCGCCTGGCCGAAAAGGGCGACGAGTAAGCGGTTGCGGGTCAGTGAGCATGAGTAGGCACCCGTCCTGCATCCAGCGGGGTGACGGCCGCCGGGCGGCAGCGCGGTGGCGGGCCGCCGAGCGGCACCGCCGAGACGGCAGCGCGGCGGCGACGCGCCGAGCGGCAGCCGGGGTGACGGCCGCCGAGCGGTAGCGGGTAGGCGGGCCGCCCGTGGCGGGCTGGCTGCCGGGGTGCGGGTCTGGAGGGCCAGGACGCGGGCCGTATCGCAGACTGGTGGCATGGACCAGGACGGCATGCTGCGGCGCAGGCGCGCCGCCCGCTGGGCCGGCCGGCCGTCGCTCCGGGTGCGGCTGGCTGCCGCGGCCGCCGGCCTGCTGGCGGTGGGGGCCGTGGTCATCGTCCTGGCCGGCGGCGTGGCCACCCGGGACCAGCTGACCCGGCAGGCCAGGCTGGAACTGCGCGGCTACGCCTTCCAGCTCAGCCGTCATCCCTTCCTGCTCACGCCGTTCTCCCAGGCTCCGTCTGGGCCTTCGGGGCTGATCGCCCCGGCCGGGGCCTCGGGCACGCTGAGTATCGAGGTCCGCGGGGCGGGCGGGCAGCTGGTCATGCGGGCGGGCTCAGACCGCCTGGACCCTCCCGGCCTCCATGCGGCGGCAGCCAGGATGCTGGCGGACGGCGACCAGCCCGGCCCGGTCCGAGTCGCGCCCGGCGGCAGCTCCCTGTCGATCGCCCAGCCAGTCCGCTACCGGGCGCACCGCATCCCGTACGCCTACAGCGCCCAGGACTTCAGCGTCGACGTCACCAGCCCCGCCGGGACTGGCTCCCCCGGCACCCTCGTGCTGAACCTCAGCCTGGACCGCATCAGCCAGGCCACCGGCCGTCTCACCGTGATCCTGCTCGGCGTGGGCGGCCTGCTCGTGGCGGCCGCGGCGGCCCTGGCCGCCTGGACGGTCTGCGCCATGCTCCGGCCGCTCACCCTGCTCGGGCACCGGGCCCGCGCCATCGCCGCGGGCCGCCCCGAGGCCATCGGATCAGTACCCAGCGGGACCAGCGACTGGCGGACCAGGGACTGACGGCCGGCCAGGCGGCCAGCACCGGGTGGCACCGGCCCTGAACGCCACGCTGGCCCGGCTCGAGCAGGCCGCCGGGCCGGCCGCCGATCCAGGCCAGGCCTCTCTCCGGGCCACCGCCCAGATGGCTGCGGCCGTGACCAGCGCCGGCCAGGATCTGCACAAGCCGCTCGGCGTCCTGGACGGCCTGACCGACTACTACCGGCATCGTGGTCAGCTCCGCCCCGGTGACTTCGAGCGCCTGCTGGCCCGGGTCGAGGACGAGGCCGCGCAGATCAGCAGCATCATTGACGCCCTGGCCCGCAGCCGTCCGGACCAGCGCACCGGTCCGGACCAGCCGGGGCCGCCCGGGCGGGCGGAAAATGTCGGCGGGGGTGCGTAGTCTCAGACCAGCGCGAATGGGGGAGCACTGCCGGTCCGGCTCCGGACCGCAGGCCGCGGATCGGGTAGAGAGCGGATGGCACGATGACCGAACTGGCCTGGGCCACGTTGAGCTCTCCGGTCGGACCGCTCGCGGTGGGCTGCAGCGCCGCGGGTGTGGCCCAGCTCGACTTCCGGGCGCCCGGCGGCGCCGGCCGCCGTGACCCGGGCCAGGCCGCCGGCCGGGCCAACCCGGGCCAGGCCAGTGCGGGCCAGGCCAGTACCGGACAGGCCAGTCCGGGCCAGGCCAGCTCCGGGCTGCTGAGCGCGGCCCGTGACCAGCTGGCCGAGTACTTCGCCGGGCAGCGCCAGGTGTTCGACCTGCCGGTCAACTGGTCGGGCTGCTCCCGGGCCCAGCACCAGGTGCTGTCGGTGCTGTACGACTCGGTCACCTACGGGGAGACGGTCACGTACGGGGAACTGGCGCAGCGCGCCGTGGCCGGGCCGGACGGGATCTCGCTCCCGGCCCGGGCCATCGGGCGGATCATGGGCTCGAACCCGATCCCGCTGATCGTGCCGTGCCACCGGGTGGTGGCGGGCAACGGGCTGGGCGGCTACAGCGGCGGCACCGGCATCGAGATCAAGCGGTGGCTGCTGATCTTCGAGGGAGCCCTGCCGGCCACCCTGGACTGGAGCCCCGCGGGCGCCTGACCCGGCCGGCGGCCTCAGCCGACCGTCAGGTGGTGCTCCTCCCAGGAGGCCAGCGTGTTCCACCCGACGTGCAGCACCCAGAACCCGCCGAGCGGCAGCGGCTGGCTCTCGGTGGCCTTGGCGCCGAGCACCGCGCAGGCCTCCTCCAGGATCACGGAGAGATTCTCCCGGTGCCCGCAGATCACCGTGGGCAGGCCGCCCCCCAGGACCTGGTCCACCCGGCGGCGCGCCTCCCCGGCCCCGGCCAGCCCCACGGTGAAGGCCGGGTCGGTCTGCACGGACTGCCTGGTCAGGTCGGCGTAGGGCTGCACCGTCGCGACACACCGCTCGGCGGCCGAGCTGAGCACCCGGGCGGTGCCGTAGCACCGCAGCAGCAGCGCCAGTTCCTCTGTCTGCTGGCGGCCCAGGTCGTCGAGCGGCCGTTTCAGGTCATCGTCGTGCCCGGCGGCCCGCCACTCGCCCTTGCTGCCCGCCGACGCATGGCGAACCAGCATCACGGGTGTCGTATCGGGCGGGCCGGCCGCGAACTCGTCGAGCACGCGGTGGTCGTGGGGGTAGCTCAGCCGCTCCCGGGCCGCCGGCATGGCCAGCCAGTCAACCTCGTCTACCTCGTCGTTCGGGACGAACCCGGGCTGAGGGCCGTCGGCCGCCTTCGCCGCCCAGTAGTCCACGGTCTTCGGCTGGTTGCCGTGCTGCTGGTAGTGGGTGGACGGCAGGCGCCGGCCCAGGGTCACCCGGACACCGGTCTCCTCGGCCACTTCCCGGACCGCGGTCAGCAGGACATGCTCACCAGGCAGGGCCTTGCCCTTGGGCAGGCTCCAGTCGTCGTAGCGCTGGCGGTGAACCAGCGCCACCTCAGGACCATCGCGTCCTGGCCGCCACAGCAGCGCGCCCGCGGCCCTGATGTCCGTCTTCCCGGCTTCCCCGCCCAACGCCATCAGCCGTCGGTCGGATGACCACGCCGGGCGAGGAGGTACTGCTGCAGATCCCGCAGGGGCTTGCCGTCCGGGTCCTGGTGATGCCTGGTCCAGGTGCCGTCCCCGGACAGCCACCAGGAACTCGTGCCGTCGTCCATGGCCAGGTCGAGCAGCGTGCGGAGTTCGCGCTGCTGTTCGAGGCTCTTGATCCGGCACAGGGCCTCGACCCGGCGGTCGAGGTTCCGGTGCATCAGGTCGGCGCTCCCGATCCAGACTTCACTCTCGTCATCGTCGGCGGGGCCGAACGCGTAAATTCGCGAGTGTTCCAGGAAACGGCCCAGAATGCTGCGAACCCGGATGGTCTCCGACAGGCCGGGCAGCCCCGGCCGCAGCGAGCAGATGCCGCGGACCCAGAGATCCACCGGCACGCCCGCGTTGGACGCCCGGTACAGGGCATCGATCACCTGCTCGTCCACGATGGCGTTGCACTTCACCTGGATCCGGGCTGGCCTGCCGTCCCGCTGCCGGGCGACCTGCTTGTCGATCCGCTCCAGCAGGCCCGCCCGCAGGGCCTGCGGGGCCACCAGCAACCGGTCGTACTCGGTCTTCCGGCTGTACCCGGTGAGCACGTTGAACAGGTCAGTGGCGTCGCCCCCGACCGCCGCATCGGACGTGAGCAGGCCGTAATCCTCATAGATCCGGGCGGTGGCGGGGTTGTAGTTCCCGGTGCCGACGTGACAGTAGCGCCGCAACGACCCGTCCGGCTCCTCCCGGACCACCAGGGCCATCTTGCAATGGGTCTTGAGATCCACGAACCCGTACACCACATGGCAGCCCGCTTCTTCCAGCTTGCGGGCCCACAGGATGTTGGCGCGCTCATCGAACCGCGCTTTCAGCTCGACCACCACCACGACCTGCTTCCCCGCCTCGGCCGCGTCGATCAGCGCGTCCACGATGGGTGAGGTGTCGCTGGTCCGGTACAGCGTCTGCTTGATGGCCAGGACCCGCGGGTCCGCCGCCGCCTCGACGGTCAGCCGCTCCACGGTCGCGGTGAAGGAGTCGTAGGGATGGTGCACGAGCACATCGCGCTTGTCCAGGACGGTGAAGACATCGCTGTCGTGCGGGAATGCGGCCTCGGACGGAACGAACGCCGGGTACTTCAGCCGCCGGATGTCGAGGTCGGCGATGGCGTTCAGGGCGGCCAGATCCAGCGGCCCGGGCAGGTGGTAGACCGCCCGGCGGTCGACGCCCAGCTCGGTGACCAGCTTCTCGAGCACTTCAGCGGAGATGGATTCCTCGACTTCGAGGCGGACCGGAGGCTCGACCCGGCGCCGCAGCAGTTCGCGCTCCAGCGACTGCATGAGGTCCTCGGTGACGTCTTCGTCCACTTCCAGATCCCGGGTCCGGGTGACCCGGAACACATGCTGTTCCAGGATGTCCAGCCCGGTGAACAGCTCCGTCATGTGCGCGGCGATCACGTCTTCCAGCAGCACGAAGCGGTACTTCCCGACGGCCAGGAACCGCGGCAGCAACGGCGGCACCTTCACCCGGGCGAACAGGGTCGCGCCGGTATCCGGTTCCGCGATCATGACCGCCAGGCTGAGAGACAGGCCGGAGATGTACGGGAACGGGTGCGCCGGGTCCACCACCAGGGGGGTGAGCACCGGGTAGATGCGGTCGCGGAACAGCTGATGCAGGTTCTCCTGCTCGTCCTCGGACAATTCCTTCCAGCGGAGGATCTCAATGCCCTCGTTGGCGAGCAGCGGCCGGATGGTGTCGTTGAAGTACTCGGCGTGCTGCAGCTGCAGCTCCCGGGCGGTTTCCAGGGTGTTTTCCAGCACCTGGTCCGCGGGCATGTCCGTGGTCACACCCTCGACCGGCAGCCCGGTGGCCATCCGGCGCATCCGGCCCGCCACCCGGACCATGAAGAATTCGTCCAGGTTGCTGGCGAAGATGGCCATGAAGCGGACCCGCTCCAGCAGCGGGACGGTGTCGTCCTGGGCCAGCTCAAGGACGCGCTGGTTGAACCGCAGCCAGCTCCCCTCGCGCTCGATGTAGCGGTCCGCAGGCAGATCGTCTGCCGGTCCCGTGCCCGCCTGATCGGGCGCCCCGCCCGCGTCCGTCTCGTCCCTACTCTGCTGGAAGCTGACTTCACCGACACTCATGTCGTCATTGTCCCCAGTGCCTCGCCGGTCAAGACCTCCGGGGGCCCTGTTTTCAATATCATCAAGAGCCGTATTTGCCCAGTTCAACAGGGCGTGATTGACGCGCATGGCCGCGGCAAGGGCCAGTTCGGCGCCGCGCAGCGGCGATGGGGGCCTGGTGGCCAGCGCCACTCCCGCGCTGGCCAGCCCGGTCACCCCGCGCAGCGCCGCCCGGGTCAGCCCGCAAAGGGCCGGCACAGCGCCTCGATAGCCTCCCGGTCACCGATCTTCACCCGCTCGCCCCGGCCGAGCGCCTCGGCCAGCTCCGCCTCAGCGGCTTCCACCCGGAGCCAGTCCACGTAGCTCACCGGCTGAATCCCGCGCTCGGCCAGCACCTCCGTGAACGGCCGCCGGGACGGCCCGGCCCCGTCGGCAGCCCGGGCGGACAGGTCGGCCAGCAGGGAGCGGACGGTCCCGGCCGCGTCGGACTTGTTCGTGCCGACCACCCCGGTGGGGCCGCGCTTGAGCCAGCCCGCGACGTACTCCCCCGGCAGCGGCGCGCCGTCCGGGCCGAGCACCCGGCCCTCGGCGTGCGGCACCGTGGCGGTGTTCTCGTCGAACGGCACCCCGGCCAGCGGCACGCTCTGATAGCCGACGCTGCGGAACACCATCTGCGCCGGGATCGTCTCGTACTCGCCGGTCCCGGTGAACCGTCCCTGCCCGTCCAGCCGGGTGCGTTCCACGATCAGCCCGGACACCCGGTCCGGGCCGGCCACCTCCACCGGGCGGAGCCAGAACCGGATCACCAGCCGGCGCCCTGCGCCCCCGGCGGGACGCCCGGCCCAGTCCCTCATCGCCGCCAGGTTGCCGCGGACCCGGCGGTCGCTCCCGGCGAGCTGGGCGCTCTGCCCGGTCGGGTCGAACGCGTCCAGGTCGAGCTCGTCCGGCCGGACCTCGATGTCCACGTCGGCCAGCTCGCCCAGCTCACGGAGTTCCTTGGTGGTGAACTTGGCCTGCGCGGGCCCGCGGCGGCCGATCATGTGCACCTCGCGGACCTTGCTGGCCGTGAGGGCTTCCAGGACCGGGTGCGGAATGTCCGTGGCGCGCAGCGCGGCCGGGTCCTTGACCAGGATGCGGGCCACGTCCACGGCCACGTTGCCCACCCCGACCACGGCCACGGACTCGGCGTCCAGCGTGAACGCCTCGGCCGAGGAGTCGGGATGGCCGCAGTACCAGTTGACGAAGTCGGTGGCCGCATAGCTGCCGGGCAGGTCCTCGCCGGGGATGCCCATCCGCCGGTCCCGCATCGCCCCGGTCGCGTAGACGACGGCGTCGTAGCTGGCCAGCAGGTCTTCCCGGGTCACGTCCTCGCCGAGGTGGATGCCGCCGAGGAACCGCACGCCCGGGTGCTCCAGCACGCCACGGAGGTAGTCGGCGATGGACCGGATGGACGGGTGGTCCGGGGCGACGCCGTAGCGGACCAGCCCGTAGGGGGTGGGCAGCTGGTCCAGCACGTCCACCCGCACCGTGCCCTCCGGGGCCAGGGCGGCGACCTGCTTGATGAGCGCCTCAGCCGTGTAGATGCCGGCCGGCCCTGAGCCCACCACGGCAACCTCGAGTGTCGTCACGGACGCAACCCCACCGTTCTCCTCCTCGAGGGTCTTCTCTGGACTCCTCCCAGGGCCTCAGCCCTGGGGGTTATCCGCCATGAGCGGGTCCAGCTGCGCCACGGCCTCGGTGATCTGCCGGGCCAGGTGCTGCGGGACCAGGCCGACCTCATCGAGGATCTCATCACGCGACCCGTGGGCCAGGAACCGCTGCGGAATGCCGAACGTCCGGGCCGGGGTGGTCACCCCCGCGTCCCGCAGGAGCCGGCACACGGCGTCGCCGAACCCGCCGGTCACGCCGTTGTCCTCGACGGTCACCACGAGCCGGGCCCGCCGGGCCTCGTCCACCAGGGCCGGATCGACCGGCTTCAGCCAGCGCGGGTCGACCACGGTCACCCCGATGCCCTGGTCGGCCAGCCGGTCCGCGGCGACCAGGCAGGTCAGCGCCATCGGGCCGGCCCCGGCCAGGAGCACGTCGGGGGCGGTCCCGCCGTCCGGGCGGCGCAGCACGTCCATCCCGCCGAGCTGCCCGACCGCCTCGACGTCCCCGCCCACGTTGGCCTTGGGGAAGCGCAGCACGCTGGGCCCGTCGCTGACCGCCACCGCCTCGTCCAGCAGCTCGGCGAGGCGGGAGGCGTCCCGCGGCGCCGCGATCCGCAGGCCCGGGACGACCTGCAGGATCGAGCCGTCCCACATGCCGTTGTGGCTGGCCCCGTCCGGGCCGGTCACCCCGGCCCGGTCCAGCACGAAGGTGACCGGCAGCCGGTGCAGCGCCACGTCCATCAGCACCTGGTCGAAGGCCCGGTTGAGGAATGTGGCGTAGATCGCGACCACCGGGTGCAGGCCGCCCATGGCCAGCCCGGCCGCGCTGGTCACGGCGTGCTGCTCGGCGATGCCGACGTCGAACACCCGGTCCGGGTAGGCCTCCGCGAACGGCGCCAGGCCGGTCGGGTGGAGCATGGCGGCGGTGATCGCCACCACGTCGGGGCGCCGCGCGCCGACGGCGACCAGCGCGTCACCGAACACGTGCGACCAGGTCCGCTTGGGCACGCCGGGCAGCTGCCCGACCGGGGCCCCGGCGGGCACCTGGTGCAGCCGGTCCTCCTCGTTGTCCTCGGCCAGCTGGTACCCGAAGCCTTTCCGGGTGATCGCGTGCACGATCACCGGGCCGCCGAAGTCGCGGGCCCGGCGCAGCGCGGCTTCCATGGCCTGCTCGTCGTGGCCGTCGATGGGGCCCAGGTACTTCAGCCCGAGGTCCTCGAACAGCACCTGCGGCTGCAGGACGTCCTTGAGGCCCTTCTTCATCCCGTGCAGCGTGCCGTACAGCGGCGGCCCGACCACCGGGGTGCGGGTCAGCGTGGTCTTGATGTAGTCCAGCACGTTCTCGTACCGCTGGTTGATCCGGACCGTGGCCAGGTGATAGGCCAGCCCGCCGATCGTCGGCATGTAGGAGCGGCCGTTGTCGTTGACCACGATGACCAGCCTGCTGTCCTTGGCCACCGCGATGTTGTTCAGCGCCTCCCAGGCCATGCCGCCGGTCAGCGCGCCGTCTCCGATGACCGCTACCACGGTCCGGTCGGTCTCGCCGCGCAGCCGGTACGCCTTGGCCAGCCCGTCGGCGTAAGACAGGCTGGTGGACGCGTGCGAGTTCTCGACCAGGTCGTGCTCGGACTCGGCGCGGCAGGGGTAGCCGGACAGGCCGCCCCGCTGGCGCAGCGTGCCGAACTCGGGCACCCGCCCGGTGAGGAGCTTGTGCACGTACGACTGATGGCCGGTGTCGAAGACGATCTTGTCCACCGGCGAGTCGAACACCCGGTGCATCGCGATGGTCAGCTCGACCACGCCGAGATTCGGCCCGAGGTGGCCGCTCGTCCGCGAGACGGTCTCGATCAGCACGTCACGGATCTCGCTGGCCAGGACGGGCAGCTGGTCCGCAGGGAGCTGCTTGAGTTCTCGCGGGCCGGAGATGGTTTCCAGCAGGGTCACCTGGGCTGCTCCCTCATGTGAGAACCGCGGATCTGTTGGCGAGTCTATTTCGCCGGGCTCGTGCCGGGCACGGAAGGCCCGCCTTCCCGGCCCGGAAACCGTGTCCCGCCGTTCGCCCGCGGTTAGCCGCCGGGACATTATGGCCGGCCAGCATGTCCGGGCATTACCGATATCTGCGGCAGATTACCGACATCCGCGCCGCTGCGCTCGCAGGGGGAAGAACCATGCTCCGATCATGGCCCGGACAACTGGCCCGCTGGCTGGTCCGCGGGTACCCGCGGCGCCCGGTCGCGATGATCGCGACCGGCGTCCTGGCCGCCGCGCTCACCGTGGCCGCGGCCCTGGGCGGCCCCGC
>CAVQNH010000036.1:0-33197 GCA_963713815.1 uncultured Actinomycetes bacterium
GTGCGCGGTACCCAGCGGCGCAGTCGCTGGCCGGGCTGGCGCCGGGCGGGCCGGCCAGCGCGCGGGGCGCCTGGCGGGCCGTCGGCCGCGGAACCGTCAGCCACGGGGGCATTCTCCTCGCCGGGCATAGGGCCCGGATCGTGCGCGCCCCGTCGGCGTGGGGCGCTGGGGGTGGGACTCACAGGTTGCCTTCCCAGCGGAATGACTCCCGGCTGCACGGGCAGGTCATGGCTCGTCCTACAGGCTGTCGTGCAAACAGTATCGTGCGCCCCGGCTGCCCTCACGGGGGACCCCGATTGTGCCGCCGCGTGTCCCGGCCGGATGCGCTTATGTACGGCGACGTGCGGGTATCGCTCTCCCGTGGCAGCATGCGTGCGGAGGTCCCAGCGTCCGGGAGCACTCCGCAGAGTATTGTCACCGTTTTAGCGAGAACAGCAGCACAGAGCGAGAGGCATGCGGATGACCCCCCCGACGCGCCCAGCACCCATGCTGACAATCGACGCGCTGGGCCGGAAGTGCCCCATCCCGATCATCATGCTCGCCGAGCGGATCAGGGAGGTCCCGATCGGGGCCACGGTCGCCGTACTGGCCGACGATCCGGCTGCCCAGACCGACATCCCGGCCTGGTGCATGATGAAGTCCCAGGAGTTCGTGGTCGAGACGGCCCTGCCGCGCGGCTGGGCGTTCCTGGTCAAGCGCACCTACTGAGCCTGTCCCGCCGAGCCTGTCCCGATGAACCTGTCCCGCTGAGCCCATCGCACTGAGCCCATCGCACTGAGCCCGTCCCGCTGGCGTACCTGCCCGCGCTAGGGGTCACCCGCGCGCCGGAAGCGGTCCGCGAACCGCGGGTCGTTCTCCCACCAGGGCTGGTTACCGGCCGGTGCACCCGGGTCCGGGCCGGGGTGGGCCGGGTCGGCCCGGCCCACAGTGGCCTCGGCGGCCTCCACGGCATCCAGTTCGGCGTCCACGGCCACCGCGTCGGTCTCGTCTTCCCGGATCATCTGGATGAACTGGGCGGCCAGGAACGGCAGCCCGACGATGTCACCGAGCACCCACAGCGCCCCGCCGCCGATGACCTGGTCACTGCTCAGGCTGGGCCCCCAGGGGCGGCCCAGCGCGTGATAGTAGGCCCCGGCGATGAGGCTCTGGTCGGCGAGGACGGCCAGGCCGAGGACGGCGTCACCGACCACCTCGCCGGCGCTCACCCAGAGCCCCACGAGATACGGGTAGGCCCGCGGCACCGGGTCGACCCGCAGGAACATCCAGAAGAACACGAAGCCGGGGGCCAGCAGGGCCAGGTAGGTCAGCTCGCGGACCGTGTCGCTGCGCATGCTCGCCGCGTACCAGGGCGAGAAGTACAGCACGAACGGCACCAGCACGATGACCAGCGTGGGGATGGCCGGGAACGTGAGGGTCCGCGCGATGCGGCTGTGCACGGCCGCGTCCAGCCGCAGGCCGGCCCGCGGCGCCGCCACGGTGATCAGCGTGAGCGGCAGGCCCAGAGCCGTGAACAGCGGCACCACCAGCAGCAGCAGGATGGTCTGCACCGAGCGGATGTAGAACAGCACCCCCTGGTACACGCCGAGGAACGACATCGTGGCGATGACCAGGACGCCGAGACCGCCCAGGTAGAAGGCGACCGCGCGTAGCGGCGGCCATGGCTGGCCGGCCCGGCGGGCACGGCGCATCCCGGCCAGGTACAGGCCGCCGGCCAGCAGCACCACCACGAGGACGGGCACGTCCAGGGTCCAGGACGTGAAGACCCGGGCCGCCGTCAGCTCGGGCGGCCCCTGGTACCCGTGCCCGGGAACGTCCGCGAGGAGAAGAGTCGCCACCCCGCCACGCTATCCCTCCGCCCCGGTCCGCCTCTGACGCGGCCCGGCCCACCCTCGCGGCACCCGGGCGGCCGGGTAAATGCTGGCGGCATAGCTGTTCACGGCAGTCACTACTGCATAACGGAACCCACGTGATGAGCGATTTCTCTTGCGCCGGGTGCCCGGGAAGGAGAGTCTGTTCCGGTTGTGCCCTGTTACCCAGGACACAGTGATCAGGCGCCATGATCATCCGCCCAGGAAGGAATGTGCATGCCGCAAGTCACACGTCTGCGTGTGGTCGGGGCTGCGATTGCCGCCGGAGCACTGACGCTCGGCAGTCTCGCCACGGCCACCGCTGCGCAGGCGGCCAACCCCAGAAGGGCTATCGCCCACACCCATCCTGCGTGGGCGGTACCCGCGAAGCGTCTCAGCCAGGCCGCCACGGCCGGCACCGTCAACGCGCGGGTGTACCTCGCCCCGAACAATGCGGCCAAGCTGGCCAGCGATGTCGCCGCCGTCTCCACCCCGGGCAGCAGCAGCTACCGGCACTTCATGAGCGCCTCGGCGGTCCGCACGGAGTTCGCGCCGTCCGCGGCCGAGGTCGCTTCCGTCAAGTCCTGGCTGACCTCGGCCGGGCTGAGCGTGACCAGTGTCAGCGCCAAGGCCCCGGCCGGCGCGTACATCGGGGTGCGGGGATCCGTGGCCGCCGCCAGCAAGGCGTTCGGCGTGACGTTCGGCACGTACCGCGGCCCGGACGGCCAGAGCGACCGGGCGCCCAGCCAGGCGGCCACCGCCCCCTCGTCCGTCGCCAGCTCGGTCCTCGCGGTCTCCGGCCTGGACACCGCGAAGAGCCAGATCAAGCCGGCGCTGCCGAAGCCCGGCCCGAACTACTGGGTCGCCAAGCCGTGCTCGACCTACTACGCCCAGAAGATCGCGACCAACAAGCCCAAGGCGTACGGCCAGTACCAGCCCTGGACGAACTGCGGCTACACGCCCAGGCAGGTCCGCGGGGCCTACGGTGTGACGGCCTCGAAGATGACCGGCAAGGGCCAGACCGTCGCGATCGTGGACGCTTATGCCTCGCCGACCATGCACACGGACGCCAACCAGTTCGCGAAGGCGACCGGCGACCCCAAGTTCGCTAAGGGCCAGTACCAGCAGTTCCAGGTGCAGCCGTACACCCTGGCCGCGGCGAACCAGTGCGACGCGCAAGGCTGGTACGGCGAGGAGAGCCTCGACGTCGAGTCCGTGCACGGGATGGCTCCCGCCGCCAACGTCAGGTATGTGGCCGCGGGCAGCTGCGAAGACTCCGACCTGCTGGCCGCCGATGGCGCGATCGTGACCAACGATCTCGCCAGCATCGCCAGCAACTCCTGGGGCGAGCCCATGCAGTACGAAACCCTCGCCTACGCCTTCGACTACACGTTCGAGCTGGGCGCGCTGGAGGGCATCGGGTTCTTCTTCTCCTCCGGCGACAGCGGCTACGAGGGTCCCGGCGAGGACCCGGCTTCGTCCGGCGACCAGGTGGACTACCCCACGTCCAGTCCGTACGTCACCTCGGTGGGCGGAACCAGCCTGGCCATCAGCAAGACGAAGAGCTACGAGTGGGAAACCTCCTGGGGCACCATCATCGACCCGCTGATTCACACCAAGAATGGCGGCAAGAAGTGGCAGTACACGCCCCCAGGCAAGTACCCCGCTGGGTATGACGGCTCCGGCGGCGGTGGCGTGAGCACCGTGTACAGCCAGCCCAGCTACCAGGCAGGCGTGGTGCCGACCAGCCTGGCCGAGGCAGTGCCGGGCGGCCCGCCCAGCAGCACGCCCATGCGGGTCATCCCGGACGTGTCGGCGCTCGCCGACCCGAGCACCGGGATCCTGGTCGGGCAGACGGTCCTGCAGCCGAACGGGAAGACGTACAAGTTCTCGCTCAGCAGGATCGGCGGCACCAGCGTGGCCACCCCTGTGTTCGCCGGCATCGAGGCGGACACCCAGCAGGCGGTGGGCGGCGCGCTCGGGTTCGCCAACCCGGCGATCTACTACCTGGACACGCACTCCCCCTACGGGGCGACTGGGGCGTTCAATGACGTGACCGACCACCCGCTCGGCGCCGGTTCTCTGGCCGAGGTGCGTAACAACTACACCAACCCGGCCACCAAGCAGGGCCCGCTGCTGACCTTCCTGCGGACCCTGGGCGTGAACGGTGAGGGCTCGGACGCGCTCCGCGCCGTCACGGGCTACGACGACGCGACCGGCGTCGGCTCGCCCAAGAATTACATTCAGGATGCGCCCACGCTGCCGTAGCTAGCGGGAGTGCATCACGGAGGGGGCGGCCCGCACCAGGGCCGTCCCCTCCGGCATGTGCGGAGGGACCGGCCGGGGGCGGGCTTCGTTGCGGAAAGAATGAACCCGGCGGCAGGCACGGCGCGAGGCCGGCCGGCTCAGCTGTAGTGCGCGGCGATCTCCGCGGCCGCGGTGTCCCCGTACGCGGCGGCCAGCCGCTCGGCCAGCGCCCCGGGCTTCAGCTCGTATTCCTGCGTGCCGACCGTCTCCAGCACGTGCACCGCGAGCATGCAGCCGAGCTGCGCGGCCCGCTCCAGCGGCAGGCCCCAGCCCACCGCGGCCAGGAAACCCGACCGGAAGGCGTCGCCGGTGCCGGTTGGGTCGACCTTCCGCACCTCCGGAACCGCCGCAACGAGGACCGGATCGGCGCCGGTCCGCTCGATCCGGGCGCCGGCGGGCCCGAGGGTGGTCACCCGGACGCCGACCCGGCTGAGGATATCCGGGCCGGACCACGAGCTCTTGCGCTCGATGAGGGCTTCCTCGTACTCGTTGCAGAACAGGTAGGCCGCGCCGTCGACCAGCGCGCGCACCCCCTCGGAGTCCAGCCGGGGCAGCTGCTGCGACAGGTCGGCCGCGAACGGGATGCCCAGGTCCTTGCACTCCTGGGTGTGCGACAGCATGGCGCCGGGGTCGCTGGCGCCGATCAGCACCAGGTCCAGGCCGCTGGCCAGCGGGGCCAGCTCGATGTCGGCGTCCTCGCTCATCGCCCCGGGGTAGAACGAGGCGATCTGGTTGCCGTCCGCGTCGGTGGTGCAGACGAACCGCGCGGTGTGCTGCGTGGCCGACTCACGGACGCCGGAGCAGTCCACCCCGTGCTCGGCCAGCCAGGAGCGGTACGGGGCGAAGTCCTCGCCCACCGCTCCGATCAGCAGCGGGCGCAGGCCCAGCACGCCGAGGCCGAACGCGATATTGGCCGCGACTCCCCCGCGCCGGATCTCCAGGGCGTCGACGAGGAACGAGAGTGAGACCCGGTCCATCTTCTCGGGGATGAACTGCTCCACGAAACGGCCGGGGAAGGTCATCAGGTGATCGGTCGCGATGGACCCGGTGATGGCTATGCGCACTGCCGCACTCTAGGCGATGTGAGGTACTCCTGGAAGCAGCACGGCCGGGAGGTTACCCTCCCGGCCGTGCTTACTGCAGATGCGCTGAAACCTGTACCACCGCTTCAACCTGTGCGCTGACCTGTACCACCACTTATCCGCCGGTCGAGGCGGGGCCCGCCGCAGGCGGGTGCTCGCCGAGCCGGCGGATGGCGGGGGGTCCAGGGGGTTGTCCCCCGGACTAGTAGCCCCCGGACAATCAGTGGAACGAGTCGCCGCAGGCGCAGGACCCGGTGGCGTTCGGGTTGTCGATCGTGAAGCCCTGCTTCTCGATCGTGTCCACGAAGTCGATGGTGGCGCCCATCAGGTACGGGGCACTCATCTTGTCGGTGACCACGTGCACGCCGGAGAAGTCGGCGTCGATGTCACCGTCCATCTCACGCTCGTCGAAGTACAGCTGGTAGCGCAGCCCGGAACAGCCGCCCGGCTGGACGGCGATGCGCAGCCGCAGGTCGTCGCGGCCTTCCTGCTCCAGGAGAGCGCCCACCTTCGCTGCCGCGGTGTCGGTCAGGATGACACCGGTGGTTGTCGCCTCATTCTGGACCGTCATATGTGTTAGCTCCCGCGTTGGACTGCCGCCGCGTCCGCGGCGCTGCCTGATCTCCTGCTCCAACCATATGCGCTCCCGGGTCATTCCGGGCGGGCCGGGCCGGCTGCGGGAGATTCGCGGTGGATCGGGCCGGACGGGCGGCGACCGGATCAGCGGCGAACCGGAGGCCGCTGGTCCAGGTCTCGGTGCCGTCGGGGCGGATCAGGTACCGGCGTAGCCCGGCAGGCGCCCACCGCCGCCAGGGCCGTCGGCGCCCGGCAGCGCGTGGCAGCGCGTGAGCTAGAGGCCGGGGGCGCCCCAGACCGCGAACCAGCGGGTCAGGTCGGGCTCGATCTTCAGGTCGGCACCCACCGCCCCGCGGACCTGCAGTTCGGCGGCGTTGTCCCGCTGCTCGCCGGATTTGGGCACGAACGGGTAGAACGTCCCCCGCTTGTACAGGTAGACGATGCCGAGCCGGTGCACGGTGTCGCTGGTGAAGCTGACCAGGGTGCACAGCAGCTGCGGCCCGAACCCGCCGTCCTGCAGCGAGGAGTTCACGGCGTGCAGATCCGTGACCAGCGCCTCGAAGTCATCCCTGGCGTGCTGGCAGGTGAGCCACGTGAATCCGTAGGAGTCGGTGCTCACCTCGACCGAGGCCGTGCCCGAGCCCATGGACAGCAGCTCGCGCACGTCCTTCTCGATGTCGCTGAACGCCTTGCCCTCCGCGGCCCGGAAGCACACCGAGCCGGTGCCGGTGGGCACCAGGTTCATGCTTGCCTCGAGCGTGATGGCCGCGGTGGGCAGGGAGAACAGCTCGTCCAGGTTGGGCTGGGCCGGCTTGGTCCGGCCCAGGATCGTGTCGAGGAAGCCCACCGCTACCGGCTCAGCTGCTCGGAGATCTCCGACAGCTGGCGGAGCCGGCGCTCCAGCGATGGGTGCGTGGAGAACAGGCCGTTCAGGCTGACGCCCTTGCCGCCCGCCTTGAACGCCGGGACGAAGTAGAACGCGTTCAGCGGCTCGGCGGTGCGCAGGTCCTTGTTCGGGATCCCCTGCATCGACCCGCTGACCTTCTGCAGCGCACTGGCGAGCGCGGACGGCTGCCCGGTGAGCAGGGCCCCGGCCCGGTCGGCCGCCAGCTCGCGGTACCGGGACAGCAGCCGGATGAGCAGGAAGCTGACCGCGTAGGTCACGATCCCGACCACCAGCACGATCAGCACGACCGGGAGGGCCCCGCCGTTGTTGTTGCTGTTATTGCTGCGGCCGCCCCCGCCGAACAGCTCGGAGTAGAAGGCGAAGCGGACCAGCAGGCCGGCGATGATGCCGAGGAACGAGGCGATGGTCATCACCGCGACGTCCTTGTGGGCCACGTGCGACAGCTCGTGGGCCAGGATGGCCTCGAGCTCGCGGTCGTCCAGGCTGGGGTTGTTGAGCAGGCCGGTCGTCACGACCAGGACCGAGGTCTTCTCGTTCCGGCCGGTGGCGAACGCGTTCAGCATCGGGGACGGCGCGATCGCGAGCCGTGGCTTGGGCATGTTGGCCAGCGCGACGAGGCGGTCCACGATGCCGTGCAGGCGGGCCGCCCCGGGGCTGTCCTGCGGGCCGACCACGACTGCCCGGGCGGTGCTGAGGGCGATCTTGTCGGAGTACCAGAAGGAGCCGACCGTCAGGGCCAGGCCGACCAGCACGGCGATGAACACGATGCCGCCGCTCGAGACCCGGTTGGTCGCGCCGAGGATCAGCACGAGAGCGGTGATGAAGGCGACGAACACGACTCCGAGGAGAAACATCGTCAGGGTCATCCGCGCCGTGAGTCCCCTGTCAGGCGCATAGCGAGTCTTCGCCACCGCGCCGCCTCCGTTCTAGCCAGCTGGCCAGGCCAGCTGAGCTTTACCGGCTTCGCTACCGAAGCCATCCTGTTTCATTATCAGGCAGCGGCCGAGCGAAATGCCCACGATGCGCCGCCCCGTCGGGCCGGGTTTCACCCGGTCTCCGGGCCGGGTCTTTCCCGGCCGGCGAAGCGGCCGCAGGTAGCCTTCCGGCTGGCCAGCGACCTGGTCATCCTCCCCCAGGGACGTCCACCTGTCAGTGTGCACCGGCCAGCTGAAAGTTTGCTGAGTAAACCCCGAAAGCAGGGTGAGCGCAGGCCCGCTGAAGGATGATGGCCGGGGTCCGGGGATGAGGGGAACTTCAACCCGGGATGAGGCCATCCTCGGAAAGCAGGCCACGCACGTCGTCCATGCTGGCGTCGGAGTACGGCAGGATCACGTCCGAGGGTTCAAACGAATCCGCCGGCACTGGTGTTCCCGCGCCGCGGACCCGCTCCAGCATCTCGGCCAGAACCGGGCGGAAGGCGGCCTCGTCACCGGAACTGACCGCCGCCTCGAGCCGGGCGTCCAGCTCGTTCAGCTCGTCGGCCAGGCTGTCGTCCACGGCCAGCTGACCCTCGCCGAGGATCCGGATGATCATGCTCCGTCACCGGCCTGGGGCTTGTCCGTGACCGTGCCCGACTGGCCGTTCCCGGCCGCACCCGACGCGGAGCCCTCGATCTCCCGGGGTGCCTCGCCCTGGTCCAGCTCGCCCTTGAGCCGGGCCAGCTCCCGGTCCACGTCGTGGCTGGAGCCCATCTGGTCCAGCTCCCGCTGGATGTCGTCGTTCGGCTGCGCGGTCACGTCGTCCAGGGCGCCGGAGGCCATCAGCTCGTCGATGGCGCCCGCCCGGGCCTGCATCTGGGCTGTCTTGTCCTGGGCCCGCTGCACCGCCATGCCCACGTCGCCCATCTCCTCGGAGATGCCGGACACGGCCTCGCCGATCCTGGTCTGGGCCTCGGCGGCGGTGTAGGTGGCCTTGATGGTCTCCTTCTGCGTGCGGAAGGCCTCCACCTTGGCCTGCAGGCGCTGCGACGCGGCGGTCAGCTTCTCCTCGTCCGCCTGCAGCGACTGGTACTGCGTCTGCAGGTCGCTGATCTGGTTCTGCAGCCCTGACTTCCGGGTCAGCGCCTCCCGGGCCAGGTCCTCGCGCCCGCTGCCCAGCGCCTGCCGGGCCTGGCCGTCCAGCTTGGTCTGCTGCTGCTGCAGGGAGTTCATCTGCAGCTCGACACGCTTGCGCGACGTGGCCACGTCGGCGACGCCCCGGCGGACCTGCGTCAGCATCTCCAGCTGGCGCTGGTAGGAGTAGTCCAGGGTCTCGCGCGGATCTTCCAGCGGTCCAGGGCTTATTAGCCTTGGCCTTGAAGATCAGTCGATACCCGCTTCACCACGCTCATCGGCGCGACCATCCCCTCATCGTGTAACGCTGCGGCCAGCCACCTGCGGCGCACGAGCCGGTACCCCCCGTACTCTGGCCGCCGCGCCTGCAGGCTGGTGGCACACAGCCTACGCGGTCAAGGCAGGCGCAGCCATCACGGCGGGAAGGCTGGCGGTCTGGTGATCCGCGGCGTTCGTCCCGGTAGGCTGAGTCCGTGTTCAGACGACGCAGCACGACCACCGAGGACGCCCCGGCCGAGGGCACCCCGGACTCTTCAGCGACCGATCAGGCCGGCCGCACCTCCGGGGCGGTAACCGCGGGCAAGGGCAAGCCGACCCCCAAGCGCAGCGAGGCGGAGCGCGCCCGCCGGTACAACGCCCCCGGCGACCGCAAGGAAGCGCTGCGCCAATCCCGGACCAGGGACCGCTCGGCGCGGGCCCGCAAGACCGAGGCCATGCGGCGCGGCGAGGAGTGGGCGCTCCCGGCCAAGGACAAGGGCCCGGTCCGGGCGCTGGCCCGCGACCTGGTCAACTCGCGGCGGCGGGCGAGCGAGTTCTACATGTACGGCCTGGTCGTGC
Source organism: uncultured Actinomycetes bacterium (assembly GCA_963713815.1). Lineage (GTDB taxonomy): Bacteria > Actinomycetota > Actinomycetes > Streptosporangiales > Streptosporangiaceae > RYN-230. The sequence goes on from CAVQNH010000036.1 coordinate 9,608, forward strand.
TGCTGTTCCTGCTGTTCCTGCACGACAAGGTGGTGCAGACGGTGCTGCCCCTGCTCCTGATCGTCATGGTGCTGATCATGGTCGTCGAGGGCTATTTCGTGGGCCGCCGGGTCACCACCCTGGCCAGTGAGCGCTTCCCCGGGCAGAGCACCCGGGGGATCAAGATGTACGCGGCCATGCGGGCGCTGCAGATCCGCCAGCTGCGCTTCCCCAAGCCGAGGGTCAAGCCGGGCGCCACGGTCTGAGGCTCCCTCCGGGTGGCCCGGACCCGTCTGCGGGCGGTCCGCGGTGTTGCCCTAGTGTCGTGCGTTATGGAACATCGTCACCTGGGGCGAAGTGGCCTCAAAGTCAGTGAGATCGCCTACGGGAACTGGATTACGCACGGTTCCCAGGTCGAGGAGGACGCCGCCCGGGCGTGCGTCGCGGCGGCCCTGGACGAGGGCATCACCACGTTCGACACCGCGGACGTCTACGCCGGGACCCGGGCCGAGGAAGTCCTCGGCCGCGCGCTGCACGGGGTGCGGCGCGAGTCCGTCGAGATCTGCACCAAGGTCTTCTGGCCGACCGGCGGCGGCCCCAACGACCGGGGCCTGTCCCGCAAGCACATCATCGAGGGGGTGCACGGGTCGCTGCGCCGGCTGCAGACCGACTATGTGGATCTCTACCAGGCGCACCGCTACGACCATGAGACCCCGCTGCCGGAAACCCTGCGCGCCTTCGAGGACCTGGTCCGCCAGGGCAAGGTGCTGTACGTGGGCGTCTCCGAGTGGCGGGCCGAGGAGATCGCCGCCGCGGTGCGGATCGCCGGCGAGATGGGCTTCGACCGGATCGTCTCCAATCAGCCGCAGTACAACATCATCTGGCGCGTGATCGAGTCCGAGGTGATCCCCCTGTGCGAGAAGGAGGGGATCGGCCAGATCGTCTTCTCCCCCATCGCCCAGGGCATCCTGACCGGCAAGTACCGTCCGGGCGAGCCCGTGCCCGCCGAGTCCCGGGCCACCGACCCCAGCGGGTCCGGGTTCATCAAGCGCTTCCTGGACGACGACCTGCTCCGCCGGGTGGCCGCCCTGAACCCGATCGCCGGGGAGGCCGGCCTGTCCATGGCCCAGCTGGCTGTGGCCTGGGTGCTGCAGAACCCCAACGTGTCAGCGGCGATCATCGGCGCGACCCGGCCGGAGCAGGTCCGGGAGAACGTCAAGGCCTCGGGGGTCCGGCTGGACCCGGAGATACTCCGGCGCATCGATGACGTGCTGGGGGACGCGATCCGGCGCGACCCGGCCCTCACCCAGAGCCCCGAGCACGGCCCGTAAGGGAGTGAGTCCCGGGGGGTCGCCCCCCCGGACTACTCAGCGCGCAGGCTCATCGGGCCGTACTCGACCCGGTTCTCCTCGAGCAGGGTGACCTGGTCCACGCCCCCGGCCAGCAGGTCCCGCCAGTTCTCGCCGAGCCAGCTCTCCGCGTCGCCCCTGGCTGGTGAACGTTTCCCTCGGCACCCCCCGGGACGGCACCAGGGTCCCATCCGCCGTCTCGAACTGCCAGGTCCAGGCCATGTCTTTGCTGCCTCCTCGGTTCGCGGTATGCGACAGTAGCCCACCGGGCGCGGCCGCCGCGCGTCCCCCCGCTGTCCCGGGGCGGTCCCTCCGGCGCGCGGCGCAGGCCCGCACTGGCCGGCGGCCAGAACATAACGGTTCGGCCCTCATTGCCCCGGATAGACGATTTGTGGTGTCCTATTGCGAGACGGGGGATGGGTCGCATACGGATGCACCCTGCCGAACGGCAGCAGAGGCGGCCGGGAAACTGTTAAGTTCTATGGGCAGCCCTGAGCCGGGCGCCGCGGCACGTGTCCCCCTGGCTCAGCCCCGGGAGCAAGGTGGTGACGACATGGCGCGCGTTGTCGTCGTTGGTGACCTGATGACCGACACGGTCGCCCACGCGGCCCTTCCGCTGGCGAAGGGCAGCGATACGCCGGCCACGGTCAGCATGCACGGTGGCGGATCGGGCGCGAACATCGCCGCCTGGCTGGCCGCCGACGGCGGCGAGGTAGCCTTCGTCGGCCGCCGCGGCGCTGATATCGCCGGCCGCAACCGGGACATGGAACTGATGGGCTACGGCGTGGACGCCCGGCTGGTCATGGACCCCGACCGGCCCACCGGGACCTGCGTGGTCATGGTCACCCACAAGGGCGACCACACGATGATGTCGGACCCGGGCGCCAACGCCGCGCTGCACCCTGACGACCTGCCCAAGGACCTGTTCGCGCCGGGTGCGCACCTGCACATGTCGGGCTACACGCTGCTGAACGAGGGATCCCGGGGCGCCGCCCTGGCCGCCTTCGCCCACGCGGGGCGGGCCGGCATGACGATCTCCGTGGACGGTGCCTCGGCTGCGCCGCTGGAGCGGGTGGGAGCCGAGCCGTTCCTCGAGATGACCAACGGGGTGACCCTGCTCCTGGTCAACGCGGATCAGGCGGCGGTGCTCACCGGCCGCGAAGACCCTGAGTCCGCGGCGCACGTGCTGACCGCCTGGTACCCGGAGGTCGTGGTGAAGCTCGCCGCCGACGGGGCACTGTTCGCCAACGGGCGCCCCGACCCGGTCCGGGCCCTCGCCCTGCCGGTCGACACGTTCGTGGACGGCACCGGGCCGGCGATGCGTTCTGCGCCGGCTTCCTGCCCGGCCTGGCTGGACAAGAAGCCGCCCCTCGAGGCACTGGGCAGCGGCTGCCGCCTGGCCTCGAACGCGCTCGGCATGGTCGGTGCCCGGCCCGCTCTCTGACCCCCGGCCAGGCCCGCGGGCGGGGTTCCTCGACGGCCTCTTCTCCCTGGACGGCCGGGTAGCGCTGGTCACCGGGGGCAGCTCCGGCATCGGGTACGCCATGGCCCGGGCCCTCGCCCTGGCCGGTGCCCGGGTCGTTCTCCTGGCCCGCGGCGAGGAAGGCCTGCGCAAGGCGGCGGCCGCCATCCAGTCCGCCGGCGGCACCGCCGCCTGGGTCCGGGCGGATCTCGCCGATCCGGCCGCGGCGCAGCGGGCCGCCGGGGAGACCACCTCGGCGTACGGGGAACCGGACATCCTGGTCAACGCCGCGGGCGCCAATCCGCGGCCGCCGCTCGGCGAGCAGACCCTGGAGCAGTGGGGCGGCGTGATGGCGGTGAACCTCACCGCCCCGTTCGTGCTCGGGCAGCGCTTCGGGCCCGCGATGGCCCGGCGCGGCTGGGGCCGGATCATCAACGTCGCCTCCCAGCAGGCGGTCCGGGCGTTCGGCAACAGCGGCGGTTACGGGGCGTCCAAGGCCGGCCTGGCCGGGCTGACCCGGTCCCAGTCCGAGGCCTGGGCCGGGAGCGGCGTGTGCTGCAACGCGATCACGCCCGGGTTCGTGGCCACCCCGCTCACCGAGGCCGTGGCCAGTGACCCGGTGCGCTCCGCGGCCCTGGCCGCCCGCACCATGGTCGGCCGCAACGGCGAGCCCGCCGACTTCGAGGGCGTGGCCGTGTTCCTGGCCAGCCGGGCCAGCGACTACGTCACCGGCCAGCTCATCTTCGTGGACGGCGGCTTCTCGGTCACCTAGGCCAGCTGGCCGGGCGGTGGTGGACCGGCTGGCCGCGCAGGTGACCGCCGGCTGCCCGTGAGCCGTGCGTTCAGCCTGACCGCGGGAGGCTGAAGCCCCAGTTCAGCATCCGCGCGGCAGCCTGCGCGCCCGCCGCCGGCCCGGTGGCCGGGCTGTGCAGCACGACCCCGATCAGCACCCGGCCGTTCCTGACCGCCTCGAACAGCAGGCAGTGGCCGGCGTCATCGGTGTAGCCGTCCTTGATCCCGGCGGCCCCCCGGTACGAGCCGATCAGCGCGTCGGTGTTGTCCCACCAGTAGCCGTGATGACCGGGCCCCTTGGCCAGGTGATAGAAGGACCGGTCCACGATGGACCGGAAAGCCGGGTAGCGCATGGCCGCGAGACCCAGCCTGAGCAGGTCGGCCGGCGTGGAGTAGGTCGAGGTCTCGGTGGGGTAGGGAAGGCCGTCTGGTGAGGTGAAATGGGTGTGCGCCATACCCAGCTGAGCGGCGGTCGCGTTCATCCGCGCGAGGAACGCATCCAGGCCGGGCCCGTAGGCGTTCGCGAGGGTATACGCCGCATCCGCCCCTGAGGGCAGCAGCAGGGCCTCCAGCAGCTCCCGCGCCGTGAGCACGTCCCGGGGGCGCAGCGCTGCGGTTTCGCCCCCGTACTTCCAGGCGTAGGTGACCGCGGCCTTCGGCACCCGGATCTCCCGGCCCAGGTCACCGCTGTCCAGCACCAGCAGGGCCGTCATCACCTTGGTCACGCTGGCCATCGGCCGCTGCGGTGTTCACGTCGCGGCCCCACAGGATCTGGCCGGTAGCCGCGTCGGCCAGCACCGCGCCCCTGGCCTTCACCCCGCTCGGCGCGCCGGTCACCCTGATCGCCGGGCGGATGGCCGGGCTGGCCACTGGGCGGGACGGGGAAGGCGGGGCCGGGACCCTCGTCCCGACCCCGGCCGCCGCGGCCGGCTGGGGTAGCGGCGGGGCCTGGGCCGCGACCGTGGGCGCGCACGCCACCACGCCGCCGGTCATGGCGGCACCCGCGATCAACCCGGCGATCCGTCCCCTCAGGCGCATGAGAGCTAATGTTCCCACTTGCGCCCAGATCCGCGCGTACGGCTCCCGGCAAGACGCCGGCCTGGCGGCCGGCGAGTACCACGAAACGACCGTTAGGGGACGAAAAACCGGGTCAGCCACGGGATAGCCGTCCGGGCGCCGCCGGTCGCGCGGACGGTCATGGAGTACGCGCCACGCCAGCGGCATTGGACTCCTCTGTCACCGCCAGGCGGCACAATGGCGGACATGGCACGACGCACCGCGACACCCCCGCCCCCCGAGGACTTCGAGGAAAACATCGTCGATATCGATGTTGCCGAGGAGATGCGGGGCAGCTACCTCGAGTACGCCTACTCCGTCATCTACCAGCGGGCCCTGCCCGACGCCCGGGACGGGCTGAAGCCGGTCCAGCGCCGGATCCTGTACCAGATGAACGAGATGGGCCTGCGGCCCGACCGCGGCCACGTGAAGTCCGCCCGGGTGGTCGGCGAGGTCATGGGCCGCCTGCACCCGCACGGCGACAGCGCGATCTACGACGCGCTGGTCCGGATGTCCCAGCCGTGGGCGATGCGGCTGCCGCTGATCGACGGGCACGGCAACTTCGGCTCGCCCGGCGGGGACGACTCCCCGGCCGCGATGCGCTACACCGAGGCCCGGCTGACCGCCGCGGCCATGGAGATGGTGGCCTCGATCGACGAGGACACCGTCGACTTCCAGCCCAACTACGACGGCACCGAGACCCAGCCCGAGGTGCTGCCCGCCGGCCTGCCGAACCTGCTGGTGAACGGCACCGCCGGGATCGCGGTGGGGATGGCCACCAACATGGCCCCGCACAACCTCGGCGAGGTGATCGCCGCCGCCCGGCACCTCATCGCCAGCCCCGAGGCCAGCCTGGACGAGCTGATGCGGTTCGTGCCCGGCCCGGACCTGCCGACCGGCGGCAAGATCGTCGGCCTGGACGGGATCAGGGAGGCGTACGAGACCGGGCGCGGGATCTTCCGCACCCGGGCCACCGCCCGGGTCGAGAAGGTCACGCCGCGCCGGGACGGGATCGTGGTCACCGAGCTGCCCTACGGTGTCGGGCCGGAGAAGGTGATCTCCCGGATCAAGGACCTGGTCCAGGCCAAGAAGCTGGCCGGCATCGCGGACCTGAAGGACCTGACCGACCGGCACCGCGGGCTGCACCTGGTCATCGAGATCCGGGGCGGGTTCCATCCCGAGGCCATCCTCGACGAGCTGTACCGGCTCACGCCGATGGAAGAGACGTTCGGCATCAACAACGTCGCCCTGGTGGACGGCCAGCCGCGCGTCCTCGGCCTGCGCGAGCTGCTGAGCATCTACGTCGACCACCGGATCGAGGTCGTCCGGCGGCGCTGCGAGTTCCGCCGCCGCAAGCGCGCGGACCGGATGCACCTGGTGGACGGGCTGCTCGTCGCGCTGCTCAACATCGACGAGGTCATCCAGGTCATCCGGGCCAGCGACGACTCCGCGCAGGCCAGGGAACGGCTCATGTCGGTCTTCGACCTGTCCGAGATCCAGGCCCAGTACATCCTGGACACGCCGCTGCGCCGGCTGACCCGCTACGACCGGCTGGAGCTGGAGCGGGAGCGGGAGACCCTGCAGCGGGAGATCGACGAGCTGACCGCGATCCTGGAGTCGGAAACCAGGCTCCGCCAGCTGGTCTCCCGCGAGCTGGGCGAGGTCGCCGAGCGGTTCGCCAGCCCGCGGCGCACCGTGCTGCTGGAAGGCAGCGGGAAGGCCCGCACCGCCGCGGTGCCGCTCGAGGTGGCCGACGACCCGTGCCTGGTGCTGCTGTCGTCCGCCGGGCTCATCGCCCGGACCGCGACCCAGCCCGCCGGCGGCCGGCCGAGGGCACGCTGGACGCGGCCGCCCAGGACGGCGCCGCCCCGGCGCCCGCCGCTGGCCCGCGCACGGCCCACGACGTGATCATCGCCACCGCGGCCACGACCGCGCGCGGGAGCACGGCCGTGGTCACCTCGCACGGCCGGCTGATCCGGGTTGGCGTGCTGGAGATCCCGGCCCTGCCGCCGAGCGCCCACTCCCCCTCGCTGGCGGGCGGCGCGCCGATCGCCGAATTCGTCGCCCTGGGGGCGGGCGAGACCGTGGTCGGGCTGGCCGCGCCGGACGGCTCACCGGGCGGACTGGCGCTCGGCACCGCGGGCGGTGTGGTCAAGCGGGTCGCGCCGGACTACCCGGCCAACGCCACCGAGTTCGAGGTCATCTCGCTGAAGGACGGCGACCGGGTGGCCGGCGCGGTCCAGCTGGATGGGGAGGATGCGGACCTGGTGTTCATCACCAGTGACGCCCAGCTGCTCCGGTTCCCCGCCTCGGCGGTCCGCCCCCAGGGCCGCGCGGCGGGCGGGATGGCCGGGATCCGGCTCTCGTCCGGTGCGGCGGTGACCTGGTTCGGCGTGGTGCCGGACGGTGCGGCAGGAGGCACGGGGGGCCAGGCCGCGGATGCGGCGGTGGTGGTGACCGTGGCCGGGAGCAGCCATGCGCTGCCCGGCACCGCCGCCGCCACGGTCAAGGTGACCCCGTATCAGGAGTACCCGGCCAAGGGGCGGGCCACCGGCGGCGTGCGCTGCCACCGGTTCCTCAAAGGCGAGGACATCCTGGTGCTCGCCTGGGCCGGGCCGGGTCCGGCCCGGGCCGCGACCGACGCGGGCGTCCCGGTCTACCTGCCGGACGCGGACGGCCGCCGGGACGGCTCCGGGGAGCGTGTCCGCCAGGGACTGGCCGCGCTGGGCGGGACCGCCCCGCCCCGCTAGCGGCGTGAGTGCGCCACTGTCAGGGGCACGGGCGGTCAGGGGCTCAGGGCGGTCAGGGGCACGGGGCCGTCATGAGGCGGGCGGGCCGGACCGGGCGACCGGGCGGCCCGCCGCGGCGGCCATCGCGGTCAGCAGGCCGCGCGGGCCCGCGTAGGGCGGGTCACCGAACTGCCACCAGCGCGCGATCTGCAGGCCGCGGGCCCCGGGGTCGAGTACCTCGCCGCCGAAGCACCCGGCCCGGGCCAGCGCGGCCAGGTCGTCGTCGTCCTCGGTTAACGTGACCACGAACGCCGCGGCGTCCAGCAGCGCCGCCGCGCATCTCGCGGCGCGGACCGGGTCGGCGCCGGCGCGGGCCAGCCGCCACGCCGCCTGGGCGCGGAGGAATTCCGCCATAAGTATCTGTCTCGTCACTCTGAGTATCGTACTCTTTACGAAGCGTAATTGAACTGAACGCCCCGCAACGAACGGCAGACGTCAGGCGTGAGGCCTCAGGCGTCGATGCGGGACAGGTCCAGCTCGGTGGCGCCGCTCACGATGAACTCCCGGCGGGGCGCCACCTCGCTGCCCATGAGCAGGTCGAATATCCCGCCCGCGCCGGCCGCGTCCTCGATCCGGATCCGGCGCAGCGTGCGGTGCCGCGGGTCCATGGTGGTCTCGGCCAGCTGCCCGGCGTCCATCTCACCCAGGCCCTTGTACCGCTGGATGGGCTCCTTCCAGCGCTGCCCGCGCTTCTCCATCTCGAGCAGCCGCCGGTGCAGCTCGCTGTCGGAGTAGGTGTAGTTGTACTTCTGCTGCCCCTTGCGCGGGTTGGACAGCTCGATCCGGTGCAGCGGCGGCACCGCCGCGAAGACCCTCCCGGCGTCCAGCATCGGCCGCAGGTAGCGGTGGAACAGGGTGAGCAGCAGGCAGCGGATGTGCGCGCCGTCCACGTCGGCGTCGGACATGAAGATGACCCGCTGGTACCGGGCCGCGTCCAGGTCGAATGACCCGCCGGAGCCGGCCCCGATGACCTGGATGATGGATGCGCACTCGGCGTTCTTGAGCATGTCCGCGAGCGACGCCTTCTGCACGTTGAGGATCTTGCCCCGGATCGGCAGCAGCGCCTGGAACTCGGAGTTGCGGGCCAGCTTGGCGGTGCCGAGGGCGGAGTCGCCCTCGACGATGAACAGCTCGCTGCGGTCGTCGGCGCTGCGGCAGTCCACCAGCTTGGCGGGCAGCGCCGAGGTGGCCAGCGCCGACTTGCGGCGCTGGTTGTCCCGGTGCTCCCGGGCCGCGATCCGGGCCTTGGTGGCCGACGCCACCTTCTCCAGCACCGCCCGGGCCTGCTGCTTGCCCGGCCGGCCCCGGGCCTCGAAGACGGCCTGCAGCTCCCTGGACACCACCTCGGCCACGATCCGGGACGCGGCCGGGGTGCCGAGCACCTCCTTGGTCTGGCCCTCGAACTGCGGCTCAGGCAGCCGCACCCCGATCACCGCGGTGAGGCCCTCCAGCACGTCTTCCTTGGTGGCCGGCTCGTCGCCGTTCTTCAGCAGCCGGGCCGCGCGCAGCTGCGTGTTCAGCGATCTGACCAGCGCCCGCTCGAACCCGGTGACGTGCGTCCCGCCCTTGGGGGTGGCGATGACGTTGACGAACGACCGGGTCACGGTGTCGTACCCGGTGCTCCACTGCAGGGCCACGTCGACCTGCAGTTCCCGGTCGACGTCGGTCGGCGTCATGTGACCCTGCTCGTCGAGCACCGGCACCGTCTCGCTGAACTGGCCGGCGCCGGTCAGCCGCAGCACATCGGTCAGCGCCTCACCCGGCGACAGGTATTCGCAGAACTCGCTGATTCCGCCGTCGAACCGGAACTCGGCTTCTTTTTCCGCAACGGGACCTGGTCCCGGCTCGTCCCCCGCGCTCCCGGCCTCGTCGTCGGGGGAACTCTCCGACCTCTGGCCCGTTCCCGGCCGCTCGTCCCGGACCCGGATCGCCAGGCCGGGGACGAGGTAGGCGGTCTGGCGGGCCCGCTGCACGAGCGCCTCGAAGCTCCACTCCGCGTCCTTCGTGAACACCTGGCGGTCCGGCCAGAACCGGATCCTGGTGCCGGTCACCTTCCGGGCCACCTTGCGGGTCTGGCGCAGTCCCGTGCCCCGGGTGAAGGACGCCCCCGGGCCCTCGGCGGTGAACTCGCCGGGCACACCGCGGCGGAAAGAGGCGGTCCACTCGTGCCCTTCCCGGTCGACCTCGACGTCGAGCCGGGCCGACAGCGCGTTCACCACGGAGGCTCCGACGCCGTGCAGCCCGCCGGAGGCGGTATAGGATCCCCCGCCGAACTTGCCCCCGGCGTGCAGCCTGGTCATCACCAGCTCGACGCCGGTCAGCCCGGACTTGGGCTCCACGTCCACCGGGATCCCCCGGCCGTTGTCCCGGATCTCGGCCGACATATCCGGATGTAGTACGACATCGATCGACGTGCAGTGGCCGCCCAGCGCCTCGTCCACGGAGTTGTCGAAGATCTCCCACAGGCAGTGCATCAGCCCGCGGCCGTCGGTGGACCCGATGTACATGCCGGGCCGCTTGCGGACGGCCTCGAGCCCTTCCAGGACCGACAGGTGCCGGGCGGTGTAGGCATCCGCCGCCGGGACGGACGTCAGCGAGGCCGCGGCCCGGCCCGTGCGGCCCGGTGCTGAGCGGCCCGGTGCTGAGCGGCCCGGTGCTGAGCGGCCAGTTCCCGGGCGGCCCGGTCCTGAGCGGCGGCCAGATGGGCCGCTTTCAACGGGGCCGTCGGAATCGGCACGGACGGCGGTCACGTGGTTCTCCTCGGTCGGGGCAGGGCGGCGGCGAATCGGGGCCGACTTCGGCAGACTAGCCGCCGGGTCCGACTGCCCGGGGAAGCCACGCCGGGGACATACCCGGCTACCTGGGACAACGCGCCCCCGCTACAGTGGTCGGGCGAGGACAACTGCCATCTTCCCACGGTGGGCGTTCGCTTTGGGCGTACGTCGCGTCCACACGGGAAGGCACTGGCCTGGCAGAGTGTTACACAGCACGTAGGGCAGAGCCCGCCGGCACAGTGACCGGTTGGCACGACGCGAGGGAGGCGACATGACCGGAGCTCTCGCACCAAGCAGGCCGCTCAACGCGACGGACCTGTGCGACCGGTGTGGTGCCCAGGCATATGTACGCGTTGTGCTCCCCGATTCTGGGGAGTTGCTGTTCTGCGCCCACCACAGTCGGCAGCATCTTGACGCGCTCGCGAAGCTGGGAGCCGAAATCCAGGATGAGACGGAACGGCTGTCACCGGGAAGCGGGACACGGCGCGAAGGGTAGTCAGGGTCGCGACCCGCGGGCCGAGTCCCCGCCCACGGGCCGCATGCACTGCCCAGCCTGACGCCGGTACCGGCAGCGTAGCCGGACCGCGTCTGGCTCCGCCGGGCGGATTCCCGCTGATCTGCGCCGCGAAGCGCGTGCATACCTAAGAACGGCTGGCCGCTGACCAGGGATACCTGATCAGCGGCCAGCCGTTCGTTAGGTGAACTTCAGTCCAGGTAGTCGCGCAGCACCTGGGAGCGGGACGGGTGGCGCAGCTTGGACATGGTCTTCGACTCGATCTGCCGGATGCGCTCGCGCGTCACGCCGTAGACCTTGCCGATCTCGTCCAGGGTCTTAGGCTGGCCGTCGGTCAGGCCGAAGCGCATGGAGACCACCCCGGCCTCCCGCTCGGACAGGGTGTCGAGCACCGAGTGCAGCTGCTCCTGGAGCAGGGTGAAGCTGACCGCCTCACCGGGCTGGATCGCCTCGGAGTCCTCGATCAGGTCCCCGAACTCGCTGTCGCCGTCCTCACCGAGCGGGGTGTGCAGCGAGATCGGCTCCCGGCCGTACTTCTGCACCTCGATGACCTTCTCGGGGGTCATGTCGAGCTCGGCGGCCAGCTCCTCGGGGGTCGGCTCGCGGCCCAGGTCCTGCAGCATCTGCCGCTGCACCCGGGCCAGCTTGTTGATGACCTCGACCATGTGCACCGGGATGCGGATGGTGCGGGCCTGGTCGGCCATGGCGCGGGTGATGGCCTGCCGGATCCACCAGGTGGCGTACGTGGAGAACTTGTAGCCCTTGGTGTAGTCGAACTTCTCGACCGCGCGGATCAGGCCCAGGTTGCCCTCCTGGATCAGGTCCAGGAACAGCATGCCGCGGCCGGTGTACCGCTTGGCCAGCGACACGACCAGGCGCAGGTTGGCCTCGAGGAGATGGTTCTTGGCCCGGCGGCCGTCCTCGGCGATCCACTCCATGTCCAGCCGGGCAGCCGACCCGGGACCGTCCATGCCCTCGGCCAGTTTCTCCTCGGCGAACAGCCCGGCCTCGATGCGCTTGGCCAGCTCGACTTCCTGCTCCGCGTTGAGCAGGGGCACCTTGCCGATCTGCTTCAGGTAGTCCTTGACCGGGTCCGCGGTCGCGCCCGCCGACGCCACCTGGGCGGCCGGAAGGTCATCGTCGTCGTCCCCGTAGACGAACGCCTCTTCTTCGGCGGCGGCTGGCTTGGCGGCCGTCTCGGCTACCACCGCGGCCGGGGCCGGGGCATCGGGGGCAGCCTCCGCCACCCGGCCTGCCAGGCCGGCGGCGGCCGGGTCGTCGTCCTCGTCGGACGGCTCTTCCTCGGCTGCGTCCTCGTCCGCCTCGACCACATCGACCTCGACCTCGAGGTCCACTTCCAAGTCTTCGAGCTCGGCGGTGTCGATGACTTCCTCAGCCAGATCGACATCACCGGGGTCTACGTCAGCGTCTACATCCGCGACGTCCGTCAGGTCTGTCACCTCCGCCAGGCCAACCGCGTCACTTCCTGTCGCGGCCAGGTCCGGATCATCACCCACTATGCCTGAACCCCCCTGGCCGCCCGGTGCCGAGCCGTTGCCGGACCGGCCAGCGGCCTTCCGCGCCTCGCCTCGCCCACCAGAGTTCTTGTTGCGCCGCCGGGACCTGGCGGCATTGTCACGCTCCGGCGATTCCGGAGCCTCCTGCCCTGGGTCCGTCTCGTTCGTCTCGTTCGTCTCCACGAGCGTGACGGCCCGGTCTGCCCGACTGGCGGGATCCGCAGGTCCAGGACGCCGGGAAGCCTGTCCCCGTCCGCCCTGGCCTTCCGGCCCCGGCTGCCTCCGCGCTGCGGAGCGCGCCGCGCTTCCCACCGCGGTCACCCCTTCCTTCGCTGGACGGCGGCCTGCCGAGCCGCGCACGACACCTGACTGCACGAACTGGCAGGCGACACAGACACCTCTCCTGCGTTCATGAGCGGGAAACGGACCCTACCTCGTGCAACCCGCTGCTGGGACCGAGCCGGAAGCCACATTCAGGCCGCATGACCCCGCGGTCCCGACAGGACCGGCTCCCGACCACCACCTTAGGCGGAGTCTGCGGGTAGCTCGAACCGCTGCCGCGGCCGGCGGCGCGGCGGCGATCCCCGCAATCGGGCGCATTCCCAGGTCAGCCCGGCTCTCTCTCATGCTCTACCCCTCCGTGCCGCGGGAATGACACCGCCCGGCGGGCGCTGCGGCGTAGTGCCGTCCCGCCGGGGCACGTGCAGGACGAGGACGGTGACGTCGTCATCCTGCTCGTAACCCGTGAGCATCCGGTCAACTAGGTACTCCAGCAACCTGGCCGGGTCCTCAACCATTCCTGGCCGGGCCTGGGCGGCCACGGATACCAGCTCGTCCAGGCCCGAGTCCAGGCCGCGCCTGCGGTTCTCCACCAGCCCGTCAGAGTAGAGCACCGCGGTCGTCCCGGGCGGCAGCCGGAACACGTACTGCTGCCGCGGGCAGGCCCAGCCCAGCGGCGTGCCCGCCTCGGTGGTGTCCAGCCGCGGCGGGGCGTCCCTGGACAGCAGCAGCGGCGGCAGGTGCCCCGCGTTGCCGGCCAGGCCCTCCCCGGTGACCGGGTCCAGGACCAGGTACGCGACGGTCGTCACCTGCTCGTCCAGCTCCGTCGCGGTGAACAGCCGGTCCAGGCCGGCCAGCACCGCGGCGGGCCGCGGGTCGGTCAGGGCCAGGGCGCGCAGCGCGTTCCGGACCCGGCCCATCCCGGCCGCGGCGGTCAGCCCCTTGCCCATGACGTCCCCGGTAGCCACGGCGAGCCGGCCGTCGGGCAGCCGGAACGCGTCGTACCAGTCGCCGCCGATCTCCATGTTCCGGGTGACCGGCAGGTAGCGGGCCTCCAGGATGATGCCCGGGACGCTGGGCAGCCGGTCCGGCAGGAGGCTGCGCTGCAGGGTCTCCGCCGTGGTGTGCTCGCGCTCGAACAGCGAGGCCCGCTCCAGGGCCAGCGCGCACTGCCCGGCCAGGGCCTCCAGGAAGACCCGCTCCTCCTCGGTGATCTGCCGCGGCTTGGTGAACGAGAACCGCAGCGCGCCCAGCGGTGCGCCCGCCGCGAGCAGCGGCAGCCCGACCCAGGCCCGCTCGTCGCTGTGCGTGAGGAAAACGTCGACGTCGGTGAGCCCTTCGAACTGCCGCCGCAGCGACTCAGGGTTCTCGACCAGCACCGGCCGCCGGGACGTGATGGCCAGGGTCATCACGCTCGGCGCGTCGAGGGGCATGTCGCCGGACGGGGCACCAGGGACGTCGGGGAGCCCGACCGGGTTGATCGTGTGCAGTTGCAGCCGCTCCCGGTCGAGCAGGGCCACCGCGGACCGCTCGGCGCCGATCGCCGAGCGCCCGACCTCCGTGATCACCTCGACGACCTGCAGCACGGTCAGGGCCTCGGCCAGCATGGACGTGGCCTGCTGCAGCCGCGCGGTGCGCAGCGCGGCGGCGGACAGCTGCTCGGTCAGCCGGCCGCGCATCTCCTCGGCCTCGCGCTGGCCGGTGACATCGGTGCTGGCCCCGACCCATTCGATGATCTTCCCGTCCCGCTCAATCGGGACGGCCCGCACGTCGTAATGCCGGTATGACCCGGTCTTGGTCCGGACCCGGTAACGGCTGTCGAATACTTTCCCGGCCCGGACGCATTCCAGCCATTCCCGTTCCACCCGCTCACGGTCCTCTGGGTGAATCGCGTCCAGCCAGCCATTGCCCAGGTACTCCTCCAGGCTCTGGCCCGTTATCCAGCGCCACTCGGGCGAATCCTCGGCGATCTGGCCGGTCGGCGTGGTCACCCAGACGACCTGGGCGCCGGCCTGCACCAGCGAGCGGTAGCGCTCCTCGCTCCGGCGGACCGCCTCGGCCGAGTTCTGCCGGTCGGTGACGTCCACCGCGATCAGCGCCACGCCCGCCACGTTCCCGTCCGGGTCGTGCGAGGGGAACCAGGAGAACGCCCACTGGCGGTCCTCGTCCCGGCCGGGGGGTCGCCGTCACCCAGGCCCGGCTGCCCGGTGCCAACTGACCGAAGGCCGGCTGACTGAGGGCCGGCTGACTGAGGCGCGACCGACCCGGCCTCGCCCACCGGCTGGTTCGACTCGTACAGCGGCTGGCCGTCGGCGAGCACGTGACGCACGGCCGACTCGACCCGGGACGCCAGCGTGCCCGGCCACACCTGGGAGGGCAGCAGGCCGAGGTGGGCTTCCAGGTCGAGGCCGTCGAGCCGGGCCAGGGTCTGGTTGATCCGGCGGACCCGGAGATCGGGGCCGAAGAAGGCGAAGCCGATGGGGGCCTCGCGGAGCAGGGTGGCGAGCAGGGCCGAGTCAGACACGTCCAGACCGGAGACCCGCGGCTGAGGCACAGAGGTATCAGTGCTCATCGCCGCACCCCAGTCCCGCTGCGCTCGAGTCCCGCCGCTTGGGCCATGCAACGGCTCCTTCCCGCTCACTGCGGACACAAGCAGGCTAGCGGCAATGCCGCCACCAGTGAACGCACAAGCACGGTGCCACGCCATATGGGTACCGGCCCCGTTCCGTTACCGCGAACACCCACAGTGGCCACGCAGGCGAGCTTCCCACATCCTAGGCGAAATCGTGCCGCGCTGCGGGCATCATGCTGACCTCGCTCTTCCGGAAAGAAGTGGCCGCGCGCCCGGCACGGCCGCCCGGCACCCCGTACCCTGGCGGAGGCCCCCGGGAATTGCATTGATCGTGAGATACCTGATGCCCCGAATGTCCGGCGCCGGCGGTCCCGGATGCCCGTAATATCTGCCACACGCGGAAACATGGCCACCATCCGGCGCGGACGGGGCACGGCGCCGCGAGAATCTGGAAAGCTGTCCATGTGAGCCCGCAAAGCCGACGACGAGAGCCCCCCGGCGGGCCGGGCCACCCAGGTCGAGGGAAGGGGACCCGCTCGGTGCTCCCCAGTGCTGCCCCACCGAACGCGCTGTTCGCCGAGATGCTCCGGGCTGCCCGGGAGCTGCTGGCGGTCCGCAGCCCGCTGGATGCCGAGCTGATGGTGAGCGAACTTCTCGGCACCTGGTGGGGTGAACGGACACCGCGCAGCTCGCCGGGCGACGTCGAGGAACTCGTCGGCGAGGGGCTGGTCAGCTATGCGGCGCAGCAGCGCAGCCCGGCGGCGCTGGCCCTGCTGTCCGGCATCGCCTGCCTGGGCACGTCGCGGCAGGCCATGCAGGCGGAGACGGCTGCCCTGGCGCTGATCTCCCGCGACGTGGTCCGCCCGCCGTGGGCTGAGCATGTGGGCGCGGTGACCGCGGGCGAGTGCTACGTGAACTCCGATGCGTTCGGGGACCGCGACGAGGTCGTCTGCGTCTACAGCTACGCCGGGGAAGAGCCGCACGCCCTGGTCATGGTGGTGGACTACAACGCCGGCGGGATGCTCCGCGACGGCTGGGTGACCTCCCAGGTCGACCGGCTGCTCGAGCGCTGCCGGGCGGCCGGCGCCGAGGATGGCGGCCGTCCCGCGCGGGCCACGTTCAGCCAGGTCGAAGCGCCGCAGGCCCGCCGCCTGCTGGAGACGGCCCTGGCCGTGACCGAGGCCGGGCAGGGGCCGCCGCCGAGCGACTCGTTCGCCTCCTATCACGCGTTCATCCGGGCCCGGATCCGCACGCTGCCGCCCGCCCGGCCGGGATACGGGGCCCGCAACGGGGCCAGCCGTGAGAGCGGTAACAGCCCGGCCCCGTGGAGCACGGCGCCGTGGGGCACGGGGCACGGGTCGGGCTGGGGTGCGGCCACCGCGCGGCGGCACGCCTGGACCCGGGATCGCCGGGCCATGCTGGTGGCCGGGTTCCTGGCCTCGGACGAGGCGGAAGACCTGTCTGACACCCGCGCGGCCAGCCGCTGCGCGGATCACATCATCGACTACGGCTGCGACCGCGACTTCGGGCGGCCGCTGCGGATGAGCCCGGCCAAGGTCGCCACGTTCCTGCTCGACTGGCTGCCGCGCAAGGTGCTGCTGCTGTCGGCCGAGCAGCACGCCATGCCGCACGTGCTGGCCGCCTGGGTGCGCTGGGCCGGGCGGCGCCAGGGCCTGGCCGCCGAGATGATCGCCGAGACCCTGGATGCGGTCTTCGACTCGATGGGCACGTTCGCCCAGGTCTACCGGGATCCGACCGCGTTCGGCCTGGACACGGCGCTGGTGTCCCGGCTGCTGCCGGACGATGACCTGGAGGCACTCCCCCGCCGGACGTTCGCCTTCCCGGTGCTGCGCGGCATGTTCGGCGGCATCGACCTGGCCGGGCTGGATCCGGCCGCGGAGGCGGACCGCCGCACGCTGCTGGCCGCCGACCACAACGACGCGAACGGGCGGCCGAGCGGCCCGCTGCACATCGACCGGCATCTGGCGCTGGCGGACCGGCTGTGGCGGGGTGATCCGCCCGAGCTCTGGGAGGCCGCGCAGCGGCTGCTGGACCGGGGCGAGGACCGGCACGCGGTGCTGCACACGCTGATGTACGTCATCCGGGACACCGCCGGCGACCAGGCCAGCCTGATCGCCGCACTCCGCGACCTGCCGCCCGGCCCGGACGGCTGACCGGCGGCGGCCCGTCCTGGCGGCCGGCCCGCCGCGGACTATCCCGGCGGGAGACCACCCAGCTCGCCGAACGCGCCGCGCAGGTCGGCGGCGGACACGGTGGTGAGATCCGCGGCGCTCGCGTCCTCGTCCAGGTCCGCCACGCGCAGGTCCCGGGCGGCGCAGGCCCGTTCGAACAGGCTGCGGGCGAACCGGCCGTTGCCCAGTTCGTCGATCTGCCCGCGGGCGATCGCCGCGCTGAAGATCTCGTCGAGGACCGGCAGCGCGTCCGGTTCGAACGTGTCCCCGTGCTGCTCCGCGATCACACCCGCGATCTTGCACAGCTCATCGGGTGAATAGCTGGGGAACCCGATCCGCACGCTGAACCGGGACGCGAGCCCGGGGTTGCTGCGCAGGAACCGGTCCATGTCCGCCGGATACCCGGCCAGCACGATGACCAGCCGGTCGCGATCGTCCTCGGCCCGCTTCAGCAGCGTGGCCACGGCCTCGGAGCCGTAGGCGTCGCCACCTGAATAGCCTGCGTTGTACAGCGAATAGGCCTCGTCGATGAACAGGACCCCGCCCAGCGCCGAGTCGATAAGCTTCCCGGTCTTGATCGCCGTAGAGCCCAGATGCTCCCCGACCAGGTCGGCCCGGTGCGCCTCGATCACCTCGGGACGGACCAGCAGGCCGAGGGCGGTGAAGATCCGGCCGAGGATCCTGGCCACCGTGGTCTTGCCCGTGCCGGGCGGCCCGGTGAACACGAAGTGCCGGACCGGGGGCTGACTGGACAGGCCCTGCCGTTCCCGCAGCCGGGCCACTCTCAGCTGGGCCGCGATCTCGTGCACCTGCCGTTTGACCGGCTCCAGGCCGACCAGCTCGTCCAGCTCGGCGAGCGCGCTTTCCAGGGTCGGCGCCTGGCGGTAGCCGCGGAACCGGGCGGTGAGCTCGGCCCCGGCCCGCTCCAGGTCGGCCGCCTCCAGGGTGACCAGCTCCGCGGAGGACGGCTCCGCGCCGTCGGCCATGATCCGGACGTCCCGGGCCCGCCCGGCCTTCTCGAGCAGGCTGCGGACGAACCGGCCGTTGCCGAGCTCATCGGCGAGCCTGCGGCGGCCCACGTCCTCCATCATCCGCCACAGCGCCGGGCGCGCGTCGGCGTCGAGAATCTCGCCGCGCTGCTCCAGGGAGAGCTCGGCCAGGGCCATCAGCTCGGCGGGAGAGTAGGTGGGGAACTTCACCCGGAGCCCGAACCGGGAGTTCAGGCCGGGGTTGCTGGCCAGAAACCCCTCCATCTGCTTCTCGTACCCGGCCAGGATGATGATGAGCTCGGTCCGGTCGTCCTCGGCCCGTTTCAGCAGCGCCTGGATGGCCTCGTGGCCGAACCGGTCGCCCTGCCCTTCGCTGTCGTTCACCAGGCTGTACGCCTCGTCGATGAACAGGACCCCGCCCAGCGCGCTGTTCACCAGCTCGTTCGTCTTGATGGCGGTGGCCCCGAGGTACTCGCCGACCAGGTCGGCCCGCTGCGCTTCGACCACTACCGGCGTGTCGAGCAGGCCGAAGGCGAAGAAGATCTTCGCGACGACCCGGGCCACCGAGGTCTTCCCGGTGCCGGGCGGCCCGAGGAAGACGAAGTGCTGCATGGGCTTCTCCGCCCCGTACCCCGCCATCACCCGGCGGCGGGCGGCTTCGACGGACGCGGTGATCTGCCGGATCTGATCCTTGACCGAGGTGAGGCCGATCATGTTGTCGAGCTCGGCCATGGCTTCCGCCACCGTGATCTCCGGTGGCTGCGAATCGCCGCTGCCCCGGTCCCGGGCGGCCGCGCCGTCGGCGGGGCGTACCGAGCCCTCAGCCGTCTGCACCACCCGGGACACGTCGGCGGGCCGGGACGGGCGGCCGCTCGCCGTCGCGGGAGGCCGGCCGCCGGGCCGGGCCGCCATGGCCGGGCCGCCGGGCCGGTGCGGAGCGGCCAGCGCGCCGGAGCGGCCCTGCTGGCGGCTGAGCGCCCGGGCCTCCTGCTGCGACTTGCCTATCCGCCAGCCGATCACGGCCAGGCCCAGGCCCCAGGTGATCGCGTAGCTGATCACCAGCCGGCCGGGCGCCAGCCACCAGGCCAGCAGGCCCGGAGGCAGGGACCAGAGCTGGGTCCAGGCCACCGTCCGGCAGGGTACGTAACGGCGGGACAATACCGGGAGGTACGAGGCGGCCGCCGCCGCGCAGGGCAGCAGCAGGAGCGGCACGATGCCGGAATTGAACCGGCCGGCCACTGCGGCGATGGCCAGGACCGCCACCAGGCCCCAGGCCGCGACGAACACCGAGGCCACCCACAACCGGTGCCCCCGCCAGACCGCGACGGGACCGTAGATGAGGGCGGCGAGCAGGAGCACATCCCAGACCCTGGCCCCCAGGGTCAGGGCCAGCACCACGATGATCAACACGGCCAGGACCAGCAGGATCTTCACTGGCAGCGAAGCCGAGCGGACGGCTTGGCGCACCCGCGCCAACCCTTCCTGGGCCATTCGCCTGCCAGGCAGGGATCCGTCCTCCGGCCGCATCTTGCTCCCTCGTGCCGTTCCTTGTATAGCGCATTACCACGCGCTTACAGCGACACACAACCAGATACCGGCAGAGAATGGCCAGGCCAGATTCTGCCGGGCCGGCGCCAGCCGCAGCCCCGCGGGGCTAGGACACTAGACGGGCGCCGCCCCTGCCAGAGTAATGGCCAGTTCGCGGTTCATGCCTTTCCGGCACCCCCCGAACAGCTCCAGAAAACCTTCTGACCTGGTCTTTCATGAAGTGCGGAACCTGCTAAGTAGGACATCCAACCCACCACCGCGCACGGTGCCGCCACGCGGCCTGGGTCGGGACGGACCGTACCCGGCTGGCTTCCGTCAGGCGTCGAGCTGGTCGACGAACGAGTAGGGCGGCCACGGGCCGTTGAGGTCGGCCCGTACCCCGGCGCGCGCGCCGGCCAGCGCGTGCGCGGCGGCCAGGAACTCGGTGGCGCGGTCACCCCGCAGTAGGTAGGCGGCGTTGAGGAGCATGTAGTCCGGGCCGCGGACGTAGCGCGGGTCCGCGGCCGGCTGCCGCTGCGAGGCGTCGGCGATGTCCGCGAGCACCCAGTCGATCGTGTCCGCGAGCGTGTCGGCCCCCTCCTGCTGATCGACCGGGCCGTACACCTGGACCCCCCATTCCACCGTGTCCTGGAAGCGGGCGAGCAGACCGGCGAACTCGCCGCGCCTGCGGGCCAGCAGGGCGCGGACCGTGTCGTCGTCGGGGTAGACGGTGGCCAGCCGGAGCGGCAGCACGGGGCCGCCGCCCGCGGCGACCCGGGCGATGACCTGATGGTGCGCACGGCCGACCCGCTCGATGTTGTCCAGCCCCCCCAGCAGGCTGGCCAGGGCATCCTCGCCGAAAGCCCGTGCGTCCACCGACCCCACGACGGCGGCCAGGCCGGCATCGGCCACGACGCGGACCCGCTCCCCGCCGACGCCGGACAGCCCGGCGAACTCGCGCGGCCCCCGGTCGTCAGTGATGGCGTACACCCAGACCACGCGCTTCGCCGCCGGGGCGGTCCGGCGGAGCGAGCCCGGCCGGGATCGCTCCGCCGGACCACGGCCAGACATCGTCTTCACAGCCATCGCACTCCTCCTCGGGCCGGCCCCTGGCCGCTTCGCGCACGTGCCCAGCAGGATGGGAAAACCGGGCTCCTGGAGTTGACGGGCACACGGCCCACATCGCTAACGGATTTAAGGCCCGTAAGGTTCACGGTCTCAGTAACCGGGCGAAAAACAGGCCCGGCGCAGATCCCACCGGCGCCCGGCTCCCCTGGCTGGGCACCGAGCCCGGCTTCCGCCGTGCCGAGTCTGCCGCTCCCCGCCCCGCGCCGGCCGCCGGAACCGCCACAGATCATGGATCCGTAATCTGATGACGTTCACGTGCTGGCCCAGAGTACCTATTCCACGGGTGTGGTATTCCGCCGCGCGGCTTGCCTGCCACGCCAGCCTCCGTCACCGTTCGGCTGGGCCTCCACGAGGCCCTGGCCGAGCGCTGTTCGGTGATAGAGCACGGATCGTCCGGCACGCCGCCGCCCCACCAGGCCGGCCTCGAGCATGATTTTGAGGTGACGGCCCACCGATCCCAGTCGCTGGCCGGTCAACGCCACCAGCTGGGTAGTGCTCTTCGGGGTGTCCAGCAAGACGAGAATGCCCGCCCGGGCAGGCCCGAGCAGCGCGGCCAGCGTCTCGGGTGTCGCAGCATGGTCCGCCTCGGCGAGCACGCCCGAGCAGGGGTAGACCACCGCATACCGATGTGGCTCGTCCCACGATGCCCAGCCCTGGCGCGGGGTGACCGGGACGAACAGTAGCTGGGCCCCGCTGATCTTCCGTGGCGGGTAGTCATAGGCGTTGATCTGCAGGCGGCCATCCCCCAGCCAGCGCATGCCGGGGCGCATGTCGTTCAGGGCCGCAGCCCAGCCAGCCTGGCTCAACTGCGCCATACGGGCGATCACGTCGGCCTGGAGGACGCGCCGCCGTCGTGGCCAGTAGGGCAGGACACATTCCGCCCAGACCCATTCCAGAAGGTCAGCGGTACGCTCCGGCAGATCAGGCCGGCGCAGCGGCTCAGGCAGCGGACCACCGAGCGACACGGTCAGGTCCGCGAGCGCGGCCTCGGCCGGCGTCTCCCGGATCCGGGCCACTTCCTTCTCGAACGCCTCCTCACCGTCCGCTGCTGGCGTGGGGGTCAGGAAGTCCGCGATCCAGCGCCCGCCCATGGCGCTCGGGACGAGCAGCGCGGCGATCGGGTCACCGGCCAGCCGCTCACGGTACGAGGCACGGTGAGCATGCAGCCATGCCCGCTCGCCCAGGTGCCCGGGCACCCCCTTGGCCAGGACCATCAGGCACGCGGTGGTCTCAGCGAGTGGGGAGAGCACGAACCGGCTGCCCGCGAGGGTGTCGGCGTTCACCTGCCACCAGCCCAATGGTTTCGCCTCCCTGCGAAACATTAATCAGGCCCGCCCAGCCCGGCCAAGACTTCGGGCATGCGCACGTATCGTGACCTCATCCGGGCACCGGAGTTCAGGCCGATCTTCCTGACCAGCGCGGTGCAGGTGGCCGCGCAGACGGTGAGCGGGCTGGCGCTGGGCACGCTGATCTACCTGGCCACGGGCTCAGCCCTGCTCTCCGCGCTCGGCATGTTCGGCCCCTCCCTGGCCCAGCTGATCGGCGCGACAACGTTCCTGTCCGCGGCCGACCGGCTGCCGCCCCGGGCCACCATGACCACCAGTTGCGTGGCCTTCGGTCTTGGAACGGCGGCGCTGGCTCTCCCTGGCCTGCCCGTGTGGTCCGATTTCGCCATCGTGATGACCCTGGGCCTGGTCGCCTCGCTGGGCGGCGGCGTGTCTTACGGCCTGCTCAACGAGATCCTGCCCGGGGCAGTTACCTGCTCGGCCACTCGGTGCTCAACGTGTGCGTCGGCGTCATGCAGATCTGCGGGTTCGCGGTCGGTGGCGTCTCGTGACCACCCTGTCACCGCGCGGCACGCTGCCTGGCCGGCGGCGGCCATGTATCTGGCGCGGGCGGTCGTGGCCCGGTTCGGCCTCAGCCCTCGGCCCCGCGGGCCGTCGGTCGGCCGTCGATCCGCGACACCTGGCGGAATAATGCGTGGCTGTGGTCTTCGCCCCGGCGCGCCGCTATGTCTATCTCGCGCTGTGGGTGCCCGACGGGCTCATCGTCGGCTGCGAGTCCCTCTTCGTGGCCTATGCGCCCCGGCACGCTGGGCTGCTCTTCGCCTTCGCCGCACTCGGGATGCTGGCTGGGGATACCCTGGCCGAGCGGTTCGTCCCGCATCGGTGGCGGGAATGGCTCGGTGCCCCGCTGCGCCTGCTGCTCGCCGCTCCGTACTTATTTTCGTCCTGCACCCGGCGCTGCCCCTCGCCGTGGCAGCCGTCGCGCTCGCCTCGTCGGCTATTCGGCTACTCTCCTGCTCCAGCAGCGCCTGATGACTCTGACACCGGATAAGCTGAGTGGGCATGCCCTGGGGCTGCATTCCTCCGGCATGCTCGCCATGCAGGGCGTCGGTGCTGCCCTGCGCGGTGCTGTCGCCCAGCAAACCTCCCCGGCGACAGCGATGGCGGCGATGGCCGCAGCTCGCTCGCGGTCACGGTGGTCCTCGGCCCCGGCCTACAGGGACAAGGCAGGCCCGCCGCGGCCGCGACTGAGCCACGCCGTCAGCGATGACGTTCAGACCACCCGGTGACCACCCGGACGCTGCTGGGCTGGGACGGACGAGGAGCATGGTCAGCGGCGGGCACTATGACCAGCTCAGCCGGGACGCCGGCGGCGGTGAGCGCGC
>CAVQNH010000037.1:0-42773 GCA_963713815.1 uncultured Actinomycetes bacterium
AACCCCCCAAACTCTGGCGCTGCGTTCAGCCAGGGCGGGCACGAGCGCTAATCGGGCAGCCGCTGCTCTTCGATGCCGTCCATGATGACCGGCTGGAACGGGGGATCAACCAGATCCAGGCCAGGCTGGCCGGCGGTGACACCGGTGAGCGTGAGCTCGAAGTCGTGCAGGTACGTGGTACGGCCGTCCGGGTGCACACGGAAGGGGCGGTCGTGGCCGGGGTAGATGACGTCCCCGATGGCCAGCAGCTTGCCGATCGTCTGGGCGGCGATCCGCTCGTTCCAGAAGACCAGGGCGTTGCGGCGCTCGCGGGCGACAGTGGCGTTCTGGATCGAATCGCCGGCGATCACTGCGATACCGTCGCTGGTCGCCACGGCTACCGCGATGGTCCCGGCGGTATGTCCGGGCGCCGCGACGATCTCCACCCCGGGCAGCAGCCGGGTGCCCTCGCCGGCGACCCGGATCCGGTCCTCGTACCGCTCGACGACCGCTTCCATCCAGTCCGGGCAGGCAAAATCGTTAGGGTGCGGGCGGCGCACGTACCGCCGCTCGTCGGGATGCATGATCACCTCAGCGCGCGTGAAGATGTCCAGGTTCTCGATGTGGTCCCAGTGCGCGTGCGTGCACACCACGATGTCGATACTGTCCCTGGTCAGCCCTCGCTGGCTCAGCTCGGCGTCAAGGGCGGGCCGTCGGCCGGTGTGGCCGGTATCCACCAGGATCCGGCGAAGTGTGCCGTGGGCGTCCAGTCCCTCGATGAGGGTGACTGAGCAGAAGGCGATCGCTCCCTGGTTGGACCCGAGCCGGTAACCGTCCAGTACGGTCTCCACGTTCGGGGTGGTCAGCTTCATGGCACTCCCTCGTACTCGTCTCGCCGGCGCACGACAAGCAGGCCAAATGCCGCGCCGGGTTGAACGGTGCGGTCCTCATCGTGACCTCGTGCCCGATCAGGATGGCGGCAATCTGGACGGTCACGGCTACTCCTGTACAGGCGAGAGGTTCGTACTCGTTCACCGTAGCTCTTTAGTTGATGTGTCAACTAAGAGATGCGACGGAGGCACGCCGACGGAACCGAACTGGCTTGACCGGCGCAAAGACCGCGCCTGGCGGCCCTTCAGGGGCGCGCGCGCCGAGGATCAGCCATCGGGCGTGGATTGGGCGGGGAAGGGCTCCTCGGCGAGGTGATGCAGGACTCGCTCGTTGAGGGCGGCGAGCATGTCGAGTTCGGCGGGGGTCATCAGGTCGATGAAATGCCGGCGGACGTTGCGCACGTGCTGGGGCGCTGCGTCCTCGATGGCGCGGCGTCCGGCGGGCAGGAGGCAGATCATCGCGCTGCGGGCATCGGCGGGGTTGGGTTCGCGGGCGATCAGCCCGAGGTGCTCCACGCGCCGGACCTGGTGGGAGAGCCGGCTCTTCTCCCACTCCAGCGAGGCGCACAGTTCTTGCGCAGGCACACGGCCCGTGGGGTGCTCCGAGAGGGCCGCGAGGACCTGGTAATCGGCCCCGGTCAGTCCGGAGTCCTGGAGCAGGTGCCGGTGCAGACGCAGGGAGAGCTGGCGGTCCGCGTGCCTGAAGGCCCGCCAGGCGCGGTCTTCGCGCGGGTCAAGCCAGTTCGGTTCCGTCGGCATGCTCTCATCGTACCTCTCGGTTGACTCCTCAACCAAAGAGAATTACGGTTGAGGAGTCAACCTCTCGTTGGACGCGGGCCCCATCCCGGCTCGCCCGCTCTCGAAGCTCGTTCAGCCCATCCGGAAAGCAGGTACCCATCATGAGCAGCATCAGCATCATCGGCGTGGGAACCATGGCCCGCATCCTGGGCACCCGCGCGCTCACTGGCGGCAACACCGTCGAGGTCATCGGCCGTGATGCAGCCAAGGCCGCTGCCCTGGCCAGTGCGCTCGGCGGCGGCACCACAGCGGGAGTAATCGGCAGCGCCCCGGCCGGGGACATCGTCATCCTCGCCCTGCCGTACGCCAGCGCCGCACCGGTGGTCAGCCAGTACGGGGACGCGCTGGCCGGCAAGGTCATCGTCGACATCAGCAACGCCTTCGATCGCACCGGCACCGGGCTCGTCACCCCTGACGGCAGCTCCGCGGCACAGGAGACCGCCAAGGCCGCCCCGGCCAGCGCGCACGTGGTCAAGGCGTTCAACACCCTCTTCGGCCACGTCCTGGCCGCGGACGAGGGCGAGGGCCGCCGGCTGGACGTGTTCATCGCCGGCGACGACGCCGGCGCCAAGGCACGTGTGTCATCGTTCATCGAGAGCCTCGCCCTGCGCCCGCTGGACACCGGCGACCTGAAAATGGCGCACTGGCTGGAAGGGGCCGGCCTGCTGATGGTCGCCCCTGATCTCGGCAAAGCCTTCAAGGACAACAATTTCTGGCTCGGCATGAACACTCTCGGCTGAGCGCGCCTGCGCCCACCGCTCCCGCACCCGGCGACCTGCTCGCGCTGATCCGGTGTCCGGCCCTGATCATCATGGGCACCGAGGACCCCGACTGGGCCGACCCGCGGGCCGAGGGCGAGGCGATCGCCCCGGCCATGCCAGCCGGGCTGGGGACGGTCGGCGGCGCCGGGCACAGCGCTGGCCATGATCGATGAGATCCACGCCTCGCGCGCTGGGGCTGTCCGCCCGGCCGCACTTTTCCTACGGAACGTGCCTCATTCAGGGGTGTTTTGCCCGTTTCGGCGAACGCTCCGTAGGAGAAGTGGGCGGGAGGGCCCACCGTGACTGGAGGGATGAGCCACGGGGAAGCCACGGGTGCGGTTGGGGGCGCGGTCAGGGTTGGGGAGGGGTTCCATCACATGCCGGGGGAGCGGATGAGGGGGGCCGGCCGGGTCAGCCGCCGTCGGCGGCCAGGCGGTAGCCCGCCCCGCGCACCGTCTGCAGGGCGCCCCGCCCGAACGGGGCGTCGATCTTGCGGCGGACGTACCCGGCGTAGACCTCGACCACGTTGAGGTCGAGCGAGTCGTAGCTCTCCCAGACGTGCTCCAGCAGCTCGGTCTTGGCCACGACCTGCCCCGGCCGCCGCATCATGTACTCCAGCAGGGCGAACTCCCGCGCGGTCAGCTCGATGTCGGTCTCGCCGCGGCGGACCCGCCGGCTCGCCGGGTCGAGGACCAGGTCACCGGCGCGCAGCTGCGCGGGCCGGGGGATCGCGCCGCGCCGGAGCAGGGCCCGCAGCCGGGCCGCCAGCACCACGTACGAGAACGGCTTGGTCAGGTAGTCGTCGGCGCCCAGATCCAGCCCGTCGGCCTGGTCGTACTCCCCGTCCTTGGCCGACAGGATGAGGATCGGCACCCAGTTCTCCTCCGCGCGCAGCTGCTGGCAGATCTTGTACCCGGAGATCTTGGGCAGCATCAGGTCCAGCACCACGGCGTCGTACCCGCCCTCACGCGCGGCGTGCAGGCCGTCCTCACCGTTGTGGGCCAGGTCGACCGCGAAGCCCTCGGCGACCAGGCCGCGCCGGACGGCCGCGGCCAGCCTCCGTTCGTCCTCCACGACGAGCACCCGCACCCGCCCGAGATTACCCGGCCGCGCCCGCCGGGCTGCGCCGCGCGGGGCTCACTTCCGGTGGCCCGCGGGTAGTAGTCCCGTCCCGGGTGCGCCCGGCGATAAGACCGTTATTGCCGTATGTGGAGCTTGGCCCGGGACACGCTCACGGTGCTAGCCCAGGTGTTCGCCTTACCCAGGGAAAGCGGCACCGGCCGCTCGCCCGGGCCTGGCGGCCCGGGCTCGCTAGCCGGCCCGGGACACGCTCACAGGAAGGGCTCAGGCGGCGTGCGGCAAGATGGCGGATGACAGGGACCCGGACGGCCGGCCAAGCCGGCGGGACGGGCCCATACGGGGCCAGATGACGGCCGCGCCTCCCGGATCGGGACGGTGGCGGCCTACGCCGGGCCGGTGACGGCCCGTGGGACGAGCCCGTGCGGCCGACCCGCACGGGGGGCAAGTGAGGTTGTGCAATGAACACGCTGCCGACGATTTCCCGTCGCGCCAGGTGGGCCATACCCGTCGGTGCCGTGGCCCTCGCGGGCGCGGTGACCGCCGGTTCCCTGATCAGCACCGCGCAGGCCTCGCCGGAGCTGCCGCTGCGCACGCCCGCGCAGCTGCTCGCCTCGGTGGCCGGCCGGGACGCGCCGCCGCCCGCCCTGACCGGGACCGTGGTCGAGACGGCGTCGCTCGGCCTCCCGCAGCTGCCGGGGACCAGCAACCAGAACTCCATCACGTCGCTGCTGGCCGGGTCGCACACCATCAAGGTCTGGTACGGCGACCCCCAGCACATCCGGCTCGCGGTGCCGGTGCAGATGAGCGAGACGGACGTGATCCGCGACGGCCGCCAGGTCTCGGTCTGGCAGAGCGACTCGAACACGGTCACCCGGATGCAGCTGCCGGCCCGGGCCAGCGCGGCTGAGGCGCACGCGATGCCCTCCGGGGCGCCGCTCACCCCGCAGCAGGCGGCCAGCCAGGCGCTCAAGGCGGTCGGCCCGAGCACCCGGGTCACCGTCGACCGCACCGTGACCGTGGCGGGCCAGCCCGCCTACCAGCTGGTGCTCACGCCCAAGTCCAGCGGCTCGCTGATCGGCCGGGTCAGCCTCGCGATCGACGCGACCAGGAACGTGCCGCTGCGGGTCCAGGTGTTCGCCCGCGGCGCGGCCAGCCCGGCCATCCAGGTCGGCTACACCTCGATCTCGTTCGTCAAGCCGGCCGCGGCCAACTTCAACTTCACCACCCCGGCCGGGGCCAAGGTCAAGGTGGTCAGCCCGCCCGGGGACTCGTCCAGGCACATGGCCAAGGGCGAGAAGGCCAGCGGCGAGCCGCAGGTAATCGGCAAGGACTGGCTGTCGGTGGCGGTGCTCCCCGCGTCCGACCTGGCCGGCGTGATGGGTGCGGGCGGCGCGTCGTCCAGCGCGTCCAGCGCGGCCGGCGTCGGGAGCCAGTCGGTGAGCAGCGGCTCCGGTGAGAGCGGCGCGGTGACCGCCGCCCTGATGAAGTCGGCCACCCCGGTGCACGGCGCGTGGGGCAGCGGCAGGCTGCTGCGCACTAGCCTGGTGTCCGTGCTGATCACCAACAGCGGCCACGTGCTTGTCGGGGCGGTCACGCCGGCCGTCCTGTACGCCGCCGCCGCCCAGGTCAAGTGAGCGCAGATCAGGTGAGCTCGGGCGAGGTGGTCTCCGCCCCGGGAGTCCGCGAGGACGCGGCCCCGGGCGCGGAGGCCGCCCCGGGCGCGGAGGCGCCGGCGCCCGGGCGCGGACCCGGCCCCGGGAGCGGAGCCGGCCCCGGGTGCGGCACCCGCCCCGGGTGCGGCACCCGCCCCGGCCATCGTCACCTCCGGGCTGACCAAACGGTTCAGCAGCGGCCAGCTGGCCGTGGACGGCATCGACATGGTGGTCCCCCCGGGCAGCGTCTACGGCTTCCTCGGCCCCAACGGCTCCGGCAAGACCACCACGATCCGGATGCTGCTCGGCCTGGTGTACCCCACCGCGGGCAGCCACTCGCTGCTCGGCGTGCCCATGCCCAAGGGCACCGTCCAGGTGCTGCCCCGGGTGGGGTCCCTGGTCGAGGGGCCCGCGTTCTACCCGCAGCTGTCCGGCCCGGACAACCTGGCCCGGGTGGACGCGGCCGACCGGACCGCCGACCCGCGCACCGCGAAGCAGCGGATCACCGGGGCGCTGGACCGGGTCGGCCTGCTCGCCGCGAAGAAGAAGCACTACCGGGCCTACTCACTCGGCATGAAGCAGCGGCTGGCCATCGCGGCCAGCCTGCTCCAGCCCCGTGAGCTGATCATCCTCGACGAGCCCACCAACGGGCTCGACCCGCAGGGCACCCGCGAGGTCCGCGGGCTGATCCGGGAGATCGCCACCGACGGCATCACCGTCCTGGTCTCCTCGCACCTGCTCGCCGAGGTCGAGCAGATCTGCACCCAGGTCGGCGTGATGCGGACCGGGAAGCTGGTCTTCCAGGGTCCGCTGGAAGAGCTCCGGGCGCGCGGCTCGGCCCGGATCCGGGTCACCACCTCCGACCCCGCCCGGGCCGCCGAGGTCCTCGGCAAGCTGGGTCTGGCCGACGTGACGGCCGGGGAAGGGGAGGCGTCCGCCGCGCTCGGCGACCAGGCGCCCGAGCAGGTCACCCGCGAGCTGGTCTACGCCGGCGTCCCGGTGGCCGGGCTGGACACGCCGCGGCCCAGCCTCGAGGAACTGTTCGTGGGACTCACCGGGGAGGGATTCGATGTCGACGGCTGAGCTGTCCGCTCCCCGCGGCGGTGCCCCGGCGGCCGCGGGCGGCACGCCGCTGGCCGCGCACGCCCGGCCCCGCAACGGTCTTGCCACGTGGCTGCGGCTGCTGGGCTCGGAGCTGCACCTGATGTTCCGGCGCTGGCGGAACCTGGCCCTGCTCGGCGTGCTCGTCGTGCTGCCCGTGGTGCTGGGCATCGGGCTGCGGGTGTCCAGCCCGGGCGGGGGCGGCGGCGGGCCGGACGCCTCGTTCTTCGCCCAGCTGGCCGGGAACGGGGTGTTCCTGTCCTTCCTGGCCCTGACCATCCTGCTCACCCTGGTGCTGCCGCTGGTGATCGCGGTCGTGGCCGGTGACTCGATCGCGGGGGAGGCTGGCCTCGGCACGCTGCGCTACCTGCTCACCGTGCCGGCCGGGCGGACCCGGCTGCTGTCGGTCAAGTACGCGGCCGTGGTCATCTTCGGGCTGGCCGCGTGCCTGCTGGTGTCGGCGGTGTCGCTGATCATGGGCGCGATCCTGTTCCCGATCGGGCCCGTGACGCTGCTGTCGGGGACCACCGTGTCCCTCGCGGACGGCCTGCTCCGGCTGCTCTGGGTCACGCTGTACGTGGCCGCCGGGATGGCCGCGCTGGCCGCGATCGGGCTGGCCATCTCGACCCTGACCGAGCACCCGATCGGCGCGATCGCCGCCATCCTGGTCCTCGCCGTGGCCAGCGAGGTGGCCGACAACGTGGCCCAGTTCGCGGTGATCCACCCGTACCTGCCCACGCACTTCTGGCTGTCGTTCGACTCGCTGCTGCGCGCGCCGATCGACACCGCGACGTTGTTGCACGGGCTGCTGTCGTTCGCGGTCTACATCGTGATCTTCGGCTCGATCGCCTGGGCCCGCTTCACCAGCGCTGACGTCACGAGCTGACTCAGGGCCGCTGGGCGGCTGGCTGCGGCTGGGTCAGGGCCAGGACGGCGGGCCCCAGGCCCGCGGGTCGAGGGTGCCGTCCACCGCGGCCCGGGCGACATCGGTGAGGCGCAGGCCGTTGAAGCGCGCATAGTTCCGCAGCCGGCCGAAGGCCTCGGCCAGGCCGATACCGGCGCGCTCCGAGATCACGCCTTTGGCCTGCTCGATCACGACGCGGCTGGTCAGCGCGGAGGACAGCTGCTCGTTGACGCGCTGGGCCTCCTCGCTGACGCGGTGCTGGAGGATGCTGACCGTGGCGAGGTCGGCGAACGCCCGGGCGACGATGAGGTCCGGCTCACCGATCGGGGTGCGGGTGTCGTTGAGCATGTTCATCGCGCCGATGGTCGCGTCACGCAGGCGCAGCGGCAGCGCGAACGCCGACTGGAAACCAGCCTCGAGGGCGGCGGCCGAGAACAACGGCCAGCGGCCGGTCCCTGCCTGCAGGTTCTCCTGCTCGACCCGCTCCCCGGTACGGAAGGCGTCCAGGCACGGGCCTTCCTCAGCCTGGAGCTCGAACAATTCCAGCAGGCGCATGGCCTCGCTGGAGGAGGCCACCAGCCCGAGGCTGCCGGCCGGGGAAGCCAGCATCACCCCGGCGGCAGACATGCCGAGCAGGCTGACGCACCGGTCCGCCACCCCGGTCAGCAGATCGACGACGTCGTAGTCATCGACCAGGGTGTCGGACATCTCGACTAGGGAGCGGACCACATCGGCTTCCCGGGTCATGTCAACCCCGCCCTTCTGAGCTCGGCTCGCGCAGCGGGCCAGCGGCGCGGCTCAACCGAGGCGCAGCGTGCGGGCGATGACGTCCTGGGCCACGTCGGGGAGCAGCCGGTCGTGACTGTAGGCGTACGCCCGCAGGCGGATGAGCGCTTCGGTGACGCTGATCCCTTCCTGGACTGAGACTATGCCCGCCGCGTTGTGCACGGCGAAGTGGAAGTCGGCGCCGTTTTCCAGTTCCTCGGCCAGCGCGCCGTCGGGCGCCCCGGCCTGGGCATCCAGCACCCAGCGTGCGACCACATCGGCCAGCACCAGCGCGTCGGCGTGCTGGCCGGGGTCCAGCGGGCCGGGCCGGTCCCGGTAGAGGTTGAGCGCCCCGAGCCGCACCGTGCCGACCCGCACCGGGAATCCGAACACCGCCCGCACGCCCGCATCCACGGCCGGCGGGGTGAACGCAATCCACCGGCGCCCGGGCGGATCAGCCAGGTTGGGCTCGGCCACCACCGTGTCCTGCTGGTAGGCATCCACGCACGGGCCTTCGCCCAGGGTGTACTGCAGATCCTCGATGAGCTGGCTCACGTCGTCAGTGACGCACAGCGACCCGCGGGGGACGTCACCGGACATGAGCATGACCCCGGCGCCGTTCACCCCGGCCAGTTCCGGGATCACGGCGCACAGCTGGGAGGCCGACCACGAGCTGCCCCCGAGGGACAGTTCCGCCAGGATCCGCTGCAGCCGGTCGCCGGGCATGTCAGCGTTCCGGTCCCCGGCCGGGGACCCGGCCGCGGTACGTCATGCGCGGGCGCTCGCTCACCTGCTGCTCCTTCACCAGTGGGAAGGAAAGCGCCAGCAGGGACTGGACTCAACGCCCTTCCGGGCCCGGATCACCGGACCTCACTGCTGACGTTACCCGCCCGGGCGCGTCAGCGTCAGGGTCAGCCCGGCCCGGCTGCCCGATCCGGGGATCTCATGCCGGGCGGCGCTGGGCCATCCGGGCTCCGCTGGCGGTCACCCACGGTGACAATGCTTGTATACGAAAGTCTTGTATACGAAAGCACCGGAAGCGTAAGATCATTGCTGCTGCCCTGGACCCCGGCAGCCACAACCGCGCGTCTACTGGCGGTTGGGCGGCCCGGGTCTTTTTTCATGCGTGAAAGCCGGGATGCCAGGCGTTATCGGCCATAGTGACCGGCCAGGCCAAGGGTGAACGGTCGGGGGCCCGCTCACCTTTGGCCCGGGCCTGTCCGGCGGCTGAGCGGTAATCGCGACTGGCCCCGGGATCAGGCCTTGAGGTCGGGGAAGTCCTCTTCCCAGAACTCCAGGGTCCCGCGCGGGCCAGCCGCGCCGGGGGCGGCCGTGGCGGGGGCGGCCGCGCCCGGCGCGGCCGTGGCGGGCCCGCCCGGTGCGCCCAGCCGGCTGGTTTCCTGGGCGCGCAGTTCCACCCGGCGGATCTTGCCGGAGATCGTCTTGGGCAGCTCGCTGAACTCCAGCCGGCGGATCCGCTTGTACGGGGACAGCCGCTGCCTCGTGTAGCCGAGGATCGACGCCGCGGTCTCCGGCGACGGCTCGAACCCGGCCGCCAGCGTCACGTACGCCTTCGGCACCGCGAACCGCATCGGGTCCGGCGAGGGGACCACCGCCGCCTCGGCCACCGCCTCGTGCTCGATCAGCACGCTCTCCAGCTCGAACGGGGAGATCCGGTAGTCCGACGCCTTGAACACGTCGTCGGTCCGCCCGATGTAGGTCAGGTACCCGTCGGCGTCCCGGCTGGCCACGTCCCCGGTGTGGTAGTAGCCGCCGCGCATGGCCTCGGCCGCCCGCTCCGCATCGCCGCGGTACCCGGTCATCAGGCCCAGCGGCCGCCGGGCCAGGTCCAGGCAGATCTCGCCCTCCGCGCCGGGCTCGCCGGTCAGCGGGTCGACCAGGGCCACCGTGTAGCCGGGCAGCGGGCGGCCCATCGAGCCCGGCCGCAGCGGCTGCCCCGGCGGGTTGCCGACCTGGGCGGTGGTCTCGGTCTGCCCGTACCCGTCCCGCACCGTGATCTCCCAGGCCCGCCGGACCTGGTCGATCACCTCGGGGTTCAGCGGCTCGCCGGCGGCCACGCACTCGCGCAGCGAGCTCACGTCGCAGGCGCTGAGGTCGGCCTGGATGAGCATCCGCCACACCGTGGGCGGCGCGCAGAACGTGGTCACCCCGCAGCCGCCGATCGCGTCCATCAGCGCCTGCGCCGAAAACCGCTCGTAGCCGAGCACCAGCGCGGTCGCGCCCGCGTTCCACGGCGCGTACACGTTGCTCCACGCGTGCTTGGCCCAGCCGGGGGAGGAGATGTTCAGGTGCACGTCGCCGGGCTGCAGCCCGATCCAGTACATGGTGGACAGATGGCCGGCCGGGTACGAGGCGTGCGTATGCTCCACCAGCTTCGGCTGGGCCGTCGTCCCTGACGTGAAATACAGCAACAACGGATCGCTCGCGTAAGTCGGGCCGTCCGGCTCGAAGTGGGTGCCGGCCGCGGCCGCCTCCGTGTAGCCGTGCCAGCCGTCCGGGGGAGCGGCCCCCGGCGTGGTGCTCACCGCGACCCGGGTCCAGTCTCCCCCGACGTCCGCGAACCGCGGCGTGTGCCCGTACTCGGTGATGACATGACGCACGTCGCCGCGGGCCACCCGGTCGGCCAGGTCCTCCGGGCCGAGCAGCGTGCTGGCCGGGATGATCACCACGCCGAGCTTCATCGCGGCCAGGATGATCTCCCACAGTGGCGCGATGTTGCCCAGCATGAGCAGCAGCCGGTCGCCCCGCCGGGCGCCGAGGCCGCGCAGCCAGTTGGCCACCTGGCTGGAGCGGGCGGCCATCTCGGCGTAGCTGATCCGGGCGGCGGCGTCCCCGTCGGCCACGATGCGCAGCGCGTCGCGGTCCGGGTGCCCGGCGGCGATCACGTCGAACCAGTCCAGGGCCCAGTTGAACTCATCGAGCTGCGGCCAGGTGAACCCGGCCAGTGCGGCCGGGTAGTCCTCGCGGTGGCGCAGCAGCAGGTCCCGGGCGTTACGGAAGGCCTGCGTCGGTGATTGCGCGTCGGTCATGAGGACATCGTGGCAGCTGGGCCGGGCGATGGGAATGCGGCGGCCGAGCCTGCCGGGCTGGCGTCCGGCCGCCGTCCCGCCGCTGCCGTCCGGCTGCCGTCCGGCTGGCCGCGGCGGGGAGCCCGGACATCGGTGAGTCGCCTGCGCACTGTCGTCGCTTTATGTAATCATTCAGTCACGGAAAGCGCGGCTGTCCTGTGCCATCGCGCCGCGCTCTGCGGTCTGGGATTGCGCCGGACGGTGGCCGGGCCAGACTTCTCTCTTCGCGGGGCGGGTTACGCGGTCATGAGCTTTGCCAGCGTGGTACGGACGCCCGCCGGGCTGCACCGGCAGGCCCGGGCGGCCGCCCCGCGCGACCTGCTCTTCCGGGTGCGCCGGATCGGGTACATCGTCCTGGCCCTGCAGTTCGCCGGCTTCCTGTGCTGGAGCACGCTGCTGTACCAGCGTTTCTCGCTCACCCCCGACTTCGCCCAGTACCACCAGGCCTGGTACCTGATCGCGCACGGGAACCTCGACCCGCGCGACACGCTGGGCCGCTTCCCGTTCTGGCAGAACCACGCCGAGTTCATGCTGTGGCCGATGTCCCTCCTGTACTGGGTGTGGCCGCACTGCGTCGACCTGCTCTGGCTGCAGGACGCCGGGGTGGCCGTGGCCGAAGTGGTCGCCTTCACCTGGATGTGCGAGATCGCCCGCAAACGCGGCGGCCGGTCCGCGGCCTGGCTGGCCGGGGCCGGGCTCGTCCTGCTCGCCATCAACCCGTGGATCTGGTGGGGCATCTCGTTCGACTACCACTTCGAGACCATCGGCATCGCGTTCACCGCCCTGCTGGCCTGGGACATGGCCAACGGCCGCCGCCGGGCGTGGTACTGGGTGCTGCCCCTGCTCGCCTGCGGGGACGTGACCGGCACGTACCTGGCCGGGATCGGGCTCGGCGTCCTGCTGGCCGGGCGGGGGATGCGCCGCCGCGGGGCCGTCCTGGCCTGCATCGGGGTGGCGGCGGTCCTGCTCATCACGCTCATCCACGGCAACCGCGGGTCGGCCCACGGCCTGCAGGCCTACGCCTACCTCGCGATCCCGGGCGCCAAGGCCACCGGTCACGTGCCCATGTCCAAGCTGATCCTGGGGATCGCCACCCACCCGCTCCGGGTCCTGACCGTGCTCTGGGGCAAGCGCGTGGACCTGTGGGCCAACCTCGCGCCGTCCGGGCTGGTCGGCCTCGGCTACCTGATCCTGCTGCCGCTGATCCTCGTGGTCCTCATGGCCAACAGCCTGTTCCACGGGGTCCTGTTCGCCGAGCCGCTGTTCCAGAGCATGCCCGTCTACGTGTTCCTGCCCGTGGCCACGGTGGGCGTGCTCACCTGGCTGACGCACCGGCGCCGCTGGGTGGGCCTGACCGTCACCGTCCTGGTCGTCGCCCAGGCCATCGGCTGGGCCGTGGTGTGGGGGGCCCGCACGCCGACCCAGTGGCTGCGGGTGCCCGCCGGGGCGGCGGCGACACTGACCCGGATCGAGCCGCTGATTCCCGGCTCGGCCGAGGTGATCGTGTCCCAGGGGGTGGTCGGGCGCTTCGCCAACCGCGCCGACGTCCGCATCCTGCTCGGGCCCGGGTACCAGCCGGTCAGCCGGAAGGACGTCTGGTTCATCGTGCTGCCCACCTACGGCGTGGAGACCCAGAGCACCGGCAGCGCGATGGCCACGGTGGCCGAGCTGGCCGGCCCCTGCACGCCCGGATGGTCACCCACGCCGACGGGGTCTGGGTGTTCGACTGGCACCCGCCCGCCGGGGTGACCCGGGTCCAGGTGCCGGGGCTGGCCCCGATCCCCGCCTGGACGACGCCCGGGAGCGGCGGCCGCGCGGTGCTCGGCGGCCCGCTCGGCCGGCTGGGATGTGACCTCGACGGGGCAGCGCGGGTACGTGGTGTCCGGCCTGGCCTGGCAGGCCATGCCGCGGCGCTACCAGGCCACCGTGCGGCTGTCCTCGACCGGGCCGGTCAACGTCGAGATCTGGGACGACAACGACAACCAGCTGCTCGCCCGGCAGATGCTGCCCGGCACGGACGGGATCGAGCGGATCACCGTGCCGGTGGACGCGACCGTCCCGTACCGGTCGCACCTGTTCGCCGGCTGGGGGCCGTTCCGCGCTGACTTCATCTCCCCGCCCGCGGGCCAGCGCCTGGAGCTGCGGGTCTGGTCGCCCGGCGGTGAGACCGTGCACGTGTACGGCGCCACCCTGACCGCGCCCGAACCCCCGGCCCGCTAGCCTGGCCGGCCGACCCGGTCGAGCGCAGCATCCAGTCCATCGAGGCTGATTCCGCCGCGCCCGGCGGCCTTGTCCGCCAGGTGCGCCGCCAGGGCCGCGCGATCTTCGAGGTCGGCGAGGTCGTCGATGCTGATCAGCGCAGCAACCGGCTGGCCGTGCTGCGCTCGTCGCTGAGCCGGCTGGCGGCGCCTGCCGGAAGCGTGCCCCCACAGCCATCAGCCGGTCATATGGGCACCAATGGTTCAATACTCCTCGTGGACTCGCCGCGGGGCAGCATCACCAGGGTCAACCTGGAGGCCCTCCGTGATCGTGCCCGAAAATCGATCTTGGACATCAACGACGGCATCACGTCGGCTGCGGGGGTCGCGGAGGGCTTCATCAGTGCGGGCGCCTCGGACAGGACGCTGCTGCTCGCGGGTACGGCGCTCATCCTGGCCGGCGGCTCCGCGGCAGCCGGGGCCCGTTACACCGAGGAGCGGACCGAGTGGGAAATGGACCGCGCGCTGCTCGAGGAGGAGCGGGCCAGCATCGAGGCAGATCCTGACGGTGAGTTCGAGGAGCTCGTTGGCATCTACCAGGCCAAGGGCCTGAGCCGGGACCTCGCACGCCAGGTCGCCGAAGAGCTCACCGAACGCGACCCGGTCGCCGCCCACGCCGACGCAGAGTTGCGTCTTGAGGCACTCGGGCCTACGAGCGGGGCCATGCCCGCCGCACTGACCGCGGGTGCCTGCTACGGGATCGGTGCCGCCGTTCCGCTCGTAGGACTGATCTTGCTGCCGACGAGTGAGCGGATCGTACTGACGATCGCCGCAGTCCTCCTCGCCCTTGGCCTGACGGGCTGGTTCGCCGCGTGGCTGACCGGCCTGCCGGTGTTCAGGCTGGTGCGCCGCAATGTTGTGCTGGGCGGAGTCATCATGGCGGCCAGCATCCTGGTTGGTCTTGCCCTGCATTGAGCCACCCGGCACCCGGCGCCCGGCACCCGGCGCTGGCCTGGGCTGACGGGGGCTACGCCGGGAACTGGTCACCTGGGGACACGAGCGCACGGCGTAACGCTGGCCGGGATGCAGGGAACAGGCGGTCCAGCTGGTAGTCGATGACGGCCTGAGCCTGCTCGACCGAGGACTGGCCGGCCAGGATGCTCGTACCCAGGCCCGCGGACATGGCCAGGAGGCTGAGGGCTTCCAGGTCCGGGTCCAGGTAGGCGGCCGTGTCACCGGCGGCCTGGCCGGCCCGCAGCTGGGCGGCGACCACGTCGAGCACCGCGGCTGAGTCCCTGACCAGCGGGGCGATCGCCAGCGCCGGCTCGGTCAGCGAGAGCGCGAAGTACGCCGTCCAGAGGACGGTGAAGGTACGCCGCTCGTCGTCGGCGGGCAGCGCCTCGGTCAGGATGGCGGCGATGACGTCGCGCGGGTTAACCGGACTCTGCGTCTCCTTGAGCCGGTTGATCCGCGCCAGGGCCCGCTCCCCGAACTGGGCCGCCAGGTACTGCATGGCGGCCAGCAGGAGCTCTTCCTTGGTGCCGAAGTAGTACTGGACCAGCCGCAGGGACACGCCGGCTTCGGCCGCGACCTCGCGCATCCCGGTGGCGTGCAGGCCGCGCGCGGCGGCCGTCCGCAGCAGCGCGTCCGCGATCTGCCGCCGCCGTTCCTCATGATCGACCCGCTTCGGCACCCGCCCACCGTACCCGTCGCTGCCTGGCCGGCCTTGTTAGTGATACAGTCGTACCATAAAGGTGGCAGGCTCAGCCGCGAGGAGGCGGGACATGCTGGCCCCCAAGGCCGAAGTGGGATCGTGGGTAAGCGAAGCGGCACGGGAGAAGTTCATGGCCGCGTACGAGCGGGCGTTTGCGCTCTGGCCGCAGCCCCTCGAGGAATTCGATATCGAGACGGCGACCGCGACCACGAGGGTGCACGCCTACCGGCCGCATCCCGGCGGGGCGCCGGTCGTGCTGCTCACCGGGGCCGGGTTCAACGCCTCGGGCTGGTACCCGCACGTCGCCGCGCTCGCCAAGCACCACCCGGTATACGGGATCGACATGCCCGGTGACCCCAACCCCAGCGTCGCGCGCGCCCCGCTCACTCCTCCGGCGTCCTGCGCGGCGTGGCTTGACGAACTGCTCGCCCAGCTCAGCGACCACCCGGCGCACCTGGTCGGCCTGTCTTACGGCGGCTGGGTCGCCATGAACCAGGCGCTCCGCGCGCCCGCCCGGGTCGCCTCCATCACGCTGCTCGACCCCGCCGGGCTCACCAGGCTCGACGCCCGCTTCTGGTGGTGGTTCGGGATCAGCAGCCTGGCCAGCCTGACCCCGATGCCAATGCGCCGCCGCCTCGCCCGGTGGCTGGACAACCCGGTCATGCTGCAGCGAGAGCTGATGACGGCCCTGTGGGCAGGCAGCCGCGGCTACCGGATGGAGCCGAAGTTCCCCGGCATCCTCACCGACGACGAACTCCGCGCGATCGACGTGCCGGTCCTGCTGATCACCGGCGCGCGCAGCGCCCTGCTCACCCCGGCGGAGGCCCACGCCCGGGGAAGCCTCATGCCGCACGCGGAGGTCGCCATCGTCCCCGGCAGCCACGGCGGCTTCAACCGGATCGACGAGCTGAACGACCGCATCGCCGCCTTCATCGAGGCCCAGGCCACCGGCAAGCAGGCGGTTCAGCCGGCACAGCCACCGGCAACTAAACGCTAGGACCGGCATCTTCACCGAACCCCTGCACCCGCCGCTGCCGCTGCGGGCGGCCCGGCCCACCTCACCGGCCGGCTCCTTACCGGTGCTCCTATCCGTCTCCTAGCCGGGCGGCGGGGTCCTGTGACCGGGCCGGACGATGCCGTGCTCGTAGGCATAGACGGCGACCTGCACCCGGTCACGCAGATCGAGTTTGGCGAGGATGCGGGCGATGTGGCTCTTGACGGTGGCCTCGCTGAGATAGAGCCGGGCGGCGATCTCCGCGTTGGACAGGCCCTGGGCTACCAGCCGCACGACGCCGAGTTCGCGTTCGCTGAGGCGCCCGGCCGCGTCCGCGGCCGGGGCGCCGGGTGCGGGGCCGCTGCAGAAGTCCTCGATCAGCCGCCGGGTGATGGCGGGGGCGAGGAGGGTCTCGCCGGCGGCTACCGCGCGCACCGCGCCGGTCAGCTGCTCGCGGCTGGCGTCCTTGAGCAGGAAGCCGCTCGCCCCCGCCTTCAGGGCCTGGTAGACGTACTCGTCCAGGTTGAAGGTGGTCAGCATCACGATCCGCGCCCGGCAGCCGGCCTGCACGAGCCGGGTGGTTGCCTCGATACCGTTCATCTGGGGCATGCGGACGTCCATCAAGATCACGTCGGGGTCAAGCTGCCGCGCCCGGGTGAGGGCCTCGCCCCCATCGCCGGCCTCGCCGGCGACGGACAGCTGCGGTTCGGCCTCCAGCAACATCCGCAGGCCCTCGCGGACGAGGTCCTGGTCATCGACGATCAGGACGCTGATCACGGCGCCCGGTTGCCAGCCGGCCGCCCGTCACCCAGCAGCAGGCGGTCGTCTCGCGGCAGGGCGGCACCGAGCGATGCTCCGTCCCCCAGCGGCAGCCGGGCGCGGACGGCGAACCCGCCGCCGGCCCGCGGCCCGGCGCGCAGTTCACCGCCGAATATCGCGACCCGCTCGCGCATCCCGGCCAGCCCGTGCCCGCCGGCCGGGTCCCGCTCGCCGGGCTCTCCCGCTCCGTCGTCAGTGATCTCGATCGTGACTGCCCCGTCCGTGCAGCCGATCGTCACGTCAGCGCGGGCCGGGCCGGCATGCTTCAGGACGTTGGTCAGCGCCTCCTGGACGATCCGGTAGACCGACACGTCCACGGCCGCGGGCAGCGCAGTGTGGTCACCGCTGATGACCAGGTTCACCGGCAGGCCGGCTGCGCGGACGCTGGCCGCGAGCGCGTCCAGCTCGCCGATGCCCGGCTGCGGGGTGAGGCCGGCCTCCTCGCCGGTGTCGCGCAGGACGCCGAGCAGGCGGCGGGTCTCGGCCAGCGCCTGCCGTCCGCTGTGCTCGATTTTCTCCAGGGCTGCATCGGCGGCCTTTCCCGATGCCCGGGCGCCGGCCGCCTGCAGCACGACCACGCTGAGGTGATGGGCGATGATGTCGTGCAGCTCCCGGGCGATCCGTGTCCGTTCGGCGGCCGCGGCCTGCTCGGCCTGCTGCTGCAGCGCCTCGTTCCGCCGGGCCAGGGACGCGGCCTGCCGGCGGGCGCGGACGAGCACGCCGGCCAGCCAGAAGGCCAGGATCGGGATGACGGACAGGCCCGAGCGGGCGCTCAGGATCACGACTGCGCTGATGCCCAGGCCAGCTGCCGCGCGGCGCAGGCTGGCGTGCGC
This sequence comes from uncultured Actinomycetes bacterium, assembly GCA_963713815.1. Lineage (GTDB taxonomy): Bacteria > Actinomycetota > Actinomycetes > Streptosporangiales > Streptosporangiaceae > RYN-230. The sequence continues at coordinate 17,578 of CAVQNH010000037.1, forward strand.
GCCTAGCGAGTAGCCGCCGGCGAACAGCACGAGCAGCTCCAGGATGTGCGGCGGGTGCTTCGTGATCAGGCATTGCAGCGCAATGCCCGCCGAAATGGCCAGCAGCATCAGCACCGGCGCGCGGCGGCGCAGCGCCAGCGGCGCGCCCACGAGCAGGGGCAGCAGCGCCAGCAGCCACGGCGGACCGGTGATCCGGGTGCCGGCCAGGCCCGCCGGATCCCATATGGCTACGGCGGTCAGCCCGGCCCCGGCGATCCCCATCGCGGCATCCAGGATCGTGCCCGGGTCACCGCCCGCGAAGCGCCGAACTGCCTGCATGCACCGAACGTAGCGCCTGGCCAGGCCGTGTGCATCATCCGCGAGGCGGCCTGGATTCATCCCTGCGGATGAACCGGTTCGTCCGGCCGGCCGCAGACAACCGGGCCGGGATCCAGTGACTCTGGCATCAGCCAACCACCCAAACCAGGAAGAGACACATGACCACTATTCCCAGACATGGCGCCCCGCATCCGCGCGCCGGTCAGCCCGCCTCGGGCCGGGCCGGCGACTGGGCCGTCGAAGTGAGCGGGCTCACCAAGCGATTCGGCGCCCGGGCCGCCGTCGACCACGTGGACCTGCTCGTCCCGCGGGGCTCGGCGTTCGGCTACCTGGGGCCGAACGGGGCAGGCAAGACCACGCTGATCCGGGTCCTGCTCGGGCTGACCAGGGCGGACCGCGGCACGATCTCGCTGCTCGGCGTCCCCGTCCCCGCCCAGCGGCGCCGCGCCCTGGCCCGGGTGGGCGCGATCGTGGACGAGCCCCGGTTCCACGGCCACCTCACCGGCCGGCAGAACCTGAAGATACTGGCCGCCGCCCGGGGAGGAGACGCCGGGAGACAGATCGGCCCGGCGCTAGACCGGACCCGGCTGACCCAGCGGGCCGACGACAAAGTCTCCGATTACTCCATGGGCATGCGCCAGCGGCTGGGCCTGGCCGCCTGCCTGCTGGCCGACCCGCAGCTGCTCATCCTCGACGAGCCGATGAACGGCCTGGACCCGGCGGGCATGCACGAGATGCGGGACATGCTCCGCGGCCTGGCCGGCGAGGGACGGACGGTCATGCTGTCCTCGCACCTGCTGGATGAGGTGGAACGCACCTGCGACCACGTGGCCATCGTCGACCACGGCAAGGTCATCCGCCAGGGTCCCATCGGCGAGCTGACCGGAGGGGCCGGCGTTGCCATTGAAGTGCAATGCTCCGACCCGGCTGCGGCGGCACGCGTCCTCGGCCAGTCCGCGGTCGCATCCCGCATCGCCCTCACCGAGGACGGGCTGACCGTCACGCTGACCGCAGGGTCGGCCCGTGAGCAGGCAGCCGAGATCAACCGCCGCCTCGGCGAGGCCGGGATCTCCGTCTACAGTCTCCGGCCGGCGCACGCCACGCTGGAGGACTGGTTCCTGTCCGTGACCAGCCGTCTGGGGGAGGAACAGTGACCCAGCGCAGCCTGGCCATCCGCGAGCGCGGCGCATGGGTGCCGTCGTGGCCCCTGATCAGCGCCAAAGTCCTTGAACTGCGCAAACGCCGCACCCTCGTGACGGTCATGGTGGCGTTCACCATAGCCCTGCCGGTGATCTTCTACGGCGTGCGGCTGATTTACCACCTGGCCGACCCGGCACGCTACGCGCCGGCTGGCGCCCCGAACGCGTTCGCGACCGCCGGCAGCCTGATGGACGAGTTCGGATTCATCGTCGCCGTGACGCTCGGCGCCACGGCCGGGACAACCGACCTGACCGACGGCATGTTCCGCCACCTCGTGATCACCGGCCGGTCCCGGCTCGCGCTCTACCTGGCCCGGATCCCCGCCGGGCTGTCCATCCTGCTCTCGCTGGCCGCCGCCGGCTTCACCGTGGCATGCCTGGTGACCGCGTTCCTCGGCAGCCCGCACGCGGCCGGCGCGGCCAGTGTGTCCGCGGGCGGCATGGCCCGTTCCGGCCTGTGGCTCGGGCTCGACCTGCTCATCGGGTTCACGGTCGGGCTCGGCCTCGGCTCGCTCATGGGTCAGCGGACCGTGCCGGTCATCCTGCTCATCGTGCTGGAGATCATCATCACCCCGGTACTGGCCGATCACCCGCTGCCCTACTTCCTCAACGGCGAGCGCCTCGTCGTCGGCGTCGCCATGGACCAGCTGAAACCGGCCGCGCTGGCCGGAGGCACCCACGTCGGACCAGCCCCCGGGATGCTGCACCTGCCGCCCATGCCCACCTGGGCGATGATCACCGTCATCGCCGGCTGGATCATCGGCTGGTCGGTCATCGGCGCCTGGAAGATGGCCACCCGCGACGCCTGACCAGCACCTGGCCAGCAGCACCGAACACCTGGCAGGCAGCAGCGAACCGCCCGCCGGGAGCGCAACGCGAACCCTCTGCATGCAGGACCACGGAAAGGAAAACGCCAGCGATGGGAAGCTCCGGAATCGCCGTCATCCTCGCCCTGGTAGTCATCGGCGTGTCCATATGCGTCCTAAGGCAGCGCAGGAGAAGACCACCGGGCGGTCATGACACGGGCAGGTCGCACGGAACCAGCCGCGGTTCTGGAAGGTTGCCGGGTGCCTCATGCTCTCGGTCGGCCTGACCGTGCCACTGGCCGCGGCTGCGGCGGCCCGTCCTGCCCTGACCGCAGGCACCGCCTCCACCGCGAGCGCGAGCACCTCCCGGTTCACCGCGAGCGCGAGTACCTCCCGGCACGGGTACATCCCCATCGCCGGGGGAGTCAAGCTGGCCTACGACCTGACCCTGCCGGCTCCGGCCCGCCGGTTCCCGGTCGCGCTGGAGTACAACGATTACACCGCCGGGACGGATAACAGTGCGGAGACGCCCGGATCCGATGCTGGCGACTTGCTGGCGGCGGGCTTTGCGGTGCTGGGGGTCAATCAGCCCGGCAGCGGCTGTTCGGGCGGGGTCAGCGACATCGCCGATGTGAACGAGTGGGGGTCCGCGGGAGCGCAGGTCGTCGGCTGGGCGGCGGCCCAGCCGTGGAGCACCGGGCATGTCGGGATGTTCGGCTCGTCGTGGACGGGCATCACGCAGCTGGGGGTGGCCGGGTTCCGGCCTAAGGGCCTGGATGCGATTACGCCATTCCATATCGTCGGCGACCTCTACCGCGGTTTCGCGTACCCGGGCGGGGTGTACAACGCCACGTTCGTTAATGATTATTCGGTCGGCCTGGTGAGCGAAGACGCTCAGGCGGCAGAACCCGGGATCAAGCGCGGCGATCAGCAGTGCATCCGTGACTTCCGCGCGCACGTGAAAGCGAACCGGCGCTACAGCCTGGCCGCCAACGCGCTGGCGCATCCGTTCGATGACGCCTACTGGCAGGCTTCGCCAGCCTCGGGTATCAGCCGCATCGACGTCCCGGTGCTGGGCTGCCAGTCCTGGCAAGATGGCATCGCGTCCTCGCAGGCCACGGAACTGTACCGTGACGCATTCAATAAGAAGACCAGCTGGTTCGCCGGCATGAACGGCCCGCACGGGATCTGCGAGTCCGGTCAGCCCCTCACCATGATGGTGAACTTCCTGCGCCATTACGTGGCCGGCGTGGATAACGGCTGGCAGAAAACACCGCACATCACGATCCTGCACCAGGTCAGCGCCGCCTCATCGAAACCGGCCTGGACCAGCACCTACAACAGCTGGTCTGCAGTGGTCAAGCCGGTAACCCTGTATTTCCGCGCAGACGGGTCGCTGGCCGCCCATCCGGCCACTGCGGGCGGGACGTCAACATTCTCCGGCCCGGCCCCCTCGCAGAGCGGATCGTGGACGGCCGTACCACAACACGGTTCCTCGGTCTCCTACACAACGCCGCCGCTGGCGCGCGACGCGGACTTCTTCGGCCCGGCCAGCGTCAACCTATGGCTGTCGTCATTCCCGGGACCCCGGGCCGGCGAGCCCACGCTGCCCGACGCGCCCGACACCGACATCGAGGCGATCATCAGCGAGGTCCGCCCGGACGGCCAGGAACAGTATGTTCAGGCGGGCTGGCTGGACGTGGCGCAGCGGAAGCTGGCCCCCGCCGGGAACGGAGCACGGCAATCCAGCCCGCTGCGGCCATACCAGACGCACACGCAGGCCAGCTATCAGCCGCTCAGCCCGCGCACGCCGGTCTACGCGCGGGTCGAACTGTTCCCGTTCGAGCATGTCTTCCGCGCCGGTTCCAGCATCCGGATCACGATCGACTCGGCCATGGGCGCCGTCCAGTCCACCGGGTACTGGGGGCTGACCGGCCTGCCCACCCCATTCCAGGACACCGTCTACGCCGCCCCCGCCCAGCAGTCGCAGGTGGTGCTGGGCCTCATCCCGGGAGCCACAGCCCAGGCGCCGCTGCCGGCCTGCAACACCATTGCCGGAGAGCCATGCAGGCCTAATGCGGTGCCCGTACCGCCTGGCCGGCTGGTGATGCCTTGATCAGTGCTTTCAAAGCCGGCAGGGAGTTGGCGGAATCGTCCTAGCAGCGGGACAGGGCGTCACGCAACGGGTCCAGGCCCATGGCGCCCAGGCTGAGTGCCTTGGAGTGGAAGTCCTTGAGGCTGAAGGCATCTCCGGCCCTGGCTTTGGCTTCTTCCCTGGCCTGGAGCCAGACTCGTTCGCCGAGCTTGTAGGACGGGACCTGCCCAGGCCAGCCGAGGTAGCGGTGCAGTTCGAAGCGCAGCCGCTGCTCGTCCCAGCTGGAGTGGGCCCGCAGGAACTCCCAGGCGGCCGCGGCATTCCAGCGCTCGCCCTCCCGCCACCCGGTGCCCCTGGGGATCTCCAGCTCCAGATGCACCCCGATGTCCAGGGCCACGTTGGCGGCGGGCATCATCTGCATGTCGAGCATCCCGAGGTACGCCCCCGGGTCGTCGTCTAGGTAGCCGAGCTCGCCCATGAGCCGCTCGGCGTAGGTCGCCCAGCCCTCGCCGTAGCCCGAGACCCAGGACATCCGCCGCTGCCAGCGGTTCAGGTTCTCCTGCTCGGTCAGGGACTGCGAGATCTGCAGGTGATGGCCGGGAACACCCTCGTGGTAGACGGTCGTGACCTCCTTCCAGGTCGCGAAGCTGTCCAGACCCGACGGCACCGACCACCACATCCGCCCGGGCCGGGACCAGTCCTCGGAGGGCTCGGAGTAGTAGATCCCACCATCATTGACCGGAGCGATCATGGCCTCGATCCGCTGCGCGGGCTCGGGATGTCGAAGTGCTTTCCGTGCAACTGCGAGATGGTGCGCTCAGCCAGTTCCTGCATCCAGGCGCGGAAGTTCTCCCGGCCCTCGATGCGCCGCGCCGGGTCCTTGTCCAGGATCGCGATGGCTTCCTCCCGGGTGGCGCCCGGCCGGATCAGGCTGCTGACGCGCGCCTGCTCGGCGCGCAGCCGGGCGATCTCCTCCCAGCTCCAGGCGTAGGCCTCCGCCAGGTCCACGGCGGCGCCGAGGAAGTACCTCGACGCCCGGGCGTAGACCTCCGGTCCGCAGGCGTCCTTCTCCCGGGCCAGCGGCAGCAGCTCGCGGCGCAGGAACCCGCCGAGCCTGGCCGTGGCGGCCGTCGCCTCGCGGGCGGCCGCGTCCAGTTCCCCGCGCAGCGAGTCCGGGACCCCGGTCAGCCGCTTTACCAGTCCGCCGTAGAAGGAGTCCTCCGGCGTGGCCCAGGCGGCGCACTGCTTGGCGACCTCCTCGACCTGCAGCCGGGCCGGGGGCCTGCCGTTGCGGGCCGCACCGAGCAGGGTCTGCGAGAACTGGCGGTAGGCCTCCGGCACCGCGGCCATGCGCCTGGCGACGGTGGCGGCGGCCTCCTCGCCCTCGGCGGGCATCAGGTCGAAGAGCTCGCGGACATACTGCACCCAGCTATCAATCACGTTGAGGTCGCTGGTGGTGTCCCCGGCGTCATAGCGCTCCACGGCCACGGCCAGCCGCTCCTGCATCGCAGCCCGTGCGGTCTGCTCGCGCAGCCCGGGTGCCTCGGCCGCACCGAGGGCCGCGAGGGTCGAGCGATCCAGCCCGGCCCGTTCGGCGAACCCGTCAGCACTCAGATCCGGCAGCTCACCGTCGTGTCCGGCGATCCCGGCGAAGGTGGCGAGGGCCGGGTCCAAGACGGCCGCCCGCTCCACATAATCCTCGGCGATGCTGTTGACCGAACGCATGCTGGGGACCCTAACCTGATACTCCTTCTCCCGGATAACCGTTTTCGCCTGATCCGCATTGACTGGCAAGCCGAAGCCAGATGCGCCGCAGTCACAGCAGACGACACCCAGCCCGTCAACCTGGCCCCTGGCCGAACGGTCAGCGTAAACAGCCGCTGCTCTACCAGGAGCTGCAGTCCCGGGCGACGCCGACCACGAAAGGGAAGGGCAAGCATAACTGACCGTTCGGGTACCGGAACCCAATTAGGCACCCAACCCCAGCTATACGCGAATATTCGGCGATCTGGCCCATTCAGAGGGCGGGTACCAGTGCTCAGCCACGTATCTCTCACTGCATTGCTGATCACGAATGGAGATGCTGAGCTCAGCATAAGAAGGATAGGCGGAGCTCACTCACATCGGCTACTTGTTGACTTGCCCTAGGACCGGCGCCTGGCGAGGAACAGAGGGGAGCCAGATCCGTGCGTTGCCGCCCTTCATGTGATCGGCAAGGCTTCTAGACCTGCTGCACATCAGCTCGCGGACGAGTGTCGCGCATCAGTCGTCCGATCATCAGCGGGCTCGCGGCCGGGGAACGTTCGTCAGGCGGGTGAGCTACGTCATGGTTTAAGTGGCTAAGGCATGAACTACCGGGCGGTAGCTTACTTGGAGGGACGGCCCGGAGCCGCGATGGGGTTTCCCCCGAACCCTCCGCGTGATTACCCGTACCCCGGGCCGTCCCGTCCTGCAAGATCATACTCAAGGGTGCAAAGCTGCGGACCCGGTCTCGAACACGTGATCGAATCTTGGTAGCATGCTGCCTGGGCATCCCGGGGAGGGCGTGTACGAAAGTCACCTGCCCGGGATGCCTCCCGACGGCGCGGGTGGGAGGACGCTGTGCCAGGCCGCCACCGTCGACGTCGCCTCGATACGGATCTGGCTACGAGACCCCGTCCCATGACTGGCCACCACAACCAGGAGGCTGCGGGCCACCCGGCTCAGCGCCGGACGCGGTAACGGATGTGCGTGGCCTCCGGCGTGTCGATCACCCGGACGATCTCCAGCTCGACGTGCGGCAGGTCGAACACGGAGCCCGGGGTACCGGCGCCCCAGGCACCCTATGTGTGGCTTCTCTTGACCAGGATCATGGTGACCGCGCCCGCCGGGCGAGCGCTGGGTGTCGCTGGGGCACGGTAGCGTGTCGGAACGTGGCCCCCGGTGAGAACCTCGCGCAGGCTGGCCCCCCGCCGCCCGGTCCCGCGCTGGCCCGGGTGGACCCCCGGACGCTGCCTTCCGTGACCGACCTGCTGGCCGCGGCGGTGTCCGGGATCGGCGGGGCCGAGCGGCCCGGGCAGGTCGCGATGGCCGAGGCGGTGGAGCGGTCCGTCCGGTCCGGTGAGCACCTCGCCGTCCAGGCGGGCACCGGTACCGGCAAGTCCCTGGCCTACCTGGTGCCCGCGGTCGCGCACGCGCTGGCCAGCGGCAGCGCCGTGGTGGTGGCCACCGCCACCATCGCCCTGCAGCGCCAGCTGATCGACCGGGACCTGCCGCGGCTGGCGACGACGCTCAAGCCGCTGCTGGGCCAGGAACCTGATTTCGCGATCCTGAAGGGCCGCCGCAACTATCTCTGCCTGCACCGGCTGAAGTCAGGCGCCCCCGAGGACCCGCGCGACGTGCTCTTCGACCAGGGCCCGACCTCCGCGGTCGGCCAGCAGGTCGAGCGGGTGCACGCGTGGGCGGCCGAGACCACGACCGGCGACCGCGACGAGCTCGTCCCGGGCGTGGACGAGCGGGCCTGGCGGCAGGTGTCGGTCAGCGCCCGGGAATGCCTCGGCGCCCAGCGCTGCCCGTTCGGCCGCGAATGCTACGCGGAGCAGGCCCGGATAACCGCGGGCAAGGCCAGCATCGTGGTGACCAACCACGCGCTGCTCGCCATCGACGCGCTGGAATCGTTCCCGGTCCTGCCCGAGCACGACGTCGTCATCATCGACGAGGCCCACGACCTGGTGAACCGGGTCACCAGCGCCGCGAGCGGCGAACTGTCCGCGACCGGGGTGGATGCCGCGGCGCGGCGGGTCGGGCGGCTGCTGTCCGCGGACGCGGCGGGACGGCTCCGGGAGGCAGGCGAGGCAGCGGCCCGGGCCTTCGCCGAGTCCCGCGACGGCCGTCTCGACTTCCTGGATGCCGATCTGTCCAGTGCGCTGGCCCTGGTGCGGGACGCCGCCGCCGGGTGCGCCACCGAGATCCGGTCCAGCGCCAGGCAGGCCGGTGACGAAGCGCCGGCCGAGCGGCAAGCCGCGACGCGCTCGGCGCTGGCTGGCCTGGATGACCTGGTCGGCACCGCGGACCGGATCCTGGTCTCCTACGTCCCGGACCTCACCTCCCGGACCGACGTGGTCTGGATGGACCGGCCGATGGTCGAGGATCCCCGCCGCCCGGCCACGCTCCGGGTGGCCCCGTTGCAGGTCGGCGCGCTGCTCGCGGAGCGCCTGTTCCGCCGCCAGACCGTGGTGCTGACCTCGGCGACGCTCGCGCTCGGCGGGTCGTTCGAACCGCTGGCCCGGCAGTGGGGACTGCCGCGTCCCGGGGCCGAGGCCGAGCCGGCCCGGGACCGGGACCAGGCCCGGGACCGACGAGGCCGGGACCGAAGAGGCCGGGACCGAAACGCCTGATCCGGGGCCGCTGGCCCGGACGCGGCCGATAGGCCCGAGACCGGCGCCGGCGCGCTGGCGCGGGAGCCCGGCGCGGCGGCGCCCGTTGCCGCGGAGGCCGGTACCGGCGAGCCCGGCCCGCGCAGCGGCGACCCGGAGCAGTCACCGGATGAGCCGGCCCCGCACGGCCTGGCCTGGTCCGGCCTGGACGTCGGCTCGCCCTTCGACCATCCCCGCCGCGGCATCCTCTACGTCGCCAAGCATCTGCCCCCGCCCGGCCGGGACGGGCTCCCGACGGCCTACCTGACCGAGCTGAGCGAGCTGATCACCGCGGCGGGCGGCCGGACGCTCGGGCTGTTCTCGTCCATGCGGGCCGCCCGGCAGGCCGCGCTGGAGCTCCGCGGCACGCTCAGCGTGCCGCTGTTCTGCCAGGGTGACGACTCCACCGGCCAGCTCATCCGGCAGTTCGCCGAGGACGAGGCGAGCTGCCTGTTCGGCACCCTGTCCCTGTGGCAGGGCGTGGACGTCCCGGGGGCGGCGCTCCAGCTGGTGGTCATCGACCGGATCCCGTTCCCGCGGCCGGACGATCCGCTGGCGTCCGCCCGGCAGCGGGTGGTCGCGGCCCGCGGCGGCAACGGGTTCATGGCCGTCGCCGTCTCGCACGCCGCGCTGCTGCTGGCCCAGGGCGCCGGGCGGCTGCTGCGCACCATGGACGACCGGGGCATGGTGGCGATCCTCGATCCGCGGCTGGCCACCGCGCGGTACGGCGGCTTCCTGCGGGCGTCGCTGCCCCCGTTCTGGGCCACCACGGATCCGGCGGTGGCCCGGGACGCGCTGCGCCGGCTGGCCGCCCAGAATCCCTGACGCCGTGACGCCTCGCGCCCCGCGCGGAAGTCCGGCGAAGAGCGTGTCCGGCAACCGATTTCAGGCAGACTTGCGTGCGTGGATCACTTACGGGAGTCATCGGTCGTCGGGGGCCGATTCCGGCTGATCGGGCCGGTCGGGACCGGAGGACCCGGAGGAGTGTGGCGGGCCGCCGACCTGGCGTCCGGCCAGGCGGTCGCGGTCAAGACCCTGGATGCCTTCCCGGCCGGGGACACCGCGGCGCAGAGCAGGTTCCGCCTGGTGGCGCGCACCGTCGACCAGCTGTCGGCGCCGGGGATAGCGCAGGTGCGGGAGTCCGGCGAGGCGGAACTCGACGATGGCCGGACTGTCCCTTACCTGGTCCGCGATCTGGTCGCCGGGCCGACGCTGGATGACCGGCTGAACCAGGGACCGCTGCCAGCCGGGGAAGCCCTGCGGCTGGTGGCGGACGTGGCCGGCGCGCTCGACGTGGCCCACCGCGCCGGTGTGGCGCACGGCCACCTGGTGCCCTCGAACATCGTGTTCGGCCCGGGCCTGGTGAAGATCACCGACTTCGGGCTGTGGCCGCTGCGGCCCCGCCCGGCGGGCCTCGTCCCGGGCGGCCTCAGCTACACGGCACCGGAACTGGCGCACGGCCCGGCCACCCCCGCCGCGGATATGTACGCCCTGGGCGTGGTGTTCGTGGCGTGCCTGGCCGGGATCGCGTCGGGCGGGGTGAGCGCGGCCGGGCCTGAGGCCGGCCTGCTGGGGGACGCGGCGCAGGATCCGGTGCCCGCCGGTCTCGCCGCGCTGTGGGCGGCCTGCCTGCACCCCAATCCCGGGGAGAGGCCCAGCGCCGCGCACGCCGCGGTCATGTCACGGCAGATGCTGCCTGGCCGGGACGGGGCCGCCGTGGCCGCCTGGACGGGCTGGGTACCGGCCCCGCGCGCGGAGCCGACCCTGACCGAGCTCGCCGCATCCGGCCCAGGCCCCGGTGAGCCTGGTCCCAGTGAGCCTGGTCCCGGCGAGCCTGGTCCGCGTGAGCCCGGTCCTGATGAGCCGGCCGAGAAGGGTCCTGGCGCACGCAGGCCTGCGGCCAGGACTGCAGCGAGGCTGGCCGGACGCCGGCCCGGTCCCCGGCCGGGCCGTGGGGGCCCGCGGGCCAGCCGGCGACGCAGGCGCCTGATCACGGCCAGCGGGGCGGCCGCCGCGGCCGCTGTGGCCGTGGTGCTGGTCGGCCTGCTCGCATCCTCACCGGGGGACCGGCCGGCCAGCCCGGCCTCTGCGGCTACCGCCACCCAGGCCAGGACGGCCGTGGCGGCCGGGCCGTCCCGGTCCGGCCGGGTCCCCAGCCCCGAGTCGACCTCGTCGGTGCTGGCGTCGTCCCCGCCGTCACCACGGCCGTCGCCCGACGCGCTGTCCCCGCTCGCCGCCATCGACCAGCTGTCCCTGACCATCCACGACGACGTCGCGGACGGTCAGATCCGCCCGGACGTCGGGGTGGACTTCGGCAACCTCATCGATCCGGTCCGCAGCGACCTGGCCAGCGGCCAGCCGGCCCCGGTGGCCCAGCTCGCGGCGGAACTGCGCGCCAAGCTCTGGACCCGGGTCAGCGAGGGAGCGGTGACGGTGACCGCAGCCACCGTGCTGAACAGCGAACTCACCGCGCTGGCTAACAGCGCTGGCCTAACAGCGCTGGCCGCTGGACAGGCGGCGCGGGCCGGCCCCGCCGGAGTAGCCGGCCTGGAACGGTCAGTCATTCGCGCAGGCCGTCCCGTTCAGCGACACGACGGTGGGGGCCGGATCCTGGCCCGTGTCGGTGCCGTTGAACCCGATGCTGACCGTTCCGCCGTTGGCCGCGAGGCTGGAGTTCCAGCTGGCCGCGGTGACGGTCACGTCCTGGCCGGTCTGCGACCACGTGCCGCTCCAGCCACCCTGGACGGTCTCGCCCGCCGCCGGGAACGTGAACGTGAGCGTCCACGGGCTGATGGCCGTGCTGCCCTTGTTGGTGATGGTGATCGCGGCCCCGAACCCGCCTGGCCAGCTGCTGCTCACCGCGTAATGCACCGCGCAGCTGCTGTTGGATGGGGGTGGCACGGTGAACGTGACCGGCGGGGACGGCAGCGACGTGTTCCCCTGGCTGTCCACCGCGACCACGTCGTAGGTGTAGCTGGCCCCGACGGTGAGCCCGGTCAGGCTCAGCGAGGTGCCCGGCGTGGTCCCGGCGAGCGTGCTGCCACTGCTGCCTTCGGCGTAGACCCGGTAGGACGACACCGGGTAGGTCCCGGCGGTGGAAGCCGGCCAGGCCAGGGTGGCGGTTCCCGAGGTGCTGCCCGAGGTGCTCGAGGACAGCCCGGACACGGTGGGCTGGCCGGGCGCTCCCGGGGCGGTGATCCCGGTGCCGCCGCTGCCGGGAATCTGGATGACGGTCAGCGTGTAGGGCGCCACCGTGACTGACGCGGCGGAATTCTGCGTGGCGCTGGTGATCGACGTGGCGTTGTTGCCCAGCGTGTACACGGTGGGCGATCCCGAGGGGGTGAACCCGTTGTAGGTGAGGTTGACCGTGTAGGAGCTGGCCGGGTCCTCGTTGTCGATGAGCACGTCCAGGCTGCCGCCCGCCCGCCGCACCGCGTGCACTCTGACCAGGGCGTTCCCCGAGGTGGCGGTGACCATCTCGTCGCCGGGTGAGCCTAGCTTGGTCAGCATCTCGATCCCGTAGTACGGCGCGAAGGGCGTGTCGGCGGCCGGCTCGGCGGTGCCCCCGGCGCTGCTGGCGTTGGAGAAGATGCCCTGGTCCCCGTAGTCGGTCGCACCATCGACCGTGCTCACGGTGCCCTCACCGTTGTGCTCGTTCCACCAGTCCACGCTGGTCACGCCGTTCTCCAGCCAGGTCATGTACATGTCGGCCGCGAACAGCGCGCCCGGCTGGGTGTCGGTGTCAATGGTGGAGTTGGTCTCGGTGACCAGGACCGGCACGCTGGCCGCGTTGCTGATCCCGGCGTACTGCGAGATCTCGCTGTGCAGGGTGCTGACGATCCCGGCGATGTCCTGCGGGTCGGTGAGCATCCCCGCGGTGGACGAGCCGCCGGGGTAGTAGTGCACGATCACGCACTGGGTGGCTGAGCCGAGTGCGGTCAGCACGGTCTGGTTCCAGCTCTGCGGGTACTCGGAGTTGGTCACGCCGTCCGGCCAGAAGCCAGGGGTGGTCAGCACCGCGCATACCTTGGCGTTCGCGTCCGCGGCGTGCACCGCGGAGAGGTACTGCTTCACGCCGGCGGCGTACTCGGCCGGGCCGCAGTTGTAGGTCTGGGACGGCTCGCTGCCGACGGTCACCGGGGTGCCGTTCAGCGACGTGTCGCAGTGCGAGTCGGTCTCCCAGTTGGCGCCGTAGGTGCCATTGCCGTACACCTCGTTGCCGACCTCCCAGTACTTGATGCCGTAGCTGTTGGTGACGTCGGCGTTCTGCACCCAGGCGGCGGCCAGCGCCGGGGTGCCGGTGCCGTAGTTGAACGTGATGATCGGCTGCGCGCCGGCCGAATTGGCGGTGCTCATGAAGTCGCTGAAGGTGGTGCCCGGCGCGACGTAACCGCTGTCTACGGCGGTACTGGTCTGCCAGTTGTAGATGTCGGAGTAGGAGCCGCCGGGGTAGCGCAGCGCGTCGATCCCGGCCGCCTTGAGCAGCCCCGGGATCGGCGCGTCGTTCATGTCGCTGTCGTAGACCGCGGTGTTGAGCCCGATCGCACCCGGCGGGATGGTGCCCAGCCCGGAGGTGGCATTGACGGTTACCGCGTCGGTGCTGGTGGCGGCCGCGGCGGGCGGGGCCGCCGGGACGGCGGTCAGCCCCGCGGTGGCCAGCGCGGTCCCGGCCGCCACGGCCAGGGCGCGGCCCAGAAATCGGTGGGTCCCGGGACGGTGGCGCCCGGAAGCGGTGCCCCTGGAAGCGGTGCCCCTGGAAGCGGTGTCTCAGGAATGTGGCCAAGCGGACCAGGCCTGCCCGCACGTGCATCGCGGCCTCCCTCGGGTCAGTGAGTGAGCTGCGACGCCGACGTGGCAGGCAGCCATCAGACCCTTCGTACGAGGGAGCGCAGCCGCCGTCCAGGCACCCGGTCCCGGCGCCGCCGCGAACCGGCGGCGCGGCTCGGGAAATCCCCTGGTCAGCGTCCTGAACGGCGACGCCGTGAGTGCGCTGGGCGGTCGCCATGAAATGTAATCAAGCCCGTCCCCCCGGGGAGTCAGGCGGGCTGGGGAGTCAGACGGGCTGGGGCCGCAATCCCTGGCAGATCACCGTGATGACCGGAGCGAGGGCGGCGGCGTCGGCGGCGTCCCGGGCCAGGCAGGCGCCGAGCAGGGCCTTCACGTCCAGGTATCCGACGTCCGCGCGGACGTCCCCGGCCTGCTGAGCCCGGGTCAGCATGGTGCTCAGCCGGCCCGACACGTCGAAGCCGGCCTGCGCTCCCGCCGCGTCCAGGTCGTAGCCCGCCCCGGCCAGCGCCTCGGCCAGCCCGCGGTTCGCCACCCCCTCCCCGGCCACCATCGCGAAGAAGGCGAAGAACGCGTCGCCCGCCCCGCGGGTGGCCGCCAGCTCGTCGGCCTGCCGGGTGAGGTCCTCCATCCGCTCCAGCAGGATCGCCGCGAACAGGTCCTCCTTGGCGGGGAAGTGGCGGCTGACGGTCCCGGTGCCCACCCCGGCCCGGCGGGCGATCTCGTGCACCGGCACGGACAGGCCCTCAGCCGCGAACACCTCGGCGGCCACGGCCAGCACCCGGGCCCGGTTCCGCCGCGCGTCCGCCCGCAGTCCTCGTCCCGTCCCCGCCGTCGCCTGGGCGGCTCGCTCCTCCAGGACCGCCCCGTCATCCGCGGGCCCCTCGTCCGCAGGGCCGTCCGCCGCGGGGCCATTCTCCGCCACGTCCCACCTCCTGCCCTGAAGCGACGAGTTGACCATGGCATCCCGGCCGCGTCATTGACAAACGGGACGGCCGTCCCGTATTTTCCAGAGAAACGGGATGACTATCCCGATTATAGCCAGGGCCAGCCGCGCGGCGGGATGTGGGAGCCGTGTGGCCAGCGGGATTAGTGAGGTAGAGGAGGCATCATGAACCGGTGGACTGAGGACAGCGTGCCGGGCCAGGAAGGCCGGACGGTGGTGATCACCGGCGGCAACACCGGGCTCGGCTTCGAGGCGGCCCGGATGCTCGCCGGGGCCGGCGCCGCAATCGTGCTGGCCTGCCGCGACCCGGCCCGCGGCGCGGCCGCCGCCGCCCGGATCCGTGCCACGGCCCCGCAGGCCCGGGTGGACCTCGTCCGCCTTGACCTGGCCTCACTCGCGTCGGTGCGGGAGGCCGCGGACCAGCTCCGGGCCTCCTACCCGGCCATCGACCTGCTCATCAACAACGCGGGCGGGGTGAACCCGCGCTACCAGCGCACCGAGGATGGTTTCGAGCGCACCCTGGCCACCAACCATCTGGGCCCGTTCGCCCTGACCGGGCTGGTGCTGGACCGCCTGCTGCCGGTACCCGGCTCGCGGGTCGTGACGGTCAGCAGCATCGGGCACCGGCGCGGGGTGATCAACTTCGATGATCTCCAGGCCGACCGCGGCTACCGCTCCCAGCAGGCGTACTTCCAGTCCAAGCTGGCCAACCTGCTGTTCACCTACGAGCTCCAGGCCCGGCTGGCCGCGGCCGGGGCCGCCACCATCGCGGTGGCCGCGCATCCCGGCAACGCCCGGACCGAGTTCGGCCGGGACATGTCCCGCGCCGTCCGGATCGCGATGAGCCCCCGGCTGCGCGCGCTGACCTGGTGGCTGATGCAGAGCCCGCAGGTCGCCGCGCTGGCCACGGTGCGGGCCGCGACCGACCCGGATGCCCGCGGCGGGGACTACTACGGGCCGCCCGGCCGGGCCCAGTTCACCGGCCACCCGGTCCGGGTGGACTCCTCGGCAGGCTCCCACGACACGGCGGCCGGCCGCCGGCTGTGGGCGGAGTCTGAGCGCCTGACCGGGGTCAGCTACCCGATCGGGGCGGGGACCCCGGTCAGGCCGAGTCGCGGATGACCAGTTCGGTGTCCAGGATGACGTGGGCGGGCTGCTGGCCGCCCCGGCCGATCAGCGCCAGCAGCTCACTGGCCATCCGGGCCCCCATGGCCTCGACCGGCTGGCGGACCGTGGTCAGTTTCGGGTCGGTGTGCTGGGCGAGCGGGGAGTCCTCGAAGCCGATGACCGCCACGTCGTCGGGCACCCGGCGGCCAGCCCGCCGGAGCGCGCCCAGCACCCCCGCGGCCATCAGGTCGGAGGCGGCGAACACGGCGTCGATCCCGGGGCGCCGGTCCAGCAGCCGGTACAGGGCGTGCTCGGCCGAGACCCGCCCGAAGTCGCCGAACATGACGAGGTTGGGATCGCCCAGCCCCGCCTCGGCCATGGCCTTCCGGTACCCGGTGAGCCGGTCGGCCCCGGGGGCCATGTCGGGCGGCCCGGCGATCGTCGCCACCATCTCGCGGCCGTTCTTGAGCAGGTATTCCACCGCCATCCTGGCGCCGCCGGCGTTGTCCGCGTCGACATAGGAGATGCCGTCGTCATTGCCGAACGAGCGGCCGGCCAGCACCACGGGCACGCCCAGGCTGTGCAGGTCGAGTGGCCGCTTGCCGTGCATGCTCACCAGCAGGGCGCCGTCCACGTGGCCGCTGCGCAGGTACCGGGA
The DNA here is from genome assembly GCA_963713815.1 of uncultured Actinomycetes bacterium. Classification (GTDB taxonomy): domain Bacteria; phylum Actinomycetota; class Actinomycetes; order Streptosporangiales; family Streptosporangiaceae; genus RYN-230. The sequence goes on from CAVQNH010000037.1 coordinate 33,886, forward strand.
CGCGATCTGGTAGTCGCGGGCGGAGTGCGCGGTGAGCAGCACCAGCTGGATGCCGCGGGCGGACAGCTCCCGGCTGACGCTCCTCAGCATCAGCGGGAAGAACGGCTCGGAGAAGACCCGGGCGTTGTCCTCGCAGACCATGAACGCGATCGATCCGGTGCCCCGGGACGACGATGCCCGCGGCGCCCGGTTGCGCACGTACCCCAGGTCCGCGATGGCCGCCTCGACCTGCTGCCGGGTCTCCGGGCGGACCCGGGCGGACCCGGTCAGCACCCGGGACGCGGTGGCTGGCGAGACCCCGGCCGCGACGGCCACGTCTGCCAGTTTGGGCCGTAATTTTGTCTCCGCACCCGGCACGCCAGCCTCCTCGCCAGCCATTTCCGGTGGCTGCGGAAATAGGCGTCGGCAGGCCATCAGAGGCGGCAGGTGCCTATGTCGCGCACCGGGTTAGTATCAAGAGCGTTACGGATACGCAAACTCTCTGCTGAATATTCCGGCTAAATTCGCTGGTCTGTCAAGGGGCAGGGCCCGGCGGGCGTGTCCTAAAGCCCGGTTTCCGCCACCGCCCGCCGCCCGCGTGAAAGTTTCATTTTCCCCGTTCCGCCTGCGCGCCGGGGCGGACCTGGGAGCTTGCCCCCGGCCCGGCTGGCCGGGCGGTCACAGCGCGGCCAGGATGTCGACCACGAAGATCAGGGTGTCGTGCCCGTCCACATCGGGCGGGTCCCCGGCCTGCCCGTAGCCGAGGCCGGGTGGCAGGACGAGGAGGACCCGGCTGCCGGCCGGCACCCCCGCGAGGCCGCGTTCCCAGCCGGGGATCACCTGGCCCGCGCCGAGCAGGAACGACTCGGGGAAGCCGCGGGCCCAGCTGGAATCGAAGGTCTTGCCGGTGCGCCACACCACGCCGGTGTACTGGACCACGACGGTCTGGCCCTTGCGGACCGGCGGCCCGTGCCCGCGGACCAGGATCCGCCGGGTCAGCGCGGCCGGCGGCCGGACCGCGGCTGGCGGGGTGATCACCGGGCCGCGGGAGCCCCAGCCCACCCGGGGCAGGTCTGGACCCGGGTGGTACGGCACCACGGTTCCCCTGGCATGCGCCTTTTCCCGCATCGCGCCCAGCAGATCGAAAACGAAGACCAGCGTGTCGGTGCCCATGACGTTGGCCTGCGGGTCCCCGCGGCGGCCGAAACCGTCCCGGGGCGGCACCACCATCAGGACCCGGCTGCCGACCCGCTGCCCGGCCAGCCGCCGCCAGGCCGGGAGGGCCGACGGGGACCGCAGCGGGAGGCCCTGGGGCTGCCGGTCGGTGTAACTGTCCACCACCTCCCGGTCCCCGGCCCAGACTTTGCCCTGGACGTTGAAGAGCACATAGTCGCCCGGACCGATCACCGGCCCGCGCCCCGGGATGACCGTCTTGACGATCATGTCCGGCGACGGTTTTCCGTTAGGGATCGTAATCACGGGATCAGTGCCGAACCCGCCGGCCACTCCGGGGACCGGGCCGGGAACGGATCCGCAGCCGGGCACGGCCACGGCGGCGAGCAGCAGGACAGCCGGCCAAGCCAGCCGTCGTAACACCGTCATCATTTCCAGCCTCCAGCGGGCGCGCACGCGGCAATTCCCGCGTGCGCGCCCGGCCGTTATTAGCTCGCTACTGCGATATTGGCGGGACCGCTAGAAGCCGGACGGGGGCTGCACCGTCGGGAACAGCTGAGCGAACGACTCGAAGGCGGTGGCGATATCCACTTCGGCCCAGAACCGGTGGTAGTTGAAGACCGGGGCGGAACCGCCGTTCAGGTAAGCCTGGACCTTGGACCACTGCGGGTCGCCGATGTACCAGGGGCGGATGGACAGGAAGGTGTTCGTGGACGAACTGAGCGGGATGCCGCCGGGGTACTTCCCGGTCCAGCCGGACGGGATGTAGACGCCCTCGTAGTTCGTCGTGTTGTAGGCGCTGGTGAAGTTGCTGTAGTCGGTCCTCGTCTCCGGCGAGGAGAAACCGAGCGGGTCCGCGTAGTACTTGTGGATCGTGTCGATGATGTTCTGCGCGGCGGTCTCGGCGGTGGTGCTCCCGGACTTGGCCGCGTAGTACTCATAGACCTTGGCCAGCGAGGCGGCCACGCCCACGTCCTGCGAGCAGCCCGACACCGACACCGACAGGCTGGTGTTGGCGGGCGGCGCGGTGGTGCCGGAGGTGTAGTTCTCGCCCGGCTGCCCGGACCAGGTCATGGTGCCGGGCAGGCAGAACGTGCCAGTGCTGGTGTTGAACGTGGCGACCGACTCGGCCCACGACACCCACTTGGCCAGGATCGCCTGGGCCTGCGCGCTGCCGGTGTCGTAGTAGTACTCGGCCAGCCGTTCCATCGGCCAGGTCTGGTACCCGAACCACTGGTTGCTGGGCGGGTTCGCGTACTCCGGGTCCGGGGTGTAGTACATCCCGTCGAAGGTGGTGTCACCCGCGGGCGGCTTCGACGCGTCGCCGTAGTTGCCGCCCCAGTTGTTGGTGACCCCGCCGGCGATCGCGCCCTGCGACGACTGCAGCCACTGGAAGAAGTTCAGCTGCGTGGTCAGGCTGGCCGCCCAGTCTGCTTTCGCCGTCGGCGACAGCGGGATCAGGCTGGAATCGGTGGACAGCGCGTAGGCGGTGACCGGGTCCTGGTATCCCTGGTGGATCGCCTCGCCGCTGATCCGCCACGACCAGGCGCCGCCCGACGAGCCGCCCCACGCGTAGTACCAGGACAGCAGGTAGGTGTCCTCGTTGGCCTTGCTGGTGCCCGCCGGGCAGCCAGCCGAGCCGTCCTGGCTGCAGGCCGCGGTGATCTGCTTGAAGTACTTGTCGAACATGGAGTAGCGCAGGTAGTCGCCGAGCTTGGCCGCGTCGGCCAGGGTGCCGGAGATCGCCGACTCCTTGCCCTGGGCCTTGGCGAACGTGTCCGCGATGTAGGCGGCCTGGATCATCCGCGCGTCGGCGTCCGGGGCGTCGGTGTACTTGTACTGGGCGGAGAAGCTGCCGCCGCCGTTGTTGAACAGGTCCAGGAAGCCGTTGGGGCCGCCGAACTTCAGCAGGTCGCAGTCGGGCTGCGGGATCGTGTCCCAGACCGACTCCATCGGGCCGCGCTGGTAGCTGTTCACGAAGCTCGGCGTGGACGTGGTGTCCTCGCACTGGCCGAACCCGTAGCGGTTGTCGGTGTCCATGATCCACATGGGCGCGTAGATATTGGACGTGCCGTACGTGGACGCCAGCTCGGCGGCCAGCGGGTCCGAACCCACCGGGACCGAGGAGTTCAGCGCGACCGGGTAGTCATTCGGGTACGGCTCGTCCGGGCCGTACTCGGCCGGGCTGGCCGGGTTATAGGTGCTCTGCCCGGGCTGCTGGGCCGCGCTCGGGATCATGTACTGCTGCATGCTGGCCCAGGCGTTGTTGAACGGCGTCCAGTTGCCGGTCACCCCGCCGTAGTCCGCGGTCAGCCACAGGTAATAGCTGTAGGTCTCGGACGTGGTCTCGTGGCCGTAGTCCGGGGCCTCGACGATGAGCGTCTCGACCGAGTGGTACGGGATGCCCTTCGGGCTGAAGTACCCGTTGGCCGGGTTCATGATCGTGTCGTACAGGCTGAGGAACCACTGGTCATACTTCGACTGCGAGCCGGCGGGCAGCGCCTCGGTGACCGTGGCCGAGCCCGGGGCGTACCCGGAGGCCGAGGCGGTGAACGTGCCCTGGCCGCCGCCGTCGGCCGCGGTGGTGCCCGCCGCCACGGTGACGTTCTGCGGCACGCTCCAGTTCGAGGTGGTGAAGGTGAGGCTGGCTCCCGAGGAGACGGACAGGTCGGGATCGCCGCCGCTGCTCTCGGCCACGGAGACCGTCACGCTCGATGACGGCTGGGCGGACAGCGCCACGCCGAAGGTCTGGGTAGCGCCCTGCTGGACGGCGACCGAGCCGGGGTTGACCACCACGGCCGGCGACTCGACCGTGATCGCGATCGGGTAGGAGGTCAGGCTTTCCGTGCCGTTGCTGGCCACCGCGGTGATGGAGTAGCTGCCCGCCGGGACGTTCGCCCACTGCACGGCCCATGGGCTGGCCGTGGCCACCCCGATCTCCGTGTCGTTCGCGGCTGACGTGCTCTGGTAGAAGGTGACCGACGTGACCGGCCCCGAGCCGGTGACCGGGCTGGCCTGCAGCGTGATGGCCGAGCCGGGACTGAAGATCTCCCCGGCGGTGGGGCTGGTGATGGACACCATGGGGGCCGCGCCGGGAGTCCGCCGCCGCCTCCGGTCGAGGTCGGGCTCGGGCTCGGTGATGGCGACGGCGTCGTGGTCGGGGTCGGGGACGAGGTGGGGGTCGTGGAGGGGGAGGGGCTCGGTGAGCCGGAGCCGCCGCCGTTGCAGGCCGTGCCGTTGAGCGTGAACGCGGTGGGAGCGGCGTTGGTGCCGCTGTAGGTGAAGTTGGCGCCGATCTGGGCCGAGGCGCCGGTGCCCAGGCTGCCGTTCCAGCTGGCGCTGGTCACGGTGACGGCCTTGCCGCTCTGGGTCCAGGTGCCGCTCCAGCCCTGGGACAGGGTCTGGTTGCCGGCGTAGGAGTAGCCCAGGGTCCAGCTGGTGATCGCCGACCCGGTGTTCTGGATTGTGATGGCGGTGGTGAACCCGCTGCCCCAGTCGCTGCTGACTGTGTAGGTGACCTGGCAGGACGACACCGTGGTGGCCGACGGCTGGAGGGGGGGGCCGCGGCGGGTCGTGCTGCCGCGGCGGGCTGGAGGGCCGCAGCGGCCCGGGCGGCCGCGGCAGGATCGGCGGCGGTCGCTGGGTGAGCGGCCGCGACGGGGTGGCTGGCCGCGGCCGAGGCGCTGGCCGCGCTCACCAGCATCCCGCCCAGCACCGCACTACTGGCCAGGCTGCTGGCCAGCACGCGGAACAGTGATCTTCGCGCTAACCTTCGCATCCGCATCCTCCTCGCGGATCGGGCTGCCGCAGCGGGCAGGGTGACCAGGCAGCCGGTGGGGCCGCGCCTTCCGTGTGCCTCGCCCAGGGGTCCGCGCGATGTGCGGGAAAGCGCTTCCAGGGTTGGGCCGGAGTCTAGATTCGGCTCTGGGCGCCGGGAAGGGACCGCCGGGGTGCCCAGCGGCCGGGCACGATGCGTGATCGGGGCGGCGGTCAGCGGGAGCGCCGGCCGGGTTCCCGGAAGTCCGCTCAGTTACGGGCCGGGCCCCGGGGTCGGTGTCGCTGACCAGCCCGGAACGTCCGGCTCCTGGGCGCCTCCGGGCGCGGCGCGACGGGCCGGGGAGCGCCCGGCGCGCCGCCTCACCGGGACGCGCCGGGCGCGGAAGTGACCGTGCGTTACTGAACCTTTCAGCCTTGCGGGGCCTGGGATCCTGCCGCGCTGGCCGCGCCCGCGGCGCTGGCTGCGCCGCCGTGCCCGCGGCGCTGGCTGCGCCCGCGGCCCGTGGCGGTGGCCGCGCCCGCGGCGGAAGCCTGGCGGAGCACAGCCCGCCACGCGGACCCGGCGCTGCGCCGCCCCGACTCGACCCGTGCCAGCTGGCCGTCCACGATCGCCGCGATGGCGCCGCTGGCCGGGCCGGCGGGGGCATCCGGCGTGCGGTCCGCGGCCTGGCTGAAGATCCTGCCGACCCGGGCCTCGCTGAAGTAGCCGCTGGTCACCGAGGTCACTGCGGTGGCGGCTGCGAAGTTGGCCGGGAAGTCGCCGTCGGCGCGGAACAGCCGGACGCCGGCCTGTTCGCCGGTCAGGAAGGAGGCCAGCTGGAACGCGGCCTGCTGATGGCGGCCCGCCTTCGGCAGCGCCAGGTAGAAGCCGCCGGAGTTGCCGGCCCCGCCGGGAGCGGCGGTCACGTTCCAGCCGCCCGAGCCGGGCGGGCCGCCCAGGGCCGCGATCTGGTGCAGCATCCACGCCGGGCACATCACGGTCGCGAACCCGCTGCGGGCCACCCCCCGGTCCCACGCCGTGGTCTGCGGGGCCAGTCCCGCGGTCAGCCCGCCGCGGCTGGCCTGCACCGCGGTATCCCAGGCCGCCTTGATGGCCGGGTTGCCCCGCACGGCCAGGCGCCCCGCCGGGCTGTAGTACTGCTCGGTTGCCTGGGCGGCCATGGCGCTGTACAGGCTGGCGGCGGAGTCAGTGAAGGCCGGACCGTGCGGGATCCGCGACCGGAACAGCCGCCCGGACCTCAGGTAGCCGCTCCAGGTTGACCAGTCCCGGGCCAGGACCGCCGGGCGGGTCGGCAGGCCGGCCTCGGCGAGCAGGCTGGTCCGGTAGCACGTCGCGATCGGGCCGATCTCCGCGCCGAGCGCGTAGGTGGTGCCGGCCCGGTTCGCCGCCTGCCGCGCCACCCAGGGCAGCCAGTCGTCCGCGAACGCGCTGGTGCCGCCGGACACCCCGCCCAGCGTGTTGAGCGGGACGAAATCGCCGGCCAGTGACGAGGTCACCGCCGCGATGTCGGCGACCGGAACCGCCTGGATGTCGTCCAGGCCCCGGCCGGATTTCAGCGCACCCTGGAGCGCCTGCCAGTAGCCGGCCTGCGGTGCGCGGCCCGTCTGGACGATCCTGACGTTCGGGTGCAGCCGCTCGTACTCGGCGTACAGCCCCGACCGCTGGTAGCCGGGGTCGCCGTACACGCCTATCCGCAGCGTGATCGGCGGGCCGCCGGGCTTGAACGCGGGCTGGCCGGGGCCGGCCGTGCAGCCCGCCAGCGCGGCGCACGCGGTCAGCAGCGCGCAGACCGCGGTCAGGGCCGGGCCGAGGCGGGCCGAGATGGCCAAGCGGGCCGAGATGGCCAAGCGGGCCGAGAGGCGGAGTGGGCCGAGTGGGCCGCGGCCCGGGATTCGGCGTTCATTTGTGCGTTGTCTCACCACGGACATTGGCTGCCTCCTCGATCAGAAGATGAGAGTTGCCCTCTCGCGGCAGGCCGTCAAGGCAGGGAATAGTGCTGTGAAGTACATGAAAGTTTCATGGCCGCTCGCCGGATGCCGCTCCTCGCTACCAGGGCACCTTTCTTCAGCTCGCGCGGCCCCGCTGCCATCCTCTCGCTGAACTTCTGGGCCCTGCGAGGCTCTGACCTGCCCCTGCGCGGTTCAGAGCCCTGGCATTCAGCCATGAAATTAGCGGCGGTATTTTCATTCCGCCGCAGGCTAATTGACCGGTTAAATGACGGCCGTTACGGTCGGCGTGTCATGTTCCAGCCCGGCTGCTGGGCGGTATCTGGCAGACTGTTGTCACGATCCGCGTGAGCCGCCAGGAGGCGTATTTATCTCTGATCCTGATAAGTGCGCCGGGAATTGCGACGCCGCCGCCGGGCCGCGGGCCCGGCCCTTCAGGGAGGTGTGTGTGGTGCAACTCCACGTCATGAGCCTGGTCAGGCGAGGCCGGTACCTGGCGAGACGAGGCCGGTACCTGGCCTGCGCGCTGGCCGTGGCGGGCCTGGCGGCCGGCACGGCCGTGGCGGTCAGCCCCGGCGTGGCCCAGGCCGCATCCGCGTGCCAGGTCAGCTACACGGTCAGCAGTGACTGGGGCACCGGGTTCACCGCCGCGGTCACGATCCAGAACACCGGATCGGCGATCACCAGCTGGACCCTGGGCTATTCCTACTCCGGCAACCAGAAGGTCAGCCAGGGCTGGTCGGGCAACTGGTCCCAGTCGGGCGAGGCCATCACGGTGACCAATGCCAGCTGGAACGGCAGCCTGGGCACCGGCGCCTCGACCCAGATCGGCGCCAACTTCAGCTACAGCGGCACCAACGCCGCTCCCACCGCCTTCACCCTCAACGGCATCGCCTGCAACGGGGGCACCGGCCCGACGCCCACGCCGACGCCCACTACCTCACCCTCGTCCTCGCCGACGCCCACTCCCACCCCATCCCCGACCAGCACGGCCAGCGGTCCCGCGCCGCAGCTGCACGTGTCCGGCAACAAGCTGGTCAACGCCAGCGGGCAGACGGTCGTGCTGCACGGCGTGGACCGCTCCGGCACGGAGTACGCGTGCGTCCAGGGCAACGGGATCTTCGACGGCCCCAACGACCAGGCGTCCATCACCGCGATGAAGAACTGGGGAGTCACCGCGGTCCGCGTCCCGCTCAACGAGGCGTGCTGGAACGCCGAGTCCTACGTGAACGCGGCCTACGCGGGCACGAACTACAGTCAGCGCGATCAAGGACTACGTCAGCCTGCTGAACGCCAACGGCATGGTGGCCATCCTGGACCTGCACTGGACCGACGGGCTGTACACCGGGAACTCCGCCGGCTGCTCGTCGGCCGAGGCGACCTGCCAGAAGCCGATGCCCGACGCGGCCCAGGCGATCCCGTTCTGGACGTCGGTGGCGCAGCACGTTCAAGGGCAACAACGCGGTCATCTTCGACCTGTTCAACGAGCCCTACGCGTCCCGGGCCACCGGCAGCACGACCACCGGCTGGCAGTGCTGGCTGTCCGGCGGCACCTGCCCGGCATCTCCTACCAGGTGGCCGGCATGCAGACGCATGGTCAACGCGGTCCGCTCCACCGGCGCGGCCAACGTGCTCATGCTCGGCGGCGAGGAGTACTCCAACGACCTGACCTCGTGGCTGGCCTACGAGCCGACCGATCCGGACCACAACCTGGTCGCGTCGTGGCACTCCTACAACTTCAACACCTGCTCCTCCCAGTCCTGCTGGACCAGCCAGGTCGCGCCGGTGATCGCCGCGGTCCCGGTCGTGGCCGGGGAGATCGGCGAGAACGACTGCGCGGACAGCTACGTGGACCCGCTGATGACGCTGGCTGGACTCGCAGGGCACCAGCTACCTGGCCTGGGCCTGGAACGCGGACTTCGCGTGCTCCTCCGGCCCCGGCCTGATCACCGACTACACCGGCACGCCGACCGCCTACGGCGCAGGAGTCGAGGCTCACCTGCAGTCCCTCG
>CAVQNH010000038.1:0-54248 GCA_963713815.1 uncultured Actinomycetes bacterium
AAACCCCCGGGTGGTATCTGCGGAACCCTGGTGGGGTATTTATCGGAAGTAAAGATATTACAAGTTGGGCCCTTAGCGTTGTGGCTGGCTTTGGCGGGTGTAGATTCCGGGCACGGCTGCGGGTGATCGTGTGTCCTGGAGCTAGCGGGCAGGTCAGGCGCCGTGCGTGCGGACAGTGCGGTCCCCAGCGGGGCCCTGCGGAATGATGAGCCACGTTCTTGCTGGAGGACAGGATTACTTCGGTGTCATCGACGGCAGTGACTGGTGAGGCGTCATCCGCGCCCCAGGAGATGAAGTTGTCGGTCCAGGGGATGACCTGCGCGTCGTGCGCGGCCCGGGTCGAGAAGAAGCTCAACACTATTGACGGTGTCGTGGCCACCGTTAATTTCGCGACCGAGGCCGCCATTGTCACGGCACCCGCGGACGTGGCGGTGCAGCAGCTCATCGACGCGGTCGAGCAGGCCGGTTACCGCGCCGAGATCCTCGATCGCGGCGCGGGCGGGGCGTCCGCTGACGGCCCGCAGGAGCCAGCCGGACGTGGTGGCGACGCGGACATGGTTGCCTACCTGCGCCTGCGGCTGATCGTGGCGCTGGTGCTGTTCGTCCCGCTGACTGACCTGTCGGTGCTGCTGTCGCTGTTCCCGTGGTCGCGGTTCCCGGGCTGGCAGTGGGTCCTGATCGCGGTGGCGGCGCCGGTGGTGGTGTGGTCGGCGTGGCCGTTCCACGCCGCAGCGCTGCGGAACGCCCGGCACGGCTCGGTCTCGATGGACACCCTGGTGTCGCTGGGCATCACCGCGGCGTGCGGCTGGTCGGTGTACGCGATGTTCGCCCTGGACCACGGCCAGGGCGGGCTGAGCTTTTCCTACCTGCTGCTGCACGCATCCGGTGGCGGCATCTACCTAGAGGTCGCCGCGTCGGTGACGACGTTCCTGCTGGCCGGTCGGCTGTATGAGGCCAAGGCACGGCGCGACGCCGGGGACGCGATGCGCGAGCTGGCTGCCGCGGGCGCCAGGGATGCGTGCGTGCTGGAGCTCGACGGCACCGAGCATCGCGTCCCGGTCACCGACCTGCGCGCGGGGCAGCGGTTCGTGGTGCGCCCGGGGGAGCGCATCGCCGCCGACGGGGGAGGTGGAGTTCGGCCAGTCCGCGGTGGACCGGAGCATGATGACCGGGGAATCGGTCCCGGCCGACGTCACCGAGGGCGACATGGTTGCCGCGGGCACGGTGGTGGTGGCCGGGCGGCTGGTGGTCCGCGCGGAGAAAGTGGGCCGCGACACCCAGCTCGCGCACCTGGTCGCCCTGGTCGAGCAGGCCCAGTCGCAGAAGGCCGCGATCCAGCGGCTCGCCGACCGTATCTGCGGCATCTTCGTGCCTGCGGTCCTCGTCGCGTCGGGCCTGACGCTGGCCGGCTGGCTGCTGGCGGGCGCCCAGCGGAGCGGGCGTTCAGCGCCGCGCTGGCCGTGCTGATCATCGCGTGCCCGTGCGCACTCGGGCTGGCGACCCCGGCCGCGCTGATGGTGGCGTGCGGGCGCGGTGCGCAGCTGGGCATCTTCATCACCAGATATCAGGCGCTGGAGTCCTCCCGCGCGGTGGACACCGTGGTGCTGGACAAGACCGGGACGGTCACCACCGGGGTGATGGCCGTGACCGGCGTCCTGAGCGGCGGACGGCCGGAGCCGCGAGGCCTGCTGCGCTGGCCGGGGCGGTGGAGCAGGCGTCGGAGCACCCGTGGCCGGGGCGATCAGCGCCGCAGCCCAGGCGGAGCTGGGGTCGCTGCCGCAGGCGGAAAGGTTCCTGTCCATGCCCGGCCTCGGTGCCCGCGGTGTCCGTCGATGGCCATGATGTGATCATCGGCCGCGCGGACCTGGTCGCCCACCTGGGCATGGACGTCCCCGAAGACCTGGCCGGTCAGTGCCGCCAGCAGGAGCAGGCCGGGTGCACGGTCGTGCTGGCCGGGTGGGACGGGCAGGTGCGCGGCGGGTTCAGCGTCGCCGACACGGTCAAGCCGTCCGCCGCCGCCGCCGTCGCTGAGCTGCGGAGGCTGGGCCTGCGCACCGTGTTGCTGACCGGTGATGGCCAGGCCACCGCTGAGGCGGTGGCCGCCCAGGCGGGCACCGACGAGGTGATCGCCGGGGCGCTGCCCGATCACAAGGTGGCCGTGATCAGGGATCTGCAGGCTCGGGGCAGGCGGGTGGCCATGGTCGGGGACGGGGTCAACGACGGGCCCGCCCTGGCCGCCGCGGACCTGGGGATGGCCCTGGGCTCGGGCACCGATGTGGCGATCAGCGCCGCGGACCTGATCGTGCTGCGCGACGACCTCGGCGCGGTGCCCGACGCGATCGGCCTGGCCCGCGGCACGCTGGCGGTGATCCGGGGCAACCTGGCCTGGGCGTTCGGCTACAACCTCGCGGCGATCCCGCTGGCCGCCGCCGGGTTCCTCAACCCGCTGATCGCCGGGGCCGCGATGGCGTTCTCCTCCGCGTTCGTGGTGGCCAACAGCGTCCGGCTGCGCAACTTCGGCGCCCCCACCACTAACCGCCCGGACTGGTCCCGTCCCCATCGTGCTAGAGGGCAGGATGCCGGTGCCACGGAGCCCAGCGGGCCCGCCGACGACAGCCGAAAGACCGGATCACAGGAGCAGGCAGTCTGATGTCTGGGATGAACTCGGGGATCAACGTCAACGATCCGACCGTGGTCGCGGCGTTCAAGACCGCGCTGTTGCACCAGGGAATCATCGCGCTGCTGATCTTCGCCCTGCTCGGGTTCGCCTGGATCACGGTCCGGGCGTGGCTGCCCGCGGCCCAGGCCGGCGCCGCAGCGGGGGCCGGTAACCTGTCCGCCCCTGCTGCTGCCGAGCCTTCCTGGCGGCAGCTGCTGCGGATCGGGTTCGGCCTGATATGGGTCTTCGACGGGATCCTGCAGGCCCAGCCGAAGATGGCGATCGGCCTGCCCTCGCAGGTCATCGAGCCCACGGCGGCGAGTTCACCGCATTGGGTGCAGCAGGTGGTGAACTGGGCTGGGACGAACTGGTCGTATCACCCGATGCAGGCCGGGGCGTCGGCGGTCTGGATCCAGGTCGGGATCGGGATCTGGCTGCTCGCCGCCCCCCGCGGCCCGCTGTCCCGCCTCGCCGGCCTGGTCAGCGTGGGCTGGGGCTTCGTGGTGTGGGCCTTCGGCGAATCGTTCGGCGGGATCTTCGCCCCGGGGCTGACCTGGCTGTTCGGCGCCCCGGGCGCGGTGCTCATCTACATGGTGGCGGGCGGGCTGATCGCGCTGCCCGAGCGTGCCTGGCGCAGTCCCCGGCTCGGCCGCGCGGTCCTCGCCGGCCTAGGGCTGTTCCTGGTCGGGATGGCCGTGCTGCAGGCGTGGCCCGGGCGCGGGTTCTGGCAGGGGACCTCGCACGGCCAGCCCGGCACCCTGGCCGGCATGACCAGCTGCCATGGCCCAGACCCCGCAGCCAGGGTTCCTCGCGGCCTGGGTCAACGCGTTCACCGTCTTCGATGAGGCGCACGGCTTCGGGGTCAACCTGTTCGTCGTGGTGGCGCTCGGGCTGATCGGGGTGGCGTTCCTGACCGGTCGGCGGCGGGTGGTCCGCCCGGCGGTCATCGTGTTCGCGGTGCTCTGCCTGGCGGACTGGGTGCTGATCGAGGACTTCGGGTTCTTCGGTGGCCTCGGCACCGACCCCAACAGCATGCTCCCGTTCACCCTGCTGGCGGTGGGAGGCTATCTCGCGCTCACCTCGGAGCCTGCGGCCGCCACCGAACCGGTCACGACGGAGCCGGTCACGACGGAGCCGCCGCCACGCCGCGCCACCCTGCCAGCCGCGGCAGGCTGGCGGGAGCGGTTCCGGCCCGCCGCCCTGCGCCGGTCCGTGGGCACCGCGAGCATCCAGTCGGTGGCGGCCGTGGGCGCGCTCGGCCTGATCATCCTCGGCGCCGCCCCGATGGCCGCCGCCCAGGCCAGCTCGACCGCCGACCCGATCCTGGCCGAGGCCATCGCCGGGTCAACCGCACCGCTGAACTTCCCGGCCAAGGGCTTCCAGCTCACCGACCAGCACGGCCGCACGGTGAGCCTGGCCAGCCTGCACGGCAAAGTGGTGCTGCTCACCTTCCTGGACCCGGTCTGCACCAGCGACTGCCCGCTGATCGCCCAGGAGTTCCGCGCCGCCGGCCAGCTCCTCGGCGCCAGCGCACGCCACGTGGAACTGGTCGCGGTCGTCGCCAACCCCGTCTACCACCAGATCGCCTACACCCAGGCGTTCGACCGCCAGGAACGTCTCGACCCAGGTACCTGACTGGCTGTACCTGACCGGCAGCGTGCCGCAGCTCCAGCAGGTGTGGAAGAACTACGGGATCGCCGCGCAGATCGTGCCCGCCGGCTCCATGATCAGCCACCCCGACATCGCCTACGTCATCGACCAGGCCGGGCAGGTCCGCGCGGAACTGAACACCGATCCGGGGCCCGGCACCACCGCCACCAAGTCCTCGTTCGCTGTCCTGCTCGCCAACGCCGCCCGCACCGCCCTGAGGCCCTCATGAACCGCCCTGCCCTCCTTGCCTCCCTGGTGCTGGCCGCGACGATGCTGGCGGCCGGGTGCGGCAGCGCGGTCAGCCCGGCCGCCGCCCCGGCCCGCCCAGCCACGCCGCCGTCCCTGGCCACCTCGCTGGCCACGGCCACCGGGACATGGGCGGTTGCGGTGATGGGTGGCTCGGCCGCCAGCCACAACAACTTCTGGCAGCTGTTCGTCCGCCCCGCCGGTGCCAGCACCTGGCGGCTGGCGACTCCGCCCGGGGTGGCCAGCAACGGCGGCCTGGTCCTGACCGGCCTGGCCTCCGGGTCGGTGCTGGCCGGGTTCCGGCCCAGCCAGGACCTGGCCTACTCCCCGCTCGCCACCACCAAGGACAACGGGAAAGCCTGGTCACCTGGCCTGCTCGATGCCGGGCTGGCTGATGTCCCCGGCGCCCTGGCCGCTGACCCGGCCAGCGGACGCCTGCTGGCGCTGCTCACCAACGGCACCACCGACATCTCCGGAACAGGCGGGACACGCTGGACCCGGCTGGTCACGCGCCAGGCGCTCGCCATGTCGCCGGCCGGAAGTCGGTGCCAGCTGGACAGGGTCACCGCGGCCGCGTTCAGCCCATCCGGGCAGCCCATGCTGGGCGCGGGCTGCAGCCATCCCGGAACCGCCGGGATCTTCTCCCGGACCGGCCGGACGTGGCAGCTCACCGGACCCGCGCTACCCGCCGCCTACGCCCACCAGGCCATCACCGTCCTCAGGCTCACCACCACCGGACACACCACCACGGCGCTGCTTGGCGCAGGAACCGGGCGCGCGGAACGCCTCCTAGCTGGCTGGTCTGCCAACGGCGGCGCGCACTGGACACTGTCGCCGCCGCTGCCGCTGAACGGCGCCACCCTGACCTCCGCATCGTCCGGGCCCGGCAGCAGCCTCGCCATCACCCTGAGCCACCGGCGCGCAGCGGCCATCACCACCGCCCCGGGACCGTGGCGGCAGCTGCCGGTACTGCCGCCAGGCACCGCGACGCTCGCGTGGGCTCCCTCAGGCGGATGGGATGCCCTGGCCGTTCACCGCACCCAGCTCACCATCTGGCAGGCCGTGCGAGGCACCCATGCCTGGGCCAGCGCCCAGGTCATCAAGGTTCCGATCCCGTTCGGCTCATCCGGGTAAGTGGGCGGGCAGACGTCAGCCCGAAACCCGCGCGGCGCAATTCCGCCGGACCGGGTCGGGACGTCCAGTCAGAGATCCTTGTTACCACTCCATCCGCGGGGTGAGATTCACTCCCAGATGGAGGGGTTCAGGCAGAGGGGCGTCACCAATCGATTGATCACGACACCGGTCGCGGCGGTGAGGTGGGTGATGGGGATGATGCGCGCCCGGTTTCCTCGAGCTCGGCGGCCTCGATCTTGGTGCGTAAGGTGTCCAGGTCGTGGGCGGCGATGACGTGGACCCAGGAGCCGCGCCGGGTGACCGCCACCCAGGCCGCCCCCGGGGGAACCCGCTCGATCTCCCACGCGGGCCCGAAGTCCCGCATCACGGCCCGGAGCTGGGTGCGTTCGTCCTCGCCCCTATCCCCGAGTGTCCCGCCGACGCTGACGGTCCCGCGGTGGCTGACGCCGCCCCCGACGCCGGTGCCGGCGGTCCCGCAGTCGCCGGTGGCCCGCCGACCCCGACCGCCGGTCCCGGCGGTCCCGCGGTCGCCGACGGCCCCGACTCCGGCGCCAGTGCCGACGGTCGGACGGTCGCTGGTGGCCCCGTCGCCCCCGCGGTCGCCGACTGTCTCGCTGCTGTGCGCCGGTCCTAAGCCACCCCGGCCTGGCTCCTCTGTCATGCGCGACTCTACCGCGTATAAGCCAGGCAGAGCGGTATGCCAAGCTCTGCCAACGAATGCCCAGGTCGGCGGTGCATTAGCTTGATCGTCATGTGGGTGATCAGCCGGTTATCGACCCGACGGGGCCCAGGCTTGTCTACGTTCAGGTGGCTGATCACGTACGCGCCGGATCCGCTCAGGCGACCTGGCCCTCGGGTCCCGGCTGTCGGCCGAACGGGACCTGGCCCGGGAGTACGGCGTGGCTTACGACACGATTCGCCGGGCTACCGCGCTGCTGCGCGAACGGGGCCTGATCGAGACCGTGCACGGCCGAGGGGACGTTCGTGGTGGCGGTGCCCCCGGACGACGGGGACTAGAGGGCAGGGACCACCGGGGATACGTCAAGCGTCTGGCCTGACCGGCGCCCCGGGGCCGGCCAGGCCAGAGTGCTCGCTCCCGCCGCGTCCCGGGCATCTGCGAGCAACAACACCCGGCTGGTGAATCCTCCGGTCAGCTGCCTGGCACCGGCGTCCGGGTGGACACGGCCGAGGGCACGGGCCTCGGCGTCCTCTTCCTCGTTGGCACCGGCACCGGAGTGCTCTTTCCAGACGGCACGGCTACCGGGGTGCGCGTGGCGGACGGCACGGGCACCGGGGTGCTGACCCTCGTCGGGACCGGGGCGGGGGTGCGGGCTCCGGTCCTGGAGGGCACGGGTACCGGGCTGCTGACCCTCGACGGGACCGGGGTGGGCGTGCAGTCCGGCCAGGTCGGGGAGGGGGACGGAGATGGCTGGCGCGCGGTTGGTGTGGGCGAGGGCCCGGCCGGGGCAGGCGTCATTGCCCCGCTAGGGACCGGGACCGGCGTGGTCGCCCTGGTCGGGACCGGGGCCGGCGTGGCCGCCCTGGTCGGGACGGGGGTCGGCGTCGCGCAGCCCGGGCCGCCTGCCGTCTGGTGGGCGCCTGCGGAGTGCCTGCCTGCGGACTGTGCGGAGGCAGAGTCGAGCCGGGCCGCGGGCGGGTGGCTGGGGCTCGCGGACGCCACGGCCAGCCCGACCCCCCCGGCCAGCAGGGCGGCGGCGGGCAGTCCCAGCCAGGCCATCGTGCGCGTGCCAGGTGTCCTCATGCTGACCTCCAGTTCAGGCCGGCCGGGATGGCCAGCGGTCGCCGTAGGTACCTGCGGGCGGCCTGTCCGGTTGCATGACCACCGGGTGAGATATGCGACCCCGGCGAGCCGGCCGGCCCGGCCGGAACTGCCCTATGGTGAGCGGACGTGATCCGGCCGGGCCCTGCCCCCGGACAGGCGACCAGGGAGGCTCGTTGAGCCCCGAGGAGTTCTCGGATTTCTACGCGGCGTCGTTCCGCCGGCTGGTCGGCCACCTCTACGCGATGACCGGGGACCGGGCCGAGGCCCAGGACGTGGTGCAGGAAGCCTTCGTGCGGGCCTGGTCGCACCGGGGGCGGCTGGACCGGGACGGGGCACCCGAGGCGTGGGTCCGGGCGACCGCCTGGCGCATCGCGGTGTCCCGCTGGCACCGGGCCCGGCGGGGCAGGCTCCTGCTCCGCTCCCACCCCGCGCCGCAGGTCGCCCCGGGGCCGACACCGGACCGGGTGGCGTTCATCGACGCCCTGCGCAGGGTGCCCGGCGAGCAGCGCCGCGCGCTCGTCCTGTACTACGTGTGTGACCTGAGCGTGGCCCAGATCGCCGCCGAGACCGGCGTGCCGGACGGCACGGTGAAGGCCCGGCTGGCCCGGGGGCGCACCGCGCTCGCGCCGTACCTGCGTGAGTCGGTCGGGCCTCGCCCGGGCGGGGGAGCCGCCCGCGGTGGACAGGGGGACAGCGATGTCTGAGCTCGGCGACGAGCTGCACCGGCTCGCCGATGAGGGTGCGGAGCAGGCCCGGCCGCTGCCGCCGTCCGAGGTCATCCGCCGCGGTGACCGGCGGCGGCACCGGCGGATCCTGAGTGGCGCGGTGGCCACGGTGGCGGTGGCGGGAGTCATCACGGCCGGCGTCGTCGTGGGTGTGGCCGGCGGCGGCGACCCGGCTCCGGCGCCGCCCGCCACCCGGCCCGTCCCCGCGACCGCGCAGGCCACCCCGCAGGCCAGCCGGCCGGCGACGAGCACGCCCCGCCCGGTACCGACCGCTACCTCACCGTCGGCGGCCGGCCCGCCGACGCCTTCCGGCTCGCCATCGGTTCCCGTGCCGTCGAGGACCCGCTAGCCCGGGCCCGGCGGCCGCCCCGGAAATATCTGAAGGACGCCGTACGCTTTAGTTGAAGCAGGAAACATGCGAAGGCGGTCGCACTGCACGGGCCAATGCTCAGGTCCGCCGGTCATCGCCGTGCATGCGGCAGTTCTGGATGTTTCCCCGCCTGGTGATCGTTCAGAAATGTCTTCCTTCCACGCAAGCGCGTGACGATGTTTGCTGGCTGCCCCGGACCTCGGCGGTCACTTTTGCGAATTTTTAGAGCCGAGGCTGGCATGGATCCAATTTTTCCCAAATTTTCCCGGGCTGCTCGCCAGAGGCTCAGTACCGTGCATGACTCGACTCCGACCCGGCCGGGTCCACCGAACAGGATAAATAAGCTGAATAAGCGGCCGTCCACGCCCACCCCCACGCCGAAACCGACTCCGCGCTGGCCGATCTGGCTCATCCTGGGCGGGCTTGTGCTCGGGACCATCTTCCTCTTCCACCCGGGTTTCAAGAGCTCCACGACCCGGGACTTCAACTACAGCGGCTTCGTCAGCGAAGTAACGGCCAACAAGGTCGCGACGGCGACGATCAGCTCGACCGGGGTGGTGACCGGGAAGCTTGATAACGGGGTTGCCTACACCTCCCAGATCCCCACCGCGCTGAGCAATAACGCCCTTTCTCCTCTCCTCCTGAAGCATAAGGTCCAGGTCACGGGCACCAGCTCGAGTTCATACTCGGTGGCGACCCTGCTGTTTTCGCTGTGGCCGCTGCTCCTCCTGGTCGGTGTCTTCATCTGGTTCGCCCGCCGCGGCCGTAAGCAAATGGGCGGGATCATGAGCTTTGGCCGGTCGAAGGCCAAGCTCTACGACGAGGAGAGGCCGTCCACCCGTTTCGCGGATATTGCCGGTTACGAAGGCTCCAAGGCCGAGGTCATGGAGGTCGTTCGACTACCTGAAACACCCCCAGCGCTACGCGCAGGCGGGCGCGGTCGGTCCCAGGGGCGTGCTCATGGTCGGGCCGCCCGGGACCGGGAAGACGCTCATGGCCAAGGCGGTCGCCGGAGAGGCGGGTGTCCCGTTCTTCGCCCTCAGCGGATCGAGCTTCGTCGAGATGTTCGTCGGGGTCGGCGCCTCACGAGTGCGGGATCTGTTCAACGACGCGCGCAAGCACGCGCCCTCGATCATCTTCATCGATGAGATCGACGCCATCGGGGGCCGCCGGGGTCCCGGCGGGTTCGGCTCGAACGACGAGCGTGAGCAGACCCTCAACCAGCTGCTGTCTGACATGGACGGGTTCGAGCCCGGTGCCAGCGTGGTGGTCATGGGTGCGACCAACCGGGCCGAGATCCTCGATGCCGCGCTGCTGCGGCCCGGCCGCTTCGACCGGACGGTGGACATTCCCCTGCCCAACCAGAAGGAGCGGGCGGCGATCCTGGCCATCCACGGGCGGGGCAAGAAGCTCGGGCCTGATGTGGATCTGGACACGGTGTCCCGGGGGACGCCGGGGTTCGCGGGCGCTGATCTCGCCAACCTCGTGAACGAGGCGGCCATCAACGCCGTACGGGACCGGCGCGATGTCCTGTCCGCCGAAGACTTTTCCGCCGCGCGGGACCGCCTGCTGATCGGCCGGCGTGACGGGTCCAACGTGCTGCTGCCCGAGGAAAAGCGCTCGGTTGCCGTCCACGAGGCCGGTCACGCGCTCGTCGCCGTCCTGTCGGAGAACACCGACCCGGTGGCGAAGGTCACCATCCTCCCCCGCGGCGCGGCGCTCGGGGTGACCGAGCAGCTGCCGGAGGCCGAACGCCACCTGTACCGGCAGAGCTACCTCACCGACATGCTCGCGGTACGGCTCGGCGGCCGGTCCGCGGAGATCGTCGTCCTGGGGGAGCCGTCGACCGGGGCCGCGAATGACCTGGCCGGTGCCACCGACCTGGCCACCCGCATGGTGCGGGAATGGGGCTTCTCGACCGAGATGGGGCCCATCGGCTACGGCCCGGAAGGGCCGAGCAAGGACAACCCGTTCGCCGGCCGTCCCTATGCCGAGGAGACGCAGCGGTCGATAGACCGCGAAGTGGCCCAGCTGCTCCGGGAGGCTGAGATCCGGGCGACCACGCTGCTGCGCAAGAACCTGGACTCCCTGCGCCGGGTAGTCGATCTCCTGCTCGAACGGGAGACCATCGACGGGTCGGATCTGGCCGCCATCGTCGGGGTGCCGGAACGCCGCGGGGAACCAGAGATGGTCTGGGCACCCCGCGCGGTGGCGATGACACCGGCCGCGGCGGAGCAGGGCGGAGCCAGCGCGGTCAACGGGAAGGCCGCGCCGGTCAGCTGATCAGCGCATCTCCCGGCGGCCGCCGTCCCGGGCCCGGTGACCCGGGTCCGGGACGGCGGCGCTGGACTGCCTCGTCAGTTACGGGACGGCGGGGTTGGCGTTCTGCACGAGCATCTGGAACTCGGCCGGGAACCACTGGCCGGCCGCGATGTCATAGCCCGGTATCGAGTTGGTGGAGTAGACGTTGCCGCTCCCGTCGGTGTTGGTGCCGCTCGGGTCACAGTGCGGGTCACCGTGCGTATGCGTGCCGCTGGGGTAGTCGCCGTCGGACTCACCCGGCGGCTTGATCCACACGTACGCGTACAGGTGCGTGAACGACGAGTTCGGGTTGGCCTGCGGGAAAGCGCCCAGGCCCGCGTTGTTCTGGTTGCACCAGTCACCGCGGAACGGCCGCTGGTCGACCTTGGACGCGTTCACGAACGAAGCGGTCGTGGTGCACGTGCTCGTGGAGCACGCGGCGGTGGGCCGGTTCGGGCCGCCCCAGCCGTTGCGCGAGGTGTCGATCAGCATCCCGATATTGCTGCTGAACCCGGCGCTGACCAGCTGCGAGTACATCTGCTCGTCGTAGCTGAGCTCGTCGATGTAGGGGTCGTAGGAGTAGTAGGGGACCGAGTCCACCGGGTTGCCGTCCACCGACTCGGTCGCGGTCATGAAGGGCTCGCTGGTGGGCGTGTAGTTGGCGGTGTTGCTGATGAACCCGTCCACGCTGGCCACGCCGGCCGTGGTGCCCGAGGCCACCGACTTGTACAGGCTCACCGCCGGGCCCATGTTGCTGGGCCAGCCCAGCCACGCGGAGTGCGCGATGTCGATGTAGTTGTACACGTTCGGGATCGCGTGCAGCGCGTTCAGCGCGTACTGGACGCCGCTGACGTAAGCCCCGCTGGAGTTGGCCTGGGCGCAGTTCGCGTCGCCCAGGTTGGTGATCAGGTTGGGCAGCGAGTCAGGCTCGATGATCGCGGCCACCCGGATGCCGGTGTGCTCGTAGTCGGTCAGGATCCGGGCGATCGGGTCGATGTAGTCCTGCTCGTAGTACTGCAGCCCGTTGTTGGCCACGGTCAGCTCCCCGTTGGAGGCGAGGGCCGCGCAATCCCGGTTCGGCAGGTCGTAGATCACCAGCGGGACGATGATCGGCGTACTGCCCGACTCGTCGGTGACCGCCGTGGCCAGCTGCTGCTGCAGGCTCATCCGGTTGCTGTTGGCGGTGCCACCGTAGATCGCGCCGATGTGGTCCAGCCAGACGCCGGTGGACTGCTGGCCGACCAGCGTCATCTGCGCGGCCAGGGTGCCGCTGGCCCCGGCGGACGACGTGGCCACTTCCGAGGTGTAGTTGGGGTTGACGTACCAGGTGGAGCCGGTGAACGGGTTGACCACGTGCGACGGTGCGGTGGTGGAGCCGGCCGCGGTCTCGGTTCCGGTCACGGTGACCGACGTGCAGCCCGGCGCGCTGACCGTGAACGTGGCCGCGCCGGTGCCGGACGAGTTCGCCGCCACCGTGACCGGCTGCGGCAGGTTCCAGTTGCTGGACGTCAGCGTGACCGAACTGCCGGCCGACACGGACAGGCCGGTGTTGCCCGCAGCGGCCACGCTGACCGTGATGCCGGCCGCCGGGGCGGCGGACAGCGAGACGCCGAACACCTCGCTGGTGCCCTGGGCCACGGAGAACGAGCCCGGGTTGGCGAGCAGGTTGACGCCGGACCCGCAGGAGCCACCGCCCGTCGAAGTCGGTGACGGCGACGGGGTGGGCGTGCCGGTCGGGGTGGGCGTGCCGGTCGGGGTCGGTGAGGAGGTCGGCGTGGTGGACGGGCTGGGCGACGGTGACCCGCCCGCGCCGTTGCAGGCGGTGCCGTTGATGGTGAACGCCGCCGGCGCGGTGTTGGTCCCGCTGT
Source organism: uncultured Actinomycetes bacterium (assembly GCA_963713815.1). Classification (GTDB taxonomy): domain Bacteria; phylum Actinomycetota; class Actinomycetes; order Streptosporangiales; family Streptosporangiaceae; genus RYN-230. Next base: position 12,737 of record CAVQNH010000038.1, read on the forward strand.
AGCTGAAGTTGGCCCCGATCGAGGTCGAGGCGCCGGTGGCCAGCGACCCGTTCCAGCTGGCGTTGGTCACGGTGACGGTCTCGCCCGACTGGGACCAGTTTCCCGACCAGCCCTGGGCGAGCTGCTGGTTCCCGCTGTAGGTGTAGGCCAGGGTCCACGAGGTGAGGGCCGAGCCCTCGTTGGTGATCGTGATCGACGCCGTGAAGCCGGTGCTCCAGGAGTTCGCCGAGTAGGCGACCTGGCAGGACGTGGCGGCACTGGCCGGGGTGGCGGCGGCCGCGGCCAGGCCGGCGCCGCCCAGCCCGAGCACGGCTAAGGCGGCGAGTACCCTGCGCAGCCGGAAAAACCCGGCCAACCGCACATACCCAGCTCTGATGCGCAACGTTGGTCTCATGCGGGGATCCTCCTCATGGCAGTCCAGGCCCTGGGCCAAGAAGCAGGCCAGGCCGGACCAGTCCGGGCCGGCCGCTCTGCGGTGAACATAGGCACGTCCCGCAGGCCGGGTACAGGCACCGGGACCGGAGGCGGGCCCGGTGACCGGGCCCGCGCCGGGGCGGCGGGCTAGCCGTGCCGGGCTGCCCGGGCTGACTGGGCCGCGAAACAGGGCTGCGACCAGGAGTTACCGGTCCGGGAACGGTCAGCGCGGGGCTCCCGGGAGGCACCGTCCCGGCGGGCCGCGGCACCGGGGAAGCTCTCCGGTGATCAGGAAACTTTCATCCGCGGATACCCGTCAGAGCAGGACATCGTGCGCCTTGCCTACGCGGAGGGATCGATATTGTCCGCAAGTAATATAACTGAGGGTAAGGTTAAGGAAACAATTAGTAACTTGACGTGTAGTTCATCGGGCACCTCACGGTCCAGGCTGGTCAGAGCTCCCGTGCCTAGGCGCTCGAAGGCGGACGGGGATGGTTCACATGACCGAGCCTGGCCAGCCGGGTCCTGACGAGCGGGCCGGGCCAGACATCGGTAAGCAGGCCGGTGAGGATCGCCAGGACGCGCGGGATGCCCAGGAACTGCTTGACGTGGAAGCCGGTGAGGAGCGCCGGGACGCGCGGGACGCCCAGGAGCAGGTCGATGTGCAGGCCGGTGAGGACCGCCGGGACGCGCGCGACGCGCAGGAACTGCTGGACGTGGAGACCGTGAGGAGCGCCGGGACGCGCGGGACGCGCAGGAACTGCTGGACGTGGAGACCGGTGAGGAGCGCCGGGACGCGCGGGACGCCTACGAGCGGTTCACGGTGCAGCGCGAGCGCTGGGAGGCTCTGGGCCGCAAAGAGCGCAGGCACGCGGAGCAGCAGTTCGATGTGCGGGCCGGTGAGGAGCGCCGGGACGCGCGCGACGCCCAGGAGCAGGTCGATGTGCAGGCCGGTGAAGACCGCCGGGACGCGCGCGACGCGCAGGAACAGCTTGACGTGGAGACCGGTGAGGAGCGCCGGGACGCGCGGGACGCCCAGGAACTGCTGGACGTGGAAGCCGGTGAGGAGCGCCGGGACGCCCAGGAACGGTTTATCGTGCGGCGCGAGCGGCAGGAGGCCCTGAGCCGGAAAGAGCGCATGCAGGCGCAGCTGCAGCAGGCCCAGCGACTGGAAAACCTGGGCCAGCTGGCCGGCGGGGTGGCCCACGACTTCAACAACCTGCTCGCCGTGATCCTCAACTACACCACGTTCGTTTCCGAGACCCTGACCGCCGCGAACGGATCGGACTGGGCCGAGGGCCGGGACGCGGCCCTCGGCGACCTGGAGCAGGTCAAGCTGGCCGCCGAACGGGCGGCCCGGCTCACCCGCCAGCTGCTCGCCTTCGCCCGCCGGGAAGTGATACGGCCGCAGGTCCTGGATATCGACGAGGTCATTACCGCGGTCGAGGAAATGCTGCGGCGGACCCTCGGCGAGCATGTCGAGCTGCTGACCTCGCTCGGCGCTGATCTATGGCCGGTCCTGGCCGACCCGGGCCAGCTGGAGCAGGTGCTGGTGAATCTGGCGGTGAACGCCCGGGACGCGATGCCTGGCGGCGGGACGCTGATGATCGATACCGGCAACATCACCGTGGACGCCGACACCATCGCCGGGGGCTCGAAGGCCCGGCACGGGAGGAACGTGCGGCTGCGGGTCAGCGACAGCGGTACCGGCATGGCCGCCGAGGTCGTCGAGCATGCCTTCGAGCCGTTCTTCACGACCAAAGGGGAAGGGGCAGGGACTGGCCTGGGCCTGGCCACCGTCTACGGGATCATCGCCCAGGCCGGCGGGAGCGTCCGGATCTACTCCGAGCCGGGCACGGGCACGACCTTCACCATCACGCTGCCGGTCACCACCGAGGTAGCAGCTCCCGAAGGCCGAGCCGGTGCCCTACCAGCGGTCGCCACGAGGGGAGACGGTCCTGGTCGTGGAGGACGAGGTGGCCCTGCGTGAGGTGACGAAACGGATCTTCGCCCGTAACGGCTACAAGGTGATCACCGCCGCCAACGGCCCGGAGGCCCTGGACGTGGCCAGCAACCATCCAGGCGAGATCCATCTGCTCGTCACCGACGTCGTCATGCCGCTGATGCTGGGCAAGGAGGTGGCGAAAAGAATGCGGGTGATCAAGCCCGGGATCGAAGTGCTGTTCATGTCCGGCTACGCGCAGCCCGTCCTGGCCTCCCAGGGCAGGCTCGACGCCAACGTGATGCTGGTGGAAAAGCCATTCTCCGAGGCCGAGCTGATGGCCAAGGCCGGCGAGGTGCTCAACGGCCACTTCCGCGGGTTCGAGACCGTGGGCGGGCCCGGCAAGTTACAGGACGTCGTGCCCGGGGTGCGGCTCGGCCGGGACCTCGCCGCGCTGGGCCGGGATACTGCCCAGCCGGCCCGCCTGGAAGTCCTCGAACGCCTGGACCAGCTCGTCCCGGGTGTTCATCACGAACGGCCCGTACGCGGCCACCGGCTCACGGATCGGCTGCCCGCCGAGGACCAGGATGTCCAGCTCGTGGCCGGGCCCCTCCTGGGTCCGCGCGGCGTCCACGGTCAGCGCGTCACCCGCGCCGAACACCGTGAGCTGCCCGGTCCTGACCGGACGGTGGTCCGGGCCGACCGTGCCGGAGCCGCCCAGCACGTAGACCAGCGCGTTGAAGTCGCTGCGCCAGGGCAGGTGCAGCTGGGCGCCGGGCTGCAGGGTCACGTGCAGCAGGCTGATGGGCGTGTGGGTGACGCCGGGGCCGGGGTGCCCGGCCAGGTCGCCCGCGATGACCCGGATCAGCGCGCCGCCGTCCGGCGACGACAGCAGCGACACCTGCTGGGCCCGGATGTCCTGGTAGCGCGGGGCGGTCATCTTGAGGCTCCGGGGCAGGTTGACCCACAGCTGGAAGCCGTGGAACAGCCCGCCGCTCATCACCAGTTCCTCGGGGGGCTCCTCGATGTGCAGGATCCCGCCGCCCGCGGTCATCCACTGGGTGTCGCCGTTGGTGATCAGGCCGCCGCCGCCGTTGGAGTCCTGGTGGCGGAACACGCCGTCGATGATGTACGTGACGGTCTCGAACCCGCGGTGCGGGTGCCACGGCGTGCCCTTGGGCTCACCCGGCGCGTACTCCACCTCGCCCATCTGGTCCATGTGGATGAACGGGTCCAGCTGCCCCAGTTCCACGCCGGCGAACGCCCGGCGGACCGGGAAACCCTCACCCTCGAACCCGGACGGCGCGGTGGTTACCGACACGACCGGCCGCTCAGCCGCGATGGCGGCGTCGGGCTCGGGGACGCGGGGCAGCACCAGAATGTCCTCAACGGTCACCGCTGGCATGACATCTCCTCTGTTAAGCCTTCTCGACCAGCCTAAAACGGCTTGTGCACGCCCCGGTCGGTGCCTTCCCAGCCTGTCGCGGGCCGCAGTACGCCTAACGATAGTTGATCGCTCAACATTCCCGCCACTGTGAGCGTCGCCACAGACCGGGTCGGTGCGGGTTTCCTGGGGCACGCGAACGCCTGGGCAGCACTGCTGGAGGGGGCCGGGCGGGTGGTTTTCGTTGCGGCGAAGGAAGGGGCAGGGGCGCGGAGGTGCGGGCCGGCGGAGCGCCGGCCGTGCGCGGCGGGGCGGCCGGGAGCTAGGGGAGTTTCCAGTCGATGCCGCCGGCGCCCTGCTCCTCCAGCAGCGCGGTGGCCCGGCTGAACGGGCGCGAGCCGAAGAACCCCCGGTCGGCCGAGTTCGGGCTGGGGTGCGGCGACTCGATCAGCGGCACCCCGCCGAGCAGGGGCGCCAGGTTCCGCGCGTCGCGGCCCCAGAGGATCGCCACCAGCGGTGTCTGCCGCCCGGCCAGGGCCTTGATCGCCTGCTCGGTGACCTCCTCCCAGCCGTGGCCGCGGTGCGAGCCCGGCTTGCGGGGCTCGACGGTGAGGACCCGGTTCAGCAGCAGCACGCCGCGCTCGGTCCACGGGGTCAGGTCACCGTTCGACGGCGACGGGTAGCCCAGGTCCGCGGTGTACTCGCGGAAGATGTTGATCAGGCTGGGCGGCAGCCGCCGCACGTCGGGCGCGACCGAGAAGCTCAGCCCGACCGGGTTCCCCGGGGTCGGGTACGGGTCCTGGCCGACGATCAGCACCCGCACCTCGGCGAACGGCTGCTGGAACGCGCGGAGCACCCGGTCACCCGCGGGCAGGTACCGCCGCCCGGCGGCCACTTCGGCCCGCAGGAAGTCACCCATCGCGCTGATCCGGTCCGCCACCGGGGCCAGGGCCTCGGCCCAGCCCGCCTCGACGATCTCGCCTAGCTCTCGGCCTGCCACGCAGACACTCTAGGGCGCGAGGGTGTCCCGCCGCGGCAGGCCACGCGATTTTCTTTCGAACATATATTTCAAATTTTCCGCCGCCGGGCAGCCTGGCCCGGCCCGGCTCCCGTCGGGCTCCCGCCGGTTCCGGGGCGCCGGGCAGGCGGCGCGGCGGGGCGGCGCTAACCGGAATGGCGCACAGTCATTCCACGTGGCCGGAGGGTGTCCGGCGCTGGCCGCGCCTACTGCCCAATGCCGGGGGCTGAAGCGTTTCCCGCTCGGTGGTTTGACCATCTGCTAACGTGCGCGCGTGGCAGACCTGGGGCCCGTCGCCTGGCCGCCTGAGCCGATCAGGACCGAGCGGCTCGTACTGCGTGAGCCCGAGGCCCGGGACCGTGCGACATTCATCGAGCTGCTGGCCTCGCCAGAGGTGGGCACCTACCTCGGTGGCCCCCGGCCGCGGGACGAGCTTGAGCGCGCGATGCCCGGGGCGCCCGAGCGGCGCCCCGGCCTTTTCATTGCCGATCTCGGCGGAGCCATGATCGGCCAGATCATTCTCGGGAGGGCAACGGGGCACGGTCCTGCGGCGGCTGCCGGGAAGGCCGAGCTCGGCTATTTGTTCCTGCCGGAGGCGTGGGGAGTCGGGTACGCCGCCGAGGCGTGCGCAGCGGCACTCGGCTGGTTCGCGGCTGAGCTTCCCGGCGAGCCGGTGGTGCTCTTTACCCAGACCGCCAACGTCCGCTCGATGCGCCTCGCGGCGAAGCTGGGGTTCACCGAGGTAGAGCGGTTCGAAGCCTACGGCGCCGAGCAGTGGTTCGGGATGTGGTCCCCGGTCACGCCGTCCGGTTGAGCTCACAGGCGGGACCTGCCGGCGCCGTGCACGTTGGCTCACGGGCTTCCGCCGGCCACTCCGGGGAGTGGCCGGCGGAAACGGGCCCGGCGGGCCAGGCTGGAGCACGGGCCCGGCTGGACGGCGGGCCCCAGCCGTCCCCCGACCCTGGCTGGATCGGGGGACGGCCGGTTCACGGGCCCGGCTGGATCAGCTGTGGATGGTGAAGTCCGAGCTGAGCGTGGCCGGGGTGCCGATCTGCACCTGGTAGGCGCCGGTCTCCACGGCCGGCGGGCTGTCGGACTCGATGTCACCCGGGGTCACGGCCAGGACCGAGACGGGGAACGACACCTGGACCGTCTTGGACTGCCCGGCGTCCAGCGTCACCCGGGTGAACCCCGCGAGCCGCTGATCCGGGACCAGCACCACGCTGACCGGCTGGTGGACGTAGACCGGCACGATGTCGGTGCCCGCCTTGCTGCCCGTGTTGGCCACGGTGAACTGGGCGGTCACCGTGCCGTTGCGGGACACGCTGCTGGTCGCGGACAGCCCGCTGACCTTGAACGTGGTGTAGGACAGCCCGAAGGCGAACGGGTAGAGCGGGTTGTAGCCGCTGCCCGGGCCCGAGCCGGTGTAGGGCAGCTGGTCGAACGTCTTCGGCTGGTCGCCCAGCGGTGACGGCGCCCCGGTGTTGAAGTCCGCGCCGGTCGCGGAGGCGTCGGACGGCCACGTCACGGGCAGCTTCCCGCTGGGATCGATTGTGCCGAAGATGGTGTCGGCCACCGCGGTGCCCGCCTCGGTGCTGCCCTGGTAGGCCATCAGCACCGCGCTGGCGTTCTCGGCCGGGCCGAGGCCCAGCGGCCGGCCCGCGATCACCACCACGATCACCGGCTTGCCGGTCGCCTCGAGGGCACTGATCAGGGCCTGCTGATCGGGTGCCAGCTGCGGGGAGGGGTTGTCGCCCAGGCCCTCGGCGTAGGCCTTCTCGCCCACTGCGACCACGACGGCGTCCGCGGACTTCGCGTCGCTCACCGCGGTGGCCTGGTCGGTCGCGTAGGTCACGTTCGGGTCCGCGGCCTGCAGGCCCTTGAGCACCGTGGTGCCCGGCGGGATCTGGTTAGCGGGCCCCGTGCAGCACACGTGGCCGGAACCGAAGACGCCCTGCCAGGCGACGCTCCATCCGCCGAGTTGGTTGGTCATCGAGTCGGCACTAGGCCCAGTGACGACCAGCTTGCTGGACGCCGACAACGGCAGCGCGTTGTTCTGGTTGCGCAGCAGGGTCATCGACTCCTGGGCCGCCTTCAGCGTCACATCCCGGCCGGACTCGACGGCGGCGCTAGCCTTGCTGGCGTCGACGGTCGGGTGGTCGAACAGGCCGAGCTGGAATTTCAGCGTGAGGATCCGCGTCACGGCCTGGTTGATCCTGCTCACCGAGACGCTGTGGTTGGCCACGTCCGACTGGACAGCGGTCTGCCACTGATCGGCGTTGAAGGGCAGCATGGCCATGTCGACGCCGGCGTTGATGGCGAGGGCGGCCGCGCCGGCCAGGTCGGCGGCCATGTGATAGGTGGTCGCGAGCGCGCCCACGTCACCGTAGTCGCTGATCACCACGCCCTTGAAGCCCATCCGGTCGCGCAGCTGCGTGGTCAGCAGGTAGTGCGACGCGGTCGCGGGAATCCCGTTGACCGAGCCGGAATCCACCATGACTGTGCCCGCATTCGCGTTGATCGCGCCCGCGTACGACGGCAGGTACAAATCCTGCAGTTCGCGGATGGGCACGTCGGCCTGCACCCGGTCGTGGCCGTTGATCGACCCCGAGTATCCAGCGAAGTGCTTCACGGTGGCGGTGACCTTCAGGCCGCCCGCGCCGCCGCTCTGCAGGCCACGCACGTTCGCCGCGCCCATGGCAGCGGCGAGCGTCGGCTCCTCAGACCAGGTCTCGTAGTACCGTCCCCACCGGTTGTCCCGGGCTATGTCCTGGACGGGAGCGAAGTCCCAGTTCCAGCCGGTGGCGCGGAGCGCGTTCGCGGTGACCTCGCCGCCCGCCTGGGCAGCGGAGGGATCCCAGGTGGCGCCCATCCCGATCGACTGCGGGAACAGCGGCGCCTGCCAGGGATGGCCGAAGCCGTGGACGGCATCGACGCCGAAGATGACCGGGATGTGCAGCCGCGAATGCGCGATCGCGTAGCTCTGCATGGTGTTGTACTCGGTGGCCCAGTCCAGGCCGGTATTGCCTGGGCCACCCTTCCCGGTGGTGTCGATGGGGACGTCGGACCCGCCGGCCAAGATCGAGCCGACATTGTCGTCCACGAAGATCTTCTGCTCGCACGTGGGGTTGGGCAGGTTGAACCCGCCCTGGCTGGTGCAGGCGCTGGTCGTGTCGGTGACGTTGCTCTGCTCGATCTGCACCATCTGGCCGATCTTCTCCGGCAGCGTCATCCGGCCGAGCAGGTCGCTGACCCGCGCCGGGACCGGGACGCTGGCGTTCAGGTAGGCCGGCTGGCTGCTGGCCGACGCGGCCGTCTTGGCCACCGCGGACGCCGATAGCGCGGTGGCCAGCCCAATGGCCAGTAATGAGGCGGTGATTGGTCTGCGGAGGCGGCCTCCGGTAATGCCGTTTATCCCCCGGGTAAGACCACGGATGTCGTGCATGGCGGACTCCTTCGTCGCGTGTGCCGATTACTTCCGTGCCATCACGACGCTATTAAAATCACGCCTAATTTCAAGCAATGAACTGTTAAAATGGCTAGGACTACGCCGGTCCAGGCGAGCGGCGGCGCGGGGACCTGCAGGGATGCCTGCCGAGGAGGACGGCCGATTCGCCGGGGCGACGGTCTTCCCTCGTCTCGGCCTTTCCCGCCGTGCTGCCCGGCTGAACAGGTTCATCGTCCGGGGCCGATTGGTTCACGAGTTCCCGGCGGTCCGCAGGTGCATCGCTGACGCGTGCGGTGGGTCAGCCTCCGCACGGCCGCCAATCCTCGTGGAGGAAAGCATGAACACGTTCGACGGCCAGCCAGCTGCCGAGCCGCTGACGAACGATGGCCGGGAACCGGCGGTCCTGCCCTGGGCAGAAGCCCGCAGGCGGCTCAGCGATGCCCGCTACTACTGGCTCGGGACGGTGCATCCGAGCGGCCGGCCCCAGGTGCGGCCGGTGCTCGCCGTGTGGGTGGGCGGCGCGCTCTACACGACGTCAAGCCCGCAGGCTCGCAAGGGGCGGAACCTCGACCGTGATGGCCGTTGCTCTGTCGCGGTGACCGCGGACGACATGCATCTCGTCCTCGAAGGCCTCGGGTCGAAGGTCGTTGACGCTGCGCTGCTCCAGAGCGTCGCCGATGCTTACTGCGCGAAGTACGACTGGAACGTGACCGTGGCCGGCGGGGCGTTCGACGCGCCCTATGGCGCGCCCACGGCAGGTCCGCCGCCTTATCAGCCCTACGAGATCCGCCCGGCGGCGGTCTTCGCTTTCGTCAACGACAGCGCGCTCGGCCCGAGCAGTACCTGCTGGCGTTTCTGAGCGCCCGGCCTCGCCACCCAGCGCCGAACTCGTGGCCTAACCCCTGGGAGCTGGGACGATACTGGGCCCCATGACCGGGGGTGTGACGCCGCGGAGGCGAAGGGGCAACTAGGGGTGTGAGCCAGATAAAGCTTTCGTCGTCGCTGAACTCACCGCCGTCACGCCTGGCGCCGCAGGGCAGCGGGGCTGACTGGGGCGTTGCTGAGTTCGAGGCGCTGTACCGGGCGAACGTGGCGGCCGTGACTGCCTACTTCGCGCGGCGCAGTGCCGAGCCGCAGACTGTGGCCGACCTGACCGCGGACACCTTCGTCCAGGCGATCACGTCGTTCGCCACCTTCGACCCGCGCAAAGGCACGCCACGTGCCTGGGTGTTCGGCATCGCCCGGCGGATCTACGCCGCGCACTGCCAGGCACACAGCCAGCAGCGGAGCAGGGTGGAGCGGCTGGCGGGCCGCCGGGAACTGGCCCCCGACGAAGCCGGGGACCTGATCGACCGGATCGATGCCGAACGCGCTGGCCGGGCGCTGGTCACCGGGCTGACCACGCTGCCGGCCGCGGACCGGGCGGTGGTCGAACTGGTGGACCTGGCGGGCCTGCCGCCCAAAGAAGCGGCCCAGGTGCTCGGCGTCGCGCCGGGCACCGTGCGGATGCGGCTGATGCGGGCCCGGGCCCGGCTGCGCAAAGCGGCTAGCCCGGATCTGGCGCACGGCACCGACCCTGCGAGTGAGCCAGAGGTGAAGAGATGACGAGATTCGAAGATCAGCTGTACCAGGAGCTGATCACCGAGCACGGGCATCACCTGCATGCCCTGCCGCGCCCAGCACCGGCCCGCCGCCGGGTCCGGCGGCCGGTGTGGCTGGCCACCGGCGCGGCCGGCGCGGTGGCCGCAGGCACCGCTGCGGTGCTGGCGCTGGGCAGCACACCCGCGCTGGCCGCGTACTCGGTGACCGGGCACGCCAACGGCACCGTGACGGTGGCGGTCAACCGGGCGTCCGGCGTGGCCGGAGCCAACGTGGCCCTGCATGCGATGCACGCCCGGGTAAGGGTCGTCCCGGTGCGGCCAGGCTGCCCGGCGATCGGGTCGCTGCCGCACCCCCGGCCGGCCCCGCACCCGAGCGTGTCGGTCAGGAGCGGGGTGACCAAGAGCGGGCATCGCTCGGTATCGGTCACGCTGGGCAAGGGCGGCATCCCCGCCGGGGACACGATGATCCTGGCCTTCAGCGGTAACCCGGGCCATGGCACCAGCGCTGGGCGCGGGGGGCATCATCACCGGGCCCGTGCCCAGCTGCGTGAGCCTCCCGCCCGCGCCGTCCGGCGGGGGCGGCTCCGGCTGACCAGCACCGTGCCCCGGGCCGGCTGACCAGGTCAGCGCCAGGCTTGAGCACAGCACACCAGATTCGGGGTGGCTGCCCGGCGGGAGGCGGGCAGCCACCCCCACGTGCTTCGTCCCGCACCGCCCCGACCACGCCCGCCCCTGGGCCGCCGCCGGGTGACCAGGTCGAACACATATTTGATTTGACGTATCCTGGGCGTATGGACACTGCCCTGCAGGGATCCCTGCTTGACCTGAGCGACGAGCCGGCTCCGGGGCCACTCGGGGCGTCGGTGCGCCGGTCCGTGCTCGACCACGGCGCCTGGGTGGACATCCGGCCCGGCTGGATGGCGGGCGCCGACGTCCTGTTCGACCGCCTGCGCGAGACCGTGCCCTGGCGGGAGGAACGGCGGCGGATGTACGACCGGGTGGTCGACGTGCCCCGGCTGCTCTGCTTCTACGGCGAAGGGGAAGACCTGCCCGACCCCGCACTGGACCAGGCGCGCCAGGCGCTCGACCGGCACTACGGCGGCGAGCTGGGGGAGCCGTTCTGCACGGCGGGGCTGTGCCTGTACCGGGACGGCCGGGACAGCGTCGCCTGGCACGGTGACCGGATCGGCCGCGGCGCCAAGGAGGACACCGTGGTGGCCATCCTGTCGCTGGGTGCCCCCCGGGCCCTGCTGCTCCGGCCGCGGGGCGGCGGCCCGGCGCTGCGGCACGAGATCGGCCACGGCGACCTGCTGGTCATGGGCGGCAGCTGCCAGCGCACCTGGGAGCACGCCGTGCCCAAGACGACGCGGGCCACCGGCCCGCGGATCAGCGTGCAGTTCCGGCCGCGCGGGGTCCGCTGAGACACCGCTCCGCTGAGCCGCGCGGAGGCTGGCCGCGGGCCCGGGGCGGCCGACTCGGCCCGTCAGAGCGGGAAGCCGGCCTCCAGCTGGGCCAGGCCGGTGTCGACCGACGCGAACACGGCATCGAGGTCGACCTGGCCTGACTCCAGGTCCGGCAGCGTCGTAGCCAGCATCACCCCGAAGATCGCCCCGGCCAGCGCGCGCACCGCGGCGTCATCGGCTTTCCGCCCGACCCGCCGGGCCAGCACCGCGGCGGTGACGTCGATGGTGCGGGCAGAACTCGTCCAGCGCCCGGGCCCGGATCTCCGGCACGGCCATGGTCAGCTCGGTGGTCTGCCGGAACCGCTCCCTTTCCTCGTCGGTGAACCCGGCGCGGGCCGCGGCTATGGCGGCCCGCACCGCGGCCAGCGGGCTCAGCCCCGGTGGCTGCTCCTCCAGGGCTTCCATGGTCAGCACGTCGAGATCGTCCTGCAGGACCACGTCTTCCTTGGTCGGGAAGTAGCGGTAGAAGGTCGCCGGGGACACCTCGGCCGCCTCGGCGATCTGCTCGACCCGGGTGCCGGCGTATCCCTGCTCGCGGAACAGCCGCAACGCGTGCTCCCGGATGGAAGCACGCGTCTTGGCCTTCTTGCGTTCCCGCAGCCCGGGCTGGTCAGCGTCGTGCGTGCTCATGCCCTTGATCCTGCCCCCCCGGGGACGGCGGCGCGAGCGGAGCGCCCGACCCGGCGCCCACGGCCGCGTCTGGCCCGCCCGCAGGAAGCGCCATCACGGAGGTCGCCATCCGCGGTCAGGCCGCCTGCGGGCTGGACGGCGGCCTGAGCCCGGCGGGGCAGGAAGGCCAGCGCGAGCAGGGCGCTGAGCCCGGCGATGCCCGCGCACACGGCCAGCATGACGTCCAGGCCGTGCGAGAACGCGGCGCGCACCGAGTCGAGCAGGGCGGCCGAGTGCAGGTGGATCGCCACCCCCACCCCGCCTCCGATCCCGGTGCGGACCGCCCCGGCGGCCGCCGCCGGGAGGCCGCCCAGGTCGAGCTGGCTGCGGTAGGCCGACAGCAGGACGGTGCCCAGCACCGCGACCCCGATCGTGGCCCCGACCTGGCGCATCGCGGTGATCAGGGCCGACCCGGATCCGCTCCGCTCCGCGGACAGCGCGCCCAGCGCGGCGTTCATGCCGGCCGGCAGGGCCAGCCCGAGGCCCAGCCCGGCCACCGCGTACCAGGTCGCGGTGAACGCGGACCCGCTGGCCGCGCTGGTCGTGGCCCCCACGGCCAGGCCTGCGGCCATCACCACGAAGCCTGCCGTGACCAGGGCCTTGGGGCCGACCGGGGGAGCACCCGCGGGGCGGCCGTCCGGGCCTTTCCGCGGGGTCTGCAGCCGGGTACCGCTGACCATGCCGAGCACCATCCCGCCGATCATCGGCAGCATCCGCAGCCCGGTGGCGAGTGAGTCCAGGCCCCGGACCCCCTGGAAGTACTGCGGCATCGCGAACAGGATGCCGAACATCGCGAACGAGACGAACGTGGTCAGGATCGTGCCCCAGGTGAAGCTGGCCGAGCGGAACAGTTCCAGCTGGATCAGGGCCATCCCGTGCCGGCCGGCCCGGCGCTCCCAGGCCACGAACACGACCAGCACCGCCACCCCGGCCAGGATGGTGCCCAGCGCGGCCGGGTCGCCCCAGCCGCTCGCGCCCGCCTTGATGCAGCCGTAGGTCACGCCGGCCAGCCCCAGGCTGGACAGGATGATCCCGAGGATGTCGATCCGCCTGCTCCGGGCCCCGTGCGATTCGGGCATCAGCAGCGCCACGGCGACCAGCGCGAGCACCACCACCGGCACGTTGATCAGGAAGACCGAGCCCCACCAGAAGTTGTCCAGCAGCCAGCCGCCCAGCAGCGGGCCGACGGGAAAGGCGATGAACGTCGCGCCCATGATTACCGCGATGGCCCGGGCCCGCTCCTCCGGGGCGAACAGGACGGGCAGCACGGCGATCGACATCGGGATGATCACCGCGGCGCCCAGGCCGAGGACCGCGCGGGCCGCGATCAGCTCGGCCGGGGACCCGGCGAACGCGCACGCGGCCGAGCTGGCCCCGAACGCGACCAGCGCGATCAGCAGCATCTTCTTGCGCCCGACCCGGTCGCCGAGCAGCCCGGCGGGCAGCAGGCCCGCGGCCAGCACCAGGCTGTAGGACGCCGAGAACCACTGCAGGTCCGTGGTGGACGCGTGCAGCTGGACCGACAGGACCGGCAGCGCGAGGTTGAGGATGGTCAGGTCGAGGCCCACGACCAGGACGCTGGCCGCGATGGCCACCAGCGCCCACCAGCGGCGGGCATCGGAAGTGGGCGCGCGGCGAGTCTGTAGTGCCGTCATGAGTCACCATCCCGATCGGACCGTTATTGCTGATAGTTGAGTTCAAGAGAAAGCTACTCTCAGATTAGAGAGAGTGTCAAATTCGGTGAGCGGGCCGGGGTGAGGCCTGGTACGGCGTGGGCGGCGTGCATGGATCCGGCGGCGGCTTGTTAGGGAGGTGTCAGGACCGGGCCCGGGCCGGGATTCGCGAGGTTAGCTGGGCAACGGCAGACCCCCGTCCTCGAAGGAGCTTTTCCGTGCACGGCGCTCGTCGGATCATCATCGGCACCAGCGGCTCACCGGGCAGCCTGCAGGCCCTGCGCTACGCCGCCGGGATCGCGCGGGACAACGAGGCCACCCTGGTCCCCGTGCTCGCCTGGACGCCGCCCGGCGGCGACCTCGCCGACCGCAGATCTCCCTCCGCGTTCCTCCGCCAGGTATGGCGGGACGCGGCCTGGCAGCAGCTGTGGACGGCGCTCGAGCTGGCCTGGGGCGGGATCGCCCCGGCGGGCCAGCCGGCCGAGCCGAGGGTGCTCCGCGGCGAGCCTGGCGAGATGCTCGTCGCGTCGGCCGGCGAACCGGGTGACCTGCTGGTCATCGGGACCGGCCGCCGCGGCGCCATGCGCCGCCTGATCGGCTCGCCGGTGGGCCGGTACTGTCTCGGTCACGCCGGATGCCCCGTCGTGGCCGTGCCCCCGGCGGAGCTCGAGCACGCCGCTGGCCACGGGCTGCGGGGCTGGGCATTCCGGCACCGCGCCGTCTCGGTCAGCCACCCGGGATGATCAGGCCGGATTCGTAGGCCAGCACGACGGCCTGGACCCGGTCACGGAGGCCGAGCTTGGCCAGGATCCGCCCGACATGGATCTTGACCGTTCCCTCGGACAGGTGCAGGGCCGAGGCGATCTCGCGGTTGGACCGGCCGGCGGCGAGCTCGGCGAAGACGGTCCGTTCCCGGTCGGTCAGCTTGCTGAGCAGGGCGTCCTGGCCCTGCTGCCGGCCCGGATCGGGCAGCAGGGGCGCGAACTGGTCGATCAGCCGCCGGGTCGCGGAGGGAGCCAGGACCGCGTCGCCCGCGGCGACCGTGCGGACGGCGGAGAGCAGCTCGGCGGGCGGGGCGTCCTTGAGCAGGAACCCGCTGGCGCCCGGCCTTGAGCCCGGCGAAGACGTACTGGTCCAGGTCGAAGGTGGTCAGGATCAGGACCCGGCTGGCCGGCCCGGCGGCGGTGATCGCCGCGGTCGCCGCGATCCCGTCCATGCCGGGCATGCGGACGTCCATCAGCACCACGTCGGGCTGCAGGGCGGCCGCCATGCTGACCCCGGTCGCGCCGTCCGCGGCCTCGCCGGCCACCTCGATGTCGGGCTCGGCCTCCAGGATCAGCCGGAATCCCATCCGGAGCAGGGACTGATCGTCGACGAGCAGGACCCGGATCATGCGGCATCGCCGCCGTCCAGCTGGCCGGAATCCAGCTGCCGAGTCCAGCTCGCCGGAGTCCAGGTGGAGGCGGGCCGAGACTTTCCAGCCCCCGGGCTGGCGCGGGACCGGCCTGCACGTCGCCGCCGTAGGCGTGGACCCGCTCCTGCATGCCGACCAGGCCGCTGCCGACGCTCGCGGTGGCCGGGGCGGCGGCGCCCGCGCCGTCATCGTCGATGTCGACGCGCAGCTCGCCGGGCAGGTACTGCAGCCGCACGGCGGCACGGGCGCCTGCCCCGCCATGCTTGAGGGTGTTGGTCAGGGCCTCCTGCACCAGCCGGTACACGGTGAGCTGCATCCCGGCGGGCACGTCGGGGGCGGCCCCGTGGATCTCCAGCGTGGTGTCCAGCCCGGCCGACCGGACCTGGTCGATGAGCAGATCGAGCTGGGCCAGGTCAGGGACCGGCTGAAGGCTCTCGCCGGGGTCCTGGCCGGGATGCTGGCGCAGGACGCCGAGCAGCCGGCGGGTATCGGCCAGGGCCCGGCGCCCGGTGGCCGACACCGTGCGCATGACCTCGGTGGCCCGCTCCGGGGAGGCGGCCGACGCCGCGACCGCCGCGTCGCTCAGGGTGACCATGACCGTGAGGTTATGGGCGACGATGTCGTGCATCTCCCGGGCGATCCGGGCCCGCTCGGCGGCCGCGGCCAGGGCCCCCTGCTGATCCCGCTCGCGTTCCAGGCGTTCCGCGCGGTCGCGCAGTTCGGCCAGGTAGGCCCGGCGGGTGGCCGAGTACAGGCCCAGCCCGAGGGCGGCGGCGACCATGCCGGACGCGAAGATCGCATCGAACCACCAGCTGCTGCCCGCGAACAGCAGCAGCCCGATGACCACGCCCAGCTCGAGCAGGCCCGCGCACACGAGCGCGTCCCGGCGCGGCCGCAGCGCGGCCACCGTGTACAGGGCGATGAGCAGGGCCGGGCCGTTGACGGCGTGGGCCCACAGGCCGACCCCGGCGTTCAGGGCCAGCACCACGCCGAACACCGGGACCGGCCAGATCCGGCGGACCAGCAGCGGCGTGGCCGACAGGGCCAGCAGGGCGATGGCCGCCAGCGTGCGGACGGAGATTGCCGTGGGTCGAGGACGGGCCCGCCGCGACCACGGCCAGCAGGGTGACCAGCACGTCGAATACCCAGCTGGCCGCGGAGCGGTGCGCTGGGTATCCGGCGGGCCTGCGCATGGTCAGGCCGGGCATCCTCATGCTGGGCATTGTCCCCGGGATCGGGAGTTGGTGCTCATCAGGCGTCGGCGCGCCTGCAGCCGCCACGCGGCCCCGGCGATGAGGATCACGGCGTACCCGCACAGCAGCGCGAATCCCGTCCACGGGGACAGGGAGTTCGGCACCCCGTGTGCCCCGCCCCACAGCGCCTCGCCCGCGTTGGAGGGCAGGTACGGGCTCACGTGCTCGCTGATCGAGGCGGGCAGCAGCCCGGCCAGCGGCGGGATGACGAAGAACACCGCGGCGAAGGTGGAGATCCCCGCGGCGGTGTTGCGGAGCAGCGCGCCCAGGGCGACACCGATCAGGCCGGCCACGGTCACGTACAGGGCGGCCCCGATGACGGACCGCAGGGCGCCGGGCGAGGTGATGGCCACGCCGAGGTGATGGCTGCTCAGCAGGGCCTGGCCGAGGTAGAACGAGATGAAGCTGGCCACGAGCGAGACCGAGAAGACCGTGCCCGCGAAGACGGCCAGCTTGCCCCACAGGACCGGCAGGCGGCGCGGGACGGCGGTCAGCGAGGCGCGGATCATGCCGGTGCTGTACTCACCGCTCATCAGCAGCACGCCCAGCACCCCGAAGGCGACCACGGCGAAGCTGATGCCGGTCAGGCTGGTGCTGACCGGGCTGAAGGCGGCTTTTTCCGCCGCGCCGAACGTGTGGTACTGGCTGGCGGTCAGCGCCGAGAACAGCGCGCCGATGCCGATGGTCAGGGCGACGGCGGCCAGCAGGGTGTAGAGGGTGGAGCGCAGCGAGCGGAACTTCATCCACTCCGAGCGGATCACCCGGCCCTGGGTGACCTTCAGCGGGCCGGCCGGGCTGGCCGGGGCGGCCGCAGCCGGGGCGGTGGGCGTGAGGACGGCGCTCATCGGGCTGCCACCGCCTCAGCAACATCGTGCCCGGCGGGATCGTGTGACGCGCCGTGCGAGCCGCCGTGCGACCGGAAGTCCACGGATTCGTCGGTGAGCTGCATGAATGCCTCCTCCAGCGACGCATGCTGGGCGGTCAGTTCGAAAACGGGCAGGTGGGCCTGCCAGGCGGCCGTGCCGATCTGCTCCGCGGTCAGGCCCTGGACCTGCAGGACGCCGGACTGGTCGCTGGTCACGCTGATGTCCGGGCCGAGCAGCAGGTCGCGCAGCTGGGCGGCCTGCGGAGTGCGCACGGTGACCGTGCCGCCCCCGGCGCGGGCCACGAACTCCTCGACCGTGGTGTCCGCGATCAGCTGCCCGCGGCCGACGACCACGAGCCGGGTCGCGGTCAGCGCCATCTCGCTCATCAGGTGCGAGGACACGAACACCGTGCGGCCCTCGGCGGCCAGGCCCTTGAGCAGGTTCCGGATCCACAGCACCCCCTCCGGGTCCAGCCCGTTGACCGGCTCGTCCAGGACCACGACCTGCGGGTCGCCCAGCAGCGCCGAGGCGATGCCCAGCCGCTGGCCCATCCCCAGGGAGAACCCGCCGACCCGCTTGCCGGCCACCTCCCGCAGGCCGACCATGTCGATCAGCTCATCGACCCGGCGCCGGCTGATGCCGTTGGTGTACGCCAGGGCCAGCAGGTGGTTGCGGGCCGAGCGGCCGGTGTGCATGGCCTTGGCCTCCAGCAGGATGCCCAGTTCGGCCATGGGTGCCGAGGCGGCCCGGTAGTCGGCGCCGTTGACCCGCGACCCGCCCGGTGGTGGGCTCGTCCAGCCCGGCGATCATCCGCATCGTGGTGGACTTGCCGGCCCCGTTGGGGCCGAGGAAGCCGGTCACGATGCCGGGCTGGACGACGAAATCCAGCCCGTCGACCGCCAGCTTGTCCCCGTACCGTTTGCTGAGGTTTTCTACCTCGATCATTCGTGTGCCCTCCGTCAGTGAGGCCGGTAACTCCGGCACCACCAACGCTAGGAAGCGAGGGGCTGGCCGGGCATCGCCCGAGCGGCCAAACCCCCGGCCGCCACGTATGCCGCAAGGCCTACCCGTGGTCGTCACCACGGCCTACCGGGGGGTGTCCCCGGCGCCGGGCCCGCCGGCGCCTAGCCCGGGGCCGTAGCGCGGGCGGACCGTTATCTGTTCGTTTTTGCTCCCGGATTTCGGGGGTGATCCGAACAGATAACGGCGCGGACGGGTCAGGGACGCTGGCGGACGGGGAGCTGGCGCAGGAAGGGGTCGGCCGGGCCGTGGCTGGTGACCCGGATCCGGGCGTCCACCGCGGTGACCCCGTCGGGGCGGGCGATCACCGGGTTGAGGTCCAGCTCGGCCACCTGGGGCAGGTCAACGGCGAGCCGGGACACCCGGAGCAGCGCGTCGCGGAGCGCGGCCACGTCCGCGGAGGGCTGGCCGCGGTGGCCGAGCAGCAGCGGCGCGGCCCGGATCGAGTGGATCAGGTCGTCGGCGTCGGCGCCGGTCAGCGGGGCCAGCCGCGCGGCGTGATCGCCGAGGAATTCGGTCGCCACCCCGCCCAGGCCGAACACGACCACCGGGCCGAAGACCGGCTCCTGCACGACACCGATGATGACCTCGGTGCCGTCGGGGATCATGGGCTGGACGAGCGCGCCGGAGAAGTCGCCCGCGAACCGCCCGGCCAGGGCGGCGAACCCGGCCCGGACGGCGCCGGGACCGTCGAGGCCCAGCAGCACGGCCCC
This sequence comes from uncultured Actinomycetes bacterium, assembly GCA_963713815.1. Taxonomy (GTDB): domain Bacteria; phylum Actinomycetota; class Actinomycetes; order Streptosporangiales; family Streptosporangiaceae; genus RYN-230. The sequence continues at coordinate 31,615 of CAVQNH010000038.1, forward strand.
GGCCTCGGTCTTGTGCACCAGCCCGGGCACCTCGGCCTTGAGGGCCACCGGGCCGCCCAGGTCCGCCGCGGCGGCGGCCGCCTCGTCCGCGGTGACCGCCAGCCGGGACTCCACCATCGGCAGCTGGTAGCAGCGCAGCAGCCGGTCCGCCTCGCCGGCCGGCAGCCAGCCGCCGCCGGGCACCCGGTCCAGGAACGAGGCGATCAGGGTCCGGGCCTCGGCGGTCCGGATGCCGGCCAGCTCCGGGACCGTGTCCGCGGGCCGGGAGCGCCACATGCCGTAGCGCGCCGCCCGGGCGAGGGCCCGGGCCGCACTCTCCGGGTAGGCGTACGACGGGATGGCCTGCCCGGCGCGGCTGTCCGGGGGCCCCTGGCCGCCAGGGGCATCCGCGACCTCACCCTGGCCGCGCAGCACCTGCACCGACTCCGGCTGGTCCAGCATGACCACCGCCAGCGGCACCGGCAGCCGGGCCGCGCAGAGCGCCGGGATCAGGTCGGCGACCGCGGTCGGGACGGGCAGGGCGATGACCGCGTCCACCCCGGCGTCGTCGGCCAGCGCGGCCAGGGCCGCGCCGAACGCGCGGGCGCTGACCGCCGCGGTGGTGTCCACCGGGCCGCCGGTCGCCGCGCCCGCCGGCAGGATCCCGGCCAGCTGAGCCTGGGCCGCGTGCCCGGGCGTGGCGACCGACAGGCCGGCCTCGACGCACGCGTCCGCGGTCAGCACGCCCGCGCCGCCCGCGTTGGAGATGATGCCGACCCGGGTGCCCGCCGGGACCGGCTGGGAGGCGAGCAGCACCGCCGCCTCCAGCAGCTCACCGAAGCTGGTGGTGGCGATGATGCCGGCCTGCTCGAACAGGGCCTGCCGGGTGATCAGCGGAGCGGCGGCCGCGGCGGTGTGCGAGGCGGCCGCGCGCTGGCCCGGCGCCGAGCGGCCCGCGTGCACGGTGAGCACGGGCATGGTGGCGCTGACCCGGGCCGCGGTGCGGGCGAACTTGCGCGGGTTCCCGAACGACTCCAGGTACAGCACGGCGAGCCGGGTGGTCCCGTCGTGCGCCCACCACTGGAGCAGGTCGTTGCCGGACACGTCGAGCTTGTCGCCCACGGACGCGAACGAGGAGACGCCGATGCCCAGCCGGGAAAAGTGCTCGAGCAGGGCCACGCCCACGCCGCCGGACTGGACGACCAGGCCGGCTGAGCCGGGCACCGGCTGGTGCGCGGACGAACGTGGCGTTCAGGCCGTGGCCGGGCACGGCCACCCCGAAGCAGTTCGGGCCGACCAGCCGCATGCCCCAGCGGCGGCAGGTGTCCAGCAGGCTGGCGGACTGCGCCGACGTCAGCCCGGTCGTGATCACCACCAGGGACCTGGCCCCCCGCTGGCCGCATTCCTGCGCCACGCCCAGCACGGCGTCTGCGGGGACCGTCACCACGGCCAGGTCGGGTGCCCCGGGCAGCGCGGCCGGGGACGGGACACTGGGGATCCCCTCGATGTCGGTGGCGTGCGGGTTCACCGCGTGCAGGGCGCCCGCGAACCCCGCGTCGCGGATGTTGAGCAGGATGGACCGGCCGACCGAGCCGGCCCGGTGGCTCGCGCCCACCACCGCGACCGACCGCGGCGCGAACAGGGGCTCCAGGCTGGCCACGTCGGCCCGCTGCTCCCGGCCTGCGACCGCGTCCAGGTACGGGCTGGGCTCGCTGAGTGCGGCGCTGCGCGGGATCGGCATGCTCAGCTCGACGACCCCGTCGTCCAGCCGCCGGGTCACGGTCAGCCCGGCGTCCGCGAACACGCGCAGCATGGCGTTGTTCTCCGGCAGCGTCGAGGCCGTGAGGACGCGCACCCCGTGCTCCCGGGCCAGCGAGACCAGGTGCTCGAGCATCAGGGTGGCAACGCCGCGGCCGTGCATCCCGTCCGCCACCGCGAACGCGACCTCCGCCGACTCGGGCTCGGCGGTCCCGGGCGCCGACTCGTAGCTGGCCACGCCCACCAGTTCGTCGCCCAGGAAGCCGAGCAGCGCGCCGTGACCCGGCCCCTCCTCCCGGGACACGCGGCGGGCCTCCTGCTCGGCCGCCTGCCGGTTCATGCTGAAGAAGCGCAGGTAGAGGTTGTCCTGCGACATGACTTCGTGCAGGTGCTTGACGGCCTGGTAGTCGTCGGCGCGGGCGGGCCGGATTGTGATCGTGGTGCCGTCCGCCAGCAGGGCATACGAGCACCCTGCCTCGGAGAGCGCGGTCACCTGTGTTTCTCCTGTTCTCGGTGGGGGTTCTGGGCCAGCGGCAACACCTCATCATCGCGCAGTTCCCGGCCGGGGCCAGGATCGGCTGGTGTATTTCCGGTGATCAATCACGGTCCGGGGCGGTCAGCCGTGCCCGGGCGGAGGTCCTTTGCTGTGCTTGGCGCGGCCGGGGGAGCTGTTCGTGGTGCTCGTCGCGGTCGGGCTGGCCGATGGGGCCGGGGTACCGGACGCGGGGGGAGTGGACGCCGGAAGGGTGGACGCCGGGGCGGACGGCGCGGGCCGGGTGGCGGCGGTCAGCAGGACGACGCTGCCGACGGGGACCTGGCCGGTGGGATAGATCCGCACCACGGAACCGGGTGCGGCCTGCTGATCCGGCTGCGGCCGGACCCGGACCACCAGGCCGAGGCCGCGCAGTTCGCGGCGCACGACGCTGACCGGCCGGCCCAGCAGCGACGTGCTCACGCCGACCGTCCGGACCGAGACCGCCGACCGGGCCGGGCGGCCGGCCGCCGCGGAGCTGGCCGGTTGGCCAGCCTGGGCCGGGTGGCCCTGGGCCGGGGAGCCCGGGGACGGGTGGCTCCCGGCCGTGGCCAGCAGCCAGCCGAGCAGGCCCACGGCGAGGAGGCCGGCGGCCAGCCCGGCCGCGGCCAGCCTGCGGCGCCGGGGTCGCGCCGTCGTAGGCGGCGCTGGCCGTGCTGCCACGGCTGGCGTGCTGCCGAGGCCGCCCGGCTGCGGCTGGCGCGCGCCGCGGGCGGCGGCACCTGGTCTGGCCTGGTGGGGGCAGGAAAGTCCGCCGGGCCGGTAAAGCCGTCACGGATACGGCGCGCCTCCTCGGCCACCAACGCCGCCGTGGCCGGCCGGCCCGCGGGATCCTTGGCCGTCAGGCGGGCGATCAGGGCGGCCAGGCCGGCCCCGCCCGGCTGGCTCAGGCACCACGGCGGCAGCCCGGGCAGGTCCTGGTCGCGGTGGGCCAGGGCGACCTGCAACGGCTCGCCCTGGAACGGCGGATGCCCGGTCAGGCACTCGTAGCCGACGATGCCCAGGGCGTAGAGGTCACTGGCCACGGTGGCCGGGCGGCCGGACACCCGCTCAGGCGCGAGGTACCCCGTGGTCCCGACCAGCGAGCCGGTCCGGGTCAGGTTCCCGGTCCGGGAGGACTGGGCGATGCCGAAGTCGGTCACCTTGACCTGGCCGTCCGGGCCGATCAGCAGGTTGCCGGGCTTGATGTCACGGTGCAGCACCCCGGCGGTGTGGGCGGCGTGCAGGGCCTCGGCGGCCTGGGCGAGCACGTCCGCGGTGCGCCGGGCGTCCAGCTGGCCGCCGGCCAGCACGCCCGCCAGGGACGGCCCGCTGACCAGTTCCATGACCAGGTACGCCGGGCGGTCCCGGGTCGCGTCCTCGTAGTCGTACACCTGGGCGATGCCGGGGTGGTTCAGCCCGCCCGCGTGCCGCGCCTCGGCGCGGAACCGGAGCAGGGTCACCTCGTCGTGGGAGTATTCCGGCCGGAGCAGCTTCACCGCCACCGGGCGGCCCAGGGCCTCGTCCACGGCCCGCCACACTTCGCCCATCCCGCCGGCCGCGATGAGTTCCTGCAGGTGGTACCGGCCGGTGCGTTCGGTGGTCGGCTGCATGGCGGACCCCACTACCCACCGGACGGCCGCTCATTCCACGCCGGTGGCGCCTGGCCCGCGGCCCGTCGCCTGGCCCGCGGCCCGTCGCCGGGGAGCGGGCTGCGCATCCCGGCCCGCGGCCGGCTTACCGGCCACGCGTGGTGACGGCGTGGCGGGGCGGTCGCGTCCGCCGGGCTTCACCCGCCCCGGGTACTGTGAGCGCAGGCCTTCGCCCACATCGTCGTCCAGGGGGGCCGGTGACGTACGCGCCCAGCGGTCCATGAGGCCCGTCAACCCGCGGCTGCTCCGGCATGCGGCCGCCGCCCGCGGCTACCTGGTGCTCACCGTCCTGCTCGGGCTGGCCACCACCGCGCTGATCCTGGCCCAGGCCGGCCTGCTGGCCCGCGCCCTGGCCGCCCCGGCGACCGGGATCGGCGTGGCCGCGCTGGCCGGCACGCTGGGGGTGCTGCTCGCCGTGCTGGCCGCCCGCGCGGCCGCCGCCTACGGCGGGGAACTGGCCGCGCTGCGGGCCGCCGCGGCGGTCAAGTCCCAGCTGCGCCGCAAACTCACCGCGCACGTGCTGCGGCTGGGACCGGCCTGGCTGGGCGGCCAGCGGACCGGCGAGATCACCACCCTGTCCACCAAGGGCCTGGACGCGCTCGACCCGTATTTCGCCCGGTTCCTCCCGCAGCTGGTGCTGGCCTGCCTGGTGCCGGTGGCGGTGCTGATCCGGGTGGGGCTGGCCGACTGGATCTCCGCGCTGGTGATCGCGGTGACGCTGCCGATCATCCCGGTGTTCGGCGTGCTGATCGGGCTGCAGACCCGGGCCCAGACCGAGCGGCAGTGGCAGCTGCTGGCCCGGCTCGGCGGGCACTTCCTGGACGTGGTCGAGGGGCTGCCCACGCTGAAGCTGTTCGGCCGGGCCCAGGCCCAGACCGCGGTGATCCGGGAGGTCACCGACGCCCACCGGCATGCGACCATGCGCACGCTGCGGGTGGCGTTCCTGTCCGCCCTGGTGCTCGAGCTGTCGGCCGCGATCGCGACGGCACTGGTGGCGGTGGAGGTGGGGCTGCGGCTGCTGGCCGGGCATATGCAGTACCAGACCGCGCTGCTGGTCCTGCTGCTCACCCCGGAGGTGTACCTGCCGCTGCGCGCGGTCAGCCTGCAGTTCCACGCCAGCATGGAAGGGGTGACCGCGGCCGGCCGCGCCTGCGAGATCCTCGACACCCCGCTCCCGGGCGCCGCGCTCGTGACCGCCAGCACGGAGCAACCGGCAGGACGCGGGCCGGGGTCTGGCCCGCCCGCTCAGGCCGACCTGCGCCGCGACCTTATTTTCCTCAACGGAACCTCGCTGGTGTACCCGGGCCGGGACGCGCCGGCGCTGGACCGGGTGTCGTTCGTGATCCGGCCCGGTGAGCGGATCGCGCTGACCGGGCCGAGCGGGGCGGGGAAGAGCTCGCTGCTGGCCCTGCTGCTGCGGTTCGCTGAGCCGACCGGGGGGCGGGTCGAGGCCGGCCCGGCCGGGGCGCCGGGCAGCGACATCGCCGCCACCGACATCGCCGCGCACCGACATCGCCGCGTTCGACCTGGCCGGCTGGCGCCGCCAGATCGCCTGGGTGCCCCAGCGCCCGTACCTGTTCGACGGCACCGTGGCCAGCAACATCGCGCTGGGCCGCCCGGACGCGTCCCCGGCGGACATCGCCGAGGCGGCCACCCTGGCCGGCGCGGCCGGGTTCATCGGGTCGCTGCCCGAGGACTACCGCACGCCGCTCGGGGAGCGGGGGGCACGGCTGTCCGCGGGGCAGCGGCAGCGGATCGCGCTGGCCCGGGCGTTCCTCCAGGACGCGCCCCTGCTGCTGCTCGACGAGCCCGTGGCCCACCTCGACCCGCTCACCGCCCGGATGATCACCAGCACCATCGAGCAGCTGATGGCCGGGCGGACCGTGGTCCTGATCACCCACGGGCTGGGCTGGGCGGGCGGCGCCGACCGGACCCTCCTCCTGGACCGCGGCCGGCTGGTGCTGGCCGCCGGCTGTTTCGGCACGGTACCTGGCGGGCGCTCCCTGGCGGCCACGTCATGACCGCGGACCCGGCGGTCCCGTTCCCGGCGGCGAACGGAGGTGTTCCCCCGCCCGCGGCGAGCGGAGGCGTTCCCTGCCCGCGGCGAGCGGCGGGGCTCCCTGCCCGCGGCGAGTGGCGGGGACTCCCTGCCCGCGGCGAACGGAGGTGTTCCCTCGCCCCCGGCGAATGGCGGGACTCCCCGCCCGCGGCGAACGGAGGTGTTCCCTCGCCCCCGGCGAGCGGCGGGGACTCCCCGCCCGCGGCGAACGGGTCCGGGGCGAACGGGTCCGGGGCGAACGGGCGTGTCCCGCCGCGGTCCGGGCACGGGGATGACCGGTCCCCGGCGGCGCGCCCGCTGCTGCGGCTGCTCCGGATGGCCCGCCCGCTGCGCGGCGAGCTGGCGCTGGCGGTACTGGCGGGCGCGCTGTCCACCGGCTGTGCCGTGGCGCTGCTCGCCACGTCCGGCTTCCTGCTGGCCCGGGCCTCGCAGCATCCCAACATCGTGGCGATCTCGGTGGCCGTGGTCGCGGTGCGCGCGTTTTCCGTCGGGCGGGGGGTGTTCCGCTACGGCGAGCGCCTCGCCTCGCACGACGCGGCCTTCCGGGTGCTGGCCGACGTGCGGGTCCGCGTCTACCAGCGGCTGGAGCGGCTGGCCCCGGCCGGGCTGCGCGAGTTCCGGTCCGGTGACCTGCTGGCCCGGCTGGTCAGCGACGTGGACGCCACCCAGGACCTGTTCATCCGCGGCATCGCCCCGCCGCTGACCGCGTTCCTGGTCGGCGCGGGCGCGGCCACCGCCTGCCTGCTCATCCTGGCCCCGGCCGGCGCGGTGCTGGCCGCCGGGCTGCTGGTGGCCGGGCTGGGCGTGTCCTGGCTGGCCGCGGCCTGGGCCCGCCGGGCCGCGCGGCGCACCGCGCCCGCCCGCGGCGCGCTCAGCGCCCGGGTGACCGACCTGCTGGCCGGGGCCGCGGACCTGCACGCGTTCGGGGCCCAGGACGCCGCGCTGGCCCGGGCCGACGAGGCCGACCAGGAGCTGACCCGGCTGGCCCGGATGTCAGCGGCCGGTGCCGCGCTGGGCAGCGGGCTGTCCCAGGCCGTGGCCGGGCTGACCCTCTGGGGGGTGCTCGTGCTGGGCGTGGCCGCGGTCGGCACGGGCACGATCAGCCGGGTGCCGCTGGCCGTGATCACGCTGACCGCGCTGGCCGCCTTCGAGGCGGTGACCGCGCTGCCCGCGGCCGCCCTCGCGCTCGGCCACGCCCGGGCCAGCGCGGCCCGGGTGGGCGCGGTGCTCGATGCCCCCGATCCGGTGCCCGGGCCGCGCACGCCCCGGCCGCTGCCGGGCGGGCCGCTGCGCGTCCGGCTGCGCGGGGTCCAGGTGCGCTACGAGCCGGGCGGCCCGCTGGCCCTGGACGGCGTGGACCTCGACCTGGACGCCGGCCGGCGGGTCGCGCTGCTCGGCCCGAGCGGGGCCGGCAAGTCCACGGTGGCCGCCCTGCTATTTCGGTTCTGCGACCTGGCGGGCGGCTCGGCCACCCTGGACGGCGCCGACCTGGCCAGCTACGACCCTGACGCGGTGCGGACCGTGATCAGCGGGTGTGCCCAGGATCCCCACCTGTTCGACACGACCATCGCCGCGAACATCCGGCTGGCCCGGCCGGAGGCCAGCCAGGACGAGCTGGCGGAAGCCGCCCGCCAGGCCCGCCTGCTGCCCTGGATCGACTCGCTCCCGCAGGGCTGGGACACGCCCGTGGGACCCCGGGGCACCGCCGTCTCGGGCGGCGAGCGGCAGCGGATCGCGCTGGCCCGGGCGCTGCTGGCCGACCCGGCGCTGCTGATCCTGGACGAGCCCACCGCTCACCTGGACCCGGACAACCGGCGGGCGCTGACCGCGGACCTGCTGGACGTGACCGCCCAGGCCACCGCCCGCGGCCGGGCCACGCTGTTCATCACGCACGAGATGGACGGGCTCGACCAGGTGGACGAGATCGTCGTGCTGGACGGCGGGCGGGTGGCGGAGCGGGGCACGCACCAGGCGCTGCTCGAGGCGGGCGGCCTGTACCAGGAGATGTGGGCGGCCGCGCGGGTCCAGGCGGCCTGACCCGTGTCTCGTCAGGCGACCAGCCGGAAGCCGTCCACCATGTCCGCCCGGATCGAGATGACGTCGTCGGAGGCGTTCGCCACCCAGGGCTGGAGGAGCCGGCGGTAGCGGTCGGCCTCCAGGCCGTCCGCGAGGCGGCTGGCCGCAGCGCCGTACCGGACCGCCGGACGGGGTAGGGCTACGTTAGGGACGAGCGCGGCGCGGATGCGCCCGGGGAGGAAAGCCATGGCCGGACACGAGCAGGTCCCCGGGCATCCCGCCGCGGTCAACCCGGGCCCGAACAGCCGGATCCAGGTGCCCGCGTCCGCGCTCGCCGGGCATCAGTTCCTGCGCGGGATGCCTGCCGACCACCTCGGCTTGCTGGCCGGGGCCGCCTCCCTGGTCCACGTGCCCGCCGGGCACCGGTTCTTCGGCGCTGGCCGGATGCCGCACCAGTTCTGGCTGATCCGCGCGGGCCAGGTCGGGCTGCACATGGACGTGCCCGGGCGGCGGATCACGGTGGAAACCCTGGGCCGGGGCGAGCTGGTCGGCTTGTCCTGGTCCCTCCCGCCCTCCCAGTGGCAGTTCGGCGCGCTCGCGCTCCAGCCCACCGAGGCGTTCGAGTTCGACGCGGCCGTGGTCCTGCGCTGCTGTGACGAGGATCCGGCGTTCGGCTACGAGCTCACCCGGCGGGTGCTCGCCGCGGTCGCGCGCAGGCTGCAGGCCACCCGGACCAGGCTCGTGGAGGCCTCCGCGCAGGTCACCTAGGCCCCCGGCACGCCGGGGAGCGGCGGCGCTAGCCCGCGACCACTTCGCTGAGCCCGCGGGCCAGGTCCGCGCGGCCGCCGGGGCTGATCGTCTCCAGCACCCGGACCAGTGCAGTCCTCCGCTGGTCCTGGATCCAGGCGGCGAGCCGCTGGCCGGACTCGGTCAGCTCGAGCAGGATCTCCCGGCGGCTGGCCGCGGCGGGCACGCGGGCCAGGAGGCCGGCCGCGACCAGGCGGTCGCATAGCCGGCTGGTGGCCGACGGGGAGGCACCCAGCATCCGGGCCAGGCCGGTCACGTTCAGGCGGTCCCCGGTACCGACGATGAGCAGCGCGCGCACCTGGGCGGGGGGGAGCATCGCGCCGAGTTCCTCGATGGCCCGCTGCCAGGCCTCGAGCAGGACCGACAGCCCGGCTTCCGCGCGCTCCAGGTCCGTCGCAGCGCCCCCGGGGCGCTGGGCCTCATCCGGGGCCAGCGGAGCCTGGTCCAGCTGCCCGGTCCGGGCCTGGACTGGGCCTGGCTGGACTGGGCCTGGCTGAACTGTGTCTAGCTGAACCGTGTCCTGGTTCATCGGCCTCCTGGGCCCGCCCTGCTCAGGCCCCTGCCGCGGGCCTGTGGTCGTGCGTATCGTACTTTGCCCAGGCTGGCCTGGGGACGGGATCAGGGTTGTGACTCGCCCGCGAACTCGGCAGGCGCCCGCCCGCTGACCCGGGTGACGATTTCGGCGGCCAGCTCCCGCAGCTTCATCCGCCGGTTGTTGGAGGCCCGGCTGAGCACGGCGAAAGCGCGTTCCGCATCGACGTTCGACTCAGCCATGATGATCCCGAGGGCCTGGTCGATCACCGCCCGGGACCTGAGCGCCTGGTTGAGCTGGTCGGCCAGGTCGCGGGCGTGCGAGTAACGGCTCATGGTCACGATCGCGGCGGCGGCGGGCGCGATGAACAGCGAGACCAGCCCCTCATCGAGCTGGCTGAACCCGTCGGGGTGGCTGCTGCTCAGGTTCAGCGCCCCGAGCCGCTGGTCACCGAGGCCGAGCCCGGCCGCGAGGTAGCTGCGCAGTCCCAGTTCCTTGGCCAGGCTGGTGAAGTCCGGCCAGTGCTGCTCCGCCTCGGCCAGGCTCCACCGGTTCACCTGCTGCCGGCGGGCCGCGTCCAGGCAGGGACCGTCCTGCAGGAGGTACTGGCGGCGGTCCAGCTCGCGGGTTTCATCGTCGGTGGCGGCGATCGTGCCCGGCTTACCCTGCTCGTCCAGCACCGTCACGCTCGCCGCGGTGCAGCCCGGGACCAGCCGCAAGGCCAGCGCGAGGATGCTCCCCAAGGTGTCGTGAACTGATTCGTCCTCGGCCAGCGTCCGGCTGAGCACGGTGAAGACCTCGATGAGGTCCTCGTACCGTTCACCGGGCGGCGCTGGCGGCATGTTTTGCTCCACGGCGCACATTCCCCTGTCCCGCTGGCCGGATGGCCAGGCGTAGCCGAGCCCCTGGCTGCGGCGTGCACTCTTATCTGCCTCCGGCGCGCGGTTCAAACAGTGTTGGCCCGGGGGGACGCCCCCCCGAAGCCCCCCGCCATCCGCAGCCTCGGACGGAACCCGCCTGCGGCGGGCCCGGCCTCGGCCGCAGATACGCGCTGGCTGGGGAGGGCTCGCCTGCGGCGCGCCGCTCTGCTGGTCCGGGGCGACCCCGCTGAGCACCTGGCTCGGAACCCGCCACCATACCGCCGGGGGTATGACGCTGCCCCTGCCAGCGTCATGACCCCGGCGGTTGGCGGGGCTACCCGGGATCGGGGTGGGCGCGCAGTTCGCGCAGGCGGCGCCGGGCGTCGTCGGCCGGGATGCCGAGGATGGCCGCGATCAGGTCCCAGCTCATGCCCAGGTCCGTGGCGGCGTCGAGCAGGTCGGCTTCGACCGAGTCGAGGTAGAACCGCAGGTTGCCGACCATGACCAGGCTGGCCCCGAGATCCAGCGGGCCGGGGGGCGGCTGGCCCCCGTAGCGGGCGGCCAGCCGGACGTCGGCCACGGACTGGATGTCCTCGATCGCGCGCACCAGCGCGGGATCGGTGACCGGGCTCCCATCCCGGGTGGACAACCGGAACCGGGCAGCGTCCAGCACTTCGCGGTCGGGGCTGGGACCCGAGCGGGTTCCCGCTGGGGACGGCCCGGCAGGGACCCGCTCGGCGGGCCCGGCCGGGCAGTCGTCCGGTTCGTGTGCGAGCACGGCTTTACTCCCACTGCCACGCGTGACAGAGGTAGCCGCGCTGCTGGGCTACGTTCATGAGGCGCGTGCCGCCCAGGGCGTGACGCGCCCTGGAATTATGGTCATGGCGGCGGCCGCAGTCAACATCGCGAGCCAGCCAGCCTCCCCGGAGGCCCACCCTGCCCCGCGGGGAGGGGGGCCGCCCGTGCCCGCACAGACGGCCACACCAGGATCACCAGGCGTTCTCGTTCAGGACTTGTCCGCGGTGGCGGTGCCGACCGGGCCGGTCTTCCCGGCGGGAGGCGGCGTCTCGTCGCTCCCCGGCTCACTCGACCGGCGCCAGATCAGCCGGTGCACCGGGATCAGCCGCGGCACGTCCCGCAGGCCGGGGATGAAGGGCACGGCCAGCAGGAGCAGTGTGGCCACACCGGTCATGTAGATCGCGATCATGTCGATGTTTCCGGAGTTACTCCAGCCCGGGACCTGATACCAGAGCGTGTACAGCCACAGCCACGGCTGGCCGGGGTAGCTGCCGGTCTCGTTCATCACGCCCCACTGCTCGCCGGTCAGGTTCATCGCCTGGGCCTTGGTCGAGAAGTAGGCGCCGTCTTCCATGAACAGCAGCGGCCCGGTGAAGTTGGTGCCGTAAAAGGGCTCCTTGGAGATGAGGCTCGCGTCCAGCGCCCCGCTGCGCGCCATAGTCAGCTCGTTGGCCAGCAGCACCGGCACCGGCCCATCGGCAGCGGACGGCAGGACCGGCGCGCCGCCGACGAACTTCACCTTGGCGACCGCGGTGGTGTAGGCGTTAGCCCACTTGAGCTGCTGCGCTGCAGGGGCCGCCCGGTAGGTGGCGAGTGCCGCCGCGACCGACGGGTTGGATGAGGCGATGGTGGTCAGCGGGTGAAGAACGAAATCCTGGGCCGGGTTGAGCGGCTGGCGGACCCCGGCGAGCTGAGCCGGTGAGAACAACAGCTTCTGCACGCTGCCGGTGCCGTGGTTGTAAGGCGGCCCGTAAGTGGCGGTCTCGCTGCTGCCGTTCAGTTCGGTCGCCGCGGTGGCCAGGAAGTCGGCCGGGGCCACCTTGGCCCAGGATTGGATGGTGACCGACGGCACGTCAGGGGAGGACAGCAGGGCGGCCAGACCAAGCGTGAGCGCCAGGATGACCACGCCGGCGATGGTGCCTTCCTTGAGGATGTCGTAACGGCGGGTCGGGCCGCGCCACGGTGCCGCGTCCGCGTGGGCCAGTGCACGGCGGCGCTGCCGCAAGGTTCCCCGGCCGGGCGTGGTCAGCGTCGCGGGCAGCGGGTGCGAGACGCCGCGCACCCGGACCAGCAGGACGTGGGCTCCAATCAGGGCGACGAGCACGATCGGGATCAGCACGATATGCCACATCAGCATCTGACCGAAATTCATGATGTTGAAAAAGGCGCCGATCCCGACCGGGTTGAATGCGTCTTTCCCGCTGGCGGAGATCCACTGCGAGTCGAAGTTCTGCTGGGAAACGATAACCCGTGAAGCACTCCACGACCGAGGCCACAAACGCGACCACGCCGGTGATCCAGGTCCAGGCGCGCTTGCCGCGCCAGGCGGCCATCCAGAACTTGCCCCACAAGTGGATGACCAGGAGGGCCATGAACAACTCCACGCTCCACAGGTGCAGGCTGTTGAAGAAGTGGCCAACCGAGTTGTAGTGCCACCAGTCCGGGCCGCCGAGGGCGAGGGCAAAACCGGAGACGACGGCCACGCCGAACGCGGCCAGGCTGCCCACGCCGAACACGTAGATCCAGGAAGCCACGTAGGCGGGCTGGCGGTCGGGCAGTAGCTTTCCAGGCGGCAGGATCCGGGTGGCGAAACGGCGGACCCGGTTGGTCCACATGCCGGCATCCTCGTCGGCCATTGGCGGGGCGGTGCCCTCACCGGCCACTCCGGCCTCATCCGGCGCCGGCGGATACGTGCGCCCCTTGGGGAAGGGCAGCAGCAGGGCCGCGCCGAAGATCACCACCATGACCGCGATCAGGCCGAGATTGGCGACTGACACGGTAAAGATGGACCAGTGCAGGTACGTACCTGGATGATCAAGATTAATGGGAGCCGAAGCGATGGTCATGGGCGATCTCATCAAGGTCTCCTCGCGCAGGCCCAGAAAATAGATGACAGCCTCAGAGTGACCCCGGAACCCAGAACCCGGCAGGGAGATCAGTCATCGGGCCGCGGGGACTTTGGTCCCGGGATAGTTAAGGTCCCGTTAAGACCGTTAAAGATGAAAAAAATGGCCGGGCGGCCGGAATCGGGCATCCTGGCGAAGGGGGCGTGCTCTGGCTTGTCGGCCAAAAACGTCCCGGGGAAGACTTGAGCCACGGGCCGGGCGGCCCTCGGCGGGGACGGCGCGGGGTGGTCAGTGGGTCCGCTTGGTCCACAGCGGCTCGACGGCCGACCATTCCGTGGCCCAGTCGGCTATCCGGCGCCGGTCCAGCAGCCGCCTGATCAGCCAGCCCACCCCCAGCAGAATGACGGCCAGGATGGCGGGGGTGAGCGCGACGACCGCGATGACCCGGCTCGCGATCTGCCCCTGCCCGATCGGCGGATAGACCAGCTGGCCGAGGTTGTTGACCCAGATCGGCACCCGGCGGCCTGCGCGGCTCCCCACGGCCGCAGGCACCTCACCGACACGGTGCCGGCCGTCCGGGGCGATCCACCTGGCCTGCGCCCAGGCCAGCTCCGAGGTGCTGTAGAGGGGGTCATTAGAGTTGTGCGAGACCCGGTGCAGCAGCACCGCCGCGACCTGATGCTCGTTCGCCGCCTCGGCGCGCGCGGCCCGGATCGACGCGTCGTTGGTCAGATGGCCCAGGCCGAAGGCGGCCAGCGGGCTGGCGATCAGGAAGACCAGCACCAGCCCGAGACGCAGCCAGGCCTCCGCCCGGTCGCAGCCCCGGCGGAGCGGGTTGGCATCCATACCCATCCGGCGGGCAAGCGCTGCGACCCAGCGCTTGGGCGTCCGCGTCACGCTCACCATCATCACCTCTGGCCGGACCGCACCGAACCGCACCCCGCCTTTTGGGTCAAGGGTGCACTCCGGTCGGGGAGCCTTTCTTCCCCTTGCCGGAGGTTTCCCCTGGCAGATCGCGAGGCTAGGGACCGCCGAGCCACCACAGACAGCACAACGGCTGGGCGATACCGTTGGTTCAGAGATAGAGATTACGCGTAACCCAATGTATGTCCCGGGAGAACCTGGTGGAGCCGAAGGATCCGCACCCGGCCCTGCCGCAGCTGCGCCTCGACGATCTGCTGGCCGAGCTTCAGACCCGGCTGCAGACCGTCCTGGACACCCGGGACCGGGTTTACACGCTGCTGGAAGCGGTCGTCGCGGTCGGCACCAACCTCGACCTGGAAACGGTGCTCCGGCAGATCGTCGAGGCCGCGATCACGCTGGTCCGGGCCCGTTACGGCGCGCTCGGGATCATCGGCGAAGACGGCGGCCTGGTCAAATTCGTCCCCGTCGGCCTGGCCGACGACCAGATCGCGGCGATCCACCACTGGCCGGAGGGCCGGGGCCTGCTCGGCGCGCTGATCACCGACCCGCGCCCGCTGCACCTGCCGGATATCTCGGCCAGCCCCAAATCGAGCGGCTTCCCGCCCGGGCATCCGCCGATGCGCAGCTTCCTCGGCGTCCCGGTGCGGGTCCGGGACGAGGTCTACGGCCATCTCTACCTGACCGAGAAGGAGGGGGGCGCCGAGTTCGACGAGGAGGACGAGGCGCTGCTCGTCGCCCTGGCCGCCGCGGCCGGCGTGGCGATCGACAACGCCAGGCTGTACGAGGCGGCCCGCCGCCAGCAGCGCTGGCTGCGCGCGACCGGCGAGATGACCGGGAGGCTGCTGTCCGGGGCCGCGCCGGATGAGGTGCTGGCCATGGTCACGCAGCAGGCGCTGGACATGTCCGGGGCGGACCTGGTGGCGCTGGCGCTGCCCACCCCCGACGGCCAGCAGCTGGTCATCCAGCATGCGGCAGGAAAGGGTGCGCAGGCGGCCCTGGGGCTGGTCCTCCCGGTCAGTGCCTCGGTATCCGGCCAGGTGCTGTCCTCCGGCGAGGCGCTCACCCTGCAGGATTTCGGCCACGACGAGCGGGTAGCCGGCGCGGCCCGGGAGCACATCCCGCTCGGGCCGGCCATCGTCCTCCCGCTGGGTGCTCCCGGCGACGTCCGCGGCGTGTTCACGGTGGGCCGCGACCAGGGGACGATGCCGCTGGCCCCCGAGGCCGTGGAGATGGTCCGGACCTTCGCGGCGCAGGCGGGCATCGCGCTGGAACTCGCCGAGCACCGCAGGGACGCGGAGCGGCTGGCCATCCTCTCCGACCGGGACCGGATCGCCCGGGACCTGCATGACCTGGTCATCCAGCGGCTCTACGCCACCGGGATGTCGCTCCAGGGGGCGATGCCGCTGCTGACCAGGCCCGAGGCGGCCAGCCGGGTGAGCAGCGCCGTGGATGCCCTCGACGAGACGATCCGGGAGATCCGCTCGGCGATCTTCTCGCTCCAGTCACGGGGCGAGGCCAAGCGGCAGGGCCTGCGCGCGCTGGTGCTCGAGGTCGTGGACCAGATGACCCCCGCGCTGGGGTTCGCCCCGTCGCTCCGGCTGGTGGGGCCGCTCGACGAGGCCGTACCCGCAGACGCGGGCGAGCAGATGCTCAGCGCGCTGCGGGAGGCGTTGTCGAACGCGGCCCGGCACGCGGCCGCCCGCCGGGTGGACGTGACCGTGGAGGTCGGGCCGGAGCTGATCCTGCGGGTCCGGGACGACGGCACCGGGATGGCCGGGACCACCCGGCGCAGCGGGCTGGCGAACATGGCCGCGCGGGCCGCGGAGCTGGGCGGCAGCCTGGCGATCGGCCCCGGCGTGGGGGGCGGCACCCAGCTCGTCTGGCGGGTGCCGGTCAGCTGAGCCACCTGCCGTCGGGCCGCCCGCGGCCGTCGCGGCCGCCGGCTGCTGCTCGAAGACCCGCGTGGCGTAGGCGGCGGCCTGGGCGCGGCGCTGCATGCCGAGCTTGGCGAAGAGGGCGGACACGTAGTTCTTGACCGTTTTCTCGGCGAGGAAGAGCCGGTCGCCGATCTGGCGGTTGGTGAGCCCTTCGCCGATCAGCACGAGGATGCGGCGTTCCTGGTCGGTGAGGCTGCTCAGGGGGTCGGTGGCGGCGGCCTGGTCCCGCATGCGGCGCATGACGCGGCTGGCCGCCTCGGGGTCGAGGAGGGACTGGCCGGAGGCGATGGTCCGGATGGCGCCGATGAGGTCGGTGCCGCGGATCTGCTTGAGGACGTACCCCGCGGCGCCGGCCATGATGGCGTCGAAGAGGGCGTCGTCGTCGCTGAAGCTGGTGAGCATGAGGCACGCGAGCTGGGGCATTTTGGACCGGATTTCGCGGCAGACGGTGACACCGTCGCCGTCGGGCAGCCGGATGTCCAGGACGGCGACGTCGGGTTTGAGCGCCGGGATGCGGGCCAGGGCGGACGCGGCGGTGGCCGCCTCGCCGATGACGGTGATGCCGGATTCGGCGTTGATGAGGTCGCGGACGCCCCGCCGGACGATCTCGTGATCATCGAGCAGGAACACCGTGATGTTCGTGCCGTCGCCCGTCTCATCCATCGGTGACATGCTCCTCGGCCCGAGTCGGCCCGGGCCGCCGCGGACGGCCCAGCCGCGCGAATATGCAGGTCTTCCCCGTACAGGGTAATCCGGCGCGTGGACGGCCTCCCGGCGCCGGTGCCCGGCGCCGGGCGCGGCGTCCGGCGGCGGTGTCCGGGGCCGGGGACCGGGTGCCCAATGTCCCCTGTCCGCGGGGAAGGTGTCCCTTCCCCGGCCCCGTGGGTACTCCTAGCCTGGAGGCGAAAGGGCCAGGACCGGGCAGGCCACAGGAGAGAGGACTGCAGATGCCAGGCATCATCGTCGGGGTGGATGGCTCGGAACACTCCCTCAGCGCCCTGGACTGGGCCCTGAATGAGGCCGACCTCCGGAAGACCCCGCTGACCGTGGTCACCGTGAGCCCGATCGTCACCGGCATCTACGGCCCCGGGTACGCGCCCGCTGACTACTACCCGGCCGAGGAAGAGAGCCGGGCCCAGGCGGAAAAGGCCACCCAGGAGCTGGTGAACGAGGCGGTCGAGCGGCGCGGCGGCGCGCCGGCCGCGACGGTGACCGTGCGCGCGCTCAGCGGCACCGCCGCCGACGAGCTGATCAACGCCTCGGCGGACGCGGAACTGCTCGTGGTCGGGGCCCGCGGGGCGGGCGGTTTCGCCCGGCTCGTGATGGGCTCGGTCAGCACCCAGGTCACCCACCACGCGCTGTGCCCGGTGGTGGTGGTGCCGGGAAACCGGGAGGACTGAACCTCACCGGGCCGGCCCTGGCCCGGCGGGCTGGGTTAGCCTGAGGCAGGCCGGGAAACGGCGCTGCCCGGGACCCGGCCGCGGGCGACTACGCAGGGAGGCCGGTCATGCCACAGCCCCAGGGAGCCGAGCTCGAGAAGGTCAGGGCCCGGCGCGCGGAACTGCGCCAGCGCTACCTGCGTCCGGCAGGGGCGCGGCTGGCCACCCCGGTCCGCGGCGTCCACCACGTCGCGCTGATCTGCCGTGACGTCGAGGAAACCATCCAGTTCTACCAGGAGTTCCTCGGCTTCCCGCTGGTCGAGCTGGTGGAAAACCGGGACTACGCGGGGTCCAGCCACTTCTTCTTCGACATCGGCAACAAGAACATGCTGGGTTTCTTCGATTTCCCCGGGCATGAGCACCCGGCCTGGCAGGAGACCATCGGCGGCGTCCAGCACCTGGCCCTGTCCATCCCGCAGGAGCAGTACGACGCGGCCCGGAAGAAGTTCGATGAGACCGGGTTCGAGTACCTGGGGCCCGACCGTGGCGTCGAGGAGAGCATGTACTTCCGTGACCCCAACGGCGTCGGGCTCGAGCTGTACCGCGAGGACCTCGGCGAGTTCGACGGCCACCACCTCATCGACTGAGCTCGCCCGGTGGGCGGAGGCCGGACCAGGCGGGGGCAGAGCTGCGCGCTTATCGCAGTTCGCGGCGGATGACCAGGCGGAGGGCGGACCAGGCGGGGGCAGAGCTGGCGCGCTTATCGCAGTTCGCGGCGGATGACCAGGCGGAGGGCGGACCAGGTCGCGTCGATGGCGCAGACCTTGTTGTCCACCAGGCCGGTGGGCAGGGCGACCTCCCGCACCACGGTGTCGCTCATGTCCGTCGGGACCCTGGCGGCGCGCTTCGGCCAGGCGATCCACAGCCCGCACGCCGGGGCCATGTGCTCACGCAGGTGCCCCAGCTCCGACTCCAGGTCGGCGCGCCACGGCGAGAAGAACACGATCACGTCGAACAGCGCGTCGCCGTTCAGGTCCGGGCGGGCCTCCACGCCGGCCTGCGCGGCCAGGCTCTCCGCGAACCCGTCCGGGCCGCCCAGCACGGCCACCGCGTGACCCGGCCGGAGACCCAGTTTCACGGCCAGCGGGGTGCCCGAGTAGCCGCTCGGCGGGCTGGCGCGGTCCATGGCAGCAACCTACGGCACGAGACCCCGGGAACCCGGGACCGGCGGCGCGGAACGGCTCACCTGCGCCTCGGCGGCCGGCCGGTGCAGGGAATGAACCGGGCCGGCCAGTCCTGGGCCGGTCGCTGGTGCGGCAGCAGCGTGCCGTCGCGATCGCGGTTGGCCAGGGCGCCGCAGGCCGGGCATGTCTCGCGCTGGATCGTCCGGTGCCGCGGCACGGCCAGCCGGTGGCCGTGGTTGCGGGCGTACGTCTCCAGGTAGTCGGCGGGCGCCAGCCGGCCTCCCGCGAGCGCTTTCCAGGCGGCGCCGTCCAGCTGCCCGGCGCATTGCCATTCGTTGTGCTCATCCCGGCCGCGGACGCGGGTCAGCCGCCACCACACGGACCCGTCGGCCCGTAAAGTCCACTCCCACTCCAGGTCGGTGGACGCATCCTGGCTGCGGGCAGGCAGGCTCACCACTTCGCGGGTCCACAGCCATCCTTTGCTGCGGTTCGTCATGGACCACCGTCCAGGGCCGGAGAGCGCAAATATGACGTCCCCCCCGCAACCGCCACACTACTGAAGGTAGCAGCGGACGGCCTCACGGCGCGGTAGACAGCCGAGGTTCCGCACCCGTCGGCGGGACCTCGCCTGGCGGGCAGGCTAGCTGATCGCGGTCCCGGTCGCCGGGTCGAAGAAGTGCAGCCGCTCCACGTCGACGGCCAGCACCGCGGAGGCGTGCGGGCGGATCTTGGCCCGGGGATCGACCCGGGCCACCCCGCCGGCCACGGTGGCGGCGACGATCTCACCCTGGGACTCCGCCGCCACGGCCGCGGCGGAGGAATCCTGCGCCGCGTTCAGCTGCCCGCGGAGCTCCGCTTCCTCCCTGACCCGCCGCGCGTCCAGGCGGAAGTGGACCAGCTGCTCACTGCCGAGCACCTCGACCAGCTGGACGTCGACGGTGAGGGTGGTCCCCGGCTCCGGCGCGGTCCCGGCCGCACCCGGGTCGGCCAGGCTCTCCGGCCGGATGCCGACGATCACGCTCCCGCCGTGGCGGGCGGCGAGCCCGCTGACCTGCTTGAGCACCGACTGCGGCAGGGACAGCCGCTGGCCGCCCAGGACCAGGTCCGCGACCTCCCCGCTGACCTCCAGGCCCGCCTCGTACAGGTTCATCGAGGGCGAGCCCATGAACGTGGCCACGAAGATGTTGCCGGGCCGGTCGTAGAGATCCCGCGGGTTCCCGGCCTGCTGCAGGACGCCGTCCCGCAGCACCGCCACCCGGTCGCCCATGGTCATGGCCTCGGTCTGGTCGTGGGTGACGTACAGCGTCGCCGCGCCGATCCGCCGGTGCACCCGCAGCACCTCGGTGCGCATCTGCACCCGCAGCTTCGCGTCCAGGTTGGACAGCGGCTCGTCCATCAGGAAGATGCCCGGCTCGCGGACGATGGCCCGGCCCATGGCGACACGCTGCCGCTGGCCGCCGGACAGCTGCCGGGGCTTGCGGCCGAGCATCGTGGTCAGGCCCAGGATGGACGCGGCCTCGTGAACCCGGCGATCCCGCTCCGCCTTCGGGATCTTCTTGTTCTCCAGCGCGAACGCGATGTTCTGGGCCACGGTCAGGTGCGGGTACAGCGCGTAGTTCTGGAACACCATGGCCACGTCGCGCTGGCGCGGCGGCACCTCGTTGACGACCCGGTCGCCGAAGCGCAGGGTGCCCCCGCTGATCTGCTCCAGGCCGGCCACCATGCGCAGCGCGGACGTCTTGCCGCAGCCGGACGGCCCGACCAGGACCATGAACTCGCCCGCGTCCACGTGCAGATCCAGGCCCCGCAGCGCGACGGTGCCGTTCGGGTAGACCTTGGTCAGGCCTTCCAGGGTCACGCTCTCAGGCATGGTGCCCCCTCAATTCGCGATGCTGCCGAGCAGCAGCCCGCTGCGCCAGTACCGCTGCAGGATCAGGAACAGCGCGATCAGCGGCACGATCGTCACCAGGCCGCCGAGCACGATCAGCGGGAAGATCTCGGCGTTGCCGCTGTTCTGGGCCCGCTCGGACCACAGGCCCAGGCCGACGGTGAGCGGGTACAGCTGGTTCTGGCTGAAGATGATCAGCGGCAGGAAGTAGTTGTTCCACACCGTGACCACGTTCAGCAGCAGCACGGTCATCAGGCCCGGCACCATCAGCGGCAGCGCCAGCCGGAAGAAGATCCGCAACTCGCCGGCCCCGTCGATGCGGGCCGCGTCGATGAGCTCGCGGGGCACCGACACCTCGACGAACACCTTCATCAGGTACACGCCGACCGGGCTCACCATGCTGGGCAGGAGCATGCCCCAGACCGAGTTGATCAGGTGGACCTTGGCGTAGGTCAGGTACAGCGGCAGGGTGATCGCCGTGATCGGCACCAGCAGCGCCGCGATGACCAGGTAGAACAGGGCCCGGGAGCCGCGGAAGTGGAACCGGGCGAACCCGTAGCCGGCCAGCGCGGCGAGCGCGGTGGCGCCCCCGCCGCCAACCACGGCGTACAGCACCGTGTTGCCGAACCACCGGAAGTAGACCCCGTAGCCGTCCACGTTCTGGAACAGCAGGGCGAAGTTCTTGCCGAACACGAACGGCGAGGCGAACCAGAAGCCGAACGACTCGAAGATGTTGGCCTGGGTCTTGGTCGAGTTGATGACCAGCCAGGCGATGGGGATCAGGGTGAACAGCGCGAACAGGACGCACAGCGTCGTGACCGCGGTGACGGTGCCGCGGCGCAGGCCGTAGTACTCGATCGGGATGCTGTCGTCGTCCTGGCCGCGCCGCCGGCGGGGCGGCGGGGGAACCGCGGGCCCGGGTTCGGGTCCGGGCCGGACCACGGTGGTGGCGCTCATCAGACCTCACTCCTGCGGCGGCGGACGAACAGCGAGCTGACCGAGATGATCACGATCACCACGCCGAGGATCACGGCGGCCGCGGCGGCCAGGTTGTACTGGCCGCCCGCGATCGCGGTGTTGTAGATGTACAGGGTCGGCGTGAAGTTGACCGAGATGGCCTGGGTCTCGAAGTACGACAGGATCAGCGGCTCGGTGAACAGCTGCAGCGCGCCGATCGTGTTGATGAACACCAGCAGCACGATGGCCGGCCGGACCATCGGCAGCTTCACCTTGACGATGATCTTCCACAGCGGCGTGTCGTCCAGGATGGCGGCCTCGATGACGTCCCGCGGCACCGACCTGAGCGCGGTGTACAGGATCACCATGTTGTAGCCGGTCCACTCCCAGATGACGATCACGATGATGGTCGGGAGGATCAGGCCGCTGGAGAAGTAGTCGGTGCCGTGGAACCCGAGCGAGTTGGCCAGGTGCACGAACGGGCCGAACTGCGGCTCCAGCAGGAACGACCACATCACCGCGCCGACCACCGCGGGCACCGCGAACGGGATGAAGAAGATCGTGCGGAACAGCGTCCCGTACTTGGCCACCCCGAGGTCGAAGATCGTCGCGAAGAAGAACGCGATGGCCAGCATGACCGGGATCTGGATCGCGGCGAAGATGATCACCCTGATGACGCCGGACCAGAACTCGCCGGACTGCAGGGTCTGGGTGTAGTTGGCGGCGCCGGTGAACGTCGTGCCGCCGATGATGCGGGTGGTGTACAGGCTGGTGTAGACCGCGTACCCGAGCGGGGCCAGCAAGAGGACCACGAAGAAGATCAGGAACGGGGCGACGAACCAGAAGCCGCGGCGGTCCCGCCGGCGGCTCCACGCCGACTGGACCAGCAGGCTCCGCAGCGGGAGCCGGGCGCCGGGGGGCGACGGTGCCGTTCACGAAGGGGTTCTCCTTCCTCGGCGGGGGCGGGGGGCGGGTCGGGCCGATGGGCGGGAACGAGTGTGCGGAGTCGAGTGCGGGGCGGGGTGAGCGGGGACGGGCGGGGGACCGGCCCGGCGGGCGCCCTCGGGGGACGGCGCGCGCCGGGCCGGCGGTCGGCAGGCGGTCAGCCGGAGACCGTGAAGCCCTGCTGCTTGGCGTAGTTGACCAGGACATTCTGGAAGTTCTTGAACGCGGCGGCCAGGGTTTCCTTTCCGTTCAGCACGCCCGCGAACACCGTGGCCGACTCGGTGAGCGCCTCGGTCATGAACGGCGGCCACGGCACGCCCTGGATGCTGCTGGCCGCCGCGGTGAACGCCTGGTCCGGGTGCGACGAGCCGGACACCGGGAC
>CAVQNH010000039.1:0-80808 GCA_963713815.1 uncultured Actinomycetes bacterium
TCCGGGACAACCATCGCCCGGTAGAGCTACCTTCCTGCGTCGCCCCTACGGCTTGCCTACTACTAGTCTGGGTCGCATCCGCGGCCGGGTCATCCCGAAGGATCGCCGGCGTTGGCTGCTTAGCATCGCCAGATTCAGCATGGGCGCGTATAAGCGGGTACGGGAATATCAACCCGTTGTCCATCGACTACGCCTGTCGGCCTCGCCTTAGGTCCCGACTTACCCTGGGCGGATTAGCCTGCCCCAGGAACCCTTGGTCATTCGGCGGAGGGGTTTCTCACCCCTCTTTCGCTACTCATGCCTGCATTCTCACTCGAGTGGCGTCCACGGCTGGATCACTCCGCCGCTTCTCTCGCCACCCGACGCTCCCCTACCCATCCGCGCACCTGGACCCTAAAAGACTCGGGCGGCCGCAGTCGAGACAACTGCGGCCGAAACCGCAGCGGTCAAGACCGCCATCCACCGTCGCCACAAAAGGGCCGGGTTATTGCGCGAATGCCACAGCTTCGGCGGTGTGCTTGAGCCCCGCTAAATTGTCGGCGCAGAATCACTTGACCAGTGAGCTATTACGCACTCTTTCAAGGGTGGCTGCTTCTAAGCCAACCTCCTGGTTGTCTGAGCAACTCTACATCCTTTCCCACTTAGCACACGCTTAGGGGCCTTAGCTGGTGATCTGGGTTGTTTCCCTCTCGACTACGAACCTTATCGCCCGCAGTCTCACTGCCGCGCTCTCACTTACCGGCATTCGGAGTTTGGCTGACTTCGGTAAGCTTGTAGGCCCCCTAGGCCATCCAGTAGCTCTACCTCCGGCAAGAAACACGCGACGCTGCACCTAAATGCATTTCGGGGAGAACCAGCTATCACGGAGTTTGATTGGCCTTTCACCCCTACCCACAGGTCATCCCCCAGGTTTTCAACCCTGGTGGGTTCGGTCCTCCACGCGGTCTTACCCGCGCTTCAACCTGCCCATGGGTAGATCACTCCGCTTCGGGTCTATGGCATGCGACTCATTCGCCCTATTAAGACTCGCTTTCGCTACGGCTCCCCCACACGGGTTAACCTTGCCACATACCATAACTCGCAGGCTCATTCTTCAAAAGGCACGCGGTCACTTCACGTCAGCCCGAAGGCTGACACGCTCCCACGGCTTGTAGGCGCACGGTTTCAGGTACTATTTCACGACCCCTCACCGGGGCACTTTTCACCTTTCCCTCACGGT
The DNA here is from genome assembly GCA_963713815.1 of uncultured Actinomycetes bacterium. GTDB lineage: Bacteria > Actinomycetota > Actinomycetes > Streptosporangiales > Streptosporangiaceae > RYN-230. The sequence continues at coordinate 1,220 of CAVQNH010000039.1, forward strand.
ACTTGTGCACTATCGGTCACCAGGGAGTATTTAGGCTTAGGGGGTGGTCCCCCCAGATTCACACGGGATTTCTCGGGCCCCGTGCTACTTGGGATCCCGCCCGGAAGTCGCTTAGGTTTCACCTACGGGGGTGTCACCCTCTGTGCCGGTTCTTTCCAGAACCTTCGATTACCAAAGCGATTTCTTACTTCCTGCCGGTTCAGCAGCTCCGGCTGGGCGGTCCCGCTACCCCGATCACGCAACGCCTGCTGGCTATGACACGTGATTGGTTTGGCCTATTCCCATTTCGCTCACCACTACTCAGGGAATCGCGGTTGCTTTCTCTTCCTGTGGGTACTGAGATGTTTCACTTCCCCACGTTACCTCCACCTGCCCTATGTGTTCAGGCAGGGGCGACGGGCCATTACACCCGCCAGGTTTCCCCATTCGGAAATCCCCGGATCGAAGTCTGGTTGCCGACTCCCCGGGGCTTATCGCAGGCTCCTACGTCCTTCATCGGCTCCTGGTGCCAAGGCATCCACCGTGCGCCCTTAATAACTTGGCACTACTGATGTGATGCTCGCGTCCACTGTGCAGTTCTCAAGATACGGGCGGTTCCGGCGCCTCAGCCCGTTACCAGGCGAAGCTACCGGACCGCAAAGAAGGAAAAAGACCCCCACGTGGCGGCCGTTCCCTCAGGACCCAACAGCGTGCTCGGCCTACCTGCCCTCCCCCTTACCGCCGTTCCTCCCGCGGCGACAGCGCTTGCGCACTCTCGTTGCGGATGTACTAAACCGGAGCGGGTTGACACCCAGACCGAATAACCAGTGCTCCACTAATGAGCAGCCACCTCAGAACATTCGCCTGAGATGTGGCTCTGGACGCGACATCGGCCACAAGTGGTCGAGCGCGCCAGTTGCTCCTTAGAAAGGAGGTGATCCAGCCGCACCTTCCGGTACGGCTACCTTGTTACGACTTCGTCCCAATCGCCGGCCCCACCTTCGACGGCTCCTCCCCTTACGGGTTAGGCCACCGGCTTCGGGTGTTGCCGACTTTCGTGACGTGACGGGCGGTGTGTACAAGGCCCGGGAACGTATTCACCGCAGCGTTGCTGATCTGCGATTACTAGCGACTCCGACTTCATGGGGTCGAGTTGCAGACCCCAATCCGAACTGAGACCGGCTTTTTGAGATTCGCTCCACCTTGCGGTTTCGCAGCCCTCTGTACCGGCCATTGTAGCATGTTTGCAGCCCAAGACATAAGGGGCATGATGACTTGACGTCATCCCCACCTTCCTCCGAGTTGACCCCGGCAGTCTCCTATGAGTCCCCGGCATTATCCGCTGGCAACATAGAACGAGGGTTGCGCTCGTTGCGGGACTTAACCCAACATCTCACGACACGAGCTGACGACAGCCATGCACCACCTGTGCAGGGCCCTTGCGGACACCGTATCTCTACGGCTTTTCCCTGCATGTCAAACCTTGGTAAGGTTCTTCGCGTTGCGTCGAATTAAGCAACATGCTCCGCCGCTTGTGCGGGCCCCCGTCAATTCCTTTGAGTTTTAGCCTTGCGGCCGTACTCCCCAGGCGGGGCGCTTAATGCGTTAGCTGCGGCACGGAATCCGTGGAAGGACCCCACACCTAGCGCCCAACGTTTACAGCGTGGACTACCAGGGTATCTAATCCTGTTCGCTCCCCACGCTTTCGCTCCTCAGCGTCAGGTAAGGCCCAGAGAACCGCCTTCGCCACCGGTGTTCCTCCCGATATCTGCGCATTTCACCGCTACACCGGGAATTCCATTCTCCCCTACCTACCTCTAGTCTGCCCGTATCCACTGCAAGGCCAGGGTTAAGCCCCAGCTTTTCACAGCGGACGCAACAGTCCGCCTACGAGCTCTTTACGCCCAATAATTCCGGACAACGCTTGCGCCCTACGTGTTACCGCGGCTGCTGGCACGTAGTTAGCCGGCGCTTCTTCTGCAGGTACCGTCACTTTCGCTTCGTCCCTGCTGAAAGGGGTTTACAACCCGAAGGCCTTCATCCCCCACGCGGCGTCGCTGCGTCAGGCTTTCGCCCATTGCGCAAGATTCCCCACTGCTGCCTCCCGTAGGAGTCTGGGCCGTGTCTCAGTCCCAGTGTGGCCGGTCGCCCTCTCAGGCCGGCTACCCGTCGTCGCCTTGGTAGGCTTCTACCCCACCAACTAGCTGATAGGCCGCGAGTCCATCCTTAGCCGATAAATCTTTCCACATCAGCCGATGTCGGCCGATGTAATATCCGGTATTAATTCCGGTTTCCCGGAGCTATCCCAGAGCTAAGGGCAGGTTGCTCACGTGTTACTCACCCGTTCGCCGCTCGAGTACCCCGAAGGGCCTTTCCGCTCGACTTGCATGTGTTAAGCACGCCGCCAGCGTTCGTCCTGAGCCAGGATCAAACTCTCCGTTGATGTCTATATGCAACCGCTGACCAGGCTGGACACCGCAGAACGGCATCACCCGGCGTCGCGGGAGCTGACAAAGGAGTGCTTCGTCCGGCTGGCTTACGCCACCCATGGAAGCGATCTGGCTGAATCCGTTAGCGAGGTACTGAACCGTTGCCGGTCAGACCCCACTGACGGGGGTTTTAGTGCATGTGCACTGGCTTTTAGCACGCTGTTGAGTTCTCAAGGAGCGGACGCACACCATCGCTTGGCTTTCGCCTTACTCCGGGGCAACCCTTCTAACTTACCAGCACGTTCCCGGGCTGTCAATTCCTGTTACCAGGTTTTTTGACTGAGCTTGGAAGCTCGAGACCCTGCACCGTGCGTTCTGCTCAGCTTACTGCGTTCCGGGACCACCCGTGTCTCCGCTAGCCGTTAACCGTGCAACCGCGCAACCGGCTAACCGTGCAACCGAGGGTTTGGGGTTCCGTCTCGCAGCCGGCCAGTCCGGTGATCATCAGCTGACGACCACTACGTTCCGGCCCTGCCGTCCCCCGGGTCCGTCCGCCAGCGGCGTTCCGGTTTCCCTTGGGGCAGGTAGAACACTAAGCAGCAAAGCGGTTTCCGTCAAATCGGAACCCGCCCCGTCCGGCTCTCCCCCGGCGACCTGCACCGGAAGGATTTCCCTCACCGCCCGGCCACCCGCCGGACACCCTGAGAAGCTCTCAGGACGCCCCTGGACGCCGTGCAGCGAGGTTTGCAACCGCCGGGTGGCGGGGAAAATTCCACGCCGCATGGAGAACCTCAGGAGGCTCAGCCCCGATCGGTCATGACGCCGATCGCGGCGGACCGTCCCGGGCACCGGCCGGGCCGGACCGGGACGCCGTGCGGGGGAAGCGCCCGGGCCGGTCAGTCGCTGCCGACGCAGACGCCGCCGACCGTGCGCTTGCCCCGGCGCAGCACCAGGTAGCGCCCGGACAGCAGCTCCCCCCGCGCCGGTCGTTCGTCCGGCTGGGTGACCTTGCGGTTGTTCAGGTACGCGCCGCCCGCGGCGATGACCCGCCGGGCCTCCGACTTGCTCGGCACGATGCCGGCGTCCGCCATCAGATCCGCGACCGTCGGGCCCTCGCCGACGTTCCAGGCCATCGCGGCCTGGGCCGAGACCCGGTGCAGGGGGATCTCGGCCACGGCCGCGGCGAGCGTTGCCTCGTCCAGTTCGGCCAGGTCACCCTGGCCGAACAGGGCCCGGCTGGCGGCGACCGCCTTCGCGGTCTCGTCCGCGCCGTGGACCAGGGTCGTCATCTCCTCGGCCAGGGCGCGCTGCCCGATCCGGGCCGCGGGCTTGTCCCGGGTCTCCAGCTCCAGCGCCTCGATCTCCCCGCGGGACCGGAAGCTGAACACCCGGAGCAGGCCGGGCACCTCCTCGTCGGCCCGGTTCAGCCAGAACTGGTAGAACGCGTACGGGCTCATCAGGTCGGGGCTGATCCAGATGGCCCCGCCTTCGGTCTTGCCGTACTTGGTCCCGTCCGGCTTGGTGATCAGCGGGGTGGCCAGCGCGTGCGCGGCCGCCCCTTCCACCCGCCGGATCAGGTCGACGCCGGAGACCAGGTTGCCCCACTGGTCGCTGCCACCGATCTGCAGCGTGGCAGCCCAGTCGGCGGTACAGCTCGAGGAAGTCGTTGGCCTGCAGGATCTGGTAGCTGAACTCGGTGTAGCTGATCCCGCCCGCTTCCAGCCGGGCCCGGACCGACTCCCGGCTGAGCATCTGGTTGACCGGGAAGTGCTTGCCGATGTCGCGCAGGAACTCCAGCGCGGACAGCGGCTCGGTCCAGTCCAGGTTGCTCACGACCAGCGCGCCGGTGGGCCCGGGCGAGAAGTCCAGGAACCGGGATACCTCGCCGCGGATCCGCTCCACCCATTCGTCGACGACCTCGCGGCGAGTTGAGCACCCGTTCGGCCGACTTGCCGCTGGGGTCCCCGATCAGCCCGGTGGCCCCGCCGACTACGGCAATGGGCCGGTGGCCGGCGCAGCTGCATGCGGCGCATCGTCAGCAGCAGCATCAGGTGCCCGATGTGCAGCCCGGGTGCGGTGGGGTCGAAGCCGATGCATAGAACGTGACCGGTCCCGCAGTCGAGGGCCTTGCGGAGTTCGTCCAGGATCGGTGGACTGCGCGATCAGCCCGCGCCAGCTCAGGTCGTCGATGATGTCGGTCACCGGCCTATGGTGCCACCTTCCGCGGCCGGGGGTGAAACTGGTTTCGGCCTGGTCCGCGGCACCCACGGGCGGTAGGCCGACACCGTGGGATCGCCGGTCAGCCAGAACCGCCAGGGCCGGTCGGCGGCGGTGCTCACCCCGACCCGCGGGCCCCGGCTGACCCGGGGCAACGTCCCGGCGGAGTGGCTGGCGGGCGGTGGCCCCGGCGGGCCGGGGCCCGGGCCGGATCCGCAGCGGCGAGCCGGGGTCGCACGCGTCCGCGCCGTCCTGGGCCCGGTCGATGCCGAGGGCCTGGCAGAGCCGCGCGGGACCGCGGGCCAGGTCCCGGTCAGTCACGGCCGCCCCGGCCCGGCCCGCGAGCCGGCGCGCGGCCGCGAGACCGGCGCCCTCGGTGACCCGGCCCGCCCGCAGCAGCACCGCGGAGGAGGTGCCCTCCGGCAGGCAGACCAGGTTGACGCAGAAGTGCATGCCGTAGGTGAAGTACACGTAGGCGTGCCCGGGCGGGCCGAACATCACCCCGTTGCGCGCGGTGCGGCCCCGGTAGGAGTGCGAGGCCGGGTCGGCGCTCCCCTCGTACGCCTCTACCTCGGTCAGCTCGACGGCGACCAGCCCGTCGGCGGTCTGGTGCTCCAGCACGCAGCCCAGCAGCCGCGGGGCCACCTGCAGCGAGGGGCCCGCGAAGAATTCCCGCGGCAGCAGCGCCGTGCGCGGGTCAGTCGCCGGGCCGGGCACCGGGTCAGGCCCGGTGCCAGCCACGGGGCTGGTCAGCGGGCCGCCCAGGCGGCGTGCTCGTCCACCACCGCGCGCAGCGCCTCCAGCTGTTCCGCGACCCGCTCGGGGGCGGTCCCGCCGGGGGCCCGGCGGGCAGCCAGCGCGCCCTGGACCGAGAGCACCTCCCGGATGTCCGGGGTGAGGTGCTCCGAGATCTTGGCCAGGTCCTCGTCGCTCACGTCGGGCAGGTCGCAGTCGTGCACCTGGCACCACACCACCAGGTGCCCCACCACCTCGTGCGCGTCACGGAACGGGACTCCCCGCCGGACCAGCAGCTCGGCCAGGTCGGTGGCCAGCGCGAACCCGGTGCTGGCCCCGGCGGCCAGCCGCTCCTGGTGGATCCGCAGCGTGCTGACCAGGCCGGCCAGCGCGGGCAGCACGACCAGCAGGGTGTCCACCGCGTCGAAGACCGGTTCCTTGTCCTCCTGCAGGTCGCGGTTGTAGCTGAGCGGCAGGCCCTTCAGGGTGGTGAGCAGCCCCGTCAGGCCGCCGATGAGCCGGCCCGCCTTGCCCCGGGCCAGCTCGGCGACGTCCGGGTTCTTCTTCTGCGGCATGATCGACGACCCGGTCGCGTACGCGTCGTCGATCTCCACCCAGCCGAACTCGGAGGTGGACCAGAGCACGATCTCCTCGCCGAGCCGGGACAGGTGCACCCCGAGCAGCGCCGCGTCGAAACAGAACTCGGCGGCGAAGTCCCGGTCGCTCACCGCGTCCATGGAGTTCTCCGCGGCCCGGTCGAAGCCCAGCTCGGCCGCGACCGCCTCGGGGTCCAGCGGCAGCGACGAGCCGGCCAGCGCGCCGGCGCCCAGCGGGGACACCGCGGCCCGCTTGTCCCAGTCCCGCAGCCTGCTCACGTCCCGGGCGAAGGCCTGGCCGTGGGCGAGCAGCTGGTGGCCGAACACCACCGGCTGGGCGTGCTGCAGGTGCGTCATCCCGGGGGCGGGGGTGCTGGTGTGCTCGGCGGCCTGGGCGAGCAGCGCGGTCTCCAGCTCGGCCAGCCGCGAGACCACCCGCCGGACGTGATCGCGCAGGTACAGCCGCAGGTCGGTGGCGATCTGGTCGTTGCGGCTGCGGCCGGCCCGCAGCTTGCCGCCGAGCGAGCCGACCCGCTCGAGCAGGCCCCGCTCCAGCGCGGTGTGCACGTCCTCGTCCGCGACGGTGGGCCGGAACCGGCCGTCGCCGCAGGCCTGGTCCAGGTCGTCCAGCGCGGCCAGCAGGCGGCTGGCCTCGCCGTCGTCCAGCAGCCCGGCCCGGTGCAGGACCCGGGTGTGGGCCCGCGAGGCGAGCAGGTCATAGGGGGCCAGCCGCCAGTCGAACTGGACACTGACCGACAGCCGGGCCAGCGCCTCGGCGGGGCTGGACCCGAACCGGCCCCCCCACAGCCTGGTCGGCGTGCGCTCGGCTGGTGTCTCCTGCCCTGGGGCCTGCTCCTCGGCGACCACCACAGTCCTCTCCTGGGCCGGGCCCCACGGCCCGGTTCTCGTTATCTGCCTTCTTGATATCTCAGCCCGGGCGCGGCCGGAGCCGGGCGGCGACCTCAGCCGGTACGGGCCGGCCCGTACGTCAGCCCGCGGCCGCGGCGTCCCGCCGGGCCGCGATCTCGCTGGGCAGGCCCCATAGTTCCACAAAGCCGGTGGCCACCGGCTGGGCAAACGTGGCCCCGGACGTGTCCAGGCCGCCCGGGTACGCCAGGACCACGCGCTGGGTCATCGTCCGTCCGTCCCTTGGCTAGCTCCTCCGCTCCGCGACGCGCAGCAGCGCGGCGGCCACCTCGGCGCCGCCGCCGGGCACGCGGGTGATGACCAGCACCGTGTCGTCACCGGCCACGGTGCCGAGGATCGAGGGCCAGGCGGCGTGGTTGACGGCTGAGGCGAGGAACTGGGCCGCGCCCGCGGGCGTCCGCAGCACGACCAGGTTCGCGCTGGCCTCCGCGCTGAGCAGGAATTCGGCGGCGATACGGGCCAGCCGCCCGGGCGGGTCCCGGTCCGCGCCGCCCGGGCCGGCCCGGCCGCCGGGCGCCGCGGCCAGCCGGGCCGCCCCGCCGCGGCTGCCGAGCAGGGTGGACGGGCCCCCGGGCAGGCCGCCCGGCCGGGAGCCGGGGCCGCCCGGCTCCCCCGGCAGCGCGTACACCAGCGCCCCGTCCGCCGCGCGCAGCCGCACCGCGCCGAGCTCGTCCAGGTCGCGGGAGAGCGTGGCCTGGGTGACATGCACCCCGCGCTCGGCGAGCAGCTCCGACAGCTCATCCTGGGACCGGACCGCGGTCCGGGTCAGGATGCCGGCGATCTGGGCTTGCCGCGCGGTCTTGGTGACCGGGCTCACGGGCGTCATCGGGACCGCTCCAGCAGCCAGGCCAGCAAGGCCTTCTGCGCGTGCAGCCGGTTTTCCGCCTCGTCCCAGACCCGGCTGCGCGGCCCGTCGAGCACCGCCGCGGTGATCTCCTCGCCGCGGTGCGCGGGCAGGCAGTGCAGGCCGATGCAGCCGGGGTCGGCCAGGCCCAGCTTCTCCTCGTCCAGCCGGTACGGCGCGAGCCGCGCGGACCGGCTGGACTCCTGGCCTTCCTGGCCCATCGACGTCCACACGTCAGTGGCCAGCACGTCCGTGTCGGCGCAGGCCGCCTTGGCCGCGCCGGTCACCTCGACCGCGCCGCCGGTCCGCGCCGCGATGGCCTGCGCGTCGGCCAGCACCGCGGGGTCGGGGCGGTACTCCTCCGGGGCCGCGATCCGCACCCGCATCCCGGCGGTGGCCCCGCCGAGCAGGTAGGAGTGCGCCATGTTGCTGGACCCGTCGCCGAGGAAGGTGAGGGTCAGCCCGGCCAGCCGGCCGTGGGCCTCCCGGATCGTCTGCAGGTCGGCGAGGATCTGGCAGGGGTGGAAGGCGTCGGTCAGCCCGTTGATCACCGGGACCGTGCTGGCCGACGCCATCTCGGCCACCCGGTCCTGGCCGAACGTGCGCCACACGATCGCGGCCACCTGGCGGCTCAGCACCCGGGCCGTGTCGGCGATCGGCTCGCCCCGGCCGAGCTGTGACGACCCCGCGTCGATGATCAGCGGGTGGCCGCCCAGCTCGGCGACCCCGACCGAAAACGAGATTCGCGTCCGGGTCGATGGCTTGTCGAACAGGACGGCCACCGTGCGGGGCCCGGCCAGCGGGCGGTACCCGAACCGGTCGGCCTTCATCGCGTCGGCGCGGTCGAGCACCTCGGCCTGCTCCGCGGGGCTGAGGTCGTCGTCGCGCAGGAAGTGGCGGGGCATGTCAGGCCTCCTGCCCGGCCGGGACGGCGCCATCCGGGACAGGCACCGCGTCGAGGATGGCCGGCCAGGCGGCCAGGAAGGCCGCGGCCTGGTCCCCGCTCAGGATCAGCGGGGGCGCGAGCCGCACCGCGTCGGGCTGGACGGCGTTGACCAGGAAACCGGCCTCCCGCGCGGCCGCTTCGGCCTGCGCGGCCAGCGGCCGGGTCAGCACCGCGGCGAGCCAGAGGCCGCGGCCGCGGACCCCGGCCTGGAGCGGGTGGCTGGTCCGGGCGAGGCCGTCGGCAAGCTGGCGGCCGACCGCGGCCGCGTGCGCCAGCAGGCCGTCGGCCTCGATGGTGTCCAGCACGGCCAGGGCCGCGGCGCAGGCGACCGGGTTGCCGCCGAACGTGCTGCCGTGGTCGCCCTGGCGGAACGCGGTGCCGGCGTCGCCCAGGCCGATGCAGGCGCCGATGGGCAGCCCGCCGCCCAGCCCCTTGGCCAGCGTGAGCACGTCGGGCGTGACCCCGTCGGCCTGGCAGGCGAACCACGCGCCGGTGCGGCCGATGCCGCTCTGGATCTCGTCCGCGACCAGCAGCGCGCCGGACGCGTCGCAGGCGTCCCGGGCGGCCTGCAGGTAGCCGGGGGGCGGCGGGACCACGCCGCCCTCACCGAGGGCCGGCTCGAGGAACACCGCCGCGGTGTCGTCCCTGGTCGCCGCCTGCAGGGCGGCCACGTCACCGTAGGGCACGAACCGCACCGTGATGCCGAACGGCCCGAACGGCTCGCGGATGGAGCTCTTGCCGGTCAGCGCCAGGGCGCCCATGGTCCGGCCGTGGAAGCCGTTCTCGGCGGCCACGAACACCGGACGGTCCGGGCCCTGATAGCGGCGGACCAGTTTGAGCGCGGCCTCGTTGGCCTCGGTTCCCGAGTTGGCGAAGAACACCCGGCCGCGGCCGGTGCTGCCCGGGGCGCCCGTGCTGCCGGAGGTGGCGCCGAGCAGGCTGAGCAGCCGCTCGGCCAGCGCGACCTCCCCCTCGTGCACGAACAGGTTGGAGGTGTGGGCCAGGGTGGCGACCTGCCTGCTGACCGCCCCGGTGATCGCGGGGTGGGCGTGCCCGAGCGAGCTGACCGCGATCCCCGCGAACATGTCGGTGTACTCGCGGCCGTCGGCGTCCCAGACCCGGCATCCCTCGCCGCGGGCCAGGGCCAGCGGCGGGATCCCGTAGTTGGGCATGAGTGCCGCCTCGTACCGCTCCTGGAGCCGCTCCGTCGCGTTCATGGTGCGGTCACCCCTTCCCCTGTAGTCACATCGGCATCCTCAGCCCCGCGCGACGCCATCTCCGGCTTCGTGATCATGACTTTGGTGCCGTCTGGACGGCACCGAAGTCATGATCACGAGTTCGGGAGCCGGGCTGGCGGCGGTCATTGCCGGCGCCCCGGTGCCGGCCGGGCCGGCGCGGGATCCGGGATGACCATGGTGCCGATGCCGGAGTCGGTGAAGATCTCGAGCAGGACCGAATGCGGCAGGCGCCCGTCGAGCACGTGCGCCTGCGGTACCCCGCCGCGCACCGCCCGCAGGCAGGCCTCCATCTTCGGGATCATGCCCGCGCTCAGGCCGGGCAGCAGGGCCTCCAGCTCGGCCGCGCCGAGCAGGCTGATCACGTCGTCAGTGGTGTGCTGCCCGGCGCCCTGCCAGTTGGCGTACAGGCCCTCCACGTCGGTGAGCACGACCAGCTTGGCCGCGTCCAGCGCGACGGCCAGCGCGGCGGCCGCGGTGTCCGCGTTGACGTTGTAGATCTCGCCGTGCTCGCCGCGGGCCACGCTCGAGATGACCGGGACCCGGCCGTCCCGCAGCAGGGCGAGCACCGCCCCCGGGTCCACGGTGTCGATCTCGCCGACCAGGCCGAGGTCGACCGGCTCGCCGTCCACCACGGCGCCGCGCCGGCTCGCGGTGAACAGGTTGGCGTCCTCTCCCGACATGCCGATCGCGAACGGCCCGTTCCGGTTGATCAGCCCGACCAGGTCCCGGTTCACCTGGCCGGTGAGGACCATGCGGACCACGTCCATGGCCTCCGGTGAGGTGACCCGCAGGCCGGCCTTGAACGTGCTCGGGACGCCGAGCCGGTCGAGATGGGCGGAGATCTGCGGGCCGCCGCCATGCACCACGACCGGGCGGATGCCGGCGTGCCGCAGGAACACCACGTCCTGCGCGAACGCGGCGCGCAGGACGTCGTCGGTCATCGCGTGGCCGCCGTATTTGATCACAACGGTCTGACCGTGGAACCGGCTCAGCCAGGGCAGGGCCTCGATGAGGGTCTCTGCCTTGGCCAGCGCCATGGCGGCCGTGTCTTCTCCCGCCCCGGTGGCGGTCATGAGGAGTAGGCCGAGTTCTCGTGCACGTACGCGGCGGTCAGGTCGGTCGTGCTGATCGTGGCGGCGTGCGGCCCGGCGGACAGGTCCACGGTGATCGTCACGTTCCGGGGGTGCAGGTCCACCTTGGACCGGTCGTCGCCGGCGCAGCCGTTGCGGCAGACCCAGACGCCGTTGATCGCGACGCTCAGCCGTTCCGGCTCGAAGGCCGCGTCCGTGGTGCCCACCGCGGACAGCACCCGTCCCCAGTTCGGGTCCTCCCCGGCGATGGCGCACTTGAGCAGGTTCGAGCGGGCCACGGCCCGGCCGGCGGTGACCGCGTCGTCCTCGCTGGCCGCGCCGACCACCTCCACGGCGATCAGCTTGCTGGCTCCCTCGGCGTCCGCCTGCAGCTGGCGGGCCAGGTCGGCGCAGACCTCGGTCAGCACCGCGGCGAACTCGCCCACCGCGGGAGAGGTTTCCGCGGCCCCGCTGGCCAGCAGCAGCACGGTGTCGTTGGTGGACATGCAGCCGTCGGTGTCCAGGCGGTCGAACGTGACCCTGGTCGCCTCGCGCAGCGCCCGGTCCAGCTCCGCCGGGCCCAGGTCGGCGTCGGTGGTGAGCACGCAGAGCATGGTGGCCAGGCCCGGGGCGAGCATGCCCGCCCCCTTGGCCATCCCGCCGACGGTGTACCCGGCCGCCCGGTGGAACGCGATCTTGCTGACCGTGTCGGTGGTCCTGATCGCATCCGCGGCGGTGGTGCCGCCGCTGCGGGAGGCGTCGGCGAGGGCGGCGTCGAGCCCGCCCAGCACCAGGTCCATGGGCAGCCGCTCCCCGATCAGGCCGGTCGAGCACACCGCGATCTCGCCCGCGGACTCCCCCTCGGTCCCGTCCGCGGCGGCGAGGGTCTCTGCAGCCAGGGTTTGGGCCAGCCGCTCGGCGGTGGCGTGGGTGTCCTGGAAGCCGAGCGGCCCGGTGCAGGCGTTGGCGCCGCCGGAGTTGAGGGCGACCGCCCGGACCCGGCCGCCGCGCACGACCTGCTGTGTCCAGAGCACCGGGGCGGCCTTGACCCGGTTGCTGGTGAACACGGCCGCGGCGGCCTGCGAGGGACCATCGTTGATCACGACGGCGACGTCGCGTTCACCGGACGTTTTGAGGCCGGCCGCCACGCCGGCCGCGCGGAAACCCAGGGGTGCGGTGACGCTCATGGCCTCATTCCGGGAGTGGGGGCGGCGGCAGGGTTCATGGTGCGACTCCGTTGGCGGTTAGGCCGGCCGCTTCTGGCAGGCCGAGCATGAGGTTGGCGATCTGGACCGCTTGCCCGGCCGCCCCCTTGACCAGGTTGTCCAGGGCCGCCACGACCACGGCCCGCCCGGCGTGGGCGTCGGCCGCGGCCTGCAGGTGCACCGCGTTGGACCCGGCCGTGGACGCGGTGCTCGGCCAGCGTCCCTCGGGCAGCACCTGGATGAACGGCTCCGAGGCGTATGCGCTGGCCAGCGCCTCGCGGGGCGCGCCCGGGACGGCGGTACCGCGCGGGGCGGCCGGACTGGCGCCCGCCGGAGCGTCACCGGGGGCCAGCCGGGCGGTGCAGGTGGCCAGGATCCCGCGCGGCATGGGGGCCAGCAGCGGGGTGAACGAGACCGTGGCCGCCACGCCAGCGGCCTCCGCGAACGCCTGCTCGATTTCCGGGGTGTGCCGGTGCACGCCGCCCACCTGGTACGCCGACATCGAGCCCATCACCTCGGTGGCCAGCAGCGACTGGGTGGGGGTCCGGCCTGCTCCGGAGGTCCCGGAGGCCGCCACGACCACGACGTCGTCCGGCTCGGCCACCCCGCTGGCCAGCAAGGGGGTGAGGGCCAGGATGATCGCGGTCGCGTAGCAGCCGGGGGCGGCCACCCGCCGGGCCGCCACGATCTGCTCGCGGGCACCCGGGAGCTCGGGCAGCCCGTAGACCCAGCGGCCGGCGTGCCCGGTCCGGTAGAAGGCGGCCCAGTTCCCCGGGTCGGAGAGGCGGAAGCTGGCGCTCAGGTCGATGACCGCCACCTCGGCGGGAAGGCGGGCCGCGATGGCCGCGGACTGCTCGTGGTGCAGGGCGAGGAAGACGAGGTCGGCCGAGGCGAGCCGGTCCGGATCGGTCTCCTCGAAGGTCCGGTCGGCGAACTCAGCCAGATGAGGATGCACCGCGGTGACCGGCGCCCCGGCGTTGCTTCCCGCCGTGACCGGCCCTAGTTCGAGGTCGGGATGCGCGGCGATCAGGCGGAGCAGCTCGCCGCCGGCGTAGCCGCTGGCCCCAGCGACCGCCACCCGGACACCCATGGGTCCTCCCGGGGCTCTCTGGCCAGGCGCGCGGTCCACGAGAGCTCGATCGCGACCAGTCATCGCGACGGGGTTGGCGCACCCGGCGGGCATCCAGAGGCGCGGGATTCCGGCCCCTCTCGCAAAAGTATGCACGACCGTGACTAGTTATGCAAGAAAGGAGACGGGCGGCGCAGGGCGGTGATGAGAGGCCGCGCGACACGGGGAGCCGGCCTCGTATGCGGTCCCGGATAACGGCATGATGAGGGGCGCGAAAGGAGACCCCCATGCGCCGTCCTCCCTTGCGGCCCGCTGGCGCGGCTTTCCCGGCCGTGCTGGCCCTGGCCGCGCTCGCCGGGTGCGCGCTGACGGGGTGCAGCGCCGGCAGCGCGGCGAAGCCCGCGGCCGCGACCTCCGCCGCGCAGTCGCCCGTGCCGGCCGCCACCGGCCAGAGGTGCGGCACGGGCAAGACGGCCGCGGGCGTCCCCGTCGTGGTGGAGATCGGGCAGGGCCCGGTGGGCTGCCCGACGGCCATGAAGATCGAGCGGGCCTACTCGGCCGCGCTCGCCTCAGGCGACGCCCCGGGGAACGGCGGGGGCGGCCCCGTCTCGGTCAAGGGCTGGGTCTGCGTGGGATTCGACACGCCCGAGATTCTCCGCACCGGCGACACGTCCAAGTGCTCGAAGGGACCGTCCGAGATCCTCGCCGTGCTGGCCATGCCCGCAGGCTCGGCATCGCCGTCAGCCTGACCAGGACGCGGTCGGCCGGGATCTCCGGCGCGTGCCGCGTGACGGACCGCGGCGGGGCGGCCCGCAGGGACAGCAGCCCTGATAAGCGGGACAGCCTGGGCGGATCGGTCACTGTCCCCACGGTTTCCGTGTCGGTCACCATAACCACGTGGTTCCGGCCCGCGTTCTTGGCCTGGTACAGAGCTCGGTCCGCGCCGGCGAGCAGGTCTGTGAGCTGGTTGCCCGTGGTCCGGTCCCAGGTGCGGCCGAGCGCCGCCACGCCCATGGACACGGTGATCCGGACCGGCTCGACCGCCGGGTCGTCGCTGATGCTGATCGGCATCTCCGCGATGTGAAGGCGCACCCGCTCCGCGATCTGGCGCGCGTCAGCCGCGCTGGTCTGCGGGAGCAGCACCGCGAACTCCTCGCCCCCGAACCGTGCCGGCCAGATCGTAGTCGCGCAGGAAGATCCGGAACACGTGCGCGATGGCCCGGAGCGCGTCATCCCCGGCGAGATGACCATGCAGGTCATTGACCAACTTGAAATGGTCCACATCGATCAGGACCAGCGCCAGGGGGCTGCGGGTACGGACCGCGCGGGCTACCTCGGAGGCGGCTTCGCGTTCCCAGGTTCCTGGATTGAGCAGGCCCGTCTTGGAGTCGATGCGGGAGGCATTCAGCAGCTGGGCATGCCGCATCGAGCGCTGGAGCAGAGTCACGAACGGCAGCGCAAAGACGATCGTGACCAGGCTGATCGCGACGCCGAGCGTGACCAGCACCGCGACTGACAACTCGGCGACATCGTTGTGGACGCGTTCCCGGTCGAAGATCATGTCCCGCACCCGCAAGCACGGGTCAGAAGCCTTGATCGCGGGCAGCACCAAGGCCAGGTTGGACGCCCACTGGAGCACGGCGGCGGCGGCGACGGCCAGCAGCCACGCGGCCATCGCAGCGTGGGAGTAGCGGGCCAGGTTGACGAGCGACCCCGGGCTGACCACGAGGTGGCCGATCGCACGAAAGCCGACCGAGGCGAGCCCGTAGGACAGGCCGACGGCCGATGCCGTGAGCACGCGCCGGTGCAAGGGGATCCGCCTGATCCGCCATTGGGTCAAGCCGATCCGGATGAGCGGCGCCAGCAGGGCGAAGACGGGCGGCAGCAGAATGGCGATCGGGAGTTCCCAGACCGCGTAGACATCCTTGATAACGCCCGCATTCTCCCCGGAGCGCTTCGTGAGCTCGACCGTGGTCGCGATGCACAGCATGAGCGCACCGAACACGAACAGGCCCCACGGGCTGACGTGCACCGTCCGGGCGGCTACGCCCAGGGCGACCGCGTACACCGTGGTGATCACGACGATGAAGGCAACCAGCCCACGGGGAACCTCCCAGATCGGCCAGGCGCGGAAGGCTCGCACGGCTACGTGCATACGTTTGCACACGCCGGCGGGCATCCAAGCCTCCCTGGGGACTGAACGGTCTGCGGATTCATCCGGAGCGGGGTGAGAGACGTCGCCCCGTATTGTCACAGGGCTAGTACGCCCGCTGTCAAGGCCCCATTACGCACCGATACTACCTTCGGTGACCTGAGGGACTTTCGTGACTTATCGTCACCAGCTGACTCCCGGTCTTGGATCGGCGACAGCATGGCGGTCACCTGCCCCAGCAGCTCCCGACGTGAGACCGTAATGCATGTTATGTACCTGTCCGTCACGGGGCGTTAGATTTCGGATCATTCCGCCGTCGCGCCGGGTAGGCGTACCCGCAGGAAGGAGCACCGCCATGAGCGACACCACCGGCTGGAGCTGAACCTCGGCTCGCTCCCAACCACCCACCCAGCCCAGGAAGGAGCACCGCCATGACCGCACCACCGGCTGGAGCTGAACCCCCGTATCCGCAACCCGCACCCACGACCAGGAAGGAGCACCGCGATGACCGACACCACCGGCTGGACCTGATCAGCGGTCCCCCACCTACGCGAACGGCAGGAAGGAGACCGCGATGACCGCCACCACTGGCTGGACCCGATGAGTCCGCACCCTCGCCCCGCCGCCAGGAAGGAGCCGGCACATGACCGCCACCACCGGCTGGACCTGATCCGCCTATCCCCCACCCACGCGAACGGCAGAAAGGAGACCCGCATGACCGCCACCACTGGCTGGACCTGATCAGCCTGTCCCCACCGCTCCACGCAGGAAGGAGATCCGCGATGACCGCCACCACTGGCTGGACCCGTGAGTCCGCACCCTCGCCCCGCCGCCAGGAAGGAGACCCGCACATGAGCGCCACCACTGGCTGGACCTGATCCCCCGCGGACCCTCGTTACCGGCCTGGTGCTGTCGGCTCAACTTGATCCGCGCAGGGAAGTCGAGACACGCCCCAGTCCGCTCAGGTGCGATCACGACACCGTGGCCCCAGCGGCACCACGGGGCCCGTTTGGCCGGGCACCCCCACTGCCCGGCCAAAGCCGTGGCCGCACTGCGCCCAGACCCGATCCCGTTTCTTCAGGGCGTGCGCTTTTCATTATTTATCGCGGCACATTCGAGCAAATAGGGTTGCTCGCTGCACCACATACTTGAGGAGCAGGCGGCCAGCCGAAATCGCCCGGAAAACCCACTCACGGGCGCGGCGCGGAAATCACTTGCGGGCAGATCAGTGGCCTGCGGTTAGGCTGGGCAGCGCGCCCACAGTCTCCGTGTCGGTGAACATCCACACGTGGTTCCGGCCCGGCGTTCTTGGCCTGGTACAGGGCCCGGTCGGCACCCGCGAGCAAGTCAGTCAACTGACTGCCCGTTGTCCTTTCCCAAGTCGTGCCCAGCGCCGCCACCCCGATCGAGACAGTAACCTGGAGTGACTCGGCTTCGGGTTCTTCACTAACACTGATCGGCGTCTCTTCGATGTGAACGCGCACTCGCTCAGCTATCTGACGCGCGTCGGCCGCGCTAGTCTGCGGCAACAGCAGCGCGAACTCTTCGCCGCCGAACCGGCCCGCGAGATCGTATTCACGCAAGAAAATCTTGAAGGTGCGCGCAATAGCCCGGAGTGCCTTATCTCCGACCAGGTGGCCATGCAGGTCATTAACCAACTTGAAGTGATCAACGTCGATAAGGACCAGCGCCAGCGGGGTACGAGTACGTACAGCACGCGCAACCTCGGAGGCTGCCTCACGTTCCCAGGTTCCCGCGTTGAGCAGTCCCGTCTTGGAGTCAACCCGGGATGCAGCCATCAGTTGGGTATGCCTCACCGAGCGCTGCAGCAACGTGACAAACGGGAGAGCGAAAACGATCGTGAGAGGGCTGACCGCTATGGCCAGGGTGACGAGAACCGCGACGCACGACTCTGCCGCATCGTTATGGATGCTCTCCCGGGTCAGCACCAGGTCGCGGATCCGGACACCGGGGTCGGAACCCTTGATGGCCGGCAGGAGCAGTGCGGTGTTCACGAACCACTGCATCAGGGCGGCGGCGGCTATAGCCAGGATCCATGCGGTCGGATGGCCCAGAGGGCTGGGTTCCGACCCGAACCCAGTATGGGAGAGTTCGTGGAACAGCGCCCCGCCGGCCGCATAGGACAGCCCGATGATGGCCGCGGTGAAGACGCGGCGGTGCAGAGGGCTCTGCCGGACCCGCCACTGGATGAGGGTGAACCGGATGACCGGCACCAGCATCGCGTAGCCCAGGGGCAGCAGGATTGCGACAGGAAGTTCCCAGACCCCGTAGATGTCGCTGATCAGCCCGGCGTTCTCACCGGAGCGTTTGGTCAGCTCGACGGTGGCGGCGCCGCACAGGATCAGGGCCCCCAGTATCACGATCTGGCGCGGGGACAGGGTGTAGAACTGGCCGACTACCGAGAGCACCGCCAGGTACGCCACGACTATGGCGACGACGTAGCCCGTCAGCCAGCGCGGCAGCTCCCAGAGTGGCCAGGCACGGGCAGCTGCGAGTGGCGCGTGCATTCGTTTGCACACTCCAAGCTGCATCAATGCCTCCCTGACAGGCAGGTGGTGGTGTTCGTTGCACGGGGTAAGAGCATTGCCCCGTATTGTCACAGGGCCAGTATGCCTCCTGTCAACCCCCCATTACGCATCGGCGTCAGGTCGCCCTTGCCTGAGTCGTCGTTCAATGACTCTACGTTACATGCTGAGTCAAGTCTGACGTCATCGTCACTCAAAGCGGTACATTTCGCCGGATGTTGCACTACCACTCATACCACCTGACCACCGCCCACCGCAGGAAGGAGCACCCGATGACCAAGGGATGGGCCTGACCAGCACACCGCCACCACCGCCCACCAGCAGGAAGGAGCACCCGATGACCAAGGGATGGGCCTGACCACCACACCGCCACCACCACCCACCGCAGGAAGGAGCACCCGATGACCAAGGGATGGGCCTGACCAGCACACCGCCACCACCGCCCACCGCAGGAAGGAGCACCCGATGACCAAGGGATGGGCCTGACCAGCACACCGCCACCACCACCCACCGCAGGAAGGAGCACCCGATGACCAAGGGATGGGCCTGACCAGCACACCGCCACCACATCTGCCTGGCCCGGATCACGACTAGATCGCGCAGGAGTCGTGCAACTCGCCAGTCAGCTGGCCCGCGGGCGCGTCAACGCGACCACGATGGCTGCAACCGCGCCGATCGCGCCGCCGACGGCGATGACGAGGCCGGGCGCGAACCATTCTGCGGCCGCCCCAGCCAGGATCATGGCCGTGCCTTGTCCCAGGCTCATTCCGCCCTGGACGATTCCGAACGCCTGGCTTCGCTGGGACGGGGGGGTAGCCTGCACGAACGTGGCGTTGGCGGCCACCTGATAGCAGTCGAAGATCCCGCTGACCGTGAGGATGGCCAGAGCGGCCGGCAAGGCGGGACGGAAAGCGAAAAGGACGAGCACGCCAGGCGCCAGCGGCGCGATGCGGGTCATCCACCGCAGCCGTCGCTCCGGGCTCACCAGGCGGCTGAACGCCACCGCGCCGAGGGAGGCGCCCAGCGCGGCCGCAGCCAGGATCAGCCCCGCCGCCAGGTCTCCGCCGCCGAGTGACCGGGAAAGCGGAGCCACCACGCCCTCGGGTATGTCATAGAACGCCACGAGCCACCCGAGCAGCATGGGCGTGCGCAGTGCGGGATTACCGAACACCAGCCGGATCCCGGCGCTGAGATCCTCCAGCGACAAGGTAGCGGACCCGCGGCGCGGCCCGGGCGGTGGGCCTGGCGCGCACCAGGACTCGAGTGATCAGGGCCGAGGCGAGGAAGGTGGCCGAGTCCACCAGCAGCGAGGTCCGCACGCCGAAGAATTCAACGATCGCGCCACCCGCGGCGAACCCGATGACCTGAGCGAACTGGAGGGTAGTGAGCGTGACTGCGGTACCGAGCACGTAGAGGTCCCCGGTGAGGATGTCGGGGTAGAGCGCAGCGCGGGCCGCGCTGAATGGCGCCCCGATCAAGGTCACGACGCCGAAGATGCAGATCATCAGGAATACCGGCATCCCGGGTATGGCCATAATGGCCACGAGCACGGTGCGGCTGAGGTCACTGACGATCATCACCTGCCTGCGCGGCAGCCGGTCGGCCAGGCCAGACAGGGTCAGGCCGCCGACGAAAGCCGGCACGATGCTGACGGCAAAGGTGATCGCGGCCAGCAGCGCCGAGCCGGTGCGCTGGAAGACCAGCAGGGTGAGCGCGACCCTGGCCAGCTGATCCCCGACGACGGACAGCACCTGGGCCGTCCACAGCGCCCGGAACTCCGAGACCGCGAAGACCTGGCGGAACGTCGATGGGCGGTGCGGCGCAGCGACCCTGCCGGGCGGGGTCGGGTCGTTCAACGGGATCCTGGGTTCCCCGCTTGCGATCTGCTCCTCCTTCAGCCCGGCCCCCCCGCCGCTGCGTTGCGGCCGTCATTCAACTGGTGCCCGCGACCCCCGCCCGTGTTTACGGTGCGTGACCGGCCACCAACCTCCAGTAGGAACGTTACCGGCATACGATTGCGCAGCACCCTTCTTGCCAAGAAAAGGACGCGCGGCATCCGGCCTGGGCGATGACCGTCAGGCTGGTCCGTGCGAGCCGGTGCTTCCGGGGCGGGTCAGGCGGGGCCGCGCAGGACCGCCCCCACCCGGCGGACGGCTTCCCCGACGGCGGCGTCCCGCGCCGCGGTGGTCTCCTCCACCGTCAGCGTCCGGTCCGGCGCCCGGAAGCGCAGGGTGTAGGCCAGGGATTTACGCCCTGGGCCAGCCTGCTCGCCGGTGTAGACGTCGAACAGCCGGACCTCCTCGAGCAGGCCCTGGTAGTCGCTGCCGCGGACCCCCTCGACCAGCGCGGATTCCACCTCGTCGGCGGGCACGGGCTCCGGCACCAGCAGCGCGACATCCTGGGTGGCCACCGGGTACGGCGAGATCACCGGGGCCTCGACGGGGCCGAGCGCTGCCGCCGCGCTCTCGATCACCGACAGGTCAAGTTCCATGGCCGAGGTTCTGGGCGGCAGCCCGAACGCCGCGATGACCCGGGGGTGGAGTTCACCCGCGTACCCGGCCAGCCAGTCCTGGCCTTCCTCGGCCTGCACGAACACCGCGGCACAGCGCCCTGGATGCCAGGGTGCCGCCTGGTCGGCCCGGATGTCGAAGGGGACCCGGCTGTCCCGCAGGACCTGGCGGGCGGCCTCGACCGCGTCCTGCCAGGCTGCCGGGCGCCCCTTGCCCCACCAGCCGTCCAGTTCGCGCTCGCCGGTGACCACGGCCGCAATGTGCTGTGGCTGCTCAGGAAGCGCCGCTTCCATGGTGGCCACTTCCTGCACTGAGGGCCCGCGGTCGGCCCGCAGGATGGGAGCAATGCGCGGACCATTACGGTGCTGCAGGAACACGTGCCCGGTCTCGAACAGCCCCACATCGGTGAAACCACGGCCGATGTTGCGGACCAGGACCCGCAGCAGACCCGGCAGCACCATGGTGCGCATCAGCGGCTCGTCGTCGTTGAGCGGGTTGGCGATCACCGGCGCGCGGCGGCGGGGGTCGTCCGCGGGCAGCAGCAGCCGGTCGAAGTCGGCGGCGGAGCTGAACGGCTGGCTGATCACTTCGACGTAGCCGGACCAGGCCAGGGAACGGCCGGTGGTGCGGCGGAGCCGCTGCCGGTCGGTCAGCCCGCGCCCGGCCGCCGCCCGCGGGGTGCGCACCGGGAGGTTCTCGTAGCCTTCCAGCCGGATGACCTCTTCGGCCAGGTCCCACTGGTACCGCAGGTCCGGCCGCCAGGACGGGGGCAGGACCGCCAGCATCTGCTTGCTGCGGTCATGCTTGCCGTGGTCATGACGCTGGTAGCGGTTCGGGCCGGTACCGCCGGGACCGCGGCCCGGGGCCGTCCCGCTGGCCGGGTCGGGCTCCTGCGGGCGGCTGGCCGGCTCGACGACCTCGCAGCCCACGTCGTGGAGCCGCCGCAGGACAGCGTCACGCCCGTACACGGTGCCCGCCACCTTGTCCGGGTAGTCCACGGCCATGGTGATCGTTACCTGAGGGACGTCCACCTGGGCGTGGGTACAGCCGGGCACGGCGGTCCCGCCGCCCAGCTCGGCCAGCAGCGCTACCGCCCTGGCCGTCACCGCGAGCGGCAGCTCACGGTCCACGCCCCGCTCGAACCGGTAGGACGCCTCGCTGAACAGCCTGTGCCGGCGGCTCTCCCGGGCGATCGCCCGGGCGTCGAAGTGCGCGGCCTCGATCACCAGGTTGGTCGAGGCGTCGGAGATCTCGGTGGACAGGCCGCCCATGGTGCCGGCCATCGAGATGGCCCCGGAGGAGTCCGCGATCACGACGTCATCCGGGTCGAGGTCGCGCAGCACGTGGTCGAGGGTTTCCAGCTTCTCGCCGGGCTTGGCCCTGCGGACCTCGATGGGCCCGCTGAGCTGGTCGGCATCGAACGCGTGCAGCGGCTGGCCCAGCTCGAGCATCAGGTAGTTGGTGATGTCCACGGCCAGGGACACGGTGCGCAGGCCGGACCGGGCCAGCCGGACCCGCATCTGCAGCGGCGTGGGCGCCGCCGGGTTGAAGCCGTGCACCTCGCGGAGCACGAAGCGGTCGGCTGCGGTGGGATCCTCGATGCTGGCCGCGTGCACCTGGTCGGACACGGCCGTGACATCGGCGGGCAGGTCGGCGTAGGCCGGGTCGGTGAAACGGACCCGGAAGGACGTGGCCAGCTCCCGGGCCACGCCGCGGACTGAGAGCGCGTAGCCCCGGTCGGGCGTGACCGCGATGTCGAGCACATGGTCGGCGAGCCCGGCGTACTGGACGAAGTCCGCGCCCAGCGGCGCGTCCGGCGGCAGCACCAGGATGCCGGAGTGATCGCCACCGAGGCCGAGCTCGTCGGCGGAGCAGATCATCCCCTCCGATATGTGCCCGTACGTCTTCCGGGCGCTGATCTCGAACCCGCCGGGCAGCCGGGCTCCCGGCCGGGCCAGCGGGACCCGGTCCCCGTCCGAGAAGTTGACCGCCCCGCAGATGACTCCGCGCGGCTCGCCGCTGCCGTCGTTGACCTGGCAGTACCTGACCGGCTTCTTGAACCCGGTCAGCTCCTCGATCGCGGTGACCTCCGCGACCACGACGCCCTCGATGTCGTACCCGACCTGCTCGACCGACTCGACTTCCAGTCCCGCCGCGGTGAGGCGGCGGGACGTCTCCGCCGGTTCGGTGCCGGGATCCAGGCCGGCCGTCTCGAGCAGCCAGTTCAGTGAGACGCGCATCAGGCCTCCACCCCGAATGCCCGGCTGAACCTGACGTCACCCTCGAGGGTGTCCCGGATGTCGGTGACCCCGTCCCGGACCATCAGGGCCCGCTCGATGCCGAGGCCGAACGCGAAGCCGGTGTAACGCTCCGGGTCGATACCGCAGGCGATCAGCACCCGCGGGTTCACCATGCCGCAGCCGGCCAGCTCGATCCAGCCCTGGGACCGGCATACCCGGCACGGTGCACCGCCCGGCCTGGTCGAGGCGCCGCGGCAGACGTGGCATTCCATGGACACGTCCGCGGACGGCTCGGTGAACGGGAAGTAGTCCGGCCGCAGCCGGGTGCGCAGTCCCTCGCCGAACATGGCGTCAACGAACGCCTGCACCGCCCCGCGCAGGTCAGCCATGGTCAGGCCCTCGTCCACGGCCAGGCACTCGATCTGGTGGAAGACCGGGCTGTGGGTGGCGTCCTGGGCCTCGTTGCGGTAGCACTGGCCGGGGCTGACCACGTACAGCGGCAGCGGCCGGGTGAGCATGGCCCGGATCTGCACCGGTGAGGTGTGCGTGCGGAGCACCATGCCCGAGTGCTCGGTGCCATCCGGGCCCGCCACGAACAGCGTGTCCTGCATCTCCCGGGCCGGATGGTCAGGCGGGAAGTTGAGCGCGTCGAAGTTGTACCACTCGGCTTCGATCTCGGGGCCCTCGGCGATCTCGTAGCCCATGGAGACGAAGACGTCGGCCAGCCGCTCGCCGACCGTGGTGACCGGGTGCCTGGCCCCCTGGGGATAGTGGTCCCAGGGCAGCGTGACGTCGACGGCCTCCTCGATGAGGACCCGCTGGTCGCGCTCCTCCTCCAGGACCTGCTGGCGGGCGGCGAGCGCCTCGCTGACCTCCCGCATCGTGGTCCCGATCCGCTTGCCGGCCTCGGCGCGCGCCCCCGGGGGGAGGGCGCCGATCTCGGCGTTGGCCAGGCGGAGCGGCGAGCGGTCCCCGGCGTGCGCCAGCCGGGCGGCCTTGAGCTCGTCGAGCGTTCCCGCGGCGGCGATGGCGGCCAGCGCCTCGTCCCGCATGCGGGATACCTCCCCGGGAGACAGGCTCGCCACCTCCACGGGGTCGTACTGCTTATTCGGTGCGGACATCGTCCTGCTTCCTGCGTCCGGATGGGAAAAGAAAAGAGTCTGCGTGGCTACGGCCCATTGTGACCGGGCGGCCGGGGTGCGGTGCTGCCGCCCGGAGTCCGCAGCCTGCGGGGCCCACCGGGGCGAGTCGCGGAGCGACGGCCACGGGCCACCCGGGCCCGCCTCCGGGG
This sequence comes from uncultured Actinomycetes bacterium, assembly GCA_963713815.1. Classification (GTDB taxonomy): domain Bacteria; phylum Actinomycetota; class Actinomycetes; order Streptosporangiales; family Streptosporangiaceae; genus RYN-230. Next base: position 25,214 of record CAVQNH010000039.1, read on the forward strand.
TCAGTCCCCCGGCCGCGGCACTCCGCCCCCCGCCTACCCGAAGTCGGGCAGCCCGGCGGGCATGGTAAATCGGAATTCGGCGCCGCCACCGGGCGCACGCTGCACGGTGATCGTCCCCCCATGCGCTTCGACCAGGCCCTTCACGATGTACAGGCCGAGACCGGCGCCGCCGCGGCGCTTGGCGCGCCAGAACTGCCGGAAGATCCGCGGCACGAGCTCAGGCGGCACGCCGTCGCCCTCGTCGCGCACCGAAACCGTCACCACGGGTGCACCAGCAGGACCATGAGCCGTACTGGAACCATTGACCGCACCGGTCCCACCCGGGCGGGTCATCGCCCGGACAGCTGGGTCGTCCACCGGCTGTATCACAATCGTCACGGTACCAGCCCCGTGCCGGACCGCGTTCTCCACCAGGTTGCCGAGGATCTGGTCGACCTTGTCCGCGTCCAGCCAGGTCTCTGGCAGCTCCCCCAGGACCTCGATCCGGAAGCGGTCCGGCTGGTCACCGGCGGCCACCCGGCCCGCGACGATCTTCTCCGCACGCTGGGGGATGTCCACCAGCTGCCGGTGTACCTCGATCCGGCCGGCCTCGATCCGGGATACGTCCAGCAGCTCGGTGATCAGCCGGGTCACCCGGTCAGCGTCGGCATTGACGGTCTCGAGCATCACCCGCTTCTGGTCGTCGGTGAACCGGGTCCACTTGGCCAGCAGCGTGGCGGTGAACCCCTTCACGCTGGTCAGCGGGGACCGCAGTTCGTGAGCGACGGTGGAGACCAGGTCGGCGCGGCTGCGCTCCAGGCGCATCCGCTGCTGGGTGCCGCGCAGGCTGATCGTGATGCGCTGGACGTCACCCGGCCTGACCGGCCCGGGCCAGTCCCGCCCGGCGGCCGGGGTGCAGCGCGGGACGCGCACGTAACCCATGGTGACCAGGAACTCGGCGCCGTCCGGCAGGTACAGCGGCAGCTCCGGATGACGGGTGCGGGTGGACAGCCCCCGATAGGGGTCCGCGCACGCCCACCAGCTACGGCCTTCCGCGTCGCGCAACGGGAGTACCTGCCGGATATCCCGGCCCAGCGCGTTGAGCGGCGCGATACCGGTCAGCCGGCTGGCCGCATGGTTGAACACCACGATCCGGCCCAGATGGTCGGCGACCACGAGCCCATCAGGCAGGTCGTCGGCGCAGACCAGGCCACCCGAGGCCACGACCTGGCCCGCGGGCACGCTGGCCAGCGCGGCCGCCGGCGAGTCGGGCCTGGACCTGTCCACTAGACCGCCGCCTCCGTCCGGCTCCTGGGCTGATGTTCCGCTGAATGACGCAACGTGATCAGACTCTAGCGCCTGCGCGGCGGGAAACGGCAGCCCCCAGGCCGCCCGTTCGGGGGACGTCACAGCTCGGTCAGGTTTGCGGCCGGGCCGCCGGAACGCGCCGCGGGCACCTGCGCGCGTGCCGAGGCGTAGAGGCAGACGGCCGCCGCGGCCGCGAGGTTCAGGCTCTCGGCCCGGCCGTAGATGGGCACGGCGATGGCCTCGTCGGCCAGGTCCAGGACATCGGCGGGCAGTCCCCAGGCCTCGTTACCGAGCAGCCAGGCCGTCGGCCGGCCGAGCTGCCCGGCTGACTGCAGGTCGTCCAGGGTGGTGGTGGCGCCGCCGTCGGCGGCCAGCACCTGCAGGCCGCGGTCACGCAGCACCCGCACCGCCTCGTCCACCGGGATACCGGTCACGACCGGAAGGTGGAACAGGCTTCCCGCGGACGCGCGGACGCACTTGCTGTTGTACGGATCGACCGAGGACCCGGCGAAGATGACCCCGCCGGCGCCCGCCGCGTCGGCGGTGCGCAGGACCGTGCCCGCGTTGCCCGGGTCGCGCACGTTGGCCAGGACGACCACCAGGCGGGACCCGGCAGGCACATCGGCCAGCGGGACATCGACGAACCGGCAGACGGCGAGCACCCCCTGCGGGGTGATGGTCTGGGCCAGCTCGGTCATCACCTCGCCGCTGACCAGGTGCACATCCGCGCCCTGCCCGGCCGCGAGCTCAATGAGTTCGGTGTGGCGGGGCTGCGCGGCGGCCGTGACGAACAGCTGCGTCACCACGTCACCGGCGGCGAGTGCCTCGCCCACCGCCTGCGGCCCCTCCGCCAGGAACGACCTGGCCCGCTGCCGGAGGGCCCGCTTGGCCAGCTGGCGGGCCGACTTGACCCGCGGGGAGCGGATGCTGGTGAGCTCGGCTCCGGCCGGCAGCATCAGATCACCCTGACGCGGGCCACCAGAACACGGGCCACCAGAACACGGGCCGCCAGAACACGGGCCACGGGGGCGTCAGGCCGCCGCGGTGCCGGCGTCCGGGCCAGCGTCGGCCAGCGCGGCCTTGGCTACGTCGACCAGCGCGGAGAACGCCGCCGGGTCGCTGACCGCGAGCTCGGCGAGCATGCGGCGGTCCACTTCGACCTCGGCGAGGCGGAGCCCCTGGACGAAGCGGTTGTAGGTAATGCCGTCCGCGCGGGCGGCGGCGTTGATGCGCTGAATCCACAGCCGGCGGAAATTGCCCTTCCGGTCCTTACGGTCCCGGTAGGCGTACGTCATCGAGTGGAGGACCTGCTCCTTGGCCTTGCGGTACAGCCGTGACCGCTGGCCACGGTAGCCGCTCGCCCGCTCAAGGACGACCCTGCGCTTCTTGTGGGCGTTGACTGCCCGCTTCACGCGTGCCATTTCATATCTCCCTGGAGGCGGGCCGGGCTACTTTCCCAGCAACTTCTTGATCTTCTTAGTGTCTGAGGGCGCGAGCACCTGGTCCTTGCCCAGGCGCCGGGTGCGCCGGCTCGACTTGTGCTCGAGCAGGTGGTTCATGTTGGCGCGGCGGCGCATCACCTTGCCGCCGGCGGTGATCCGGAACCGGCGCGCGGCACCGCTGTGGGTCTTCATCTTCGGCATGGTGGCCGTCGTCTCCATCGTCATGTGCCAGAAGGCACGCTTGTCATCCGCGGCCGGGCACGCCGTCATGCGGCCGTGCCCGTGCCGCTCAACCCTAGGCGAGCTCCGCGGGGCCCTGGGTCAGGCTCCTGCCTGCTCCGTGCCGCCGTCGCCGGCCGGGCGGGCCTGGGAGGCTGGGGCGGCCGCGGGCCGGCGCTGCCGTGGCACCGGACGTGCTGCGATCGCCTCGGCCTCTTCCTCGGCTTCCCGCGATGAGCGTTCGGCCTTGGATTCGCTCTTCTTGCGGTGCGGCCCGATCACCATGATCATGTTACGGCCGTCCTGCTTGGGCTGGGCTTCCACGAAGCCGAGCTCCTCCACATCGCCGGCCAGGCGCTGCAGCAGCCGGAACCCGAGCTCGGGCCGGGACTGCTCACGCCCCCTGAACATGATTGTGACCTTGACCTTGTCACCCTGCTTGAGGAACCGCTCAACGTGACCCTTCTTGGTCCCGTAGTCGTGCGGGTCGATCTTCGGCCGGAGCTTGATCTCCTTGATGACCGTCTGCGCCTGATTCTTGCGCGATTCCCTGGCCTTGAGCGCGGACTCGTACTTGAACTTGCCGTAGTCCATCAGCTTGCAGACCGGCGGGCGCGCTGTGGGCGCGACTTCCACCAAATCGAGGTCTGCTTCCTGGGCCAGCCGGAGCGCATCGTTCAGTGCGACGATCCCGACCTGCTCGCCGTTAGGGCCGACGAGCCGCACTTCGGGCACGCGGATTCGATCGTTGATACGGGGTTCGGCGCTAATGTGACCTCCATGGGTCTAGTCCACCGCCCGGGCCCAGTGCCCCGGCGGGTGCGCTGCGACCATCTCGCGGGACCTTCGGCTCGCGGTGGACTTGGCCGCCGCATGAGAAAAGGGCCCCGCGCCAATGCATGCGGAGCCCACCAAAGCCGCACCACCCGGCGAGGACGTAATCCTCGTCAGGGACGCAGCCGACCGGGATTGGCAGCGCTCCGGTTTCCGTGAGGAGATCGGGGCCGCTACCCCGGCCTAGCTGGCCGGCCCGGAAGCCGGCAGCCATACCCGCCAGCCAGGGGCCGGCCAGGTGGGAGGTGGTCCTCCGCTTACATGCCCGGCACGCTGGTGCCAGGCTGGTCGTCTGGTAAGAGTAACAGCAATTCAGGCCCGCTGGGTATTCCGGGCCGCGCGGAGCGTGAGCGCGTTGTCCCGGCGCCGCAGGGGTTCCCGGGTACCCGGCCGGCCGTGACACCACCCCCGGCACGGCGGCGCCGAGGAACCCCGTCAGCCCGTCGTGCCGCTGGTCGGCGCCGCGGAGGACGAGCCGGTCGGCGTCGGAGTCGGCGTCGGAGTCGGGGTGGGCGTCGGGGTCAGGGTCGGAGTAGGCGTCGGAGTCGGCGTCGCTGTCCGGGTCGGCGGCGGGGTATGCGTCGGGGACGGGTCCCGGCTCGGGCTCGGCGACCGGCCCGGGCTGCGGGTCGGCTTCGGTGACTGGGAACTCACCGTCGTGCCCGGCTTCCCGGTCGTGCCCAGGCTAGGCGTGGCGGCCCGGCGCACGATCTCCCCGCCCCGCGAGGGGTGGGCGGTGTGCCTGCGGCCGGACCGCGCCTGGGCGGACGCTGGCGGGCTGGCGGATGGGGCCGCCGTGACGGAAGGGACGGCTGGGGCGAGCGCCGAGGTGACGGGGGGCGGCGCGTGATGCATGCTGGTCGCCGCGAGCATCGCCCCGCCGCCGAACAGCGCGAACACCGCGACGAATACCCCGGCGGCCGGCACGAAGGTGGACGGCCCGCGCGCCACGGCGAGTGGGTCCAGCGGCACCGCGAAGCCGGACCGGGCGAACGGGTCCGCCCGCTCGGCGACCTCGGCCCGTTCCTCGGCCGTGTCCGGCGAGTCGTCCGCCAGCATGCCCAGGACCTGGGACCGGAGGCTGGCCGGCATGACCGGGACGGGCAGCAGGCTCAGCAGCGCGGTCGGGCTGAGCTCGCGGTGCCAGCGCTGGCCGCACTGCTCGCACCCGGCCATGTGGTGGCGCACCTGGCGGCGCAGTGCCGGGCTCAGGTCCTCGCCGGCATCGTCCAGGATCGCGGCCAGCCCGGGGCAGGACCGTACGCGGCTGCGGGTCATCATGCGCGCGCCGAGCGCGGTCTCGAACCGGGCCTGGGCCCGCGTGGTCAGCGCGTGCACCTGGTTGCGCGGCACTCCCAGCGCGTCCGCCAGGTCCGCGCCGTAGAACTCGTGCCGCAGGCTCAGCTCGATGATTTCCCGGTCCCCCGGGGCGAGAGCGCCCAGCGCCGACCAGACCAGCTCGCGCTGCTCCGCCTCCTCGAGGGTCATGCCGAAATCGGCGGTGTCCTCTCCGGTGCGCAGCGAGGGGCGGACCCCGGCCGCAGCCGGGTCGTAACGGCGCCGCCGGCGGCACTCGTTCCGGGCCACCGAGTACAGCCAGGGCCGCAGCCGGCTGGGGTCACGCAGCCCGGACAGCCGCGCGGCGGCGACCACGAACGTGTCCCGGACGGCGCCCGCCACGTTGGACGGGTCGCTCAGCAGTGACCAGCAGTAGCCGTACAGGGCGGGAGCGTACTGATCGTAGGCGGCCGTCAGGGCCGCGGGGTCATCCGCGACAATCCCCGCAACTATCGCCCCGTCGCGCATGTGATCACGGTAAGGGCCACTGTGCACCAAGTCCACCGGAATCGCGGGCCGGATTCCCGGCGGGCGCGACGCTTCGCCCGCCGGCCCACCGCCTGCGGGTGCGAAGGCTCGCCGTCAGCCCGCGCCTACGGGCGCCCAGCCAGGGCAGCGAGCCCGGCGGCCCGCATCGCCTCGAGCGGTGCAGGTTTGCCTGTCATCAGCTCGAACTGCCGGGCGGCCTGGTGCAGCAGCAGCGCGAACCCGCCTGCCACCGCCGCGCCGGACCGCCCGGCGGCCACGGCCAGCCGGGTCGGCCACGGGTGGTACACCACGTCGAGGACGCAGCGCGGGCTCAGCACGCCGGCCTCGATCCGTTGAGAATACGAATCCGCGGCCCCGGCCGGGGTGGTGGCGATCAGCAAACCGGGAGCGGGCACCCCCGGATCGTCAAAGGAGACGATCCGGACCCCCATGCCGAGCCGCTCCGCGGCGGCCCGCAGGGTGGCGGCCCGCCCCGGGTCCCGGACGGCCACCGTCGCTTCCGCGATGCCGAGCCCGCGCACCGCGGCCAGCGCGGAGCAGGCCGTCGCGCCCGCGCCCAGGATGAGCGCCGCGCGATCACCGGCCCGGGCCAGCCCGGCGAGAGATCCGGCGCGGCCGTCCTCCAGGTCCGGCAGGCTCTCGGCGAGGGCGGCGATCATGCCCGGGACGTCGGTGTTGTGCCCGGAGCGCCGGCCGGCATCGAAGATCACCGTGTTGGCCGCACCGACCTCGGCCACGAGCGGTTCCGCCTCATCGAGGAGCGGCAGCACCGCCCGCTTGAGCGGCATGGTCAGGGACAGCCCGGCCCAGTCCGGTCCGCATCCGCTGATCAGCGCGGGCAGCCGCGCCTCATCGCACTCGATCGCCTGGTAGGACCACCCGTCCAGGCCGAGCGCCTGGTACCCCGCCCGGTGCAGGACCGGCGACAGTGAGTGAGCGATGGGCGAGCCGAGGACCGCGGCTTTCATGATCCTGGCGCTCAGCCCGAGCCGGTGTGCGAGCCGGTGCCGGAGTTCCCGGAACTGCCGTACTTCGCGACCGCGTTGTCGAAGGCCTGGGCCGTGGAGAAGAACAGGGTCTTCCCGGAATTGGAGTTGATGGTCAGGAAGTACAGCAGGCCGCCATGGGCCGGGCGCAGCGCGGCCTGGATGGCCAGGTTCCCCGGGTTGTCGATCGGCCCCGGCGGCAGGTTCGCGTGCAGGTAGGTGTTGTACGGGGACGCGAAGTTGACGCTGAACCCTTTCCGGTGCACCAGCGACATCGCGTACAGGACGGTGGTGTCGAGCTGCAGCTTCATCGGCGGGTTCATGTTGAGCCGGTTATAGATGACTTCGGCGATCTTGGGGTAGTCCTGCGGCAGCTTGCCTTCCGCCTCGATCAGGCTGGCCACCGTGATGATGCCGGCCTGCGACTCCTGCGCCCGGGCCGACGCGGCGGGCAGGCCGATGCTCTGCGCGTTCGCCTTGAACTGGCTGACCATCATCTTCAGGACCGCGGCCGGGGAGGTCTTCGGCTGGACCTCGTAGGTGGCCGGGAACAGGTAGCCCTCGGGCTTGCCGTTCGCGAAGGCGGGCAGGCCAAGATCGGCGGGATGCGCGATGGCCTGCTCGTAGCCCTTGAGGTTTCCGGTCTCCCGGCCCAGCAGGTCGATGATCTGGGCGACCCGGAAGCCCTCCGGGATAGTGATCTTGGTCTGCAGCCGTGCGGACGGCTTGAGCAGCAGGGCCAGGGCCAGCGAGGCCTTCATGTGCCGGTGCACCCGGTAGTAGCCGGGCTCGAGGGCACTGCCCTGCGAGCTGTCCTTGGCCGCGTTGGAAAACGCCCGCGCGCTGGCCACCACGCCCTTGCTGGCCAGGGTGGCCCCGACCGCACTGGCGGTCTGGCCTGGCTGGATCTGGACCGTGACCTGGCCGGTGCCCGCGCCGGGGAAGTCCGGCGGGCTGATGTACTCGTGGTAGTAGTGGTACCCGACTCCCCCGACCACCGCGATGAACACGACGAACGCGACGAAGATGGTCAGCAGCACGAGACGGACCCTGCGGCGGCCCTTGCGCCGCTTGGGGGCCGGCCCGGCGGGTCCCCCGCCGTCCGCGCCGCGGGATCCGCGTCCCTGGTCCAGGCCCGGCAGCAGGCCGCCGCCGGTGTCGTCTTCAGCCCAGGCGTGCGGCTCGTCCTCACCCGGGTACCAGCTCCCGGAGGGAGGGTAGTCCCGGGGGTCCTGCCCCTGATCCGGGGCCATGTCCAGGTCACGCGGGTCGTCCACGTACCCCTCATACCCCGGATGACCCTGGCCGGAATCTGGCGGCGCGCCGCGGCGGCGCCGGCCCCGCCCGCGCGGGCCGGGCTGCGCCGCCGGTTCCTCCTGGTCAGGCAGGTAAGCAGCGGGATTATCCGGGTAGCCGGCCTCATCTTCCGGGTAGCCGGCCCCACTGTTCAGGTAGCCGGTCCCGTTCCCCGGGTAGCCCGCACTCCGCTCCTGGCCACGTCCGGGCGGCCGGGTCCTGGGCGCAGCGGCGGGCAGCGGGCCAGACGACGGCTCGCCCCACAGGTAGTCCGAATCCGGCAGCGGCGGGAGCGGGCCGGAGGGATGCCCGGAGCCCGGCAGCGGGCCGGGGGGCAGCGGCGGCAGGTCCCCGGCCTCCAGGTCATCGAAGCGTCCCGGCGCCGCGCCGCGGGCGTCCCCGAACGGGTCGCGGTGCTCCGTCCACTCCGGGGCGGCTCCCGGCGGGTCCAGCCAGCCGGCCGTCCCGGCCGTTTCCGAGTCCCAGGAGGCTCGCTCCCATGACGGGGACGGCTCGGATGGGGACTCCCACGACGGGGACTCCCACGACTGGGGGGCCCACCGGTCGGGGGCCATGGGCTCGGGCCCGGGCTGGTCAGTCCAGCCGCCGCCCGGTGCCTCAAAACCCGGTGCCTCAAAACCCGGTGCCTCAAAACCCGGGGCATCAAGGCCCCGTGCATCGTGGCCCTGCCGGTCGGGGCCCTGGGCGGGACGGCCCCATGCTTCCCTGCCCCGTGCGTCCTGGCCCCGTGCGTCCGGGCCCCGGGTGTCCAGGCCCAGGGGGTCGGGGCCCCAGTCGAAGTCCTCCCGGCGGCCGCGCGGGTCCGGCGGGTAGGACGCCGGTGGCCGGCTGGAACCGGCTACCGGGAAGTCCCCGGTGTCGGCGGTTGCGATGGGGTTGGGCCCCCACTCGCTGCGGGCCTGGCCGTACTGACCGGGGGCCTGGCCGTACTCACCGGGGGCAAAGGGCTCGTCGGCGTCCGGCGGATCTGCTGGCCCCCACTGGCCTGGCTCCCACTGGTCGTCCTGATCCCCCTGAGCTCCCCGCCGCCCGTGCCGGCTCACCCGTCCGTCCCGTGGCCCGGGGTGACGATCTCGCCGGGAGGCTGTCCGCCTGCCCGCTCGGCGTCCAGGGCGCCCTGCAGCAGCAGGGCCGCAGCGGCCTGGTCCACGACCTGCCGCCGGGCGCGGGTGTCCTTGCCGCCCCGGCGCAGCGCGTCGTGCGCGAGGACCGTGGTGAACCGCTCGTCCACCAGCCGGACCGGGATCGGCACCAGGCGGCCGGCCAGGGCCTCCGCGAACGCCCGGGCCGCCGCGGCGGCGGCGCCCTCACGGCCGGACAGGCCGGTCGGCAGCCCCACGATCACCTCGACCGCGCCGTGCTCGAGCGCGAGCCCGACCAGGCGGTCCAGGTCGCCGCGGCCGCGGGGGACGGTGGCCAGCGGGGTCGCCAGCAGGCCGCCAGGGTCGCAGCGGGCCACGCCGATCCGGGCTGATCCAGGGTCGATGCCGAGCCGGACGCCAGTCCTCAAACGGGAGCTCCGCAGCCCCGCGATCTCGTTCGCGCAACGGGTTGGCTGCAGCACGGTTTAACCGTACGCCACCGGATCACGTCATGTCTCTGACAACCGCACGAACCGCATCAAATGCCTCCGAAATGGCCTGGCCGGCCCGGTCACCCTGGGGCGCGCCGCCGCCCTGGGCGATGTCGTCGCGGCCTCCCCCGCCCCCGCCCAGCGCCTGGGCGGCGCTGCGGACCAGTGCCCCGGCGGCCAGGCCCAGCGCCCGGCCGGGCTCGTTGACCGCGACCACGACCGCGGGGCGGTCCGCCGGGACCCCCGCGATGACCACGGCGGCGGCCCGCTGCTGCGGGAGCCGGCCCCGGACATCCAGGGCGAGCTTGCGGATGTCGTCCGCGGAGGTGCCGTCCGGGACCTGGTGGATGACGAGCGCGACCGGCCCCACGTCCTCGGCGCCTTCGGCCAGCTCAGCCGCGGCACCCAGGATCTGGGCGCTGCGCACGCGCTCCAGGTCACGCTCGGCGTCGCGGACCCGGCTGACCAGTGCCGCGACCCGGTCCGGCAGGTCTTCACGGCGCGTCTTGAGCTGCTCGGTCAGCTGGCTGACCAGCACGCTCTCCCGGGCGAGGTAGCGGAAGGCGTCGGTGCCGACCAGGGCCTCGACCCGGCGCACGCCGGTGCCGATGGACGACTCGCCGAGAATCTTGATCAGCCCGAGCTGCCCGGAGTGGGCCACATGGGTGCCGCCGCACAGCTCCCGGGAGTAGCTGCCGACCTCGACCACGCGGACCTCGTCGCCGTACTTCTCCCCGAACAGGGCGATCGCCCCCATGGACCGGGCCTCGTCGATGGGGGTGACGAAGGCGCGGACCTCGAGATCGTCGATGAGGACCTGGTTGACCTCGTCCTCGACGTCGCGGAGCACGGCCACCGGGACCGCCCCGGAGGCCGTGAAGTCGAACCGCAGCCGGCCGGGCGCGTTCTCCGACCCGGCCTGGGCGGCGGCGTCCCCCAGGGCCCCGCGGATCGCCCGGTGCACCATGTGCGTCGCCGTGTGCGAGCGGGAGATGGCCCGGCGGCGCTGGGTGTCGACGATCGCTTCGGCCAGCGCGCCGACCACCACTTCGCCGGACGTGACGACGCCCCGGTGCACGATGAGCCCGGGCACCGGCGCCTGCACGTCGCGGACCTCCACCTCGCCGCCCGCCGCCCCGGGGGCGCTGGCCACCCGGATCAGCCCGGTGTCGGCGAGCTGGCCGCCGCCCTCGGCGTAGAACGGGGTGCGGTCCAGGATGACCTCGACCTCGGTGCCCTGCCCGGCCGCGGGCACGCTCACCCCGCCGGCCAGCAGCCCGGCCACCGCGGCCTCGCCGGTGACCTCGTCGTAGCCGGTGAACACCACCGGTCCCGACTTGGCCAGCAGCCCGGCGAACACGGAGATGTCCGCGTTGCCGGTCTTCTTGTCCAGGGAGTCCTGCTTGGCCCGCTGCCGCTGCTGCGCCATGAGCCGCCGGAACCCGTCCTCATCCACCGCGAGGCCCTGCTCGCCGGCCATTTCCAGGGTGAGGTCGATCGGGAAGCCGTACGTGTCGTGCAGCTGGAACGCCTGCTCACCGGACAGCGACGTGGTGCCGCGCCGCTTGGTCTCGCCGACCGCGGCGTCGAAGATGGCCGAGCCGGTGCGCAGCGTGGACAGGAACGTGGACTCCTCGGCGTCGATCACGCCGACGATCCGGGGCGCCTCGATGCGCAGCTCGGGGAACTGGTCGGCCATCGCGCCGATCGCGGTATCGGCCAGCTCGTGCAGGTAGCGCCCATCGCTGCCGCCGCCGCGCTGCCCGCCGGCCAGCAGCCGCAGGTTGTAGATGCTGCGGCGCAGGATCCGGCGCAGCACGTAGCCGCGTCCCTCGTTGCTCGGCAGCACCCCGTCGGCCACCATCATGACCGCGGTGCGCACGTGGTCGGCGACGACCCGCAGGGACACGTCGACGCGGTGGTCGCGGCCGTACTTCTGCTCGGTCAGCTCCGCCGCCCGGTCCAGTACTTTCCACAACGTGTCTATCTCGTAAATGTTGTCAACGCCCTGGAGGATGGCGGCCATCCGCTCCAGCCCCATGCCGGTGTCGATGTTGCGGGACGGCAGCTCACCCAGGATGGGCCAGCCTTCCTTGCCCGCTCCCTCGCCCCGCAGGTACTGCATGAAGACCAGGTTCCAGACCTCCAGGTAGCGGTCCTCGTCAGATTCCGGGCCGCCGTCGCGGCCGTAGTCCGGCCCGCGGTCGTAGTAGATCTCCGAGCACGGGCCGCACGGCCCGGGCACGCCCATGGACCAGAAGTTGTCCGCCATCCCGCGGCGCTGGATGCGGCTTTCCGGCACGCCGACCACGTCCCGCCAGATGCGGGCCGCCTCGTCGTCGTCGTGGTACACGGTGGCCCACAGCCGGTCCTCGGGGAACCCGAAGCCGCCGTCACGTTCCGGCGTGGTGAGCAGTTCCCACGCGAAGGGGATGGCCTGCTCCTTGAAGTAGTCACCGAAGGAGAAGTTGCCCAGCATCTGGAAGAAGGTGCCGTGCCGGGTGGTCTTGCCGACCTCCTCGATGTCCGGCGTGCGGATGCACTTCTGGGCGCTGGTGGCCCGCCGGAACGGCGGGCTGGCCTGGCCGAGGAAGTACGGCTTGAACGGCTGCATCCCCGCGTTCACCAGGAGCAGGGTGGGATCGTCGGCGATCACCGACGCCGACGGGACCACGGTGTGCCCGCGCTCGGAGAAGTAAGCAAGGAAACGGCGGGCGATCTCTGCCGACTCCATCAACGGCCATCCTCTTCATGGTCGGTACGCCCCTCGAGGGCAGGGCGTGAGGCCTGGATCTGGCGCTGGCGGTAGATGTCCATGCCCTCACGGACATCCCCGGCGAACCGGGCCAGTTCCCGGGTCCGCGGGGCCGGCATGATCGCCCGCGCGACCGCGGTCACCCGGCGGTACCCGGTGATCCCGACCGCCGCCCCGAGAGATAGCCAGAACACCCTGCGGATCATGACCTGCCCCCCGTGCGATCTCGCGCTCCTACCTGGCCTGCGGGTAGCTGCCCGCGGCGCTCTGCTTGCCCGGGGGGACGACCCCCCGCTGCGCTTTCCCGGGGGACTACCCCCGGAGCCCCCGGCCCCCGGGACAGCTGCCTCGGAGAGGACCCGCCTCCGGCGCGCCTCGCCTCGGCAGCTGTGGCCCGCAGTTCGGCGGCGTGCCGGACTCCGTACACGAACGCCGAGACGCGGGCGAGCTTGGTGCCGGACGTGGCGGCGGCGAGCCGGGCCAGCGGCGCGAGCGCGGTCACCCGCCCGGTCAGCTCGGCCATGCCGGCGGCGACCTGGTCCATGCTCGCGGTGATCTCGTCGGTCCGGTCGAGCTGCCCCGCGGTGGCGTCGATCGTGGCGTGCGCCCGGGCGATCACCGCGTCGCTGTTCTCCCGCAGCCCGGTCACGGTCGCGGACGTCTGGGTGATCAGCCTGGACAGCTTGATCAGCACGTAGACCGCGGCGACCACCAGGACCGCCCAGCACGCGACGGCGATGATGACCGCCACCCATACCGCGTTCAGCATGCCTGCTCCCTCATCTGCCTGACCTTATCTCGCAGGCGGCCTTCCCATCCCGCGACCACGGCTGGCGAGGCGGGGCGCGCCGCAGGCGTGTCCCTCCGAGCCAGCCGTCCCGGGGGTCCGGGGTCGCCCCCCGGGCCAGCACGGCGAGGCGGGGCGCGCCGCAGGCGTGTCCCCTCCGAGCCAGCCGTCCCGGGGGGGTCGCCCCCGGGCCAGCACGCCACCGGGTCAGGAACCGTCCCGGCCGGTCCCGTCCGCGCCCGGCCCGCCTGGTTCGGCGTCGCGGCCCAGGATCACCCTGATCCGCTCGGAGCGGTCGGCGTAGCGCGCCTCAGCGCCGTGCCTCGACGGCTCATAGTAGGTGCGGCCGGCCAGCGAATCCGGCGCATACTGCTGGGTGACCACGCCCTCGGCGTAGTCGTGCGGGTACGCGTAGCCCTTCCCGTGGCCGAGCCGGGCCGCCCCCGGGTAGTGCGCGTCGCGCAGGTGCTCGGGCACCGGCCCGGCCAGCCCGGCGCGGATGTCCGCCGAGGCCGCGCCGATCGCCTTGATCACGGAGTTGGACTTCGGGGCCAGCGCCAGGTGGATGGTGGCCTGGGTCAGGTTGATCCGGGCCTCGGGCAGGCCGACGAACTCGACGGCCTGGGCCGCGGCGACCGCGATGCCGAGCGCGGACGGGTCGGCCATCCCGACGTCCTCGCTGGCGTGCACGATCAGCCGCCGGGCGATGAACCGCGGGTCCTCGCCGGCCTCGATCATGCGCGCCAGGTAGTGCACCGCGGCGTCGGCGTCGCTGCCCCGGATGCTCTTGATGAACGCGCTGATCACGTCGTAGTGCTGGTCACCGGCCCGGTCGTAACGGACCGCGGCCCGGTTGACCGCGCGCTCCAGCACGGCGATGTCGATGGTGGCGCCGCGGGGCAGCCCGAGCGCGGCCGATTCCAGGTAGGTCAGCGCCCGCCGGGCGTCCCCGCTGGCCAGCCGGACCAGGTGGTCCAGGGCCTGGTCGTCGAGGCTGACCGCGCCGCCCAGGCCTCGCTCGTCGGCCAGCGCGCGGCCGATCACCTCGCGCATGTCGTCGTCGCTGAGCGGCTCCAGGGTGAGCAGCAGGGACCGGGACAGCAGCGGCCCGACCACCGAGAACGACGGGTTCTCGGTGGTGGCCCCGATGAACGAGACCCAGCGGTTCTCCACGGCCGGCAGCAGCGCGTCCTGCTGGGCCTTGTTGAAGCGGTGCACCTCGTCGATGAACAGCACGGTCTGGGTGCCGGTCAGGCCGAGTTCGCGCCGGGCGCCGTCGATCGCCGCGCGCACGTCCTTCACGCCCGCGGTGACCGCGGACAGCTCGATGAAGCGCCGGCTGGTGACCTGGCTGATGACGTGGGCCAGGGTGGTCTTCCCGGTGCCCGGCGGGCCCCACAGCACCACGGACATGCCCGCGTCGTTCTCGGCCAGCTTGCGCAGCGGCGTTCCCTCGCCGGTCAGGTGCCGCTGGCCGACCACCTCGTCCAGGGTGCGCGGGCGCATCCGCACCGCCAGCGGCGCTGCCGCCCGCGCCGCTTCGTCCCCGGCCGCGTCGAAGAGGCTGTCCGCCTGACCGCCGTCAGCGGTGCCTGCCCTTACCACACCCTGAGACTATCCGGCGGGGCGGTATGGTCTGCGGCGGCCGCGACCCGCTGGTCCCCGGCGGCGGGCCGCCGCGGCGCGGGTGCGGAAACCGCCGCTACCGCAGCGGTCAGGGCCGGGCGGTCATGCTCCGCGGGTCGGGGTCCGGGGTGTCGCCGCCCGGCGGGATGACGACGTCGATGCCGGCCTCGCGCCGCTGCTCGGGCGTGATCGGCGTGGGCGCGCCGGTGAGCGGGTCGGAGCCGGATGCCGCCTTGGGGAAGGCGATCACGTCGCGGATCGTGTCGCGCCCGGCCAGCAGCATGATCAGGCGGTCCCAGCCGAACGCGATCCCGCCGTGCGGGGGCGGCCCGTAGTGCAGCGCGTCGAGCAGGAAGCCGAATTGCGACCGGGCCTCTTCCCGGGACAGCCCGATGACGTCGAAGACCTTCTGCTGCATGGCGGGCTGGTGGATACGGATCGACCCGCCCCCGATCTCGTTGCCGTTGCAGACCAGGTCGTAGGCGTCCGCCAGGGCGCTGCCCGGCTCGTCGGCGAACTTGTCCGCCCATTCCGGCAGCGGCGCGGTGAACGGGTGGTGCACCGCGGTCCAGCCGCCCGACCCGTCCTCCTCGAACATCGGCGCGTCCACCACCCAGGTGAACGCCCAGGCGTCGGGGTCGATGAGGCCCAGCCGGTGGCCGATCTCCAGCCGGGCCGCGCCGAGCAGGGACCGGGCCTGGTTCGGCGGGCCGGCCGCGAAGAACACCGCGTCGCCGGGCCCGGCGCCCACCGCGGCGGGCAGCCCGGCCCGTTCCTCGGCGGACAGGTGCCTGGCCACGGGGCCGGAGTCGGAGACCTGCCCCGCCGGGTCGATCAGCACGTAGGCCAGCCCCCGGGCGCCCCGGGCCCGGGCCCATTCCTGCCAGTTGTCCAGCTCCCGGCGCGACTGCGCGGCGCCGCCCGGCATCACCACCGCGCCGACGTGCGGGGCCTGGAACACCCGGAACGAGGACTGCGCGAAATAGCCGGTCAGGTCGGCGAGCTCACAGCCGAAGCGCAGGTCCGGCTTGTCCGAGCCGAACCGGGCCATGGCGTCGGCATAGGTCATCCGCGGCACGGGCCGGGGCAGCTCGTAGCCGGCGACCTCGGCCCACAGCCGGGCGACCAGGTCCTCCGCGACCTCGACCACGTCTTCCCGGGTGATGAAGCTCATCTCGATGTCGATCTGGGTGAACTCCGGCTGCCGGTCCGCCCGGAAATCCTCGTCCCGGAAGCAGCGGGCCAGCTGCCAGTACCGCTCCATGCCGCCGACCATCAGCAGCTGCTTGAACAGCTGCGGTGACTGGGGCAGCGCGTACCAGTGACCGGGCTTCAGCCGCACCGGGACCAGGAAGTCCCGCGCGCCCTCGGGGGTGGACCTGGTCAGGTCGGGCGTCTCCACATACACGAAGCGGTGGCCGCGCAGCACGTCGGTGACCAGGTAGGTGGCTTCCGAGCGGACCCTCAGCGCGGCGGCGGTCTCGGCGCGCCTCATGTCCAGGTAGCGGTACCGGAGCCGGGTCTCCTCGTTCAGCTCCCCCGCGCCGTCGATCGGGAACGGCAGCGGGTCCGCCTCGCCGAGGATCTCCAGATCGTCCGCGGCCACCTCGATCCCGCCGGTGGGCAGCTCAGGGTTCTCGTTGCCGGACGGCCTGCGCCGGACCTGGCCGGTGACCTGGATGCAGAACTCGGCCCGCAGCGCGTGCGCGGGCCCGTCCTCGCCTTCACCCCGGAACACGACCTGGACGATGCCGCTGGCGTCGCGCAGGTCGATGAAGGTGACCCCGCCGTGGTCCCGGCGGCGGGCCACCCAGCCTGCCAGCGTCACCGTCTGGCCGTCCTGCTCCGCGCGGAGCGTGCCCGCCTCGTGGGTTCGGATCATTTCCTGCTCAGCCTCTCCATTACCGCATTGACCGCCCGTTGAATTACAGCCCCGTGGATCGTGCCGGCCGGCCCGGCCCGGTGCCCCGCTCCAGGCCAGCCAGGAACTGATTGCTGGCCCGCTCCACGCCGATGGTCGTCTGCGGCCCGTGACCGGGCAGCACCCGCGTCTCGTCCGGCAGCGTCAGGCAGACCCGGGCCAGGCTGTCCATCATGGCGGCCGTGTCGCCACCGGGCAGGTCGGTCCGCCCGATCGACCCGGCGAACAGCAGGTCGCCGGAGAACATGACGGCCGGGTCGGAGCGGAATACCACGGACCCCGGGGTGTGCCCGGGCGCGTGGTTCACCGTGACCTCCAGGCCGGCCAGGTTCAGCACCGCACCGTCGGTGAGTTCCCTGACGTCGTCGGGCTCGGTGAACTCCAGCCCCCCGAACAGCTGCTGGCCCACCCCCAGCGGCAGGCCGCGGGCCGGATCAGAGAGCAGCGCGCGGTCGCCCGGGTGGATGTACGCCGGGATGCCCCGCGCGCCGCAGACCGGCGCCACCGACCAGACGTGGTCGATGTGGCCGTGAGTCAGCAGCACGGCCACCGGCTTGAGCCGGTGCTCGGCGATGATCTCCGCGATGCCGCTCTCCGCGCCTTCCCCGGGGTCGATGATCACGCACTCAGCGCCCGGTTCCGTGGCCGCCAGATAGCAATTGGCGGCGAAGGAGCCAGCCGGAAATCCGGCAATCAGCACGGGGCGGCCTCCTTGCGGTGTTCGGGGCAGACGGTGGGACTCACGGTCAACTTCCGCCGCTACAGGCTACCGATCCACTCAGCCCAGCCGCGAACCGATAACAGCGACGTCACGACCTCGCGGGTGCCGGTACCATTCGCGAAGTTTCGCTGGTAAGCAGGCAACAGGCAGCCAGGAGGAAACGGATCCGTGACGGGTAAGAAGGAGCGGCAGCGCAAGCTGGCCCGCGAGCGCATGCTGCGCCAGCAGCAGCGGCGCTCGCGGCGCGCCGACCACGCACGCAGGATCACGATAGTGGCCGTGATCTGCGTCGTCGTCGTCGGGCTGGGCGTAGGGGGCTTTTTCGCGTTCGCCGGCTCGGGCGGCAGCAAGGCCGCGGCGGTGTCCTCGACGTCGTCGGTGACCACATGCAACTACACGGCCAGCGGGACCGCGGCCCGCAATGTGGGCCTGCCGCCGGCGAAGGCCGAACGGCAAAACGGTCTACCAGGCCACCATCCACACCAACCGCGGCGACGTGGTCATCAACCTGCTGAATAGCAAGGCCACCTGCACGGTCAACTCCTTCGTGTACCTGGCGGCCAAGAAGTACTTCAATAACACCCGCTGCCACCGCCTGACCACGGTCGACCCGTTCGTGCTGCAGTGCGGGGACCCGACCGGCACCGGCAGCGGCGGGCCCGGCTACAAGTTCAATAACGAGAACCTGGCGGGCGCCAAGTACACCGAGGGAACCGTCGCGATGGCGAACAGCGGGGCCAACACCAACGGCAGCCAGTTCTTCATCGTGTACAAGAACTCGACGCTGGCGCCCAGCTACACGCCGTTCGGCGAGGTCGTCAAAGGACTCGGGATCATCCAGAATGTGGCCAAGGCGGGTAGTGACAACGCCAATGGGTCGGGGGATGGACACCCGAAGGAGAAAGTCGTTATAGAAAGCGTCACCATCAAGAAGACCTGATCCTGGCGAGGACGCCAGAGGCCAGGGCTGAGCAGGAGGTTAGCGGTGAGCACCGCCAACGATCCGTGGGGCAGGGTAGCTGACGACGGCACGGTTTACGTGCGTGCCGACGGGGGCGAGCGGGTGGTTGGCTCATGGCAGGCGGGCAGCCCGGACGAGGCGCTCGCCTTCTACCGCCGCAAGTACGACGGCCTGGAAACCGAGGTCACGCTGCTCGAGCAGCGCATCACCACCACCGACCTGTCCCCCGGCAGCGCCCGGGCGACCATCGACCGGCTGCTGGAGGCGGTCGCGACGGCGAATGCGGTCGGTGACCTCGACTCGCTGCACGCCAGGCTCGAGGCGCTGACCAGCCAGGTGGACAGCCGCCGCGAGGAGGTCAGGGCGGCCCGCGAGCAGGCCAGGGTCGAGGCCAGGTCACACAAGGAGCGCATCGTCGAGGAGGCCGAGCAGATCGCGGCGGAGGCCACCCACTGGAAGATCAGCGGGGAGCGGATGCGGCAGCTGCTCGAGGAGTGGAAGACCGCCCCGCGAGCCGACCGGGCGGTGGAGACCGCGCTGTGGAAGCGGCTGTCCGCGGCCCGCAACGCGTTCGCCAAGCGGCGCAAGGCCTACTTCGCCGGGCTGGAAGACGAGCGTGAGGAAGCCAAGTCGCGCAAGGAGAAGCTGGTCGTCGAGGCCGAAGCGCTGGCCGCGTCCACCGACTGGGGGCCGACCGCGGCGGCCTACCGCGACCTGATGCGGTCCTGGAAGGCGGCGGGCCGGGCGGGGCGCAGCGAGGAGGAAGAGCTGTGGGGCCGGTTCAAGGCCGCCCAGGACCAGTTCTTCGCCGCGCGGTCCAACGTGTTCTCGGCCAAGGAAAACGAGCTGCGCGAGCACGCCGCGGTGAAGTCGGCGCTGCTGGAGGAGGCCGGCCAGCTGGTGCCGGTGACCGACGTGCGGGCCGCCCGGTCGGCGCTGCGCTCCATCCAGGAACGCTGGGAGCAGGCCGGGTCGGTGCCCCGTGAGGCACACGACCGCCTGGAGCAGGGGCTGCGCCGGATCGAGGACGCGGTCCGCAAGGCCGAGGACAACCAGTGGCGCCGCTCCAACCCCGAGGCGCTGGCCCGGGCCCAGGGCACGGTCGAGCAGATCCGCGCCACCATCGCCAACCTGGAGCAGCAGCTGGCCAAGGCGCAGCAGCGCGGCGACGCCCGCGCCGTCACCCAGGCCGAGGAAGCCATCGCGGCCCGCCGCTCCTGGCTGGAAGAAGCCGAGCGCACCCTGGCGGAGCTGTCGGGTTAACGCTGCTGGCCCGGGGGGACGCCATCGTGGCGGGCCCGGCGCCGGCGCAGCAGGTGCCGGGCGACGAGGGCCAGGACGAACACGCCCAGCAGGATGAGCGCGTACAGCGAATAGCGCGTCACCTGCTGGTAGATGACGGTGATGTGGTTCCCGGCCAGGTAGCCGACGCTGACCCACACGCCCACCCACAAGGCTGCCCCCAGCGCGTTGAACGCGAAGAACCGCCGCCATGCCATCCCGGCGATGCCGGCCACGATGCCGTTAGCCTGGCGCAGTCCCTCGATGAACCGCGCGACCACAATGATCTTGCCGCCGTGCCTCTCGAAGAAGTCCTGCGCCTTGTCCAGTCGCTCCCTGGTCAGGAACACGTACTTGCCCACCCGCAACGCCAGCGCCCGGCCACCGAAGTGCCCGATGGCGAAGCCGATGTTGTCCCCCGCGATCGCGGCCAGGAAGCCCACGACCGCGACGAGCACGATGTTCAGCCGGCCGGTCCCCGCGTACAGCGCCGCTGCGATCAGGATGGTTTCGCCGGGCACCGGGATGCCGAAGTCCTCCACCGCGACCAGGACGCCGACCGCCCAGTAGCCGTAGTGATTCAGGTAAGGGCTCACCACGTGCAGGAATCCAGGCAGCGGCGCCCCGTTCATCGGCCGGCTCCGAAGCGCCTAGCTCGTGATGCGGTAGACGTCGTAGACGCCGTCGATGGCGCGGACCGCGCGGAGCACGTGACCCAGGTGCTTGGGGTCGCCCATCTCGAACGTGAACCGGCTGACCGCGACCCGGTCCCGGGTCGTGGTGACCGAGGCGGACAGGATGTTCACGTGCTGGTCGGAGATGGTCCGGGTCACGTCGGAGAGCAGGCCGGTCCGGTCCAGCGCTTCCACCTGGATGGCCACCAGGAACAGCGAGTCCTCCGTGGGCGACCAGCGCACCGCGACCAGCCGCTCGGGCTGGGAGTCGAGCAGGTGGCGCAGGTTCAGGCAGTCGGCCCGGTGCACCGAGACCCCGTGACCCCGGGTGATGAAGCCGGTTATCTCGTCTCCGGGCACCGGGGTGCAGCACTTGGACAGCCGCGCCCACACGTCGGCGGCGCCCTCGACCACGACGCCTGAATCACCGATCGGCCGGGGCCGGGCGACCCGGGTCGGCAGCGTGGCCTCGGCCAGGTCCTCCTGGGCTCCCGCCATCCCGCCGGCCGACTGAACGAGCTTGGACGCCACCGACTGCGCGCTGACGTGGCCCTCGCCCACCGCCGCGTACAGCGCGGACAGGTCCGGGTAGTGCAGCTCGGTGGCGATGGCCACCAGCGCGTCCCCGGTGGCCATGCGCTGCAGCGGAAGCCCGTGCTTGCGCATGGCCCGGGCGATGGCGGTCTTGCCGGTCTCGGTCGCCGCTTCCCGGCGTTCCTTGGAGAACCAGTGCCGGATCTTGTTGCGGGCCCGGGCGCTCTTGACGAACTGCAGCCAGTCGCGGCTCGGCCCGGCGTCCTGGGCCTTGGAGGTGAAGATCTCGACGGTGTCGCCGTTGTCCAGGGCGCTCTCCAGCGCCACCAGGCGGCCGTTGACCCGGGCCCCGATGGTGCGGTGCCCTACCTCGGTGTGGATGGCGTAGGCGAAGTCCACCGGCGTGGCCCCTTGCGGCAGCGCGATGACCTCGCCCCGCGGGGTGAACACGTAGACCTCGGCGGCCCCGAGATCGAAGCGGAGCGACTCCAGGAACTCGGCCGGGTCGGCCGTCTCGCGCTGCCAGTCCACGAGCTGGCGCAGCCAGGCCATGTCGCTGCTGCCGTCCCGGCCCACGCGGCTGCCGCCGCCGGCCACTTCCTCCTTGTACTTCCAGTGCGCGGCCACGCCGTACTCCGCGCGCCGGTGCATGCCCCAGGTCCTGATCTGCAGCTCGACCGGCTTGCCGCCGGGCCCGATCACGGTGGTGTGCAGCGACTGGTACATGTTGAACTTCGGCATCGCGATGTAGTCCTTGAACCGCCCGGGAACGGGGTTCCACCGGGCGTGGACCGTGCCGAGCGCGGCGTAGCAGTCGCGGACGGAGTCCACCAGGACACGGATGCCGACCAGGTCGTAGATGTCGTCGAAGCCCACGTCGCGGGCGATCATCTTCTGGTAGACGGAGTAGTAGTGCTTGGGGCGGCCGGTGACCCGCGCCTTGACCTTGGCGTCGCGCAGGTCGGTCGAGACGTCCACGATGACTTCCTCGAGGAAGACGTCGCGGCCCGGGGCGCGCTCGGAGACCAGCCGGGCGATCTCGTTGTACCGCTTGGGGTACAGCGTCGCGAAGGCCAGGTCCTCGAGTTCCCACTTGATGGTGTTCATGCCGAGCCGGTGGGCCAGCGGCGCGAAGATCTCCAGCACCTCACGCGACTTGCGTTCCTGCTTCTCCCGCGGCAGGTAGCGCAGCGTGCGCATGTTGTGCAGCCGGTCGGCGAGCTTGATGACCAGGACCCGGATGTCCCGGGACATGGCCACGACCATCTTGCGCACGGTCTCGGCCTCGGCGACCTCGCCGTACTTGACCTTGTCCAGCTTGGTCACCCCGTCCACCAGGGCGGCGATCTCGTCACCGAAGTCGGCCCGCAGCTGGTCGAGGGCGTAGTCGGTGTCCTCCACCGTGTCGTGCAGCAGGGCCGCGCACAGCGTCTCGCTGTTCATGCCCAGCTCGGCCAGGATCGTGGCCACGGCGAGCGGGTGGGTGATGTAGGGGTCGCCGCTCTTGCGCTTCTGCCCGGCGTGCCAGTGCGCGGCCACGTCGTAGGCGTGCTCGATGAGCCGGACGTCGGCCTTGGGGTGGGTGGCGCGGACCGTCTTGATCATCGGCTCGAGGACGGGATTGATCCCGCCGCCGCGGGTCGCGCCGAGCCGGGCCAGCCGCCGCGCGGCCCGTCCGGACCCCGTGCGCCCGCTGCCCGCGCCGCGGGTGGCGGCCGGGCTGCGCCCGTTGACCGACCCCGAGCCCGGGCGTGCCGCCGCGGTCCCGTTGGCCTGCGGGGTTTCCGCCTGAGCGTCGCCGGCCGGGCCGTCGCCGGCCGGGCCGGGCTGAGCCTGCCCACGCTGAGTCCGGCCACGCCGGGACTGGGCAGGCTGAGCCGGGCCGGGCTCAGTCAGGTCCGGGCTGACCTGGGCAGGACGGCGATTCCACTCCGTCCTCCTCGGCCCGGGCGGGCTGGTCAGGGAGGGCAGGAGTGGCCCCGGCCTCGGCACTGCCGGTCGTTGCCACGTCACCGGCCACAGGCTCTCCTCACGTCCGCCAAGTCTCTATTCTATCGGCGGAAGATCCGGAAAGTGCCGAGGTCAGCGCTTCGTCACACAACCAGCAGTGAGCGGATGGGGACATCGGGCAGCCGGGGCCGCCCGTGCAGGAAGCTCAGTTCCAGGATGACCGCGATCCCGGTGACCTCGGCGCCCGCCTTGCGGACCAGTTCGGCGGTGGCCGCGCCGGTGCCCCCGGTGGCCAGCACGTCGTCCACGATGAGTACCCGCTCCCCCGGCGCGAACGCGTCCTGGTGCACCTCGATGGTGGCGCTGCCGTACTCCAGGTCGTAGCTCTGGGCGTAGGTGGGCCCGGGCAGCTTGCCCTGCTTGCGGACCGGCACGAACCCGGCGCCCAGCTGGATCGCGACGGGCGCGGCCAGGATGAATCCGCGGGCCTCGATCCCGGCTACCTTGTCCACCCCATCGTGACCGCTGGCCAGCGCGGATACCACCGCGGCGAGCGCGGGGCCGTCAGCAAGCAGCGGCGTGATGTCCTTGAACATCACGCCGGGCTGCGGGTAGTCGGGGATGTCCCGTACCCGGGCCTTGATCAGCTCGGCGATCTCCGCGCCGCCCTGGCCGGCCGCTGTCAACGGCGCTTCTTCTTGCCGCCGGGGCGGCGCTTGGCGGAGGAGGTGTTCCGGCGCGGCTGCTGCCGCGGCCCGGGACGCCCACCCGGGGCCGGGCGCGGCGCGGTCCGCCCCGCCGTGACCCGGTCCGCGCCCGGCGTGCCGTCGCCGGCGTCCGCATCCTGGTCAGGACCATCGGTGTCCTGCAGGTCGGCGTCCTCGTCGTCGGCGTCGAGCACAGCTGCGCTGCCGCCCGCCACGGTGCCCGCGGCGGCTGCGGCGCCCGCACCGGCCACGGCAGCCCGCGAGGTCTTCGCGCCGGCCCGCCTGGCGGCGCGGGTCCCGGAGGTCCGCTGCGCCACCCGCCTGGCCAGCGCCTTGTACTGCGGGTCCCGTTCCTTGAGGTCCGCGAGCACCGGGGTGGCGATGAAGATGGAGGAGTAGGTGCCGGACAGCATGCCGACGAACAGCACCAGGGCCAGGTCGTTCAGCTCCCCGGCACCGAGCAGGCCGCCGCCGATGAACAGGATCGCGGCCACCGGCAGCAGCGCGATGACCGAGGTGTTGATGGACCGCACCAGGGTCTGGTTGAGGGCCAGGTTGGCGGCCTGGCTGTAGGTGCTGCGGGCCGACCCGAGCAGGCCGGCGGTATTCTCCCGGACCTTGTCGAACACCACCACGGTGTCGTAGAGCGAGTAACCCAGGATGGTCAGCAGCCCGATCACGGTGGCCGGGCTGACCGGGAACCCGGCCAGCGCGTAGATGCCTATGGTGATGACGATGTCGTGGGCCAGCGCGACGAGCGCGGCCACGGCCATCCGCCATTCGAACGCGATCGACAGGTAGATGACGATCACGATGAGGAAGGCGATCAGGGCCTGCAGGGCCTTCTGCGAGATCTGCGAGCCCCAGCTGGCGCCCACGAAGTTCACGCTGATCTTGCTCTGGGAGACGCCCAGCTCCTTGGCCAGCTCGGACTGGACCTTGAGCCCCTGCGAGTAATCCAGCTTGCCCGTCTGCACCTGCCAGGTGGCGCTGCCGCCCGAGCCGACGTGCTGGACGATGGCACCCTGGCCGTCGCCGGTGGTGCCGACCGCGCTCTGCACCCGGCTGATCGAGGACACCGAGGAAGCCGGGATGGTGATGACCGAGCCGCCCTTGAAGTCCACGGTGAAGTTCAGGCCCCGCGCGAACAGGCCGACCAGGCTGAGGACCAGGATCAGGCCGGAGATCGCGTACCAGAGCTTCTGCCGCCCCACGAAGTCGAAGGAGACCTCGCCCCGGTAGAGACGGCCGCCGACGTTGCCGAGCCGCGACATCATGCCTCCTTCGCCGGGGTGGTGGCGCCAGCCCGCACGCGGGTGGTCCGGGAGGACCGCCACGGCGTCTTCGCCCCGAGCCGGGCCGGATCCAGACCGGAGTAGCGGTGGCCCCGGCCGAAGAACTTCGTCCGGGCCAGCAGCGTGACCATCGGCTTGGTGAACAGGAACACCACCACCACGTCGATGATCGTGGTCAGGCCGAGCGTGAACGCGAAGCCCTTGACCTCGCCGAGGGAGAAGTACCACAGCAGCGCGGCGGCCAGGAACGACACGGTGTCGGAGACCAGCACCGTGCGCCGGGCCCGTTTCCAGCCCCGTTCCACCGCGGTCCGCAGGGTGCGGCCGTCCCGCACCTCGTCACGCAATCGCTCGAAGAACACCACGAACGAGTCCGCGGTGATGCCGATGGCCACGATGAGGCCGGCGATCCCGGACAGCTGCAGCGCGAAGCCCTGGTACTTGCCGAGCAGGATGACGGCCTCGAAGACCAGGACCCCGGCGATGATCAGGCTGGACACCGCGACCACGGCCAGGCCCCGGTAGTACAGCAGGCAGTACACGACCACCAGGAGCAGGCCGATGGCCCCGGCCAGCAGCCCCGCGTGCAGCTGGTCGCTGCCCAGCGACGGCGAGATCGACTGGACGGATTCCTTGGTGAACGTCAGCGGCAGCGCGCCGTAGTTCAGCACGTTGGCCAGGTTGGTGGCCTGGTTCTGGCTGAAGTTGCCGGTGATCTGCGCGGACCCGCCGGGGATCGCGCCCTGGTCGATGGCCGGGAACGAGATCACGTTGCCGTCGAGCACCACGGCCAGGTAGTCCAGCGGCGAGGTCGGCTGGCCCCCGGAGGCGTACTTGCTGTTCATCTGCTCGGTCAGCGTGCCGAACGCCGCGCCGCCCGCCGAGTTGAAGTTGAGGTTGGTCTGCCAGTAGACGCTGGACGTGTTCTGGGTAGCGCTGGCCGACGTGATGTCCTTGCCCAGCACCTTGGCCTTGTCCAGGACGAACTTGTACGTGATCCCGCCCTCGGAGCCGCACGAGACGGTCTGGATGTTCGCGTTGTTGTACTGCTGGGCGGTGT
The DNA here is from genome assembly GCA_963713815.1 of uncultured Actinomycetes bacterium. GTDB lineage: Bacteria > Actinomycetota > Actinomycetes > Streptosporangiales > Streptosporangiaceae > RYN-230. Next base: position 50,971 of record CAVQNH010000039.1, read on the forward strand.
AGCCGACCTGCTGCTTCCAGTTCTTGTCCGCGCAGTTGAGCTTGTTGAACTGTGCCTTCACCGGCGCGCTGACCAGGCTGGCGTCCCCGCTGGCGCCCGCCACGGTGGACAGGCCGGAGCTGCTGGCGGCCGGGGACGACGCGGACGCGCTGGCCGACGGGCTCGCGGACGACGAGGCCGACGGGGTGGCGGACGCCTTGGCCTGCGCCGCGGTCAGGGTGTGAGACCGGCTGGCCATCTCCTTCGCCCCGGTTCCGCTGGCCGCCCCGCTGCCCAGTGCGCCCTTCTTGGCCGACGAGCTGGCCGATGCGGACGCCGTCGGTGACGCGCTGGCCTTGGTCCGAGGCGACCGACGACGGCGTACTGGCCGACGGGGTCGGCGTGGGCGTCGTCGTGGCCGTCGTGCTGCCCGTGTTCGGCGCCTGCAGGAGCACCTGGCGGAACAGCAGCTGGGCGGTCTGCCCGACCAGGCTCACGACCTTCTGGGTGCCGGCCCCGGGGACCGCCACGTTGATGATGTCGCTGCCCTGCTGCTGGACCTGGGCCTCGGTGAAGCCCGCGCCGTTGACCCGGCTGGCCATGATGTTCTTGGCCTGGGTCATGTCCGACGCGAACTGCGTGGTGGACACGCCCTTGGGTGCCGTGGCCTTCAGCGCCACCGTGGTGCCGCTGGTCAGGTCCAGGCCCAGGTGGACCTTGAAGTCCTTGCCCCACTGGCCGGGCGAGGCGATGTTGCTGCCCACGATGGCCAGGAACAGCACCACGATCAGCGTGGCCAGCCCGGCCAGCGCCCGGCCCGGCCGGGAGACGTTACCGCTTGGGGGAGCCAATTCTCCTCATGTCCTTCGCTCGCGTGTCCCCCGGCCCGACGCTGGGCGCGGGGCAGTGCGGTCAGTCCGCGGTGCGCTCGTCCTGAGCGGTGTGGTCGGCCGCCGTGCTGCCGGGAGAAGTGCTGCCTGGGCTGGAGCCGTTGAGGTGCTCGGACGCCGGGGCATCCGTGGTCCCCTCGGCGGCCGTGCCCTGCGGGCTGCCTGGCTCGTCAAACGAGGAGTCCGCCGCGTCGGTTCCCGCCGTGTCGGTACCGTCCAGATCGAGGCCGGAGGTGCCGTCCTCGTCGGGCAGGGTTTCCATTACGGCCCGGCGCAGGAACCGCATGTGCACGCCGGGCGCCACTTCGAGCACCACATCCTGATCATCCGCGTCGACCACGGTGGCGTACATGCCCGCGGTGGTGCGAACGCGCTGTCCTGGCCGCACGGTGTTCTGCATGGCCTGGGCCTGGCGCTGCTTGTTGCGCTGGGGCCGGATCATGACGAAGTAGAGCAGCCCGAACAGGACGACGATGACGATCAGGAACGTGTAGCTCCCTCCGCCGGAACTGCTGGCCGCAAGATAATGCATGTTCCCCATCGCGGGGGCTTCCTTCCAGTTGATGAGCTCTGCCTGGCCGCGCGCCGGGCCATAGGGGCCGGCAGGGCCGGAAATCCGTGGCCATCCGGGCAGCGGTTGACCAACTGCCGAAGTGTAGCGGCGCGCGGGCAGCGCACCAACAGGCTACGGCGTCCGGCGACTGATCGTGACATCCCCGCGACCAATTCAGGCCCTTCCGGGCGCGTCCGCCCGCTGGGTACCGGAAGGCTTACCGGCACGTCTTCCGGAACGGTGACCTGCACGTCAACACAAGCGGTGATCTGGCCGTCACTCGAACAGGCTGCCGGGCAGGGCCAGGCCGGGTGGCTCGGGCGGGTCGAGCCCCAGGTGCTGCCAGGCTGCCGGGGTGGCCACCCGCCCGCGCGGGGTGCGGGCCATGAGGCCGCGGCGGACCAGGAACGGCTCGGCCACCACCTCGACGGTCTCGGCTTCCTCGCCCACCGCCACGGCGAGCGTGGACAGCCCGACCGGGCCGCCGCCGAACCGGACCACCAGCGCGCTGAGCACCGCGCGGTCCAGCCGGTCCAGGCCTTCCTCGTCCACCTCGTACAGTTCCAGGGCCGCGCGGGCCAGCTCCCGGGTGACCACGCCGTCGGCCCGCACCTCCGCGTAGTCCCGGACCCGGCGCAGCAGCCGGTTGGCGATCCGCGGCGTGCCCCGGGACCGGCCGGCGATCTCATCCGCGCCGTCGTCGCGCAGCGCCACCCCGAGCAGGTCGGCCGACCGGCGGACGATGACCTCCAGCTCGGCGGGCTCGTAGAAGTCCAGGTGCGCGGTGAAGCCGAACCGGTCCCGCAGCGGCGCGGGCAGCAGCCCGGCCCGGGTGGTCGCGCCGACCAGGGTGAACGGGGCGATCTCCAGCGGGATCGAGGTCGCACCCGGTCCCTTCCCGACCACCACGTCGACCCGGAAGTCCTCCATGGCCAGGTAGAGCATCTCCTCGGCGGGCCGGGCCACCCGGTGGATCTCGTCGATGAAGATCACGTCCCGCTCGCTCAGCGTGGACAGGATCGCGGCCAGGTCACCGGCCCGCTCGATGGCCGGCCCGCTGGTGATCCGCAGCGGCGCCCCCAGCTCGGCCGCGATGATCATCGCGAACGTGGTCTTGCCCAGCCCCGGCGGCCCGGACAGCAGCACATGGTCCGGGGCCCGGCCGCGCCGCATCGCGCCCTCCAGCACCAGCGACAGCTGCTCGCGGACCCGGGTCTGGCCGATGACCTCGGCGAGCCGCCTGGGCCGCAGTGCACCCTCGATGGCCCGCTCGTCCGCGTCGGCCAGCGGCGACACCAAGCGCTCCTGCTCTACCGCGCCCACTCTGTTTCCCGCTCGTCCGCGTCGGCCAGCGGCGACACGACGCGCTCCCCAGCCAGCGCATCCGGCGCGTCCCGCTGCGCGGCGGGCAGCATTTCCCGCTGCGCGGGGAACGGCGCTTCCCGCTGCGCGGACTCCAGGGCCTGCTCTTCCAGGGCGGACAGCCCCGGCGCCTCCCGTTCCGCGTCCTCGGCGGCGGAGTGGGCGCCGGGCGGGCGGTCCGGGCCGGTCATGCGCGGCTCAGCTTGCGCAGCGCGGCCCGCAGCGCGACGGATACGTCCACGTCCCCGTTGGGGCTGGCCGTGAGGTCAGCGGCGACCGCGGCGATGGCCTGCTCGGCGTCCCGGGCGGGCCAGCCCAGGTTGACCAGGCCGGCCCGGACCTGGTCGCGCCACAGCCCGGCGGCGCCCGCGGCGGTCCCGGCGCCGGGCGGCGGCCCCAGCACCCCGGCCGGCGCGGCGGGCGAGCCGAGCCGGCCCGCCAGTTCCAGCACGATCCGCTGCGCGCCCTTGCGGCCGATCCCCGGCACCCGGGTCAGCGCGGCCACGTCTTCCGACGCGATGGCCTGCCGCAGCCCGTCCGGGCTGAACGAGGCCAGCATGGCCAGCGCCAGCCGCGGGCCCACCCCGCTGCAGGTCTGCACCAGTTCGAACACGTCCCGCTCGTCATCGCTGGCGAAGCCGTACAGGGTCAGCGCGTCCTCGCGGACCACCAGGGACGTGGCCACCCGGGCCCGCTCGCCGGTGCGCAGCCCGGCCAGCGTGCCCGGCGTGGCCTGCACCAGCAGCCCCACCCCGCCGACCTCGATCACCGCGCCTTCCGGCGCGATGGCACAGACCAGCCCGTCCAGATGGGCAATCACCGCAGGCCTCCTGCAGGGGTACGGGAAACGACCGGGACATTCTGGCGGGCGAGCAGCGCGGCGGCGGCGAGGCGGGTCTGCGGGCCGCGCCACAGGTGGCAGATGGCCAGGGCCAGGGCGTCGGCCGTGTCCGCGGGCTTCGGCGGGTCGGCCAGCCGGAGCAGCCGCATCACCATGGTGGTGACCTGGGCCTTGTCGGCCCGCCCGCTCCCGGTCACCGCGGCCTTGACCTCGCTCGGCGTGTGCAGCGCGACCGGCAGGCCGCGGCGCGCCGCGCACAGCACGGCCACCGCACCGGCCTGCGCGGTGCCCATGACGGTGCGCACGTTGTGCTGGCTGAACACCCGCTCCACGGCCACCGCGTCCGGGTGGTGCTCGGACAGCCAGGCGTCGATCTCCACTTCCAGGGCCAGCAGCCGGGCCGCGATGTCCGCCGTGGGCGGGGTCCGGGCCACGCCCGCCGCGACCAGGGCGGGAGGCTTGCCGGGGGTGCCTTCCACCACACCGAGCCCGCACCGGGTCAGCCCCGGGTCGACGCCGAGCACCCGCATTTGCGCTCCATCCCGGCCGGCCGGCCCGGCCGATCCGGGCTATGACGAACATGTGTTCGGTCGCGTCTGACCCTACCGGCCCGGGCGGCGCGGCGGGCCTAGCCGGCCCGGCGTGTCAGAAGAACTCGAGCATGAACGGGTCCGCGCCGAACGCCGCGTCCAGCGCGTCATCGCCGCCGGGGTCACCGCCGGCCGCCAGCCCGGCGCGGCGGAGCGTGGCCAGCGGGGTGCCGGCGTACAGCGCCGCGAACCCGCGCGGCCCCAGCGTCAGCGCGTCCGGGACAGCCTCGGACGCGGTCAGCGTGCCCTGGCCGCCGTTCACGTCCAGCGTCCACCAGCCCTCGCAGGCCGGGCGGTCCGGATCGTCCAGCCGGAGGACCGCGGTCAGCCCGACGCCGGCCGGGAAGCCCCGGCCGGCCACCGCCGCGGACGCGTCGAGGACCCGCAGCATCCACGCCGACCGGCCCGACTGGCGGACGTCAGGGTCGGTCGTCAGCCACTGCACCGGGTCGGCGGGGCCCACGGTCGCCCGGACAGTTTGAGCTATGGAGGAATGGGAGGCGACCACGCCCCAGATCGCCCGGGTTGCCGCGGCCGAGCCGGCCAGGGCCCGGTCCACCAGGAGCTCATCGTTGCCGTTCTGCCAGCGGTAGGCGAGGAACCCGTCCGGGGCCAGGTAGGCGAAGCGCTGCTCGTCACCCAGCCAGCGGGCCACGGCCGCCTCGTCCCGGGTGTTCGGGCCGCAGTCGCGGAGGGCCTGGTGGACGCGCCCGATCACGGCGAGCACCCTGGTCGCGTCGCCGGGCCCGCACCGGCGCAGCCGGGTTTCCGGCTGCGCTGTCCGGGCCGGGGCATCGTCCCGGTCCGGGGCGATCAGCGAGCGCAGCGAATGGGACGGGATGGCGAGGTGGCCCAGGCTGCCGGCGATCTCCCAGCCCAGCGACCGGTACAGCGCCATGGTGGCCGGATAGAGCGCGGACACCTGGTAGCCGCGGTCGCCGATCAGGCTGAGCAGGGTACGCATCAGGGCCCGGCCGGTGCCACGCCCGCGTTCCTCGGGCGCCACCATGACGTTGGCCACCCCGGCCATCGGGACCGGCTGGCCGTGCCACCACTGGATCATGTCGTGGTAGCGGGCGGCGGCCAGCAGCCGCCCGCCGTCGAACGCCCCGAGGTACTGCCGGGCCCCGATGGCGGCGCCGGCGGTTTCCTGCCAGCGCGGCCGGTCCGGCCGCGGGATGGGCCCGAAGGCCCGGACACTCAGGTCGAGCAGCGCGTCGGGGTCGTCACCGGGACCCAGTTCCCTGATGTCCACCCGTCAGCCGAGTTTCTCCATGACCTCGTCGGGCACCGAGTAGTTCGCGTAGACGTCCTGGACGTCGTCGGAGTCCTCCACCGCCTCGATCAGCCGGAACACCCGCTTGGCCTGCTCCTCGTCCAGTTCCACCTCGACGGTGGGCAGGAACGCCGCCTCGGCGGAGTCGTACTCGATCCCGGCCTGCTGCAGCGCGTTGCGGACCGCGAGCAGGTCACCCGGCTCGCTGATCACCTCGAGCGACTCGCCCAGGTCGTTGACCTCCTCGGCGCCCGCGTCGAGCACCGCGGTCAGCACGTCGTCCTCGCTGGCCCCGTCCGCCTTGGGCACGATCACCACGCCCTTGCGGTGGAACAGGTAGGACACCGAGCCGGGGTCGGCCATCGTCCCGCCGTTACGGGTCAGCGCGGTCCGCACGTCGGCGGCAGCCCGGTTCCGGTTGTCGGTCAGGCACTCCACGAGCACCGCGACCCCGCCGGGGGCGTACCCCTCGTAGGCGATGTTCTCGTAGGCGGCGCCGCCCGCTTCCAGGCCGGCCCCGCGCCGGATGGCCCGGTCGATGTTCTCGTTCGGTACCGAGCTCTTCTTGGCCTTCTGCACCGCGTCGAACAAGGTCGGGTTACCGGCCTGGTCCGCGCCCCCGGTCCGCGCCGCCACCTCGACGTTCTTGATCAGTTTGGCGAAGAGCTTGCCCCGCCGGGCGTCGATGACCGCCTTCTTGTGCTTGGTCGTGGCCCACTTGGAGTGGCCGCTCATATCCGATCCCTCACCATGTCTACGAAAAGCTTGTGCACCCGCGGGTCCCCGGTCAGCTCGGGGTGGAAGGCGGTGGCCAGCGCCGGGCCCTGCCGGACGGCGACGATCCTACCGGTGCCCGGCTCAGCCCCGAGTATCTCGACGTCCGGGCCGGTCTCCTCGACCCACGGCGCCCGGATGAACACGGCCCGCAGCGCGGGCCCGGGCACCCCGGTCAGCGGGATGTCCGCCTCGAACGAGTCCACCTGCCGCCCGAACGCGTTGCGCCGCACGGTCATGTCGATGCCGCCCAGGGTTTCCTGCCCCGCGACCCCGTCCAGCAGCCGGTCCGCCAGCATGATCATGCCAGCGCAGGAGCCGAAGACCGGCATCCCCCCGCTGATCCGCTTGCGCAGCGGCTCCATCAGCTCGAAGATCACCGCGAGCTTCCACATCGTGGTGGACTCCCCGCCCGGGATGACCAGGCCATCGACCTGGTCGAGCTCGCCGGGCCGGCGGACCCGCAGCGGCCGGGCCCCGGCTGACTCCAGCGCCCGGAAGTGCTCGATCACGTCACCCTGGAGGGAGAGCACGCCCACGGCCGGTCCCCCTGCGCTGGCGGGGATGTGGTCGGGCATGACGGGTCCTTCCGGGCAGCGGGGAGCTGCTTCGAGGGTAGCGGTCTGGACTCAACACCAGGAACAGGGCGGATCTTCCCGGGCGCCCTGCTCCCGGGCACGCTCGCGGGCGGTCAGCCTGCCTGGGGACCGGCCTCCCCGGCCGGGCCGGGGTCTTCCGGGGGGCCAGACTCCCGGGCCGGGCCGGACTGCGCGGCCGGCCCCGGCTCTTCCGGCGCCCCGGGCTCACCCGCCGTCTGCCGCGCCGCGATCCCCAGGTGCTGCTCGATGGCAGCCAGCCGGCCGTCGATCTGGTCGAGCCGGCGCATGACCCGCGCGAGCTGGGCGGGCGAGCCCACGAGGCGCACGTCAGGCGGCAGCCGGACGACGGTCTCCTCCTCGGCCTCGGCCTCGCTCTCGGCCTCGCGTTGCTGGATGAACCGCATGACCGCCGCGCGGACCCCGGGCCCGTCAGCCCCCAGGTTGGCCAGGACCTGGTTGGCCACGCCCTGGCCTTCGCGGACGATGCCGAGCAGGATGTGCTCCGGGCCGATGGAGCCGTGCCCGAGGTCCAGCGCCTCGCGGAGCGACAGCTCGAGGATCTTCTTGGCCCGCGGCGTGAACGGGATGTGCCCGGACAGCGGCTCCTGCCCCCGGGGGACGATCGACACGACCTGGGCCCGGGCGTCATCCAGGGTGATGGAGAGGGATTCCAGGGCCGCCCCGGACACGCCACCGCCCTCATGGATCAGGCCGAGCAGCAGGTGCTCGGTGCCGATGTAGCCGTGGCTGAGCATCCGGGCCTCTTCCTGGGCCAGGACGATGACCCGGCGGGCCCGGTCGGTGAACCTCTCGAACATCTGCCGCTCCCCACGCTGGGTGAAGACGGTCTGCGGGCTTGGACGGCCGTGGCGTCAGGAGGCTGGCGTGGCCGCCAGGACCGGACCGGGCCGCCGCACGGGGTCACCAGCCGCGGCTGGCGTAACGGTCAGCGGCGGGCAGGGTGTCGGTGCTGATCCCGACCATGGGCTCACCGAGCCCGCGGGAGACCTTGGCCACGACGTCGGGATCGTCGTGGAAGGTAGTGGCCTTCACGATCGCGGCGGCGCGGGCGGCCGGGTCTCCCGACTTGAAGATCCCGGAACCGACGAACACCCCTTCGGCGCCGAGCTGCATCATCATGGCCGCGTCCGCCGGGGTGGCGATGCCGCCCGCGGTGAACAGCACGACCGGCAGCTTGCCGAGCCGGGCGACCTCGGCGACGATCTCGTAGGGAGCCTGCAGGTCCTTCGCGGCCGCGTAGAGCTCCTCGGCCGGCAGGGTGCCCAGGGCCCGGATGGCGCCGGAGATCGAGCGCATGTGCCGGGTGGCCTCGACCACGTTGCCGGTGCCCGCCTCCCCCTTCGACCTGATCATGGCCGCGCCCTCGGCCAGCCGCCGCAGCGCCTCGCCCAGGTTGGTCGCGCCGCACACGAACGGCACGGTGAAGTCCCACTTGTCCACGTGGTGGGCTTCGTCGGCCGGGGTCAGCACCTCGGACTCGTCGATGTAGTCCACCCCGATGGCCTGCAGGACCTGCGCCTCGGCGAAGTGCCCGATCCGGCACTTGGCCATGACCGGGATGGAGACCGCCTGGATGATCCCGTCGATCATGTCCGGGTCGCTCATCCGGGCCACGCCGCCCTGGGCCCGGATGTCGGCCGGGACCCGCTCCAGCGCCATCACCGCGACCGCGCCGGCGTCCTCGGCGATCTTGGCCTGATCCGGCGTCACCACGTCCATGATCACGCCGCCCTTGAGCATGTCCGCCATGCCCCGCTTGACCCGCGCGGTGCCGGTCTGGGTGGGGCTGGAGGGGCTGGATGCGGTACTGCGTGACACGGTGAACCTCATTCGGATCGGGAGACTTGTGTTACGTCCATGGTAGGCGCTCGGTCAGCTGGTCAAATGGGGCATATCCGAGCCGCCGGTCTCGCCGGTCGGGGCGACCAGCGAATCGTCGATCTCGAAGAAGACCGGCATCGGCGCTCCCCCGGCCAGCCCCAGCGCCCGGGCCAGCCAGCGGCGCCGCGCGGCCTGGGTGGACGCGACCGCGTCGTTGTAGAACTTGCGGGCCAGGAATACCTGGTTCGCGGCGGACTCCAGCTCGGCGAGCAGCTCGTCGGCATTGCCCTGGCTGTCCAGCGAGGTGCGGAAACCGGGCTGGCTGAGCACCGCCCGCAGGGCCTGGGTCAGGTCGCTCTCGGCCAGCTCGTTGGGTTCGCCGGCCGCCCGGGCGTCGTGCGCGGCGCCGGCCAGGAGCAGGCTGGTGGCCGGGTCGAGCAGGCCGCAGGCGGCCAGTTCCTGGGCCACCGAACTGCGCCGGACCAGCGCGGCGTCGAGCGCGGCCCGGGCCTTGTCCACCCGCGCGTGCATCCGGTCGAGCCGGCCGGCCCGCCAGGACACGTACACGCCGACGAGCACCGCGGCCACGGCGATGAGGATGACGTCAATCAGCATGGGTCACCACCCACCCGCCACGCGACGGGGGCGGGCCCGGTGCGGCGGGCTGCACTGACCCCAGGGCCCCATCAGCGGACCACCCCGACCTGCCCGTACGCGGCCACCACGGCCTCGTAGACCCGCACCACGTCCCGGGCCACCACCGGCCAGTCATAGGCCCGGACCGCCTCGGCCGCGGCCTCGGACAGGGTGGCCCGCCGCTCCGGGTCGTCCAGCAGCCGGCCCGCGGCCGCGGCCAGCGCGGCCGGGTTGCCCGTCTCGAACAGCTCCCCGGCCCGGCCGCCGCGCAGCACCTGGCGGAACGCGTCGAGGTCGCTGGCCACGATCGGGGCCCCGGCCGCCATGGCCTCGGCGAGCACGATGCCGAAGCTCTCCCCGCCGGTGTTCGGGGCGCAGAAGACGTCGACGGAGTGGTACACACGGGCCTTGTCTTCCTCGCTGACCTGGCCGAGGAGAACCACCCGCGGGCGCAGCGGCGCGGGCACCTTGTCCAGCACGTCGCCGGTGTCCCCGGGCCCGGCGATCAGCAGCCGCAGGCCGGGCCGCTGCACGGCCATCTCGGCGAACGCGCGCAGCAGCACCTCCAGGCCCTTGCGCGGCTCGTCCATCCGGCCGAGGAAGCCGAGCGTGCCGCCCTCCCCCGGCCAGCCGGGCAGCGGGGTGGCCTTCTCGTACCGGCTCACGGTCACGCCGTTCGGGATGAGCACCGCGTCCCCGCCCATGTGCTCGACCAGCGTGGTCCGGGCAGCCTCGGACACCGCGATCCGCCCGGTGATCTTCTCCAGCGCCGTCTGCAGGGCCGGGTAGGCGGCGTGCATGATGCGGGAACGCGGGGTGGCGGTGTGCACGGTGGCCACGATCGGCCCGTCCGCGACCCAGCAGGCCAGCAGGGACAGGCTGGGCGCGGCCGGCTCGTGCACGTGCAGCACGTCGAAGCCGCCCTCCTTGACCCAGCGCCGGACCCGGCTGGCGGACACGAACCCGAACGCGAGCCGGGCCACCGAGCCGTTGTAGGGCACGGGGACGGCGCGGCCGGCGGGCACCACGTAGGCCGGCAGCGGCGTGTCGTCGTCGGCGGGCGAGATCACCGAGACCTCGTGGCCCAGCCCGATCAGCGCCTCGGCCAGGTCCCGGATGTGCTGCTGGACACCGCCGGGCACGGCCCAGGTGTAGGGGCAGACGATGCCGACCTTCACGGTCCGCCGCCCGTTCCCGCGCCGCCCGTGCCCGCGCTGGCCGACTCGTCGTTGCGGGCGGCGCGGTCCGCGGCGGCCAGCCGCTCCGGGTCGAGGTCGGCCACGAAGACCTTCTGGAGCATGTGCCAGTCCTGCGGATGGGCGCGGATCCCGTCCTCGTAGTCGCGGGCGACCGCCTGGGTCATGGCCGCGACCTTCTCCTTGCGCGTGCCGGTCTCGGGCACCGGCACCTCGTCGTAGATGCGAGCCCGCCAGCCCGCGCCCTCGAACCACAGGGTGGTGGGCAGCAGCGCCGCCCCGGTCTGCACGGCCAGCGCGGCCGGGCCGGCCATCATCCGCGCCTGCTCCCCGAAGAATTCCACGTCGATGCCGCGGCCGGTGACGTCCCGGTCCGACACCAGGCAGACCAGGCCCCCGGCCCGCAGCCGCTGGGCCAGCACCCCGAACCGGCTGTCCCCGCCGCTGGCCGGGAGCACCTCCATGCCGAGCCCCTCACGGAACTCCAGGAACCGCTGGAACAGGGACTCGGGCTTGAGCCGCTCGGCGACCGTGGTGAACTTCCCGACCCCGCGGCCGATGATCCAGGCTCCGGCCAGTTCGTAGTTGCCGGTGTGCGGCAGGGCGATGATCACCCCGCGGCCGGCGGCCAGGTTCCGCTGCAGGTTCTCCTCGCCGCTGACCAGCATGTCGGCCTGGATCCGGTCCTGCCCGATCGTGGGCAGCCGGAAGGCCTCCAGCCAGTAGCGGGCGTAGGACTCCATGGTCTGCCGGGACAGCGCGCGCAGCTCCTTGCCGGTGGCGGACGGGCCGGTCACCCGGCGCAGGTTCGCCTCCAGCACCTGGACCTGGGGACCCTGGCGGCGCCAGGCGATGTCCGCGCCAAACTGGAACGCGCCGCGGGCCCACGATTCCGGCACCTTGCAGACCACGGACCAGCCGAGGGCGTACGCGCTGTCGGTCAGCCGGTCCCGGAGCGAGGTCACGCCTTATCCTTCCGCGCGCTGCCATCTCCAGGGTCGCGAACCGCCGTCGCGGGTCCCGCACCGGGGGTGCCGTTGCCGGCCGCCCCGGGACTCCCCGGGGTGGTGCCGGCGGCGGGCGGGCCTGCGGCCCCCGCAGCTGCCCGGGGCGCGGCACCGGGCCCGACCGCCTTGCGGACGACCAGGACGCGCTGCGCGAACGTGATGGTGCTGCCCGCCGCGACCAGCCAGAGCCCGATGGCCAGGACGAACGGCACGCCCAGCCCGGTCAGGCCGGCCGCGACCAGCACGACTACCAGCCGCTCGGAGCGCTCGGCCACGCCCACGTCAGCGCGGACGCCTATCCCCTCGGCCCGGGCCCGGGCGTAGGACACCAGTCCCCCGGCGACCAGGCAGTACAGCGCCACGCAGGCCAGCACGGGCTGGTGGTCCCGGGCCAGGTAGATAGCCAGCCCGGAGAAGACCGCCCCGTCCCCGATCCGGTCCAGGGTCGAGTCGAGGAACGCGCCCCAGGGCCCGGTGGTGCCTTTCATCCGGGCCAGCAGGCCGTCCAGCATGTCGAACATGGCGAAGCCCCAGCACACCAGGGTCCCGGCGAACAGGTGGCCGGTGGGGAACAGCCAGAGGGCGCCGATGGCCACGCCGACCGTCCCGGCCGCCGTGATCATGTTCGGGGTGATCGGGGTGCGCGCCAGCGTCTCGCCGACCGGCCGGAGCAGGCGGGCGAAGAAGGGTCTCAGGCGGTTCAGCATGGCCGTCCGATCCTACTGGCGGAGTGGACAGGAGGGACGATTCCGGCTGGGGGCTTGTGGTCAGGTGTCCAGCAGGTAAAGGCTGGTTGTGAGGCAGCCGAACAGCGTCGTAGGAGGCGAGACTCATGACTGACAGGAGAGGATCGACAGCTACAGGCGGTACAGCAGTGGCCGACCAGCCCGGCGGCGTGCGGAATGTCGCGCTGGTCGGCCACTCTGGGTCAGGCAAGACAACTCTGGTGGAGGCCCTCCTCGCCAGCACGGGCGCGATCCCGAGGGCCGGCCGGGTGGAAGACGGCACCACCGTCAGCGATTTCGATGAGGTAGAAGTCCGGCAGCAACGCTCAGTGAACCTTACCCTGGCGCCGGTCATACACGCCGGGATCAAGGTCAACCTGCTGGACACGCCAGGCTACGCCGACTTCACCGGCGACCTGCGGGCGGGCCTGAGGGCCGCGGACGCCGCGCTGTTCACCGTGCCGGCCACCGACGGCGTGGACGGGCTGACCCGGATGCTGTGGGAGGAATGTGCCTCCGTCGGCATGCCCCGGGCCGTGGTCATCACCAAGCTGGATCACCAGCGGGCCGACTTCGAGGAGGCCCTGCAGGCCTGCCAGGACGCGTTCGGCGACTCCATCGCCCCCCTCTACCTGCCGGTGACCTCGGGTCCCGGCGCCGTGACCGGGCTGGTCGGCCTGCTGTCCGGCCGGTTCTACGACTACACCAGCGGCACGCGCACCGAGCGGGACCCCGACCCGGACCAGGCCGACCGCGTGGAGGAACTGCGCAGCTCGCTGATCGAGGGCGTCATCCAGGAGAGCGAAGACGAGACCCTCATGGAGCGGTACCTGTCCGGGGAGACCATCGACGCCAAGGTGCTCATCGAGGACCTGGAGAAGGCGGTCGCCCGGGGCAGCTTCTACCCGGTCCTGACCACGTCGAGCCTGCAGGGCATCGGGCTGGCCGAACTGCTGGAGATCATGACCCAGGCCTTCCCCTCCCCCGGCGAGCATCCGCTGCCCGGCGTGACCACCCTGGACGGCCAGCCCGTCACCGGGCTGTCCAGCGACCCGGCGGGGCGGCTGCTGGCCGAGGTGGTCAAGACCGCCTCCGACCCGTACGTCGGGCGGATCAGCCTGGTCCGGGTGTTCTCCGGGACACTGCGGCCGGACGCGCCGGTCCACGTGTCCGGGCACGGCCTGGCCGAGCGCGGTCACGCCGACCACGACATGGACGAGCGGATCGGCGCGCTCACCTCGCCGCTGGGCAAGCAGCAGCGCCCGGTACCGCAGTGCGTGGCCGGGGACATCTGCGCCGTGGCCAAGCTGTCCAGCGCCGAGACCGGCGACACGCTGTCGGACAAGGAGCACCCGCTCCTGATGGAGCCCTGGTCAATACCCGAACCGCTGCTCCCGGTGGCCATCGCGGCCAAGTCCAAGGCCGACGAGGACAAGATGTCACAGGCGATCTACCGTCTGGTGGCCGAGGATCCGACGCTGCGGATGGAGAACAACTCCGAGACCCGCCAGCTGGTGCTGTGGTGCATGGGCGAGGCCCATTCCGACCTGCTGCTGGACCGGCTGTCCTCGCGGTACGGGGTGGGCGTGGAGACCAAGCGGCTCCGGGTCCCGCTGCGCGAGACGGTGGCCGGGAAGGCCCGGGGGCTGGGCCGCAACGTCAAGCAGACCGGCGGGCACGGCGAGTTCGGGGTGTGCCACATCGAGGTGGAGCCGACGACGTCGGGCACCGGCTTCGAGTTCGTGGACAAGGTCGTGGGGGGCGTGGTGCCCCGCCAGTTCATCCCCTCGGTGGAGAAGGGCGTCCGCGCCCAGCTGGAGCTGGGCGTGCTGGCCGGCTACCCGATGGTGGACGTGAGGGTCACCTTGTTCGACGGCAAGGCCCACTCGGTGGACTCCTCGGACATGGCCTTCCAGAAGGCGGGCAAGCTGGCCCTGCGGGACGCCGCGGACAAGGCGAAGGTCCTGCTGCTGGAGCCGGTTGACGAGCTGTCCGTGCTGGTCGCGGACGACTATGTCGGCGCGGTCATGTCGGATCTGTCGTCGCGGCGCGGCCGGGTGCTCGGCACCGAGCCGGTAGCGGGCGGGCGCACCCTGGTCAAGGCCGAGGTGCCGCAGCTGGAGATCACCCGCTACGCGATCGACCTGCGCTCGATGTCGCACGGCACCGGCTCGTTCAGCCGCAACTACCTACGCTACGAGCCCTTGCCGTCCCACCTCGCCGACAAGGTCGCGGCCGCGGCCGCCGGGGAGGACTGAGTTCGCGTCATGTAAGCGAGGCGCCGTGAGCCGGGGTCTCACCTGACTCGCGGCCAGGCGTCCGCGATCAGCTTTCTTGTGTCGCGGAGGAGCTGGGGCAGGACGCGGGTGTGGCCGACCACGGGCATGAAGTTGGTGTCGCCGCCCCACCGGGGCACCACATGCTGGTGCAGGTGCGCCGCGATGCCCGCGCCCGCCACCGACCCCATGTTCATGCCGATGTTGAAGCCCTGCGCGGCCGAGGCGGTGCGCAGCGCGGTCATCGCCCGCTTGGTGAACGTGGCCAGCTCCGCGGTCTCCGCCTCGTCCAGCTCGGTGTAGTCGGCCACGTGCCGGTACGGCAGCACCATCAGGTGCCCCGCGTTGTACGGGTACAGGTTGAGGATGCTGTAGACCAGCTGGCCCCGGGCCACGATCAGGCCGTCCTCGTCGCTGAGCGCGGGAATCCGGCAGAACGGGCAGCCGTCACCCTCCCCGGTGCCGGCCGGCTTGTTCTCGCCCTTGATGTAGGCCATCCGGTGCGGCATCCACAGCCGGGCGAAGCCGTCCGGGATCCCGGCCCCGTCCTGCTCCGACACGCCAGGGGCGGTTGGCTCGGTCATCTAGCTGCTCAGACCTGGATGCGCTGCCGGACGGCGCTGACGATCTCGGCGATCGCCTCCTCGACCGGCACCCCGTTGCGCTGCCCGCCGTCGCGGAACCGGAATGAGACCGCGTCCTTGGCCACGTCCTCGTCGCCGGCCAGCAGCATGAACGGGACCTTCTGCCGCTGCGCGTTCCTGATCTTCTTCTGCATCCGGTCGTCGCTGGTGTCGACCTCGACCCGGATGCCCTGCTCGCGGAGCTGGGCCGCGACATTCTCCAGGTAGGGCACGTGCGCGTCGGTGATCGGGATGCCGGTCACCTGCACCGGGGCGAGCCACGGCGGGAACGCCCCGGCGTAGTGCTCCAGCAGGATCCCGAAGAACCGCTCGATCGAGCCGAACAGGGCGCGGTGGATCATGTACGGCCGCTGCCGGGAGCCGTCCGGGGCCTGGTACTCGATGCCGAACCGGCCCGGCTCCTGGAAGTCGACCTGCAGGGTGGACAGCTGCCACCGGCGCCCGATCGCGTCCTTGACGTGCACGTCGATCTTGGGCGCGTAGAAGGCGCCCTCACCCTCGGCGACCGTGTAGGGCAGGCCCGAGGCGTCCAGGGCGGCCCGGAGCGCCGTCTCGGCCGCGTCCCACTCCGCAATCTCCCCAACGTACTTTTCCGGGCGGGTGGACAGCTCGGCCTCGAACTCCGTCAGCCCGAAGTCCCGGAGCAGGCCGACCACGAAGTCCAGCAGCGAGGCCAGCTCGGGGCCCAGCTGCTCCGGGGTGCAGAAGATGTGCGAGTCGTCCTGGGTGAAGCCGCGGGCCCGGGTCAGGCCGTGCACCACACCTGACTTCTCGTACCGGTAGACGGTGCCGAACTCGAACAGCCGGAGCGGCAGCTCCCGGTAGGACCGCCCGCGCGAGGAGTAGATGAGCACGTGCATCGGGCAGTTCATCGGCTTCATGTAGTACCGGGCGCCGTCCAGTTCCATGGGCGGGAACATGCTCTCGGCGTAGAAGCCGAGGTGCCCGGAGGTCTGGAACAGCTCTTCCTTGGTGACGTGCGGGGTGTTGACGTACTGGTATCCCGCTTCCTCGTGGCGGCGGCGTGCGTAGTCCTCCATCACGTGGCGGATGATCGCGCCCTTGGGGTGGAAGACCGGCAGCCCGGAGCCGATCTCGGTCGGGAACGAGAACAGGTCCAGCTCGGCGCCCAGCCGCCGGTGATCACGGCGCTCGGCCTCGGCGAGCAGCTTCAGGTACTCGTCCTGCGCGTCCCGGGACTCCCAGGCGGTGCCGTAGATCCGCTGCAGCTGCGGGTTCTTCTCGCTGCCGCGCCAGTACGCGCCGCTGGAACGCATCAGCTTGAACGCCGGGATCTGCCGGGTGGTGGGGATGTGCGGCCCGCGGCACAGGTCCTTCCAGACCTCCTGGCCGCTGGCCGGGTCGAGGTTGTCGTAGATGGTCAGCTGGCTGCCGCCGACCTCGACGGCCTCCTCGACACTGACCTCGGACGGTGCCGTCGGGGCGCCCGCATCGGGTGCGGCCGCGCCGCCCTTGATCCCGATCAGCTCGAGCTTGTACGGCTCGCCGGCCAGTTCCTCGCGGGCCTGCTCGTCGCTGACCTCGCGGCGGGAAAAGCGCTGGCCCTGCCTCACGATCTGGCGCATCCGCTGCTCGATGGCCTTCAGGTCGTCGGGGCTGAACGGTTCGGCCACATCGAAGTCGTAGTAGAAGCCGTTTTCCACCGGCGGCCCGATGCCCAGCTTGGCCTCGGGGAACAGCTCCTGGACGGCCTGGGCCATCACGTGCGCGGTGGAGTGCCGCATGATGGCCCGGCCGTCGTCGCTGCCGATCTCGACCGGCTCGACGGCGTCACCGCCGGCCAGCGGGGCGGCCAGGTCGCGCAGCTCGCCGTTGACCCGCGCCGCGATGACCGCGTACCCGGGCCCGGCCGCGGGGCCGGCTCGCTGAGCCGGAGCGCGTCACCCGCCGTAGTGCCCGCGTCCACCACGTGCTCGCGACCGGCGAGGGTGATGTGAAGCTGCTGGGCCGACACGGTGGGCTCCCTGGGTAGATCGGCGGGTGGGGCCAATGCCCCAGGCTCCGATGCTATCGAGGCGCAGCCGTAGCCGCGCCTCGATATCACCCCAGCCGCCCCAGCAGGATCCCGGTCAATGGGCCTCACGGCTGTGTGGGGTCCGCGGAGCGCGGCCCGGGCCCATCGGCCCGTAGGCCGATGGGCGGACTATCTGACGGTCACCAGGGTGCCGTAGGTCATGTAGGGCCACACGTAGTGCGCCTGCGCGTAGGGCAGCTCGACGCAGCCCAGGCTCTGCGGGGCGCCGTAGAAACCGCGCGGGAAGTAGTGCACCGCGTCGCCGCCGTCGAAGTAGGACACCCAGGAGACCGGGTCGGCGTAGTGCGAGCCGTCCGGGTTGGTGCCCGACATGATCTGGAATGTGTAGCGCAGGTACACCGGGAAGGTGCCATCCGCCGTGGGCGCGGCCGGGATGCCGGTGTTGGCCAGCGTATGCAGGATGACCCGCCCGTTATGCCACACGGTGAGGGTCTCCGGGCTGGCCTTGCTGGCCAGCGCGTAGGTGTAGCCGTGGGGATTCTTCTTGCCGACCGCGGCCGCCCGGACCACATCCCGCCACAGGGCGGGCGTCATCACGCCGGTCATCGTGGCGCCCGCGTCGGACTGGAAGGCCCGGATCGCGCCCTGCATGATCAGGCTGGACCGGCCGCCCCAGAAGCTGGTCAGGATCGACGGGTAGCCCTTCTTCCAGGTGAAACTCCCGGCCGGCGGCGTGTACACGGCGGCGAGCTCGGTGGCGACGTTGTCCGGCTGCATCGCGGTGGGATTTTGCGGCGCCCACTTCAGCGGCAGGTAGCCCAGCTGCGCCAGCATCTGCTTGAGCCGCAGGGTGGACCAGCCCTGGGTGGAGATCCGCTGGGTCACGGTCTTGGCCAGGAGCCCGCCTGCGGCGGACCGGAGCCCGGACCCGCCACCAGGGAGGGTGACCCGCACCCGGCTGCCCGGCCAGAATGGGGTGGCCGGGGTGAAGGTCAGCGTGCTGCCCGTCTTCGCCCAGGTGCCCGGGGTGGACGGGTGCAGTTCGGGCATCGCGGAGTTGCCGGCCAGCGGGGCGGACAGCGTCACCCGGACCGGGCTAGCTCCGTTGGTGCCGGTCACCGCGCCGCCCTGGGTTACCGATTCCACCTGCAGCGCCGGGGCCGCCGCGGCCTTGGCGCCGCTGGAACTTCGGTCCGAGACGGTGGTCGCATGGCCGGCCGGGCTGGAAGAACCGAGCATGCCGATGGTCACGCCCGCGACCACCAGCACGCCCACCCCCGCCACGCTGAGCAGGACGATCCTGGTCCGCCGGGAGCCGGCGTTCCCGCCCCCGGCGCTGCCGCCCGGCTCCGCCGGGGCCGCACCGCCCGGGGCGGCCGCGCCCTGGGCATCCCCGCCCGGGGCGGCCGCGCCCTGGGCATCCCCGTCCGGGGCGGCCGCGCTCTCGGCGGCACCGTCCTTGGCCGCGGATGACGGGGACGCCGTGAGCCGCCGCATCCACCCTGGAGTCTGCACGTTCCGCTCCGCTCCCTCGTCCTGCCGATGCCCGCCAGAGCCCCGCGGGGCCCCCTGCCTGCCGCCGGACCTGCCCGCTGTAACGCATTTCCGGCATACCCGGTTCCCGCTCGCCGGCGTGTCCTGCCCCTGCGCCTGTCCTATGCGACGAACTCCGCTCCCGGACCGTCCTCAGCGGGTGATATCCGCGCCCCGGGCATATGGCCCCACCTGCGCAAAGAAGGCTTATAGCCAGCCTTTGCGCCGGAAGATGGCAAACAGGCCCACGGACAGCCCAACCACGATCACAGTGGACGTCCAGAAGCCAGCAACCTTACCGAAACCGGGATATGGCACATTCTGCCCGTAAAAACCGGTGACCGCAGTCGGCACCGCGATGATCGCGGCCCAGCTGGTGACCTGCTTCATGATTATGTTCAGCCGGTTGCCGCGCACCGTGAGGTGCGTCTCCAGGATGGTCGTGACCAGGTCGCGGAGGGACTCCGTCCATTCGGTCGCGCGGAGCACGTGGTCGTAGATGTCGTGGAAGTAGGGCATGATCTCCCCGTCCACCACGTGCAGGTCCCGGCGCAGCAGCGAGTTGAGCACCTCGCGCATGGGCAGCACCACGCGGCGCAGCACGACCAGGGACTTGCGCAGCTCGAACGTGCGCCGCTGCATCTCCTTGTCCCGCGGGTTGTCGTCGAACAGCTGGTCCTCGAGCGTCTCGATCTCGGTGTCCAGCGACTGGACCGCCTCGAAGTGGGTGTCCACCACGTAGTCGAGCAGGCCGTACAGCAGGAACCCCACCCCGCAGGTGGCCAGGTCCGGCGAGTCGTCCCAGCGGCGGACGACGGCGTCGATGTCGAAGCCCGGGCTGCGCCGCACCGTGACCAGGGCGCGGTCGGTGACGAACGCGTCCACCTCGTCGATTTCCAGCTCGCCCGTGCCGGTGTTCAGCTTCACGCCGTACGAGGTGACGAAGATGTGGCTCTGGTAGCGGTCCAGCTTGGCCCGCTGATGCTCGGCCACCGCGTCCTCGACGGCCAGCGGGTGAAGCCCCAGTTCCTCGCTGATCTGCGACAGGTCCTCGGCGGTCGGCTCGCACATGTCGAACCACACGACCGCGGTCGGGTCGGCCAGGTAGTCGGACACCTTGTCGACGGGGAAGCCCTCGTCCTCGAGGATCCCGTTGCGGTACATGCGTGTACGCGGCATGGTCGCCAAGATAAGGCCTGCGGCGACTGGCATGATCAGGCGTATGACGGTTATCAAGATCAATGCGATCACCGTGCCGCCGGACAGCGGGGACGAACTGGCCCGCCGGTTCGCGGCCCGGGCCGGGGCCGTGGACAACCAGGACGGCTTCGAGGGGTTCGAGCTGCTCAAGCCCACCGACGAGCGGACCACCTGGCTGGTCGTGACCCGGTGGCGGGACGAGCAGGCCTTCTCCGCGTGGCTGAACTCCCCCGCGTTCGGCCACGGGCACCGCTCGCAGGCCGAGCGGGAGGGCGGCCAGGCCCCGCCGCCGGTCGGGGTGTCCAGCGAGCTGTGGTCCTACGAGCCCGCGGGCGGCTCCGCGGCGCAGCCCGGCTGACCGGGGTGAGCAGCTGGGTGCCGCCCGGCGGCGGCGTGGCGACCCCGGCCGTGCTCGTGGACGCCGGCCGCCTGGACCGGAACCTGCGGGCCATGGCCGAGAGCGCCGCAGCGCGCGGTCTCACGCTGCGGCCGCACGCCAAGACGCACAAGTCCATCGAGATCGCCCGGCGCCAGGTCGGGTACGGCGCGACCGGAGTGTCCGTGGCCACCCTGGGTGAGGCCGAGATCTTCGCCGACGCCGGCCTCGACGAGGTATTCGTGGCGTATCCGCTGTGGACCGACCCGCAGCGGGCCCCGCGGCTGCGCGCCCTGGCGGCCCGGATCCGGCTCATGACCGGGGTGGACTCGCTGGCCTCGGTGCACCAGCTGGCCGCGGCCGTCCAGGGGCACGCCGAGCTGCGGGTCCTGGTCGAGGTGGACTGCGGGCTGCGGCGCAGCGGGGTCGCCCCCGACGGCGCGGGCCGGATCGCGACCGCGGCGGCCCGGGCGGGCCTGGCGGTGGACGGCGTGTTCACCTTCCCCGGGCACAGCTACGCGCCGGGCATGCCCGCCCAGGCCGCGGCCGACGAGGCGGCCGCGCTGGCCGCCGCGGCGGCCAGCCTGGAGGCGGCCGGGATGCCCTGCCCGGTGCGCAGCGGCGGGTCCACGCCGAGCGCCGCGCAGACGGCCGGGCCGGCCAGCGGCGGCCCGGTCACCGAGCTGCGGCCCGGGGTGTACGCGTTCAACGACGCACAGCAGGTTGTCCTGGGCAGCTGCACGCTGGATGAGGTGGCGCTGTCCGTGCTGGCCACCGTGGTCAGCACGCCGGTGCCGGACCGGTTCGTGCTGGACTCCGGGGCCAAGGTGCTCGGCTACGACCGCCCGGCGTGGGCGCCGGGGCACGGGCTGCTGCCCGCGTTCCCGGACGCCACGGTCACCGGCGTGTGGGAGCACCACGCGGTGGTGGTCACCGGGGCCGGGCCCCGGCCGGCCGTGGGCGACCGGGTCGTCGTGATCCCGAACCACGTCTGCACCACCGTCAACCTGGTCGACGAGCTGCACGTGGTGCGCGACGGCCAGGTCGCGGAGCGGTGGCCGGTGGACGCCCGGGGCCGCAATAGCTAGATCGCTGACCGGGAAATGGGCCACGGCTAGGGTGAGCCCATGTCCACCCTCGAGGAACTGGAGCGCCGCGTCGAGCAGCTAGAAGAGCAGGTCGAGCGCGCCCTCCCAGCCAAGATCGACGCCGTGGCCTACTTGCTCAGCGTCGTGCACGAAGAAACCCGTGCCATCCGGGAGATCCTGGATGGGCATGGCCAGATGCTGCAGGAGCTTCTCCGCCGGCAGCCTGCCGACGGACGCTGACCGGCCGCGGCCCGCCGGGCTGACCGGCGTTCCTGCCCTACAGCCTGCTCTAAGCGCCCTGGCGGGACAGCCGCGCGTCCTCGGAGGCGGCCGGCCCGGCCAGTCCCTCGGCCTGGGTCAGCAGTTCCCCCGCCCGCCGGGTGGCGGCCGGCCGGGCCAGCACCCAGATGATGCCGACCACGAGCCACGCGATGGCCACGGACGGCCCCCACCAGGCCACCCCGGTCGGCAGCGGCCAGACGTTCCGGAACAGCGTGTAGCCGAGCACGATGATGCCCAGCACCGGGATGATCAGCTCCCACCGGCGCACGGTGGACTGGCCGGTGAAGAACACCAGCCGGACCATCCCGATCGTGGCCAGCACGTACACGACGAGCAGGATCAGCGTGCCGATCGTGCCGCTCTCCAGGAACAGCGTGAACGGGTCGCCGCCGAGGACGAACCAGGTGAACGCGATGATCACGTAGACGGCCAGCACCACGGCCGCGGCCGCGGTGGTGGGGGTCCGGCGCCGGGGTGAGACGTGGCTGAACCGGGCGGGCAGCATGCCGTCGCGGCTCATCGCGAACGTGAGCCGGGACGCGCCGACCGTGGACGCGAGCGCGCAGCCGAAGGCCGAGATCATCGCGCCGGCCGTGATGATCGTGCCCAGCCAGGACGCGACGTAGCTGGTGCCCAGGTCACCGATCAGCGAGGTGGAGTTGATGAACGCGGTGACGCCCTTGGCCGAGGTGCCGAAGCCCATCACCTCGACCGCGGTGACCACGACGAAGTAGATGCCGCCGAAGATGGCCACGCCGAGGATGGCCCGCGGGATGTCCCGCCGGGGCCGCCGGGTTTCCTCACCGAGCGTGGACGCGGCCTCGAACCCGGCGAAGGACAGGAAGCCGAACACCACGCCGAGGAAGATCGTGGACAGCGGCACGCCGGACGGGAGGCTGAACACCGACCAGTCCACGCCGAGCCCGTGCGGGGCACTGTGCCCGGCCAGCTTGGCGAACACGATCACGATCACGATGAGGATCAGCAGCACGGTGATGCCCTCGGCGGCCAGGAGTATCCGCGTGCCGCCCCGGGCCGGCGTGATCGCGAGCAACCAGACCAGCACCATCCCGATGGCCCCGAGCAGGAACCCGGACCAGGTCGGCGGGTTCTTCCAGACGCCGATCGCGTTCAGGAAGTTGGCCGCGAACCGGCCGCCCGCCATCGAGGTGACCACGGCGTAGAACGTGTAGGTGCCGGTCAGCGCCCAGCCGGAGATCACCCCGGCCCGCGGGCCCAGGGTGGCGCCGACGAACCCGTACACCGACCCGGAGTGGTGGAAGCGCTGGGTCAGCCGGACGAACGTGTAGGCGACCAGCAGCACCCCCACGAACGCCAGCGCGAACGCGATCGGCACGGCCCGGCCCACGGTCGTCGCGGTGCCCTGCGGGTTGATGCTGGCCGCCATGGAGGGCGCCATCAGGGCCAGCGAGATGCCGATGGCCTCCCAGACGCTCAGGTTGCGGCGCAGTTTCGGCGGCCCGGCCTCGGCCGTCGTGCTCCCGGCTGGCCCGGTTCCGTCCGGCTCGCGCACCGGCCCGGTCTCGCTGCTGGCGGCCATTGTCAGCACCTCCCACGGACGGCCGCCTCGCGGCCTCGTCTGTGATGATGCGCCCTCGCCCGGCATGCGCACAAGATCCTATTTCGCATCATTCCGACCCGTTCCGTAGCCAGCGCGGATCCGCAGCCAGGGGCGGAGCCTGCGGGCCGGGCCGGGACGGCCCAGGGCACCGGGCTTCGCCGGCCAGGGGCGGAGGCCTCCGGGCCGGCCTGGGAAGGCCCAGGACGCTGGGCTTCGCGTGCCGGGCCGGGAGGTGCGCGGGCCGCATCCACACCCGCCGCCTGCCCCCGGAGCTTCCGCCCGCCGCACCCGCCAGTCCGCCTGCCCGCCGGAGCTTCCGCCCGCCGCACCCACCAGTCCGCCCGCCCCCGGAGCTTCCGCCCGCCGCACCCACCAGTCCGCCTGCCCCTGGAGCTTCCGCCGGCTGCCTGTTATTGTTCTAGAACTCTAGAATTCGGGCGCGGCGGGCTGCACCCGGTGAAGGTGGTGTCGTGATGAAGGTCGCGGAACGGGTGATCATGGGCGACCCGGGACCGGCGGGCCGGTACGGGGAGTTCGGCGGGCGCTTCGTGCCCGAGGCCCTGGTACCTGCCTGCGAGGAGCTGGAACGGGAGTTCCGCGCCGCCTGGGCGGACGAGGGCTTCCGCGCGGAACTGGACGGCCTGCTCCGCGACTACGCGGGCCGGCCCACCCCGGTCAGCGGGGCACCGCGGCTGTCGGCCGAGCTCGGCGTGCGGGTCCTGTTCAAGCGGGAGGACCTGGCCCACACCGGCAGCCACAAGATCAACAACGTGCTCGGGCAGGCCCTCCTGGCCCGGCGGCTCGGCAAGACCGAACTGGTCGCGGAGACCGGCGCGGGCCAGCACGGGGTGGCCGCGGCCACGGTCGCCGCGCACCTCGGCCTGGGCTGCACGGTCTACATGGGCGAGCGGGACATGGCCCGCCAGGAACTGAACGTGTTCCGGATGGAGCTGCTCGGCGCCACGGTCCGGCCGGTCTGCTCGGGGTCCCGCACGCTCAAGGACGCCACCAGCGAGGCGCTGCGGCACTGGGTCACCACCGTGGGCACCACCCACTACTGCATCGGCTCGGTGCTCGGACCGCATCCCTACCCGTGGCTGGTCCGCGAGTTCCAGCGGGTCATCGGGGACGAGGCCCGGGCCCAGTGCGCCGCGCGGCCGGAACTCCGGCCGTCCGGGCGGCCGGACGTGGTGGTGGCCTGCGTAGGCGGCGGGTCGAACGCCGCGGGGACGTTCGCGGGTTTCGCGGACACCCCGGCCCGGCTGGTCGGCGTGGAGGCCGCGGGCGGGGCCGCCATCAGCCACGGGCGTCCCGGCGTGCTGCACGGCTTCCTGGCCCCGGTGCTGCAGGACGAGCACGGCCAGGTCATCGAGGCCGAGTCGGTCTCGGCCGGGCTGGACTACCCCGGGGTCGGGCCTGAGCACGCCCACCTGGCCGCCAGCGGCCGGGCCGAGTATCACACGGTGACCGACGAGGAGGCGATCGCGGCCGTGGAGCTGTGCGCCCGGACCGAGGGGATCCTGGCCGCGCTGGAGTCCGCGCACGCGGTGGCGTGGGTGGCCCGCGCGGCCCGGAACGGGGAGCTGGCCGCCGGGGCCAGCGTGCTGATCACCATGTCCGGCCGCGGCGACAAGGACGCCGCCACCCTGAAGGAGCTCACCCGTGGGAGCCGTTGAGACGGTGCTGGGCCAGGCCCGCGCGGCCGGGCGGCCCAGCCTGGTCACCTACGTCACCGCCGGGATCCGGGCCGACTGGACCAGCCTGCTGGCGGCGATGATCGATGCAGGTGCGGACGCGGTCGAGATCGGGCTGCCGTTCTCGGACCCGATGCTCGACGGGCCGGTCATCCAGCAGGCCTCGGAGACCGCCCTCGCCCGCGGCGCGAACACCACCGCGATCCTGGCCGAGCTGCGCCGGGCCCGGCCCCGGGCCGGCCAGGACGGCGAGGTGCCGCTGATCGCGATGAGCTACGCCAATCACGCTTACCACCGGGGCATCGCGCGGTACTGCGGTGAGCTGGCCGCGGCCGGCTTCAGCGGGACGATCATCCCCGACCTGCCCGCCGGGGAGGCGGACGAGTACCTGGCCGCGGCGGCCGCGGCCGGCCTGGACGCCACCCTGATGGTCACGCCCGCCACCCCGCCCGCGCAGATGCGCGCCATTGCCCGGCGCTCCCGTGGTTTCCTCTACGTGATGAGCGTGATGGCCACCACGGGAAGCACCCACGAGCACGAGGACGAGCGCCGCTGGGCGGTGGCCGCCCAGGCGCTGGCCGCCCAGGCACCGGCCGCCCAGGCACCGGCCACGCAGGCACCGGCCGCAAGCACTGGCGGCCTGGGCCCCGGGCGACGCCGGCGGGCTAGAGGGCTGGGGCGGACGGACCGTTGGAGAAAAACAGGGCAGTGCGCGGCCGGTGCTGATCGGCTTCGGAATCGACACCCCGGCCCGGGCGGCCGCGGCCGCCCGGCACGCCGACGGGGTCATCGTGGCGTCCGCCCTCATGCGGCAGGTGCTGGACGGCGCGGCCCCGGCGGACATCGCCCGCACCGTCGGGGACCTGCGCGCCGCGGTCGACGCCGCCCGGGCGCCCGCGCGGGCATGAATGAGGAGCGCCTGGTGAGCACAGCGGCCGTGAACCGGAGCGCGGCGGGAGGGCCAGCGGCCGCGAACCGCAGCGCGGCGGGGAGCCCAGTGGCCCGGCGGACGGCGGAGCAGCGGCAGCCGAAGTACCTGCGGATCTACGCGGAGCTGCGGGACCGGATCACCAGCGGGCAGTGGCCGGCGGGAAGCCCGCTGCCGCCCCAGCGGGACCTGGCCGGGGAGTTCGGGGTCAGCATCATGACGCTCCGGCAGGCCCTCCAGCTGCTCACCGACGACGGGCTGGTCGCCGCGCGGCACGGCAGCGGCACCTACGTGGCGGCCCGGTACGAGTACGACCTGGGCCACCTGCGCAGCTTCGCCGCCGACCTGGCCGCCCAGGGCGCCGAGATCAGCACCCGGCTGCTCGCCACGCAGGTCATCACCCCGCCCGCCGAGGTCGGCGCCCGGCTCGGCGGCCCCGCCCAGGTGCTGCAGCTGCGCCGCCTGCGGCTGGCCGCCGGGCGGCCCCTCATCGTGCAGACCTCCTACCTGCCGCTGCCGCTGGCGGCCGGCCTCGACCCGCCGGGCCTGGCCGGGGAGGGCCTGTACACGGCGCTGGCCGCGCACGGGCTGGCGGTCACCCGCGCGGCGGAGACCATCAGCCCGTGTGTCCTGGGACCGCTCGAGGCCGGTTACCTGGCCCGGCCGGCCGGCAGCCCGGCGCTGCTCAGCCACCGGGTCAGCTTCACCGCGGCCGGCCTGGCCGTGGTGGACGATCACGCGGTGCTGCCCGGCGACAGTGTCGCGATCACCGCCAACCGGTCCGCCGACCGGCTGGACGTGCACTACTCCCTGCGCACGGGGCTCTAGCGGTCGCCCGGTCGCCAGGCGCCTCGCGCACGGCCCAAGGAGACCGGCACGCTCGCAGGCCAGGCCGGTTAGTGGTGCCGTCCCGGGGGCCGGATCACCGTGACCGGCACGTGGGCGTGCTGCACGCAGTAGGTGCTGACCGAGCCGAGCAGCGCGTCGGCGAACCCGGCGTGCCCGCGGCTGCCCACGACCAGCAGATCCGCCCCCTCGGACGCCTCGACCAGGATCTGGCCCGGATACCCCTCGACCTCACGGGGCCGCACCCAGTCCGGCCATTCCAGGCCGAACACCTCGTTCAGCGCGTCGCTGAGGGCCTTGCCGGCGATCGCGGCGAAGTCGGCGCTATCTCCCCCGGCCGGGGCCCAGCCGAAGAACGCCGGGTACTGCCAGGCGACGATGGCCTCCAGGATCGCCCCGGTGTATCCGGCCTGCCGGGCCGCCCACCGCAAGGCGTGCCCTGACTCCGCCGAACCGTCCACCCCGACCACGATCCGGCCTTGCCGTTCGGCGGCTGATTCGCTCATCGTGCTCCTGTCCGCGTCGCTGTCCGGCGCCCGCGGGGACGGGCGCGTGCCCTCATTCCAGCATGTGTCCTCCGGGAGCCGATCACAGAGATGCAGGTCCCGCCCGGCGGGCACCATGGTCAGGAGATCCGGGACCCCAGGTGATCGGTCAGCTGGCCCGCAGGCGGCCCGCGCGGCGGGCGGCGTAGGCACCGAGCCCGGCGGCCAGCCCGGCGCCGATCACCAGGGCGCGGACCAGCGGGGCCGGGCCGGCCGAGCCGAGTGCGCTGGTCACCAGGACGGTCATCGGCAGTATGGCGAGCACCGTGCCCCACGCGTACCAGAACACGATGCTGATCGCGGCGGTGTTGCCCACCGGCGTGTCGGCGCCCACCAGCAGGGACGGGGAGAAGTCGCCCCGGAACACGTTGACCAGCGCCCCGCCGACCAGCACCGGGATGGTCACCACCAGCAGGGCCAGGGGGCGCAGGTCGCCGGTGACGATGCACACCACCGCGGCGGGGATCCCCACGGCCGCGAGCAGCACCAGGCACGGCACCGCCCCGTGCCACCAGGCCAGCGACTGGAACCTCATGGGCAGCGGCACCGACCGGCGCGGGTCGTCCGCGTCCAGCCTGGCTCCCTCGCAGAGCCACGCCGCGGCCAGGTAGCCGAGGCTGAGCCCGGAGGCCACCAGCACGAGGGACACCGGCCGGCCGTGCCCGGCCACCGCGATGAGCACGGCGGCCAGCAGGGCCAGCAGCACCGCGGACGCCAGCCGGGCCGGCGAGCGGAGCAGCGCGAGCAGGTCCCGCCAGAGCATCACCAGCTCCCGCCGCCGCGGCGGCGGGAGGCGGAACCGGGCGCGCCGCGCCCCGGAGGCCGCGGTGTACGCGGTGGCGACGCCGCGGGTGTTCATGCTCAGCGCGGCCGCGGATATCGCGCCCAGGGTGCGGGCCCGGGCCCGGAGGGCGGCGGCCGGAACCCCGGCCGCGGCCCGGTCCGCGCAGGCCAGCGCGGCCAGCGCGGCCGCGGCGAGCAGCCCCAGGGCCACCGGCCACCAGGGCGCCGGGTTCCCGGCGGCGCTGGCCGGCACGGCGTGCGCGGCCACGGCGATCACCGGCTGGGCCGCCCACCCCCACGGGCCGGACCAGAGCAGCACGGCGGCCACGGCGGACGGCAGCCGCCCGAGCCCGGCCCAGGCGGCCAGGCCGCCGAGCAGGACCGCGGCCGCCAGGGCGGCCGGGGTGGCCGCGCGGACCCAGCGCCCGGTCCCCGGATACCGCTCGATCAGGCCAGCCAGGCCGGTGGCCAGCGCGAAGAGCAGGGCCATCGACACCACCGCCGCCCCGGCCAGGCGGATCACCTCGCCGCCCGACCGGCCGCCCAGGCCCAGGGCGACCAGGGTCGCGGCCGGCACGATCCCGGCCACCGCGCCGACCAGCACGGCACCGGCGGCCGACCCGCGGAACCGGGGGCGCAGCAGCCGCCGGCGTGACACGGGCGTCCCGAGCAGCCAGTCCGCGGTGGCCTGCGGCACGGTGACCGGGCCGCGCCACAGGGCGTCCCGCACCAGGACCAGGAACACCAGCAGCACCAGCGCGGTCAGGGCGGCCGGGGCCGCGTGCAGCAGCTGCGGGGCCGCCGCGGTCGCGGGCGGCGGGCGGCGCAGCGCCCGGTACGCCGACACGATCAGCGAGCCGCCGTAGCTGACCACGATGACCGCGGCCAGGTAGGCCCAGTAGGCCGCATTGGCCGCCTGCTTGCGGCCGTGGCCCCGGCGCAGCTGGCGCAGCAGCGCGAAGGTCGCCCCGGTGCTGTCCGGGACGGCGATGGAGTCACGGGTCACGGTCACCGCAACGCGGCCAGCGTCACGTCCGGCGGCCCCTCGGCGGTGACCGCGCCGTCGCTGAGCAGGATGACGTGGTCGGCCACCGCCGCGGCGAGCTCGGTGTGGTGCGTGGCCAGCAGGATCGCCGCACCCGCCTCTTTCTCGCTGCGCAGCAGGCCGGCCAGCCAGCGCCGGGCGGCGGGATCCAGGCGCTGCTCGGGCTCGTCGAGCACCATCAGCCGCAGCGGCCGGACCAGCACCGTGGCCAGTTGCAGGGCCTGGAGCTGGCCGCTGGACAGGGACCCGGGCAGGGCCCCGCCGTGGTCCGCCAGACGGCACTCGGCCAGCGCCCGGTCCACCAGGTCCGCGGCCAGGCGGCCCTCGCCGTGCGCCACCGCGACCAGCTGGAGGTGCTCCCGGACGGTCAGGTCCGGGTAGGCGCTGACCAGGTCGCCCACCACGGCGATCTCGGTCCGGACCACCGGGTCATCCTCGGAGAGCACGCGGCCGCCGTAGCTGACCCGGCCGGTGGTTGGCGTGTCCCGCCCGGCGGCGATGCGGAGCAAGGTGGACTTGCCCGATCCGTTGGCGCCGAGGACGGCCACGCACTGCCCGGCGGCGAGCGTGAGATCGAGGGGCAGCAGGGCGGCGCGGTCGCCGTAGCGGCGGCTCACGCCGGCCACGGTGAGGAGGGGCCGGGGGGCCGGGCGCGGCGCGGGCTCATTCGCGGGCAGGGCCGGGTGCTCGGGCGGCTGCGGGTTGTCGGTCGGCACCGTCAGAGTCCACCACAGTGGCGGCCTCGCAGGC
>CAVQNH010000040.1:0-94033 GCA_963713815.1 uncultured Actinomycetes bacterium
CTCACCGACTACCGCGACCGGACCGGGCCGTTCGACGTGATCGGCGACGTGCACGGCTGCCGCGCCGAACTGGAGGCGCTGCTCGGCAAGCTCGGCTACGTGGTCACCCGGGACGCGGCGGCGCGGGCCGTCGACGCGGTGCCGCCGGACGGCCGGACGGCGGTGTTCCTCGGCGACCTGGTCGACCGGGGACCCGACTCGCCCGGGGTGCTCCGGCTGGTGATGGGCATGGTCGCCGCGGGCCACGCCCTGGCCGTGCCCGGCAACCACGAGAACAAGCTGACCCGGGCGCTGTCCGGGCGGAACGTCCAGGTCAGTCACGGCCTGGCCGAGACGCTCAGCCAGCTGGCCGGCGAGGACGAGGCGTTCCGCAAGGACGTCGCCGAGTTCTGCCACGGCCTCGTCTCGCACCTGGTGCTGGACGGCGGGCGGCTGGTGGTGGCGCACGCCGGGCTGAAAGAGGCCTACCAGGGCCGCGCGTCCGGCCGGGTGCGCAGCTTCGCGCTGTACGGGGACACGACCGGCGAGACGGACGAGTTCGGGCTGCCGGTCCGCTATCCGTGGGCCCACGACTACCGGGGCCGGGCCATGGTGCTGTACGGCCACACGCCCACGCCCGGACCCGGAGTGGGTCAACAACACCCTGTGCCTGGACACCGGGTGCGTGTTCGGCGGGCGGCTGACCGCGCTGCGCTACCCGGAGAAGGAGCTCGTCTCGGTCCCCGCCGAGCGGGTCTGGTACGAGCCCGCCCGGCCCTTCGCTTTCCCCTAACGCCTCCGGCGACGACGCTGGTGCTGACCGGACGACAGTGCCGCTGGGGCTGGTGGGGATGGCGGCCGCGGCACGGCCGGGGCGAGCGCCGGCGAGGCGGGAGCGGGGCCAGCGCCGCACCCGAGCCCGCCGCGCCAGCCCGCCGGGATCCCGGAGTGCTGGACATCACCGACGTGCTGGGCAAGCGGGTGATCGAGACCGGCTACCAGGGCCGGATCACGGTCCGCGAGGAGAACGCCGCGGGCGCGCTCGAGGTGATGAGCCGGTTCGCGGTGGATCCCCGGTGGCTGCTCTACCTGCCGCCCACCATGGCGCCGTCCCCCACGTCCGGCCGGCCTGACCTGCTGGAGCATCCGGCCGAGGCGTTCGCGGCCTACCGGGCCGAGGGGGTCACCGACGTGCTCTGCGAGGAAAAGCACATGGGCTCGCGGGCCGTGCTGCTGGCCTGCCGTGACGAGGAGACGGCCCAGGCCCGGTTCGGCGTGCCGGACGGCATGCCCGGGGCGGTGTACACCCGGACCGGGCGGCCGTTCTTCGGGCCGGGCCGTAGCCCGGCCGGGGAACAGAGCGGGCCGGGCCGTAGGCCGGCCGGGGAACAGAGCGCCGGCCCGCGACCACGCGGCAGTTGCTGGACGCGGTGCGCGCCGGGATCGGCGCGGCCGGGCTCTGGGACGAGCTGGGCACCGGATGGGTGCTGCTCGACTGCGAGCTGATGCCCTGGTCGGTCAAGGCCGGGGACCTGCTCCGGCACCAGTACGCCGCGGTCGGCGCCGCGGCGCGGGCCGCGCTGCCCGAGGCCGTCCGGCTGCTCGCCGAGGCGGCCGCGCGGGGGGTCGACGTGGCCGGCGCTCGCCGCGCGGACCACGGCCCGGGCCGCCAACGCCGAGGCGTTCACCGCCGCCTACCGCCGCTACTGCTGGCCGGTGGACGGCCTGGACGGGGTGCGGCTGGCGCCGTTCCAGATCCTGGCCACCGAGGGCGCCGTCTACCACGAGCGTGATCACTCCTGGCATCTCGGCCTGGCCGACCGGCTGGCGGCGGCCGCCCCGGGGCTCATCACCGTGACCCGGCGGCTGCGGGTGGACACCGCCGACCCGGACTCCGTGGCGGCCGGGATCACCTGGTGGGAAGAGCTGACCGGGCCGGCGGTGAGGGCATGGTGGTCAAGCCGCACGCCAACCTGACCCGGGCCGCGCCTGACCCGGGATGGCCGGGGTCTGGCCCAGCCCGGGCATCAAGGTCCGGGGCCGGGAGTACCTGCGGATCATTTACGGCCCCGACTACACCGAGCCCGCCAACCTGGCCCGGCTCCGGGACCGCAACCTCGGCCGCAAGCGCTCGCTGGCGCTGCGGGAGTACGCCCTGGGGCTCGAGGCCCTGGACCGGGGCGCGCGGGGCGAGCCGTTGTGGCGGATCCACGAGGCGGTGTTCGGAGTGCTGGCGCTGGAATCCGAGCCGGTGGACCCTCGTCTCTAACGACGGGCGCCGAGGGGGTCTCGTTGCGGCGAAAGCGGTCTAGCGCGGGGGCGGCTCAGCGGGCCATTTTCGGAGGGCTGGGCGAAGCCGTCGCCGACCTCCGCGGCCAGCATCAGGTAGGCGTCGACCGTGGCCCGGTTCAGCCGAGACAGCTCCACCTCAGCGCCCTCGTCCAGGTGCGCGTCGTACGGGACCCTGACCACGGCCCGGCAGCGCGCGGCGAAGTGCTGCTCCAGGCGGTCCAGGTCCACCCCGCTCCTGGTCCGCGGGCGGATCACGGAGAGCACTACCACCGCGTGCCGGACCAGGTCTCCGTAGCCGTGCGCCTGGAGCCAGTCCAGCGTGGCGCTCGCGCTCCGCGCCCCGTCCACCGACGGCGAGCTGACCAGGACGATCTGGTCGGCCAGGCGCAGCACTCCGGTCATGGCCGAGTGCAGCAGGCCGGTCCCGCAATCGGTGAGGCAGATCGAGTAGTAGTGCTCCAGCACCTGACACACGTCGCAGTAGTCCTGCTCGCTGAACGCCACCGACACGGCGGGATCGCGATCGGAGGCGAGCACCTCCAGCCGGCTCGCGGCCTGCGTGGTGTAGGCCCGGATGTCCGTGTACCGCTGGATCTGGTACTGCTCGTTCAGCAGGTCGCGGACGGTGGCGGCGGTCTCCAGCCGGACCTTGTCGGACAGGGTGCCCCGGTCGGGGTTGGCGTCCACCGCGATGACCCGGTCCCCGCGCAGCGAGGCCAGCATGGCGCCCAGGCCGACGGTGGTCGTGGTCTTGCCGACGCCGCCCTTCAGGCTCATTACCGCGACCCGGTGATGCCCGCCGGTGACCGGGGTGCGGACCCGGGCGATCAGTTCCCGGCGGCGCCGCTGCGCCGCGGACTCGGGCGGGCGGACCAGGCCGCCGGTCACCCTGAAGACTGCGCGGCGCCAGCCGCCGACCGGAGCTTTGTGTCTCCCTGGCAAGAGCAGGTCGGTGGTGAGGCTGTCGGCCGTGACCGTTTGCGAAGGTGTGGGTGCCGACTGCGGTCCAGGCTGGGGCGCGAGTGGCTGCGGTTGAGATGCTAGCGGGGCGGGGGAACCCGGTCCCGCACGGAATTCTGCCGGGCCAGCGTCCGGCCCTCCCGGCTCCGCCAGCCAGGAATCGGCCACGGGAGGCGCCGGCACCCCGAACTGACCGGGGGGCCGGCCGGAGTTCTGGATCAGCGACAGGGGCGAGTCCTGGCCCGGCTCCTCGTAGTTGTCGGAAGTCTGGTATCCATCGCCGGTGTCATAGTCGTCGCCCACTAGGCCGAGCGCACCAAGGCCGTAGGTGCTCGGGTCGTAAGGATCAACGGTGCCATCCTCCTCCGACGGGCCGTAAGCCTCAGCGGTGTCGAGGTCGTCGGGTGGCCCGTAAGGATCCCCGGTATCGCTTGGTTCCGCGCCCGCTCCGTCCAGCGCGGGGTCGCCATCCGCGCTCAGGGCCAGCCCGGGCGCGAAGGCATCCGGCAGTTCGGGCTGCGGGTCGGGGACCTCGGGGTTTGAGCCGTCGCGGGTCCCGGACGGTGACTGCTGGCCGAGCACCCGTGGCGGCTGGTCCTGGCCAGGCCGGGGGACGCGAGCCTCACCCGTTCTTGCCGCCTCGCCGCGGTCCAGGTCCTGATCAGCCAAGGTCGTTCCCCTCCGCTCTCATCGGTGTAGGAGAATGACGTGCCGGCAGGGGACCGGATGTGCACCTCATCGAAGCCTAAGCTACCGAGCTCGCCGCAGCACAGCCTCGGCTGCGGCAATCAGGAGAAACGTCATGCGTGCGGTCATCATCACCCAGCCCGGCGGACCCGAGGTCCTGCGCCTGGAAGAGGTGCCCGATCCGGTGCCGGGCCCGGGTGAGGTGCTCGTGGCGGTCGCGGCGGCCGGGCTCAACCGGGCTGACGTCCTGCAGCGCCAGGGCCACTATCCCCCGCCGCCCGGATCACCCCCCTACCCTGGGATGGAGTGCTCGGGCCGGATCATCGAGCTGGGCCCGGAGGTCACCGGCTGGCAGGTCGGTGACGAGGTGTGCGCGCTGCTGGGCGGGGGGGCCTATGCGGAGAAGGTCGCCGTGCCCCAGGGCCAGTTGCTGCCCGTCCCCGACGGGGTGTCCCTGGTGGACGCGGCCGCCCTGCCGGAAGCGACATGCACGATCCAGGGGACCGTGTACCAGATGGCCCACCTGGCCCCGGGCGAGACGTTCCTGGTCCACGGCGGGGCCGGCGGCATCGGGACCTTCGCCATCCAGATCGCGAACGCCGAGGGCTGCACGGTAGCCTGCACCGCCGGGTCGCCGGAGAAGCTGGCCCGCTGCCGGGAACTCGGGGCCGACCTGGCCATCTCCTACCGGGACGAGGACTTCACCGCCGCCGTGCTGGAGTTCACCGGATGGCACGGCGCCGACGTCATCCTCGACATCATGGGCGCGTCCTACCTGGCCCGGAACCTCGACGCGCTGGCCACCTGGGGCCGCCTGGTCGGCATCGCCACGCGGGGTGGCAGCCGCGCCGAGGTTGACCTGGGGCTGCTGATG
Organism: uncultured Actinomycetes bacterium; assembly: GCA_963713815.1. Taxonomy (GTDB): domain Bacteria; phylum Actinomycetota; class Actinomycetes; order Streptosporangiales; family Streptosporangiaceae; genus RYN-230. The sequence continues at coordinate 4,793 of CAVQNH010000040.1, forward strand.
CTGAAGCGGGCCACGATCGTGGCCGCCACGCTCCGGACCCGGACCGTCGCGGAAAAGGCCGAGGTGGTGGCGGCCACCCGGGAGCACATCTGGCCCCTCATCAGTGCCGGGAAGGTCATCCCGGTCATCCACGCCGTCCTGCCGATGTCCGAGGCGGCCGAGGCGCACCGGATGCTCGACGACGGCTCGCACGTAGGAAAAATCCTGCTGGTCAACTGAGCACCCGGGGGAAATTACCGCCCGGTTCACGGCCCCCGGGCGCGGCCACTACGCGGAAGGCGCAAGACTAGGAGCATGAGCGAACGCAACCCCGAGGCCGGCCAGGGTGCCAAAGTTGTGGTGGTGGGCCCGGACGGCATCACGGTGGACGCCAAGGACGGCGAGGGTGAGAACACGGGCGAGCGGCCGGTCATGGAGATGGTCGAGCAGCCTGCCAAGGTGATGCGGATCGGAAGCATGATCCGGCAGCTGCTGGAAGAGGTCCGGGCCGCGCCGCTGGACGAGAAGAGCCGGGCCCGGCTGCGCGAGATCCACCAGAGCTCGATCAAGGAGCTCGAGGACGGCCTCGCCCCCGAGCTGGTCGACGAGCTGGAGCGGCTGTCCCTGCCCTTCGCCGATGACTCGGTGCCGAGCGAGGCCGAGCTGCGGGTGGCCCAGGCCCAGCTGGTGGGCTGGCTCGAAGGCCTGTTCCACGGCATCCAGACCACGCTGTTCGCGCAGCAGATGGCCGCGCGGCAGCAGCTGGAGCAGATGCGCCGGGCGCTGCCCCCGGGCATGATGCCGGGCGAGGACGCCGGCCAGCAGCAGCAGGGCGCCCGGGGCTCAGGCCCCTACCTGTAGCCCGCACCGGGCCGGTGGCCAGGACGCGGGCCGCCGGACCAGGACGCGGGTCCGAGCCGGGCTGAGCAGGCCCGGGACTCGGGTCGGCCCGGTCCCCGGGACGCGGGCGGGACCGGCGCGGGACCCGAGGGCAGCTCAGACTCGGCCGTACCGCAGCCGCCCCAGCCAGGCGGCGGCCTGCGCGAATTCCGTGTCGGAGGTGCCGCGCCGGACGTGGGTCGGCCCGCCGTCGTGCCGGGGGTAACTGCCCAGGAACCTGACGTCGGCGCAGACCCGGCGCAGGCCCATCAGCGCCTCGCCCACCCGGGCGTCGTCCACGTGCCCTTCACAGTCGATGGAGAAGTAGTACTGGCCCAGCCCGTCGCCGGTAGGCCGGGACTCGATGCGGACCAGGTTGACACCGCGCACCGCGAACTCGGTGAGCAGCTCCATCAGGGCACCCGGATGGTCCTCGCGCAGGAAGGCCACCAGCGAGGTCCGGTCCGACCCGGTCGCCGCGGGCAGCGGGCCCGGCCGGTTCACCACGACGAAACGGGTCACCGCGTTCGGGTGATCATGAGTGTCGGCGACCAGCACCGCGAGACCGTACATGTCCGCCGCGAACGCCCCGGCCAGGGCCGCATCGAGCTCCCCGTCCGCCACCTGGCGGGCGGCCTCGGCGTTGGACGACGCGGGGCGCCACGCCGCGTGCGGCAGGTGTTCCTCCAGCCAGCGGCGGCACTGGGCCTGCGCCTGGGGGTGACCGCCGACCGTCGTGACGTCAGCGAGTTGCGTCCCCGGGCGCCCCAGCAGCGCGAACGCCACGGGCAGCGGCACCTCCGCACTGATCACCAGGTCCTGGCCGGCGGCGAGCGCGTCGAGGGTAGCCGTGACCGCCCCCTCCACCGAATTCTCGATCGGCACGATGCCCTGCTCCGCCGCGCCGGTGCGCACCGCGTCGAGGGTGGCCTGGATGCTGACACAGGGCATCGCGTGGCCCGCGGCCCCGGGATCGAACGCGAGCAGCGCCGCCTCGGTGAAGGTCCCCTCGGGTCCCAGGTAGGCGTACTGCACTGGCTTGTCGCTCTTATCGCTCTTGCCGCTCTTGCCGCCCGGGTCCGGGGAGCCGGGCCGGGCTGGGGAGCCTGAGTCGGTGCGGGACAGTGCGATCACGTCACCTTCGCTGGATGGCCGCTCACACGGAAGGGCTTCGCGGGCGTGCCTGCCGGCGGGCGCCCGTAACAGTGCGTGAGAATACCAGCGGCCGCCGGGGGACCCGGCTCTGAGCCCTCCACTTATCACCTATCTAGTGCCACCGAAACGGACATACCACCGTCCAACGTGCACCAGGTAGGTGATAGTGGGCGTCTCCGCCGGGCACTTCACCGGGAGCGAGCGACTTTCCTACGGACCGTGCGCCATAACCGGACAAAACACCCACCACGGCGCACGTTCCGTAGGAGAAGTGGCGACTGGCCGCCGGCCCGCGCTTGGCGGCCGCGACTTTTCCCGGGGATGGTGCGCCGTAATTGGGCAAATCACCCGCCCGGGCGCACGTTCGGCGGGAGATGTGGGCGGGTGGTCCTGACCCGCCCGCAAGAGAGGGGGCGAATAGCCCCTGAGCCCGCGCCCGCAGGACTAGATGGGTGCGGCGCCTTTCTGGTATCGTGATATCTCGATATCAGAGAGGCGGCCTGATGCGGACCAAGAACATGGTGTTGCGGCTGGATCCCGGCCTGGCTGAGCGGCTGGAGGCGGTGGCCGAGGTCGAGGGCCGGTCGGTGTCCGACGTGGTGCGCGAGGCGATCGCCGCACTGGTGGAAGCCCGGCAGCAAGATGAGCGGTTCATCCGGCTCCTCGAGGACAACGTGGCGCGACACCAGCGGCTCCTCCAGATGCTGCGGGACGAGAAGTGATGACGCCCATCGACCTGGGTGCCCTGGTCGTCATCGCCGCGCGGGCCCTGGAGGAGGACGTCCCGGCCGTGCTCGGTCTGCTGGATGTGGCCGCCGCCGAAGCCGCCCTCGCCGAAGCAGCCCGTGCCGACGCTGACACCGCGGGAGCACCACCCGCGGGAGCACCACCCGCGGGAGCACCACCGCGCGCGGAGCACCACCCGCGGGAGCACCGGCGGCCGGCACCGGATCGGACGCGCCCGGCCGTGCTGTGTCTGGCGCACCCGGCCGTGCCGTGTCTGGCACCGGCGGCCGTGACCGGTCGGGCGCCCCCGGCCATGACCCGGAAACCCGCGCCGCGGCCCGCGCGGCCGCCCTGCTCAGTGCGCTTGTCGAGCACCGCCCGCTGGCCCGCGGTAACCAGCAGGTCGCCGTGCTCGCGACGGTGACGTTCCTCGCGGTCAACGGCTGGCAGGTGGATCTCGAGCCGGCCGGGAACACCGCCGCCGTGGTGGCCGGCCTGGCCGCCGGGCGGTGGTCTGCCGCCGACCTGACCACGTGGCTGTCGCCGCGGATCTCCGGCTCCGGCGCACGGCAGGCACCACGGCCCGCACCAGAAGCACCTGCGCACCACGCACCCGACACCCGCGCATCAAGCACCCGCACACGAAACACCGGCACACGAAACAAGGACGCCGTCACCGGCCAAGGAGGCACCGATGCATGGATGGCTGCCGAATCTCCGGCGGACCGCCGGGCGCAAGGGGGACCTGATGTTCCGCCGGTTCAGCCCGAGGGCCCGCGAGGTGATCATCTCGGCCCAGCAGGAAGCCCGTGCGCTGCACCACAACTACATCGGCACCGAGCACGTCCTGCTCGGACTGCTGCGCGACCGGGAAGGGGTGGCGGGCCGGGCCCTGCAGGTGCTCGGAATCAGCCCGGAGACCGTGCGGGAGCAGATCCTGGACATCATCGGCGAGGGGCATCAGGAGCCGGCCGGGCACATCCCGTTCACGCCGCGGACCAAGAAGGTGCTGGAGCTGGCGGTCCGGGAGGCGGTCCAGCTCGGTCACCTGTACGTGGGTACCGAGCACATCCTGCTCGGCCTGGTCCGCGAGGGAGACGGGGTCGGCTGGCATGTCCTCAGCCGCCTGGGCGTCACGGTCCCGAAGGTCCGGGACCAGGTGCTCGAGCTGGCCAGCCAGGACCGGCGGGCGGCGGGCCACGTCATCGCCCCGCCCGGTATCCGGGACTACGACACCCGGATCGAGCTGGCCCGGCAAGCCAAGGACACCGCCGTGGACGCCAGGGACTTCGACGGGGCCGCCGCCGCGCGGGAGAGCGAGAAGGAGCTGGTGGCCGGGCGGGACCGCCTGATCGCGCAGTGGTCGGCCGGCGTGGACGTGGCCACGCTGGGCCGCGAACTCGACTGGCTGCGGGACGAGGTGAACCGGCTGCAGGGCCTGCTGCTGCAGAACGGCATCGAGCCCGAGCAGCCGCTCCGCCGCCCCGAAGACCCGACCCAGCAAACCGCCTGACCCCGCCGAGCGGCCGGTCGCGCGTCTCCTAGGGTCCGCCTGACCCCGCCCAGCGGCTCGCGTGCCGGCGTCCTCCTGAGCGTCCAGCGGCCGGTCCGCGCTCCAGCGGTCCGGCTGCCGCGCCTGCCTGGGCGCTTCCGGGCCGGAGCCCGGCCTGCCGGGCTAGCTGCGGGACCGGCGCCGCGCCTGCCGGGCCGACTCCAACGCCTTCTGCACGGCGGGCTCCCGGGCGGCCAGGGCCCGGGCCACGCCCGCGAACTGCCGGGCGCGGTGCAGCTGGGACCGCCAGTCGCCGCCGGTGGCCCGGTGCGCCATGGGCACCTCGACCTCGGTGATCCGCAGTCCCAGGCGGTGCAGGTCGATGGTCATGCCCGTCTCGGCACCCCAGCCGGGGGCCAGCGGGCGGGCGGCCTCGAACGCGGCACGGGTCAGGCAGCGCTGCCCGTTCAGCGGCTGAGCGGGCAGCCACCCGGTGGCCCGGCGGATCCCTGACCCGGACAGCGCGACCACGAAGCCGTGTCCGCCGGCCCGGACCCGCTCGCTGAACACCGCGATGGTCATGTCCGCCTGGCCGTCGCGGACCGGCTGCACGAGCGCCGCCCCGTACGCGGCGGATTCGGCCAGGTCAGCATCGAGGAAGAGCAGGTGCCGGGGCACCGGGCGGTCCTCGTTGCGCTCCAGCAGCCCCACCGCCTCGGCGCCGGTTTCCATCGCCGCGCCCTTGCCGCGGGTGCGCCCGTGCCGCAGGACTATCGCTCCCGCATTTTCCGCAACGAAACCCGTGTCGTCGCCGGAACCGTCGTCCACGACCACGATCATGTCGGCTCCGGGCACGCCGGCGGCCGCTTTCACGGTCGCCTGGATGCGGTCGGACTCGTTACGGGCTGGAATGACGATGGCGACGTCACCGCTCGGTGGCATCCGCCGATCCTAGTCGGAGACGGGCTGGGGAAACGGGGCGTGGCCTACTGGCCGGGAACCGCGGCGCCGTCGCCGGTCACGGTGAACACTGACTCCAGCCCGGTCACCTGGAGGATCTTGCGCACCGCGGGCCGGGGGCCGCTGAGCTCGACGTTCCCGCCGTGCTCACGGGCCATCCGCTGAGCGGCGAGCAGCACGTTCATGCCGGTGGAGTCGCAGAAGTCCACGCCGGACATGTCCACCACGAGCTGCACCGCGTGGTCCACGTTCAGCGCGGAAGTCAGCTGGCTCTGCAGGCGCGGGGCGGTGTAAAGGTCGATCTCTCCGGACAGGGCTACAACGACGCGATCACCCTCGCTGCGAGTCGATACCTTTAGTTCCACGAGCGGCACCCTACCGCCGCTGTGCGCCCAGGACCAGATGCTTACGGAGAGCACACGGTTAAATCGCAGGCGGACCGGGCATTTCTGCGCCAAGCTGGAGGGTGACCGACCTGATGCCGGCACCAGCGAGGCGGAGCCCCCGGGATGTACCCCTTGCCAGAGCAGCCAGAACCGAAGACAGCGACCCTGCGACCGCTACCGAATCTGGACGCGGCGGGCCCCATACCGCTGTCCGCGCCCCTGCCGGACATGCTGTCCGCCCCCTTGCCCGCTGCGCCCTACGCCGCGCCGCTGACCACGGAGCCGCCAACCACGGGGCCGCCAACCACGGGGCCACTGTCCGCGCCGCTCGCGGACGACATGCTGCCGACCGTGCCCGGCGTGCGGCCCAGTGCTCCCGGTCCGGCGTATCCGGATGAGGCCCCGGGCGCGGTGTCATGGGCGCCTGACGTGGATCACCAGCGGGCCCGCATCCAGGCCGATATGGAAGGACTCCGGTCCCGGGCCGAGTTGGCGTCGTCCTGGCTGGAGAGCAGCCGGCACTACAGCCGCCTGATCAACCGCGAGGGCGTGGTCCCGCTAAACGCCCGGATGACGCCGGGGGACCTGGCGTTCCTGGCTGAGGCCCGTGAGCAGATCCTGCAGTTCACCGAGCTCGCCGACCGTCTGATCGACCTGCACCAGCCGCTCGACGCGGGCGGTATCACCACCGACCCGAGCAGCCCCATCCGGCGCTGCCGGAGCTGCATGTGGCGCTGGCCGTGCCCGACGTTCAGCATCCTGGCCGAGGTGGTGGACCGGCCGCCGTCTGCCTGACCCGGGCGGCCCTGACCCGGGCTGTCGGGGACTTGGACGGTCCTGACCCTGGGCGGCGGTCCTGACCCGGGCGGGTCCTGACCCGGGCCGTCGGGGACTTGGACGGTCCTGACCCTGACCCGGGCGGTCCTGACCCGGGCGGTACCTGGGCTCTCCTGACGCGGGCGGTCTCGGACCCGGGCGGTACCTGGGCTCTCCTGACGCGGGCGGTCCGGACCCGGGCGGTACCTGGGCTCTCCTGACGCGGCCGGCCTCGGTCCCGGGACGATCCGGGGGTTACTGGGCCTGGACCAGTTGCTGGGTGTCGGCACCCAGGCCGTGCGGGTTGCTCACCGCGGGCGCGGAACGCGGGAACGGCGCCAGGTCGGGACGGGTGACCCGGGCGGGCGGCGTCCCCGACCCGGCGGGCTGGGCCGGCTCGGCGGCTGGGTCCCGGGTCACCGCGCATGACATGCAGCGCGGGCCGCCGCGCCCGCTGCCCAGCTCGCTCGCGGCAACCGGGATGACCTCCACTCCGGCCGCGGTGAGCCTGGCGTTGGTCTCCAGGTTCCGCTCGTCGCAGACGGCCAGCCCGCGGCCGAGGGACAGCGCGTTGCCGCCGTCGTCCCACTGGCTGCCGTCCCGCTGGGCACCATCCCACTGGCCGCGGGGGGAGGTGACCGGGTCAAGGCCGGTGTCGATCACGGTGAGCCGGTCAACGCCGGTGGCCTGGGCGGCGGCGGCCATGAACGGCTGGGGCCGGGAGACCCGCAGCTCGTCGCCGCGTGGCGTAATGCTGTGGACGGTCAGCGTGTAGGCCAGCGCCGGATGCATCACGATCACCCCGCCGTCAATCACGGTGCAGATCGTGTCCAGGCTCGGCGCGCCGGTCCGCTGGATCGGCACCGCCAGCACGGTGTGCGCGAGCCCGGCCAGGAAGGCCTGCCGGGCGAGCCGCTCCACTCCCGCCGGGCTGGTCTGCTCGCTGACCCCGACCGCGATCACGCCGGGGGCCAGCAGCACGATGTCCCCGCCCGCGACCGGCTCCAGATGCGGGCCGTAGAGCATCTTGGTCCCGGCGAACCTGGGGTGATGCGCGTAGAGCACGGCCAGCAGGCAGGCCTCCCGGCTCCGCGCACCGAGACTGGACACCGCTACCCGGTCCCCGATCCAGACGCTCGAATCCCTGGTGAAGACCAGGTTGGGCACGGGGTCGAGGACGAAGTCGTGCCGGTCGAGCAGCTCGTAGACCACCCCGTGCCCGGCGCGGAGCTCAGCGGGGGTTATCCCGGCGATGAGTGCCTGGGCCAGCGTCTCCGAGTCCAGGCCCGCGAGATGATCGCGGACGACGCCGCGGAGATCGTCGCCGAGCGGCCGGTCGTCCAGCGCCGAGCTGATCGCGGCGTCCCGGGCGGCTGCGTATTCCAGCGCGTCCTGCAGCAGTTCGGTGACGTAGAGCACCTCGACACCGTGGTCCCGGAGAATCTGGGTGAACGCGTCGTGCTCCTCCTGGGCGCGGGACACCCAGGGCAGCCGGTCGAACAGGAGACGGCCGCGGCTGCGCGGGGAAATCCGTTTCAGCTCGGCGCCCGGGCGGTGGACGAGAACGGTGCGCAGCCAGCCGGCCTCGCTGTCCGCGCCATGGGTGTAGCTCAAGATTCCCCCTGCCCGTCCCGCCCGCGCCCCCGCACGCATGAGCCCTCGGAGGGAGTATCACCACTTCCGTGTCCGATTACGCCTGCTCAGCCAATGATCACTAATCGTGTTCATCGCTCCGTGGCGTCCGCCCGGCAGGCAGCGCCTCAGGCGGTGCGGGCGCCCGCATCGGCCCGGGGGGAAACACCGTCCGGGTGGCGGGCGGCAGCACCCGCAGCCGCCCCATCGAGACCGCCCGCCGCTGCACCGAGACCGCCCGCGGCCGACCCACCGCGACCGCCGCTGCCCGGCCCGGCACCGCCGCCCCGCGCGGCAGGCAGGACCGCCCACACGGTGGTGCCCCGCTCGTCCGCGCGCACTCCCCAGCTGGAGCACAGGTGCTCCACGATGCCCAGGCCACGGCCCCCGATGGAAGACAGCGACGGGCGGGAGGCCCGGGGCCGGGTGGCGCTTCCGCCGTCGCTGACGATGACCTCCACCGAGGTGGGCGTCAGGATCCAGGAAACCCGGATACGGGCGTCAGGCAGCGGCCGGGCATGCAGGATCGCGTTACTCAGCAGCTCGCTGGTGACCAGGGCGGCGTCCCCGACAGCGGCAGGAAACAGGCCGGCCTCGCGCAGCTCGGCGGCGATCCGGCCGCGGGCGACGGCGACGCTGGACGGTATGCAGGGGAGCAGAACGACGCTCGCCGCCCTCACCTCCCCGCGCGCCCCCGCCCCGTGGCCGCGATAGTCGCGTTCCTCCTGCGAGCGGGAATGCCCCGCCAGCGGCCCCGGGAAACCGGGGACGGGGGCAGCGGATGAATACGTCCCGGGGCACTGGTGATCCCGCTTAGCATGAGTGGCACCACTGTCGCCGCAAGCAAAGTGGCCGCGGGGGGCGGCCGGGTACCTGCGTCCTGCGGCGGCGCGGGCCAGCGAGGCTGGCTCGCCGGACGGGACGCTGGACGGGGTGAACCGATGGACCGAGCGGGCCGTGACCCGCGGCTTTCGCTGATCCCCGCCCGAAGCGCGATGCAGTCGCCCGCCCCGGCGAGGCCACAGGGCGCGGCGCAGCCGGCTGAGGCCGCGCCGCCAGAAGATGCGGAGCGGTCAGCGGATACGGCGCAGCCAGCGGACATGGCGGGCCACGGAAACACGGCAGCGGGCAGCGCGGCCACGGGCAGCGCGCCGGCGGGTACCGTCACGCGCGGCGCCGACACCGGGCCGCGGGCGCTGCGGGTCTTCACCACCCACCCGGTCGCCGGGCATCTCACCCTGCTCCTGTGCTACCTGGCCGCCGGGGTCGCGGTGACCTGGCCGCGGGCGAGCTACATCACCGGCAGGCTGCCGTCCATGCGGGACTCCGCCGCGTACGTCTGGGGCTTCTGGTGGATGGCGCGGCGGGTGAGCCACCTGGCCAACCCCTGGGTCACCGACCACATGGCCGCGCCCGCGGGGGTGCTGCTCGGCTACCACACGCTGATGCCGCTGCCGGGCCTGCTGCTGACCCCGGTCACCCTGATCTTCGGGCCCAGTGCCTCGTACAACCTGCTCGTCATCGTGGTGCCCGGCCTGCTGTGCTACGCGATGTACCGGGCCGCGCGGCTGTGGCTGCCCAGCCAGACCGGCGCGATCGCGGCCGGCGCCTTCTTCGGCCTGTCCGCGATGCTGGCCCAGGAGGACTGGTACCACGTCAACATCGCCGTAGGGGCGCTGTTCCTCCCGCTGGCCCTCGAGGCCTCGGTGCGGCTGCGCCGGTCCCCGGGCTGGCGCCAGGCCCTCATCCTCGGCGTGGTGGTGGGCGCGGCCGTGCTCACCGACCCGGAGTCGGCCGTCCTGACCGGCATCCTGACCGGGCTGGTCCTGGTGCCCTGGCTGCTGTGGCGGCCCGCGGTGGCCCGGCTGTGGCCGGTGGCGCTGGGCGCGGTGATCGCCGCGATCGTGGCCGGCCCGCAGCTCGCCGCGATGATCCACGAACAGGCGCGCGGGGGCCTGCACATCAAGCCCGATCTGCTCGGCGTGACGGACAAGCTGTACGGGGTCGGGCTGCCCGGCATGTTCGCGCCCACCCCGCGGGTGGCGGATTTCGGCCTGACCGCCTTCGCCCAGCCGTTCCTGCACAGCCGGGACAACGAGGGCTTGCCGATGTTCGGCGTGACCCTGACCGCGCTGGCCGTGTTCGGCCTGGTCGTCGCCTGGCGGCAGCGCCGGGCCTGGCAGCTTGCGCTGCTCTGGCTCGGCTGCGCGGCACTGGCGCTGGGCATGTCCCTGTGGGTCGGCAAGGGGCAGTTCGTCCCGTGGACGCTGGACTGGAACGGGGTGCGCGTCTCGGCGTTCCTGCCGTTCACGTGGTTCGTCCGCCTTCCCGGCCTGTCCGCGTTCCGCGAGGCGGACCGGATGGCCATCCTCGGCCTGGTCCCGGCGGCCCTGCTGGCCGGCGCGGCGGTGAACTGGATGCGCTACCACGCCCGGCCGCTGATCGCCGTGGTCATCGCCCTGGCCATCCTGGAACTGGGGTACTCCGGGAACCCGAAGATCGGCGTGATGCCGACGTCGTACTCCCGGCTGGATGCGCCGATCGCCGCCGACCACTCCCGGTCAATGGTCGTCAACGTCCCCTACGGGATGCGCGGCGGGATCCCCGAGTACGGCGGGCGGTTCGCGGCCCAGGCGCTGGTCATGGCGACCGCCGACGGTCACCGGCGCGCCGTCGCCTACGTCTCCCGGATCCCCCAGGCCACCCTCAACGCGATCGAGAAGCACGCCTTCTTCTCCCACCTGATCAAGACGCAGCATTTCACCTTCTCGCCGGTGACCGTGCCCCTCAGCCCGCAGGCGCAGCAGCACCGGCCGTTGTTCGCCAGGAAACTGTCGTCCTATACGCCGCTGAGCGCCGCCGAGGTCGCGGCGGGGCGGCGGGACGCCGGGCGGCTGGATATCGGGTGGGTCGTGGTGTGGTACTCAAATCCCGCCATTGTGCAATATTTGCACCAGACCGGCTTCCGCTTTGCCTACCGGGCGGATGACGTGTCGGTTTACCGCCCCGTGCGCTGAACGCCGAGGTCCAGCCCCGGCGGCCCGGTGGCCCCGCGGCCCCCTGAACTGAGCCGCCTGAACTGAGCGCCCTGAGCGGGCCCCGGTCCCGAGTTCTATTCCGGATTTTTACCACATTAAGCGCAACTCATGGGACATTCAGGAATTATTACTCGGTTATTCCACGCGCTTTACCGGAACTTTCTCGCTTCGTAATAAATCTATTCTATCTTCGTAAGCACAATTGGTCTTCTAGCTGGCCAGCATGCTTCCATAATCAATGCGTCGGCACGGTTAGTTGGTGGACAACAAGAACGGGGTGACGATGGCCCACGCGGGCGAGAACCCGCCGGACCAGCCAACCTCCGGTCAGATCAGGACCCTGCGGCGGGACGGGCTCGCGTCCCTGGCCCCGGAGACGGGTGAACGTCCCCCTGCCGCAGGACCGGCCGGAGCAACGGGGCTGCCGCGGACAGCACCAGCCGAGACCGCACCCAGCCCGGACGGCATCCCCGGCCCGCCCCCGCCGTGGCACCGCCGGTTCCGGCGGCACCCGCTGGCCCCGCACCTGCTCCTGCTGGCCGGTTATCTGGTCACCGGGCTCGCGGTCACCTGGCCACGGGTCACCTACCTGGCCGGCCGGCTGCCGTCCCTGCGGGACGCGGGCTCGTACGTCTGGGATTTCTGGTGGGTCGCCCGCCAGGTGTCGCACCTGTCCAGCCCCTGGTCCACCCGGTACCTGGCCGCCCCGGTGGGCTCGGACCTCGGTTATCACACCCTGATGCCGCTGCCCGGCCTGCTGATGACCCCCGTCACGCTGGCGTTCGGGCCGAGCCTGTCCTACAACCTGCTGTCCATCCTGTGCCCCGGCCTGCTCTGCTACGTGATGTACCGGGCGGCGCGGCTCTGGCTGCCGACCCAGCTCGGCGCCGTCGTGGCCGGCGGGTTCTTCGGCCTGTCCGCGATCCTCACCTGGCGCAGCTGGTACGAGCTGAACCTGGCGCTCGGGGCGCTGTTCCTGCCGATGGCACTGGAGGCCGCGGTCCGGCTCACCCGCCGGCCGGGACGGCGGCAGGCCATCATCCTGGGCGCCGTGATGGGGGCGGCCATCCTCACCGACCAGGAATCCGCGGTGCTGGCCGGCATCGTCGCGGGCCTGGTCCTGGTTCCCTGGCTGGCCCGGCATCCCTCGGCGGCCCGGCTGCGGGCCACCGCCCTGGCCGCGGTGACCGGCCTGATCGTGGCCAGCCCGCAGCTCATCGTCATGGTCCAGCAGGCTGCGGCCAGCCGGAACCCCGCGTCACGGGCCGGGCTCCTCGACGTCAACTACGTGTACTCGGGCGCCTCGCTGCAGCAGATGTTCGCGCCGTCCCCCCGGGTGGCCGACTACGGCCTGACTGGGCTGAGCCGGGTCGCCTACCAGGGCCCTTACACCATCGTGATCACCACGTTCGGTGTCGTGCTCACCGCGCTGGCCCTGTTCGGGATCGTGGTCTCGTGGCGGCGGCGCCACGCGCGCTCGCTGGCCCTCCTCTGGCTGGCGTGCGTGGCCCTGTCGCTGGGGTCGGTGGTGTGGGTCGGCGACCACCACTACGTGCCGCTGGCCGAGGTGGTGCACGGGGTCCGGCTCTCGATGATCATGCCCTTCACCTGGTTCACCCGGCTTCCCGGCCTGTCCTCCTTCCGTGAGGCCAACCGGTTCACTGAACTGGCCCTGGTCCCGGTGGTGCTGCTGGCCGGGTCGGCGGTCGAGTGGCTCCGCGAGCACGCCGGGGCCTGGCTGATCCCGGTGCTGGTCCTGGCTCTGCTGGAGACCGGCTGGTCCGGGAACCCGGCCATCGGCAGCATGCCCACCTCCCTGCCCGCGCTGGACCGCCCGATCGCCGCCCAGCACACCCAGTCGATCGTGGTGGACGTCCCGTTCGGCATCCGGGGCGGCATGCCCGTGATCGGGGACGGGTTCGCGCCGGAATCCATGGTGCTGGCCACGGCGGACGGGCACCCGCTGGCCAACGCGCTCATCTCGCGGATCCCGCCCGGCACGCTGAAGGGCATCGAGGGAAGCGCGTTCTACGCGGCCCTGCTCAACGCGCAGGGCGGCCAGCACCAGACCACGAGCGCACAGTTCCGGGCGGCCAAGCTCAGCGCGCGGCGGATGAACATCGGCTGGGTGCTGGTCTGGCACCGGGAACCCCACCTGCTGCGGCTGCTCCGGCTGAGCGGCTTCCGTCCGGCCTACCAGGCCGACGGCGTGCAGGTATACCGCCCGGCCCGGGACATGACGCGGGCCGCGCCGGGGTCACGGCCGCTGGCCGGCCGCTGATCCGGGTCAGCCGCGGGCCGGCGCGGACCCGGACCCTTCACGGGCAGCGTCCCCGGCGGCGGGCGTGATGTCGGCCACCAGGCCTTCCGCGGCCAGGCCGCGGACCAGGCCGCGCAAGCCCGAGGCCAGGCCGGCCCGTTCCTCCGCGGTCAGCCCGGCGAGGATCCGGGCCTGCCGGGTCTGCCACGCGCTCCACACCCGCGCCGCGACCCGGCTGCCTTCCGGGGTGAGGTAGAGCCGGATGTAACGCTGGTTGACCTCATCCCGGCCACGCCGGACCCACCCCTTGCGCTCCAGGCCGGCCGCCAGCCGGCTCACCGTGCTCTTCTCCAGCCCGAGCAGGGTGCCGAGCTGCCCCTGGGCGATGCCGCGCGCGGCGACCAGCTCGATCAGGGCCCGGGCCTCAGACGCCGACAGGGCCGGGATCGGGGGCTCCGGCGGATCGCCGGACGGGCGGTCCGGCTCCCGGGAACCCGCCTCCCCGTTGCCCGGGCCCGCGCCTTCCGGGCTCACCACGCGGAGCAGCTGGCCGAGCAGCTGTACCAGCTCCGCGTCATCAGCCGACAAGTTCACGTAACAGTTGTACCGCACAACTGGCCGGATGGTACGTTTTCACCGTGACAGTTGCTCCCTACAACTCACGGCCCCGTGTCCGGCGGACGGCCGGGCAGGCCGGAGGGCCCAGCGCCCTGCGGACCGCCGGGCAGCCCGCCGGATCGGGCCCAGCCGGCCCGCAGTACCCCGATTGCGCCGTAGGCTCACGGTCGTGACAAAACAGGGCCGGGTAAGCGCACCGGGTGGGCTGAGCGGGCCGGTCGCAGGGGGCGACAGCGCCGCGACCGTGACCGCCGAGCCAGAGAACACGCTGCTGCCCGGCGAGCCGCTGCGTGATCTGGCCCTCCGCTACGGGCTCAAGCAGACCGCGGTCCGGCCGCCGCTGCGCCAGTACGCTGCCGAACTCTGGCAGCGGCGCCACTTCATCAGCGGCTTCGCGACCGCGCGGAACGTCGCGATGTACACCGAGGCCCGGCTCGGCCAGCTGTGGCAGGTGCTCACCCCGCTGCTCAACGCGGCCGTGTACTACCTGATCTTCGGCCTGCTGCTGAGGACCAGCCGGGGGGTGCCGGACTACATCTCGTTCCTGGTCACCGGCATCTTCGTGTTCAACTTCACCCAGCGGGCCTTCCTCACGTCCTCCCAGGTGATCCGGGAGACGCTGCCGCTGATCCGGGCGCTGTACTTCCCCCGGGCCTGCCTGCCGCTCGGCTATGTGCTGATCGAGCTGCAGCAGCTGCTCCTGTCGTTCGCGGTGCTGTTCGTCATCATCCTCGTCGCCGGGGAGCACCTGACCCTGTACTGGCTGCTGATCCTGCCAGCGCTGGTCCTGCAGAGCGTGTTCAACGTGGGGGCCGGGCTCATCCTGGCCCGCTGGGGTTCGGGCTTCGACGACGTCAGCCAGCTGCTGCCGTTCATCGTGCGGACCTGGCTGTACGTGTCCGGCGTGCTGTTCAGCCTCCAGTCGCTGTCGCTGAAGGCTCCCCTGGTCAATCATCCGACCATCGCGTACCTGCTGCAGATCAACCCGGCCGCCGTCTACATCACGCTGATCCGGTACGCGCTGCTGGAGAAGTACCGGAACGCCATGCCGGGGGCCAAGCCCTTCAACGCCGCGAACTGCAAGCTCTACCACGTATTGCCGGGCAAGTACCCGACCTTCAGCGCGTACTGCCACCCGAACCTGCCGGGCATCCCCACCCTCTGGATCTACGGCGTGGGCTGGGCAATCGTGACGGTCGTCGTCGGCTTCCTGTTCTTCTGGCGCGCGGAGGCGAGGTACGGCCGTGGCTGAGCGACCCATGGTGGTGGTGGACGACCTGCACGTGGTCTACCGGGTGTACGGGGGCGGCGCGGACAAGGGCACGGCGGCCAGCGCCCTGCTGCGGATGATCCGCCGCCAGCGGCGGCCGTCCATCCGGGAAGTGCACGCGATCCGCGGCATGTCCTTCGTGGCCTACCGGGGCGACGCGGTCGGCGTCATCGGGCGCAACGGCTCCGGCAAGTCGACGCTGCTGCGCGCCATCGCCGGGCTGCTGCCCGCCGAGCAGGGCGCGGTCTACACCGACGGCCACGGGGCCCTGCTCGGGGTGAACGCGGCCCTGCTCGAAGACCTGACCGGCGAGCGGAACGTGGTCCTGGGCTGCCTGGCCATGGGCATGACCACCCAGGAGACCAAGGAGGCCAAGCCCCGGATCGTCGAGTTCTCCGGGGTCGGTGACTTCGTCAACCTGCCCATGAAGGCCTACTCCACCGGGATGGGCGCCCGGCTGCGCTTCGCGATCGCCTCGGCCAAGAGCCACGACATCCTGCTCGTGGACGAGGCGCTGGCCACCGGCGACGCGGAGTTCCAGCGTAAGAGCCACGCCCGCATCGATGAGTTGCGGGCCGAGGCCGGCACGGTGTTCCTGGTCGCGCACAACCTGGCCGAGATCGCCGAGACCTGCAACCGGATCATCTGGCTGGAGAAGGGCCAGATCGTGAAGGCGGGCGACGACGTCCCCGGCATCCTCGACGAGTACCTGGTCGCCTCCGGCGGGGAGCCCCGGTTCCGCGAGGCCGCCGCGACCGCCAACTACCCCTCCGGCAGCTAGGCCGGCCCCCGGGGGAGCCGGCCCAGCCTGAGGGACGCTGCGGTCCTGGTTACCTGAAGGCGGTCACGCCGCTGGGCACACCCAGCCCGGTCGGGCCGTCGTAGCCGGTCCCGGCGGCGCACAGGTATGACCCGCAGCCGGCGTTCGAGCCGATCGTGATGTCCCGCAGGCCTGACGTGGCCTGGTAGGGGAACTCGGTCGCCAGGGTGGCCGTGGGGGGCTTGCCGCCCGGGCTGGCCAGCGCGTACACGCCGGCGATGATCGGGGCCGAGGCGCTGGTCCCGCCCAGCTGCTGCCAGCCCTTCGGCAGGCCCTCACCCGACGGCGGGTAGGAGTCGTACACGGCGGGCCCGGTCCGGGGGTCGGCGTCCGCCGCCACGTCGTTGTCGATCCGGTACGCGCACGCGCTAGCGTGCGAGGACTGCCAGGCCTGCTGGGGCTCCAGGGAAGAGGAGCATCCGGAGCCGGTCCCGTCCAGGGCGTCCTGGCTCCAGACCTTCTCCTCGGTCCGCGTCTTGCCCTTCATCCACAGCGTGGTCCCGCCGACCGCGGTCACGTACGGCGACACCGCCGGATACAGGGTTCCGTACCCGTAGTCGCCGGACGCCACGGTGATCGCCACGCCCGGGTGGTCGAAGTGGTGGTCGTAGCTGGCCTCGGTGGTGAACTCGGCTCCGTCCCAGCTGTTGGAGACGAACTTGGCCCCCAGCCGGACCGCGGTGTCCTCGGCGGCGGCTCAGTGCGCTGATCGACGTGCTGTTCGCCTCGACCAGGATGATCTTGCACTTGGGGCAGATCGCGGAGACCATGTCCAGGTCCAGCGACTCCTCCTCGGCCCAGCCGGAGTTGCCCTTCGGGAACCAGGCGGTCGTGCCCTTCTGGTTGACCACGCGCAGGCACTTGGTGGACATCTTGCAGGCCCCGAGCCCGTAGTAGCTCCGGTAGGTGGCCAGGTCCCCGGCGGCGTGCCAGTCGTTGTAGGCGTCCACGATCGCGATCGTGCTCTTGTTGGACACCTGGGCGGCCTGGCTCAGCCCGTAGGCGGCCCGCAACTGGCCCGGCGACAAGGTCCCCGAGGCGGGCTTATTAGCCGGTGCCGCCGTGGACGCCGACGAATGCACCACGATGGAGCACTGCATCAGGCCGGGCGTGGTCGGTTGCGGGCAGACCTGGCGGAAGCCGCTGGGCAGCCGGGCCGCGTGAAAGGCGCGGACGAACCTCGGGGTGGCCGACGGCCCCGCGGACACGGCCTGGGACGACGAGGCGCGCGTGGGACGAGGCGGAGGCCGGCACCGCGGCCAGGCCGGCCACGGTCAGGCCCGCGGCGGCCGCGAGCGCTCCCGCCCACCGCGGGAGCACGACTACTGGCATGGATCCTCCAGCGGGCACGCGGACGCGCGCCCCGTGATGGGGCCGGGAAGGCCGGGTGGCGGGGACTCGCGCCGGGAGCCAGGGCAGGGCGCTCCGCGAAGGCACCGTAGATTCATACCACTTTTCCGGGTTGAGACCGGTTGGCTTGGCCAGAGGTGTTTGTACCATTCCGCGGGAGGTGGCCACGGCCTGGCCGGATACCGGGCCCGGCGGGAGACGGCCGGAGTTCAGCGGGACGCGGGGCGCAGCTGGAGCAGCATGCGGGTGCCGCCGTCCGCGCGGGAGGAGGCCGCGACCTCACCGCCCTGGGCCCGGGCCAGCTGGCGCACGATATAGAGCCCCAGGCCGATACCGCCGAACCGGCGGCGGTCGCCGGTCTCACCCTGGACGAACCGCTCGAAGATCCGCTCGTGGTCCCCGGGGGCGATGCCGATGCCCTCGTCCTCGACCGTGACCTCGATCCAGTCCCCGTCGAGCCGGGTGGCCACGGTGACCGTTCCCCCGCCCGGGGAGTACTTGAACGCGTTCTCCAGCAGCTGGCCCACGATGATGTCGGTGGCCATCGGGTCGCCGTAGGCGTGCGGCAGGCCGTCCGGGATGTCGGCGGCCAGCGTGTGCGCCTCCGACAAAGGACGGAACGCCACCGCGGTCCCGCGCAGCAGCGCGGCCAGGTCGAACGGCCCGTTGGTCACGGTCAGCTGGTCCGCGCCCGCCCGCGAGCCGAGCAGCAGCTGCTCCACCAGCCGGCCCAGGGAGCCGGCCCGGTCGGCGATGGTCTGCACCGCCGCGCGCCGCTCCGGGTCAGTCAGCTTGTCCCACCGGCTGGCCAGCGTGCTCGCGAAACCCTGCACCACGGTGATGGGGGTGCGCAGCTCGTGGCTCGTGGTGGCCAGGAACAGGTCCTTGGCCTCCTCCAGCTCCTTGGCCGCGGTCACGTCGCGGAAGTCGATGACCCGCTCGTCCCGCCCGTCCAGCGCGTTGCAGAGCACATCGAGCCAGCGGCCGTTGGGCAGCCGGTGGGTCAGCTTGCCGTCGGCCGGTTCCGGCACCGGGAACGGCGGCGGCCGCCCGGTAACCTCCCCGGCGGACAGGCCGGTGAGCTCGTGCGCGGCCGGGTTCCACTGCCGGATCAGGCCGTCGGTGTCCAGCACCGCGATGCCGTCCGCGCTGGCGTCGATGACCGCGCGCTCATGGGCCCGCTGCCGGACCACCTCCTCGAACGCCATCGCGTTGCTCAGGGCGACGCTGGCGTGGCCAGCCATCAGCTCGAGCAGTTCCAGCTCGACGTGGCCGACCTCCCGCCCGCTGTAGAGGGCGTAGAGCGCCCCGTACGGCCGGCCGCCCACGTGGGACAGGCTGAGCGCGATGGTGTGCAGGCCGGGCAGCGCGGACCAGATCAGGTCGTCGAAGTCGCCGGATTCGCCGGTGGCCATCATCACGGTCTGGCCCGACCGCATCAGCTTGCCGACCAGGCTGGTCTCCAGGTCGGCGCCGCGGCCGCGCAGGCTGGCCGGCAGGCCGTCCATGCTCACCAGGCGCAGCTTGCCGTCCTCGATCAGCACGAAGCCGCCGGCGTCGGCGGTGGTCAGCTCGCGCAGGCTGGCCGCGATCCGGTCCAGCACCGCTTCCAGGTCCCGCTGGGCGTTCATGTCGGCCACCACATCGCCGAGCCGGCGGATCACCCGCGCGCGCTGCGCGATCTGGTACTTGGCCGCGTCATCATCGCCGTCGCGGTGGCACACGTTCACCCAGCCGAGCATCTCGCCGTCGCGGCCGGTCAGCGCGCTGATGTCGATGCGCAGGTCGATCAGGGTGCCGTCCTTGCAGGCCCGCCGGGTCGCGAACGAGATCTGGCCACCGCTGCGCACCCGCTCCAGCACCGCGTTGTGCTCGGACTGCAGTTCCTCGGGGATGATCGGCGGCTCCAGGCCGACCACCTCGCCCGCGGGCCAGCCGAACATCCGCTCGGCGGCCGGGTTCCACAGCAGGACGCTGCGGTCGGTGGAGAACGCGACAATAGCGTCGGCGGCACTCTCGATCACCGCCCACGCCGTCGCGTCGACCCGGTTCTGCCCGGTCGCCTGGTGCAGGCCCACGACATCATGGTGCCATCCCGGGACGTTCCTGGCCCGCCATTGGGCCAACGCTCAGCGGACCCGCCAGGCCAGGCCCGGATCGCCGGCCGTGCAGGACGCCACCACCACCGCGGTGCCGTTGCCGGTGGCGTCGCCAGGATCGGCCAGGCACAGCCCGGAAGCCGGATTCTCCACGATGCCGCCGCCGCCGGCCACGCTGATCCGCCACTGCTGGGACGCACTGGCGTTGCAGGAGAGCAGGTCCAGGCGGGTGCCGCTGACCGCGCCCGAGCTGGCGGTGTCCAGGCACTTGCCCGCGAAACGCAGCGTTCCGTCCGGCTGCACCGTCCAGTTCTGCGCCGCCTGCCCATCGCATGACCAGATCACCACGGTTGCCGGCGGCGGTACCAGCGCCCTGGTCGTTCAGGCACATGCCCGGAACCTCCGACACCACCGGCCCGGCCGGCAGCGTCCACTTCTGGCTGACCTTGCCACCCTGGCAGGGGGAGAGCCAGGCCTGAACTCCGCCGGTTCCGGAGCTTGACCCGGCCAGGCACAGGCCGGCCGTGGCATTGGCCAGCCCGGCGCCGGTGCCGACGGACCATTGCTGGCTGGCGTACGCCGAGCAGGTCGTGAGCACCGCCTTGGCCCCACTGACCTTGGCTGACCCGGAGATCCCCAGGCACTTGCCGTGAATCCGCAGCGTGCGGTCCTGCGCCACGGTCCACTTCTGCGAGGAGGCGCCGTTGCACGCCCCGATGTTCACCGGGGTGCCGTTGGCTGTCCGGTTCCCGGCGTCGTTCAGGCACTTGCCTCGCACGTCGAAGCGCACGGGGCCGGTGGGGCCCTGGTCGGGAGCGGCGGCCACGGTCCAGCCGAATGCGGCTGAGCCGGAGGTCCCAGCCGCACCGGACGCGCTGATCTGCAGGGAGAAGTTTCCCGTCCGGGTCAGCCAGCCAGTTATCTGCCCGCTGGCGCTGAGGGACACCCCCGGCGGAAGCCCGGTGGCGGTGAACGTCTCCGTCTGCCCCGGAACCGGGATGGCCTGGCTCAGCTGCAAGCCCACCGGATCACCGATCACCTGCTTCTGGTTGGCGGGATCCAGCAGGGACAGGATCGCGGGATTGGCCTGGTCGAGGTCGGTCTGGCCGGGGTCCGAGATTCCGGCCACGGTGCCCGTGCTCGTGTACTGCCAGCTGGCCCAGGTACTCCAGCCCGCGGGCAGTGCCGGGCCGGCCGCACTCGAGAAGTCGGGCACCCACACCGGAGTGCGGGCGAAGCCGGTGCTGCTGCCCGTGCACGTGCCCCACCAGGATCGCGGGGTGTAGATGATCGGAAGGTGGCCGGTCCTGGTCTCGATCTCGCTGTCGAACGTGGAGATCCAGGACACCATGGCCGTGGTGCTCAGCCCATAGCACTCAGCGCCGTACGGGTTGTACTCGATGTCCAGCATGATCGGCACACTCCGGCTGGCCGACCCCAGGTACTGCACGAGGTAGTCGGCCTGGGTGACCGGGCTGCTGCTGCTGCCGTTGCCGTTCGGTATGGCGAAGGCGTAAGCGACGGCCGACAGCCCGGCGGCCTGAGCCTGCGCCAGGTCGGTCAGCGCATAGGGGTTGCGATAGTAGGCGCCCTCGGTGGCCTTCACCCCGGCGAAGCCGATGCCCGACGCTGCCACCTGGGACCAGTCGATGGCCGCCCCGCCCGGGTGCTGGAACGAGGCCACGTCCACGCCCTGCTCATCGCCCGCCACCGCGGCGGAAGGCATCACCCCGGACGCCATCTGCCCAGTGCCCGTCATCGGCACCGACGTGGACGAGCCCGACAGTTGGCGCAGCAGCTGAGGTGAGTGGGCGGCGCCGACATTGGACCGGCTGGCCGGGGTGGCCGAGGGGCGGCCAGCAGCTGATCTGGCGTTCGGGGCCGCGGCGGCGGGGGCGGCGCTGAACCCGGCCAGCGCGAGGCTGGCGGCGGCGCAGAGGATGGACATCGACCAACGGCGCGACGGCGCGGGCATCGGAGAGCTCTCTTTCAACGGCTCGGGGCCGCCCCGGAAAGCAAGGAAATCGTCCGGCTGCCCCGGGCACGGCGAGAAATGCTCCCCATTAATACCGGTTGTCCCGGGAACGGCGCCAGGAAACCGGCAACAAAGCTTTCTGTAAGCGGCTCGCTGCTGGCTGTGCCAGCAGCGAGCCTCCACGGCCGTGGTTGTCCCCGGCCATCCGGCGCAGAACTGTGCGCACGCCGGGGGGATTCCGATCCGCCGGCCGGACCGGGTAAGCACCCAATTCGGGAAGGACACAATTCTATTCCGTCGTAATAACGGAATATAGTCTCTGTGACCTGCGCGTGGGCGACACCGGAATGCGTGCCGCAGGCGCCGGGACAGGACCGCCCCGGCAGGATCCTGCCGCACCGGGAACCGGGCGGAGCCGCGGAACGTCACATGGGCATGAAATCCTCCTTGCGGCCCGCACGATCTGGCGCCAGGTACCTCCTGCCCGCCATCCTCTGCGTGGTCACGGCGGCCGCCTGCGGCAGTGCCACCAGCACGAGCTCGCCCGCCAAGCCCGCGAAGCCCGCGGCCAAGGTGTCTCTCACCGTGGTGGTCACGCCCAGCCCCGGGGCGACTCCCAAGCGGTGGACGCTGCGCTGCGACCCGACCGGCGGGACGCACCCGGACGCCCAGGCCGCCTGCCGTGACCTGCTGCGCGCCAAGAACCCGTTCGCCCCGATCCCGCACGGCTTCATGTGCCCGATGATCGTGGCCGGCCCGCAGAAGGCCACGATCAGCGGGACCTTCTTCGGGCAGCACGTGGCGTCGAACTTCTCCAAGGTCGGCTGCGCGGGGGCCCAGTGGGCCAAGCTGGGCGTGGTCTTCGGGTCCGCGGGCGCCGGCACGGGCGCCGAGTCCGGGTCACCCGTGCACTGATTAGCCAGCACTGATTAGCCAGCACTGATCGGCTAGCGCAGCAGCCGGGACATCCGCCGGTCGGCCAGCGGCTTGCCGCCCGTCTGGCAGGTCGGGCAGTACTGCAGCGCGGAGTCCGCGAACGAGACCTCCCGCACCGTGTCCCCGCACACCGGGCAGGGCTCCCCGGCCCGGCCGTGCACGCGCAGCCCCGACTTCTTCTCGGCTTTCAGGTCGCGGGCGGCCAGCCCGGCCGACCGTTCCACGGCCTCCCGGAGCGTGCTGGTGATGGCGGCGTGCAAGCCGGCCACCTCATCGTCGGTGAGGCTGCTGGCCAGCTTGAACGGCGACATCCGGGCGACGTGCAGGACCTCGTCGGAGTAGGCGTTGCCGATCCCGGCGATGATCTTCTGGTCCCGGAGCACGCCCTTGATCTGCATGCGGCGGCCGGCCAGCATCCCGGCCAGCGCCTCGACCGTGAACGAGTCCGCCATCGGGTCCGGGCCGAGCGCGGCCACCCCCGGCACCTCGGCCGGGTCGGCGACCAGGTAGACGGCCAGGCGCTTCTTCGTGCCCGCCTCGGTCAGGTCGAACCCGGCGCCGTCGGTGAACCGCAGCCGGAAGCCGAGCGGGCCCTTGCCGGGCTTCGGCGGCGCCGGCGGGAGGTCGTCCCGCCAGCGCAGCCACCCGGCCCGGGCCAGGTGGATCACCAGGTGCAGCGGGCCGTCGGCGGGCGGGCTGGCCGGTCCGGGCGGGTTGCCATTCCCGGGCTGGCTGGCCTTCCCCGGCTGGCTGCCGCCCTCGGCCTGGCCGCCGTCCGCGCCCCCGGGGGCCGGTACCGCCACCAGGTCCAGGAACTTCCCGTGCCGCTGGGTGTCACTGATGACGCGGCCGTGCAGGGCGCTCAGGTCGGGGCGGTAGGTCTTCAGGACCGAGATAGCCGCGCTGTCGGCGCGGTCGATGACATGACCGTCCGCCCGCTGCCGCAAGAAGCGCGCGAGCGACTCGACCTCGGGAAGTTCCGGCACGATAACGATTCTGCCTCGTGCCCTCGCATGTTCGAGCCACGCCGGGGCGCGGATCGTTATCACACCGATAACGGCACGCCCATGGTCGTGTAACACTGACCCCATGATTATGGACCGCACGGGCCAGACCCGGCCCGGGCGCCGGGCCCGGGCGCGGGGCACTGACGGGCGGCGGCGGCGGGAAGCGGACGCATGGCGGCGGGAACCCGGAGCACGCAGGCGGGAGCCCGGAAGTTTGGCGGCGGGAGGCAGGGAAGTATGACGGCAAGGCGCCGGAAGGCCCTGGCCGGTATGGAAGACTGCGACTTATTTGTTTAACGAAAACTAACGTAGCTTGCGGTGTGTCACCGGTGAGCGGAGCATGGATTCACAAGGACGAGAAGCCATGGACCAGGTAGAGCCTCAGCCCCTCCCGGGCCAGCCTGAGCGGCCCCCTGGCACCGCCGAGCCGGGCGGCGCCCAGCCTGACGGCCCGCAGCCGTTCGGGCCTGCTGGCATGCCGTCACCCGGCCCCCGGGGCGGTGGCGGACCCGGGCCTCCCGGCCGGGACGGCCCGCGGGGCGGCCGGGGCGGACCCGCGGGGGGAACCGCAGGCCGACTCCGGTCTCACCATCGACCTGGCCCACCCCGTGGTGGTCGGCTACGACGGATCCGGGTCGAGCAGGCACGCCCTCGCCTACGGCGCCGGGATGGCCCGCAGGCTCGGCCGCCCGCTGCTGCTGGCCTACATCACCAGCCCGAGCATCTTCTGCGAGCCGCTCAGCGGGCAGGTGATCGCCCCGATCCGGGACTCCGACGAGACACACCGGTGGCTGCTGGCCGAACTGGACGAGGTGTGCGACCGGGACGGGCTGGACGTGCGGATCGTCACCCGGCAGGGCAGCCCGGCCCGGGAACTTGCCGCAGCCGCCGACGAGTTCAGCGCGGACGCGCTGGTCATCGGGGCCCCGGCACGCGTCTGGCATCACGTCGCGGGCTCGGTGCCGGGCTGGCTGGCCCGGCACGCGCACTGCCCGGTCATCGTGGTGCCCTGAGCGCAGTCACCCCGCGCCCGGGGGTACCTGACGCCGGCCCGGACCCCAGATCCGGGCTCGGGCCGCCGGCCGGTCAGGCCGTTAGGGGATCGTAGTAGTGCGCGTACTGCCAGGTGCCGCGCTCGACCAGGGCCTCGTCGGCCAGCGGGCTGCTGAACCGGGCCGGGGACAGCGGGGACAGATCCACTTCCGGGTGGCCGCCGGTAATCCACCGGGCCAGCGCCTCACCGATCGCCGGGGACGACGAGAATCCTGAACCGTTGCAGCCGCTGGCCACCCACAGCCCCGGCACCTGCGGCACCGGGCCGGCCAGGAAGCGGCCGTCCGGGCTCATCGTGAACAGCCCGCCGCGGTGCTCGGCCACCGTCCCCTCGAGTACCGCGGCCTGCGCCGCCGGGACCAGGCCTGGCCACCTGCCCCGCCATCGTGTCCAGCACGTCCCGGTCCAGCGGGACGTCGTCGGTGTCGAACCCGGGCGGCTGCGCGCGCGGGTCGACCGGGAGCGGCGCCGCCTCGAACCCGCCGAGCATCAGGCCCCCGCGGGCGGGCCGCAGGTACACCGCGCAGTCCAGGATCCTGGTGATCGGCGCCCCGGCGGGCACCCCGGGAAGGGGCCCGGTCACCAGCAGCTGGTGCCGGACGGGCGCGGCTGCCACCCAGGTTCCGGCCAGCTCACCGACCTGGCGGGCCCACGCTCCCGCGGCATCCACGACAATCCCGGTCTCGATGCTGCGGGCGGCGGTCACCACGCCGCTGATCGCACCAGCGCTGCTGGTCACCGCGGTGACCGGCTCATCCGCCAGCACCTGGACGCCGGCCCGCCGGGCGGCGGCCAGGTAGGCGTCGATGAGGGCGCCGGGCTCCTCGATGTAGACGTCCTCCGGGCACCAGACCACGTCCTCGTCCCCGGCGGCGTGGTAGTACCCGCCCGTGCGCCCGGCCGCGTCCGCGGGGCTGATGGCGGCCAGGTCCACCCCCCAGCGGAGGGACTGGGCCAGCTCGGCGGCCAGCAGTTTCCGGTGGCCGCCGCTGCGCGCCACCAGCAGGCTGCCCGAGGCAGCCACGTCCAGCGGCACGCCCGCCCACTCGCCGAAGTGCCGGACCAGGTCGATGCTGCGCCGGGCCAGGAAGGTGCGGACCTCATCGCCCTGCACCGATTTGAACAGGCCCGCCGCCCGGCCGGATGCCTGCGAGCCGGGGGCCCGGCGGTCCAGCACGACCACGGACCGGCCCAGCAAAGCGCAGTGGAGGGCCGTGCTCAGTCCCAGGGCACCCGCCCCGACGACAGCGACATCCGCCTTCATGACCTGGCCTCACGCAATGGCAGCCGGCCGGCCGTGAGATGCCGATTGCCTCAAGGTGACAGTGCGGTCGCCTGACCTGCCCGGATCGCCCCCGGCACGGCGGTCTGGCGCATAAGCTCTGCCCAGTGCGCGTACCACTTGCTCCGGCACAACCAGAAGTTCAGCACTACCAGTGGGCGAGGAGGGATTTGAACCCTCACGTCCTTTCGGACACACGGACCTGAACCGTGCGCGTCTGCCGTTCCGCCACCCGCCCTACGCAGTGAGTCAGGTTAGCACGTCCGCAACACCACCCCGAGCGCCGATACCATCGGATGCGGATAGGGGAAGGAGGTACCCCGGTGGGAGTTCTCAGTCGCTTCGAGCGCAGGCTCGAGGGCATGGTCGAGGGTGCCTTCGCGCGGGCGTTCAAATCCGAGCTGCAGCCAGTGGAGGTTGCCAGCGCGGTACAGCGCGAAATGGATGACCGGGCCGCGATCGTGGCGCAGGGGCGGACCCTGGTGCCGAACGACTTCGTGGTCGAGATCGCCGAGACTGACTTCGACCGTCTCGAGGTCTACGCGGACAGTCTCGGTGTGGAACTGGCCACACTGGCCCGCGAGCATGCCCGGGAGCAGGGCTACTCGTTCGTGGGACCAGTGCGGATGCGCTTCGAGGGGGTGCCGGACCTGACCACGGGAACCTTCCGGATCCGCTCGGGCGTTATCCGGGGCACCACCGTCGAGGGAGGGGAAATCCGCAGGCCAGCCAGTGATCTGCCGCACATGCCGGGCTCGTTCGGCGGGCGGCCCAGGCTGCTGGTCTCGGGTCCCGAACCCGGCCCGGACGGCAGCAGCCAGCGGACCTACGAGCTGAACGCCCCGGTCACCATGCTGGGCCGCGGCACCGACTGCGACCTGCGGCTGGTCGATCCGGGCGTGTCCCGGCACCACGCCGAGCTGCGGGTCGAGGACGGCGAAGTAGTCCTCGTCGACCTGGGCTCCACCAACGGGACCTTCGTGAACGGCCAGCCGGTGCGGCGCGTGACACTGGCAGACGGCACCCAGGTGACCCTCGGCCGGACCACACTCGTTTTCCGCCGGGACGGTATCTATTGACGCAGCCCCGGCAATGGCCACCGTCCCGCAACTGATCCAGCTCCCCGCTCGGACCCAGGCCCCGACTCCGTACTCCCCCCGAAAAGGCCGCAACGGCGAGGCACCCAAGGACACATAAGCCGATGAGCACGCTGACCCTCCTCCTGATCAGGCTCGCATTCCTGGCGGTCCTGTGGCTTTTCGTGATCACGGCGGTGGGTGTGGTCCGCACAGACCTATTCGGCCAGTCCCCGTCCAGCCGCAAGCAGAAGCGGCAGCGGCAGAATGCCCGCCCCCGGCCGGCCCGGCCCGCCCGCCCGGCCCGGGCGGCACGCGGCGAGCCGCAGCGGCTCCTGGTCACCGGCGGCCCGCTATCAGGAACGACCCTCCCACTGACGGAGCAGCAAATCACCATCGGTCGGTCAAATGACGCCACGCTGGTCCTCAACGATGACTACGCTTCGAGCCGACATGCCCGGCTGTTCCCTCAAGACGGTCAATGGATCGTTGAGGATCTCGGGTCAACCAACGGCACCTACCTCGACCGGCAGAAGGTGACCCAGCCGACCCCGGTGCCGACAGGCGTGCCGATCCGCATCGGCAAGACCGTTCTGGAATTGCGCAGATGACACTTGCACTCCGGTACGCGATTCGCTCCGACGTCGGCCTTCTCCGCGAGGGGAATGAGGACGCGGCGTATGCCGGGCCGCGCCTGCTGGCCGTGGCCGACGGCATGGGCGGCCATGCCGCCGGCGAGGTCGCCAGCGCCGCGGCTATCTCGGCTCTCTCCCGGCTGGACGACGGCGTGCCCGGCACCGACCTGCTCGACGCGCTCGCGGACGCGGTCATCGACGCCAACCACACGCTGCACAACATGGTCGTGGCCGACCCCTCGTTCGAGGGCATGGGCACCACGCTCACCGCGATGCTGTGGTCCGACGGCCGGGTGGCCCTGTGCCACATCGGCGATTCCCGTGCCTACCTGCTCCGGGACCGCCAGTTCCATCAGATCACCCACGACCACACGCTGGTCCAGACGCTGGTGGACGAGGGCCGGATCAGCCCGGACGACGTGGCCACCCATCCGCAGCGCTCGATGCTGCTGCGGGCCCTGGACGGCCGCGCCGACGTCGAACCGGACCTGACCCTGCTCGAGGCCCAGCTCGGGGACCGCTACCTGCTGTGCTCGGACGGGCTGTCCGGCGTGGTCAGCGAGGAAACCCTCTACAAGACGCTGGCCAGACGTGGCCAACCTCGACGAGGTCGTGCTGCAGCTGGTGGAGCTGGCCATCCGGGGCGGCGGCCCGGACAACATCACCTGCATCGTCGCGGACGTGGTGGACAGCGCCGCGGGCCTGCCGCCGAGTGACGCCTCGGTGATGGTCGGCGCCGCCTCCAACGGCAGCGGCGGCCCCCACTTCCGGACCGACAGCCCGGCCGGGCGCGCCCACCTGCTCACCCGCACCGCCCCGCAGGCCGCGGTGGCGATCGCCCACGACGATCCCGCTCCCCAGGTACCCGAGGAGCCCGAGGACCAGTACCAGCACCGGCGGCGGCGGCTGCCGCTGGTCAAGTCGGCGCTGGTGATCCTGGTCGTCCTGGTGGTCGGCGGGGCCTACGCGGGCTGGCGGTACACCCAGACCCAGTACTACGTGGCCTCGGATGGCGGCCAGGTCGTCATCTACCGCGGCATCAACCAGAGCGCCGCCGGGATCAGCCTGTCCAGCGTGGCCAGCCGGTCCGGCATCCCGGTGGCCGGGCTGCCCGCCGCCATGGCCGCGGACGTGCGGGCCACGATCACGTCGGATAACGGCCTGGCCGGCGCCCGGAGCATCGTGACCAACCTGCGATCGAACTACGTGCGGTGCCACACCGCCGTCCTGGCCCTGCAGAAATGGGAGGCGACCCCGCCGACCATCGTCAAAACCAAAGTCAAGGGCAAGACCGTCAAGAAGTCCGTCAAGAAGCCGAAGCCCGCCTTCCCGGCGGACTGCCCGGTCCCGGGGAGCACCGCCGCCGGAACGGGAGGTAGTTCTTGAGCGCGATCGCCACTCCGTCAGACCAGCCCCTGGGTACCGACGCGGGAGCCGGGCCGGGCAGCCAGGCGGACCCGGTGGCCGTGCCGCGGGGACGGCGCCGGACCGAGCTGCTCATGCTCATCTTCGTGGTGGGCGTGGTCCTGCTGGCGTACGCGAACGTCGGGCTCGGGCTGAACGGCAAGATCCCGGCGGGCCTGTTCGAGTACGGCCTGGCGTTCGCGATCCTGGTCGGCGCGGCCCACGTGGCGGTGCGCTGGCTGGCGCCGTACGCCGATCCGCTGCTGCTGCCGCTGGCCGCGCTGCTGAACGGCCTGGGCATCGTGATGATCTACCGCCTGCAGGAGGCGGGCCGGGGCGGCAACCCCGGCATCGTGATCAGCACCATGAGCAGTTCCACCACGGCGTTCCAGGTGGTCTATACCGCGATCGGGATGGCGGCGTTCGTGGCCGTGCTCGCGTTCATCCGGCAGCCGCGCACCCTGCAGCGGTACACCTACACGCTCGGGGCGGTCGGCCTGGCGCTGGTCGCCCTGCCGGCCGTGCTGCCCGACAGCATCAGCGAGGTCCCGGGCACCCTGGCCAAGATCCAGATCTCGATCGGCGGCTTCACCGTCCAGCCCGAGGAGTTCGCGAAGCTGGCGCTGGCCGTGTTCTTCGCGGGCTACCTGGTGTCCAAGCGCGACGTGCTGGCCCTGGCCGGCCGGCACGTGCTCGGCATCGACCTGCCCCGGGCCCGTGACCTGGGCCCGGTGCTCATCGCCTGGGGCGTCAGCCTGGTCGTGCTGATCTTCGAGAGTGACATCGGCACGTCGGCGCTGTTCTTCGGCCTGTTCGTGGTCATGATGTACGTCGCCACCCAGCGATCGTCCTGGCTGATCATCGGGTTCCTGCTGTTCATCTTCGGGTCGTTCGTGGCCAGCGAGCTCTTCGCACACGTGCGGGACCGCTTCGTGGTCTGGCTGGACCCGTTCAAGTACGTGCACACCACCGGGTTCCAGCTGACCCAGGGCCTGTACGGGCTGGGCTTCGGCGGCGTGCTCGGCCGCGGGCTCGGCCAGGGCCAGCCCTACCTGACCCCGCTCGTGCAGAGCGACTTCATCACGACCGCTTTCGGCGAGGAGCTCGGGCTGGCCGGGATGATGGCCCTGCTGCTCATCTACGGCCTGATCGTGCAGCGCGGGCTGCGCGCGGCGATCGCGGTCCGCGACCCGTTCTCCAAGCTGCTGGCCGGCGGCCTGGCCTTCGTGCTCGCCCTGCAGGTCTTCGTGATCGTCGGCGGGGTCACCCGGCTCATCCCGCTGACCGGCATCACCACGCCGTTCCTGTCCCAGGGCGGCTCCTCGCTGATCGCCAGCTGGATGGGGATCGCGCTGCTGATGCGGATCAGCGACACCGCCCGGCGGCCGGCCCCGCAGCCCATCCAGGACGAGGGCATGACCCAGGTGGTGCGGGCCGGATGAACCGCGCGCTCCGCCGAGTCTCGCTGATCTGCCTGGTGCTGTTCGTGGCGCTGCTGATCAACATCAACTGGGTCCAGGGCTTCGACGCGAGCAGCCTGGCCAACGAGCCGGGCAACGGCCGGACGGTCTCCTCGACCCTCCAGTTCCAGCGCGGCTCGATCGTCACGGCGGACCAGCAGATCATCGCCTACTCCAAGATGAACAAGAACTTCGGCGAGTACCAGCGGCACTACCCCGGCGGCCCGATCTACGCGCCGGTCACCGGCTACGACACGCTGTTCAGCCAGACCGGGATCGAGGGAGCCGAGAACAAGGAGCTGGCCGGGACCGACCCCGCGCTCGAGGTGCACAACCTCATCGACCTGATCAGCGGGAAGAAGAAGAAGGGCGCGACGGTCACGGTGACCGTCAACTCGGCGGCCCAGGAGGCGGCGTACGCCGCGCTCAAGACCACCGGGCGCGAGGCCGGCGTCGTGGCGCTCAACCCGCAGACCGGGGCGATCATCGCCATGGCGTCCTACCCGAGTTTCAACCCGGGCCTGCTGGCCACGCTGGACGGCAAGAAGCTGATCAAGAGCGACAACCGGCTCCTGAAAGACCCCGCGCACCCGCTGATCAACAACGCGCTCAGCACGACGTTCCCGCCCGGCTCGACCTTCAAGATCGTGACCAGCTCGACCGCGTTCGTGACCGGGAAGGTGGCTGACGAGAACACCCCGGTCTACGCGCCGACCAAGCTGACCCTGCCGGGCACCAGCACGCAACTGATCAACGACGACGGCTCGGCATGCAACAACGGCAGCAACCCGTCCGGCACCGGCAAGGTGCCGCTCATCTACGCGTTCACCGTGTCCTGCAACACCGTGTTCGGCGCCATCGGCGAGCGGCTCAGCGGAGCCGCCCTCAAGGCCGAGGGGACAAAATACGGATTCAACAATCCCAACCTGACCGTCGCCGAGGGGATGCCGGCCGCGACGAGCAACCTCCCGCTGTACACGGACCCGGCCCAGCGGGCCGGGGCGGCCATCGGGCAGGAGAGCGACACGGTGACCCCGCTGCAGGAAGCGATGCTCTCGGCCACGGTGGCCAACAACGGCACGCTGATGAAGCCTTACCTGGTGCAGAAGGTGACGGCGCCGGACCTGTCCACGATCCAGACCACCAGCCCCGCCACGCTGGGCAACCCGATCACCCCCGCCCAGGCCCGGCAACTCCAGGCGATGATGACCAGCGTGGTCGCCTCGCCCGTGGGCACCGCGCACCTCACCGCCGGGACCCAGGCCACCGGGGGAATCACGATCGCCGGGAAGACCGGGACGGCCCAGAACGGCATCAACAACTCGGGGCTGGATGACGCGGTGTTCACGTGCTACGCGCCGACCTCCAACCCGCAGATCGCTGTCGGCGTCGTAGTTAAGGGGGGCGGCTTCGGTGCCGACGCCGCCGCCCCGATCGCAGTGAAAGTCATCGAGGCCTACCTCCACTCCCAGGAAAAGGGGTGAGGCCCGTGATCACGGCGGACGCCGGGATGCGGATGGCTGGCCCCCCTGCGGCGGTGGCATCAGGTGCGGCCACCGCGGTACCCGATGGACGGATAACGATGCAGGACGGTTACTGACGTGCGAGACATGACACAGCCACGGCTCCTCGGCGGCCGCTACGAACTCGACGGCGTGGTCGGGCGGGGCGGCATGGCCGAGGTGTACCGGGCCCGGGACATCCGGCTGGACCGCATCGTCGCGGTGAAGACGCTCCGCGAGGACCTGGCCCGGGACCAGACCTTCCAGGCCCGGTTCCGGCGGGAGGCCCAGTCCGCCGCCTCGCTGAACCACCCGTCCATCGTCGCGGTCTACGACACCGGCGAGGACATGGCCGGCCCGCAGCACGTCCCGTACATCGTGATGGAGTACGTGGACGGCCGGACCCTGCGCGAACTGCTCCGCGACGACCGGCGCCTGCTCCCCGAGCGGGCCCTGGAGATCACCGACGGGGTCCTGCGGGCGCTGGACTACAGCCACCGGAACGGCATCGTGCACCGGGACATCAAGCCCGGCAACGTCATGCTCACCCGGGACGCCGAGGTCAAGGTGATGGACTTCGGCATCGCCCGCGCGGTCAGCGACGCGCAGGCCACGATGACCCAGACCGCCCAGGTCATCGGGACCGCGCAGTACCTCTCGCCGGAGCAGGCCCGCGGTGAGCGGGTGGACGCGCGCAGCGACCTGTACTCGACCGGGTGCCTGCTGTACGAGCTGCTCACCGGCCGGCCGCCGTTCACCGGCGACTCCCCGGTCGCCATCGCCTACCAGCACGTCCGGGAGAACCCGATCCCGCCGTCGCGTGTCGACCCGGAGATCCCGGCCTGGGCCGACTCCATCGTGCTGAAGGCCATGGCCAAGGACCCGGCCGACCGCTACCAGTCCGCCGCCGAGATGCGCACCGACATCCAGCGCGCCCTGTCCGGCGTGCCGGTCGCCGCGCCCCCGCAGCCGACCGAGATGTACTCGCCCGGCACCCAGCGGATGGGCCCGAACACCATGATGGCCGGGGCCCCCCCGACCGGCACCATCTCCCCGTACGGGCCGGACGACGACGGTTACGGCGGCGGGAACGGGCGGCGGAAGGCCCTGTGGTGGATCCTGGGCGTCGTCGGCGCCATCCTGATCGTCGTGATCGCGTACCTGCTGCTCAACGGGGGCGGCGGGAAGACCAACGCGGTGCCATCGGTGGTGGGCCTGACCCAGTCGGCCGCCGAGAAGGCCGTGGCCAAGGCCGGGCTGACGTCGAAGGTCGTTAATGCGCCGTCGGCTACGACCAAGAAGGGCCTGGTCATCAGCACCAGTCCGCCCTTCGGGACCAAGGTGGCGCCGAACAGCGTGGTCACGCTGAAGGTGTCCGCCGGGCCGAAGAAGATCAAAATGCCGAAGGTGACCGGCGAATCAGAGGCTACCGCCCAGAGCCAGCTGCAGAATTTCCACGTGGTCACCAAGACGGCGCCGAACTCCACCAAGCCCGCGGGCACCGTGGTCAGCCAGTCGCCTGCGGCCGGCACGCTGCTGCTCCCGAACAGCACGGTCACGATCTCGGTCTCCGGGGGCGGGACCCAGGTGCAGGACACGGTCGGCGACCCGCAGGCCACCGCGGTCTCGATCCTGCAGAACCAGGGATTCAAGGTCCATGTCATCACCGCGGCCGGCCGGTCCAGCGCCACCCCGGGCAACGTGTTCAGCCAGAACCCGTCCAGCGGGACCCTGCCGCAGGGCTCGACGGTGACCATCTACGTGGCTTCGACGCCGACCCCGACGCCATCCGCCACCACGCCGACGCCCACACCGACACCGACCGTCACGACCCCGCCCCCGACGCCGAGCACGACCCCGCCGACTACGGGAACCAACACCCGCACGCCGAGTCTCTAGGTGGTGCCCCGGCGTTACACTCGGCAGAGCTACTGACCAGGAGACGACCGTGCCGAAGTCCCGCGTGAGAACCAAGGCGGTGTACACGCCGCCGCCGAAGCGATCGGCGAGCAAGAAGGTCAGCCCGCGATGGCTGGTGCCGGCCATGCTGGCCTGCCTGCTGATCGGGCTGGCCTGGATCGCGGTGTTCTACGTGACCCAGGGGTCGCTGCCGATCGGGGCCCTGGCGGACTGGAACCTGGTGGTCGGCTTCGCCTTCATCATCGGCGGCGTGGTCCTGTCCACCAAGTGGAGATAGCTCTGCTAGCCCGGGGGGCGACCCCCCGGAACCCCCCGATCGGCCCTTCGGGCCGAGCGCGGCCAGCCGCGCGTGGGCAGCGGCCGACTGCCGACGATCAGGTTGGCTGGCCGGGGATCAGGTCAGTTGGCCGTTGCGGACGACCGTGGCGATGACCAGGATGGCCAGGATCACGACCGTGGCACCGAGCTGGATTAGCGTTCGGTGCTTGCGCGGGGCGTAGGCGTAGGCCGCGGTGAGGAGGGCCCCCGTGACGAGCCCGCCAACGTGATCCTGCCAGGCGATGGACGGAACCGCGAAGCTGATGGCCAGGTTGAGGACGATCAGGAACACGATCGGCCGGCTGTCCAGCCGCAGCCGCCTGGCCAGGACGAACCAGGCCCCGAACAGCCCGAAGATGGCGCCTGACGCGCCCAGCGCGGGCTGGGCCGGCGCCGCGAAGAAGTAGAACAACACCGAGCCGCCCACCGCACTGAGCAGGTAGACAGCCAGGAAGCGCACCCGCCCCAGCATCCGCTCCAGCGCCGGGCCGACCAGGATCAGGGCCCACATGTTGAAGATGATGTGCGCGGGCCCGAAGCCGCTCAGCCCCGGCTCGTGCAGGAACGCGGACGTGAGCAGCCGGTACCACTGATCATTGGCCACGCCCACCGTCTGGTGGATGGTCGGGTCGTAAGCCGCGCCGATCATGTCGAAGTAGTCGACGATCCGCGGGTAGACCCACTCCACCAGGTAAAACAGGACGTTCAGCCCGACGAGCACCCAGGTGACGGTCGCCCCGGAGGGGAGCCGCCCCCCGAATACGGCGGTCGGCTGCCGGACACCGCGGTTGCCTTCGTGCACGCACTCGACGCAGTGCTGGCCAACCGGTGCGGAGCGCAGGCAGTCAGGGCAGGCCGGACGCCCGCACCGGCTGCAGGACAGGTAGGTCTCCCGGTCCGGATGCCGGAAACAGGTAGGAACCGGTGCGGGCGCCTCAGGGCCTGGCGCCGGAAGCTCGTCCACTTCTTCTCAGCCTGCGACTCTGGTTAGACCGCGGATTCCGGTGCGTCGCCGTCGGGGCCGCTGATCTCGACCGACTCGAGGATCACGTCCTTGGCCGGGCGGTCCCTGCGGTCGCGCTCCACGTGGGTGATGGTGTCCACCACGTCGCTGCCCTCGATGACCTCACCGAAGATGGTGTGCTTGCCGGTCAGCCACGGGGTCGGCACCGTCGTGATGAAGAACTGGGAGCCGTTCGTGCCGGGGCCCGCGTTGGCCATCGCCAGCAGGTAAGGCCGGTTGAAGGACAGGTCCGGGTGGAACTCGTCGCCGAACTGGTACCCCGGACCGCCGGTCCCGGTGCCGAGCGGGTCCCCGCCCTGGATCATGAAGTCCGGGATCACCCGGTGGAAGATCGTCCCGTTGTACAGGCTGGCGCGGCTGGGCTTCCGGGTCCGCGGGTCCGTCCAGTCCCGGGATCCCTCGGCGAGCTCGACGAAGTTCCGCACCGTCTTCGGGGCCTGATCAGGGAAAAGCCGGACCACAATCGTCCCCTGATTCGTCCGCAGAGTCGCGGTGAGCGAGTTTGTCATAAGTGGAATCCTTGCACGGCGCGCCCGGTCATTAGCCCTTTCCCGCCGGACGCTTCCTGCCGGACGGCTTTTGCCGCCGGGTCCTCCGCTCTCGACCTTACGGCGCTCCCGGCGTGCCGGCGAATCAGGCGATCCCCGCCAGGTTAGGTCGCGAACGGTTCACCTCAGGTTCGGGTTTAGCTCAAACACAGGGGGAAGGCAGGGTTGAGTGCTGCCGCCCAGGGAAGTGACTGGGCGGGGGAGTGTCCGGGGAGGTTTCGGAGGTTAACAGTGTTCTCACGAAGTAGCAGTCAGGATGTACAGTCCCGGGCCAAAACCGGGGCGGCGCGCGTACAGAGCCGCGCCTACCAGGCCAAAGCCGGGGCAGTACGGGCTCAGGAACGCGCCCGGCAGGTCACCAGCCAGGCTTCGACCCAGGTGGCGCCGCTGGCGAAGAGCGCCCAGGAGAAGGCGGGCCGCGGCCTGCTCGGAGCCCGGGCCTGGGCAGCACCCCGCGTCGAGCAGGGCGGAGTGGCCGTGCAGGAGCGGATCGCCCCGGCCGTGGCGTCGGCCATGGTGAGCGCGGCCCGGAGCATCGAGCCGCCGAAGGCTAAGCGGCGCCGTCGCTGGCCACTCATCGCGGCCGGGATCGTGGTGCTGGGTGCGGGTTGTGCGGCCGCTGCCCAGGTGCTGCGCAGCAAGCGGAACGCCGTCACCACGGCGGCATCGGAGCCGGTGATGCCTCCGGCCACACCGCCATCCACACCGGCGGAACGCCAGGAGATGGGCGACACCGCCCACGTGGACGCGAACGGGCAAGTCAGAACCCCCTGAGCGGGGTTCCTGATAACGGCAGCGGGTGGTCAGCGAGGCTGGCCGCCCGCTGCCGCGTTAAGCCCGTACGGAGAGCCCGGGGATCTGCAGCGAGTCCGATGAGATGTAGGGCTGGTTCGTGGTCACGCTCGTGAGCTTCAGCGGCACCAGCGGGGTCACCGAGTTGAGCAGCTTCAGGATCGTGGCCAGCGGGCTGCTCGGGGTGAGCGTGACCGGGACGCCGAGCAGGCTGCCGGACAGCTGGGTCGCGTAGAGCACCACGCTCCCGGTGAACTGCATCGAGGAACCGCTGGTCATCGACGACACCCCGCCCTGGGTGACGGTCAGCGTGGGCGCTCCGTCCAGGGTCAG
Organism: uncultured Actinomycetes bacterium; assembly: GCA_963713815.1. Lineage (GTDB taxonomy): Bacteria > Actinomycetota > Actinomycetes > Streptosporangiales > Streptosporangiaceae > RYN-230. The sequence goes on from CAVQNH010000040.1 coordinate 41,538, forward strand.
CGAGTTCATGGTGAACTCCATCATCGGGACGGTCTGCCCAGGGGTCGCCGTGGGGACCTGGGCTACGCCCTTGTAGGACGCTCCGAGCAGCAGCGCCGAGCCGGTGACCAGGGTGAACTGAGCCTCGCTGACCTCCAGGCCCGCGCTGGCCTGGGCCTTGACCGCGGAAGCCTTCCGGCCCTTACCGGACGGTCCTGGGCTGGCGGACGGGTCCGGCGCCGGGCTGCCGGTCGGCGACGCGCTGGCCGAGGGGTCCGGGCTGGCCGAAGGGCCCGGGCTGGCCGAGGCGGTCGGGGCCGCTGACGGGGCCAGGCTGCCGGTGGGAGTCGGCGTCGGGTCGGGTGACGGGCACAGGATGGCCACCGGAACGACGCAGCCAGGCTGGCTGGCGGCCGCCGGCCGCGCCGCGGCAGCCGGCTGCATGTCAGCAGCGGCCGCGCGGGCGGGCAGCAGCAGGGCGGCCAGGGCGAGCGGCATGACGGCGAGGGCCAGCCTCCGGCTCACGGCATCCACCGTGTCTCGTGGTCTGCCCCGCGCGTGCCTGCTCCCTCCTGCACCACTCGATCCGCGCGGTCAGCCGTCCGGTCACCGGCGGGCCGACCCGTCACGAGCCCCAGGCCTTCTGAGGACGGACCCGCGCGCCCAGGCCGGGGGCGGTGCTGTCCGGCCAGCCGGCCGGGTCCCGGGGTCCACCCGAAGCTGAGCGAGGCGCCGATCACGCCGAGCAGCATGCCGACGAAGAACCCGCCCAGGTTGGTGGCGACGAACGACCCGAGGGCCAGCAGCACCCCGGCGATTGCGTAGAAGACCCGCTGGACCGGGTGGAACCAGGTCAGCAGGCCGCAGGCCACCAGCAGGCCGCCGATCAGCACACCGAACACGCCGCCGATGCCGATGTAGATGACGACCTTCACCGATCCGTGGGCCAGCACGCTCAGCAGCGGGATGGCGATGAGTTCCACGCCCGCCAGCAGGAGCAGCAGCCCGCCCCAGAACGGGCGGCTGCGGCGCCAGTCCCGGAACGCCCGCCGCGCGCTGGCCGCCCGGGCCTGAGCCCCGGCCGCCCGTGCCCCGGCCGCCCGTGCCCCGGCAGCCCGTCCTCCGGCAGCCCGTGCTCCGGCAGGCTGCGTGTCCGGCCTGATGTGGCGGGTTGGGGGCTCCGCCGGGCTGGACCCGGCGGAGCCCGCACCGTCCTCGGGCATGTCCATTTAGTAACAGGGGCTTCCGAATTTGAGGCCGAAGCCCGGCAGGGTGAACGAGCCGGCCGTGGTCAGCCAGGTGTTCTGCCGGAGGTTGTCGATGGTGACCGTGTCAGCCTGCTGGCCGAAGCCGCCCGACGGCCCGGCGACCCCGGGCACCTCGTTCAGCGTGCCGGCGTCCTGGCCGATGACGATGTTGCCGAACGTGGCGTCGCCGGACAGGTTGTCGGAGTCGACGATCAGGTTGGTGGCCTGGGCCGGGCTGCTCCCGCCGCCGGCGGTGATCCGCAGCGTGAGCGGACCCACGCTCACGCTCTGGCACAGGTTGGCCAGGGAGGCGGACTTGATGGCGGAAATGGCTACCGGATGCTGGTTTCCCTTGCTATCGGTGACCACGCCGCCGAACTGCTCGAAGCCGGTCCCTTTCAGCTGGGTGGAGCTGACCTCGAAGGCACTGCCGGACACCGAGATAGACGCGGCGAGTACGCCTTCTGTCGTTAAGGCGACGAGGACGGCCGCCACGACCATGGCGGGGACGAACAAGATGGCGAACCGCCGCCAGCGCACGCGGCCCGTGCGGGCTGGCTCGGCGGGGTCCGCAGACGTGCTGCTGGAGGGGGGCATGGCGGCTCCTGGCACTGGTGTCCGTGGTGCCAGACAGCCCGCGGGGTTGCGTGCCGGCACCGTTGTCGGATCGCGACTGCGGCGGCGAGATAGGCCACAGCGGAGCGATTTGATGGAAGTTACCGCTTAGTAGCAACGGCGGTCAAGCCGCATTCGATAACAAATCTGGGTCATGGCCCGCTCGCGGCCGGAGTGTTTCCCTGAACTGGGGGCGTGTCGGCAGTCTCGGGCACAATGTGCATGTGCTACTAAGCGATTTGGTGCGCACGTCAGAGGCGGTATCGCTGACGTCCGGCCGCCGGGTCAAGATCGACGAGATCGCCGCGCTGCTGCGCCGGGCGGCGCCGGAAGAGATTCCGGTGGCGGTCGCGTTCCTCTCCGGCGAACTGCGCCAGCGGCAGATCGGGGTGGGCTACGCCGCGCTCGGCGGCCTGCTGCCCGCGGCCAGCGGCCGGGACGGGGACGCGGGCCGCGAGCCCCTCACCCTGGCCGGGACGGACTCGGTGTTCGCGGAGATCGGCGCGACCGTCGGGCCCGGATCCCAGGCTGAGCGGCGCCGGCTGCTGGGCATCCTGTTCGCCCGGGCCACCCCGGCCGAGCAGTCCTTCCTGACCCGGCTGCTGGCGGGAGAACTGCACCAGGGCGCGCTGGAAGGCGTGATGATCGAGGCCGTCGCGCGGGCCGCCGGGGTGGACGCCGGGGAGGTACGCCGGGCACACCTGCTCGGCGGCTCGCTGCCCGTCGTGGCGGAGGCGGCCTTGTCCGCGGCCAGCGCGGCGCGCGGAGCCGGGGCGGGCGACGACGACGCGGCGGCGGCCGCCCTCGCGGCCCTCCGGGCCTTCCGGCTGGAGGTGGGCCGTCCGTTGCGGCCCATGCTGGCCGCCTCCGCCCCGGCGGTGGCCGCCGCCTTCGAGCGGATGTCCCCGGCCGCGGTCGAATGGAAGATCGACGGGATCCGGATCCAGGTGCACCGGCAGGGCCCGGTGGTCAGGGTGTTCACGCGGACCCTGGATGACATCACCGCCCGGCTGCCCGAGATCACCCGCGCGGTGCTGGCCAGCCCGGCCGAGGCCCTGGTCCTGGACGGCGAGGCCATCGCGCTGGGCCCGGACGGCCGGGCCCTGCCCTTCCAGGTCACCGCCAGCCGGGCCGGCACCCAGGCCGCACCCGGCCAGCAGGGGCCGGACGTCCCGCTGACGCCCTTCTTCTTCGACCTGCTGCACCTGGACGGGCGGGACCTCATCGATGAGCCCGCCTCCGTCCGGCAGGCGCTGATGGCCGAGGTTCTCCCGGCGGAGTTCCGGGTGCCGCGCCTGGTGACCGGCGAGGTGGCGGAGGCCGAGGCGTTCTTCGCGGACGCGGTGGCCCGCGGGCATGAAGGCGTGGTGGTGAAATCGCTGGACGCCCCGTACGCGGCCGGCCGCCGGGGCGGTGACTGGATCAAGGTCAAGCCGCGGCACACGCTGGACCTGGTGGTCCTGGCCGCCGAGTGGGGTCACGGCCGCCGCCGCGGCTGGCTGTCCAACCTGCACCTGGGGGCCCGCGATCCGGCCGGGGGCTTCGTCATGCTCGGCAAGACGTTCAAGGGGCTGACCGACGAGATGCTCCGCTGGCAGACCGGGCAGTTCCTGGACCTGGCCGAGCCGCCCGGCCAGCGTCCCGGGGGCGACCTGACCGACGCCCGGGGGGTGCTGCGGCTCCGCCCGGAGATGGTGGTGGAGATCGCTTTCGACGGCGTGCAGGCCAGTCCCCGGTACCCGGGGGGCCTGGCGCTGCGCTTCGCCCGGGTGCTCCGGTACCGGCCGGACAAGCAGGCCGCCGAGGCCGACACGATCGACGCGGTCCGCGCCATCTGGGACGGGCGGGTTTCGGGCGGCTGAAGCTAGAGTCCCTCGATCGCCGGCAGCCGCCGCGTCTCGATCGCAGTCAGCAGCCGCTGGTAGTCCAGCTCGTTCTGCTCCGCGTAGGCCACCGCGAACTCCTCGATGGCCCGGTCGAACCGGTCGCTCGTGCCCAGGTAGCCGGAGATCATCGCGGCCCGGCCGGTCCGGGCGTGCGCCCGGGCCAGCGCCCAGCCGCACAGTCCCGCGTAGTAGGTGAGCTGCGGCGGGTCCATGCCGGGCACGTTCATCGCGCCCTTCATGTCCCGCAGCTGCCGGACGTAGTACTCCTTGGGGTCGGCCCCGTCCACCTGGAGCCCGCTGGTCCAGCCGAGGAACGGGTCCGCCGCGGCCTGCATCAGCCGCTCGCCGCGGACCACCCGCTCACCCTGGTGCTTGTACTCGCTGGGCCCGGCGAACGGGGCCAGCACCGACTCCTGGGCCTCCTTGAGCTGCAGGAACAACGGCTCGTCCGGCCGGTCGCCGAGCATCAGGAAAATGAAGGCCTCGGTGCCGACCGAGCCGACCCCGACCACCTTGCGGGCGAAATCACCGAAATAGTGCCGGCGCAGCACCTCGCGGCGGTCGGCCTGCAACGTCTCCTGGTACAGCTTGATCGCGCCGCGGAGCTCGTGGGCGATCTCCGGCTCCTGCTCGATCCCGAAGCGGACCACGACCGGCGGGACGGGCCTGATCCGGTACTGGCCGTCCACCAGGTGGCAGAGCTTGCCCAGGGCCTGGACGCTGGTGTGCCGGTAGGCCTTGTGCACGTCCTCGTTGCGGCGCCGGATCGCCTTGCTGGACTGGACCGCGTCGAAGAGCTGGCAGACCTGGTCCACGTCGATCCGGGAGTACCAGACGTCCATGAACCGCATCTGGGCGAAGTTCTCCATCTCGGTGCGGTACACGTGCGCGCACCGGCGGACCGCGGTCCGGACCGACCGGGTGCCGAACCCGTTCTCCCGGGCCGCGACGGCCACACTGGCGGCGAGCCGTTTCACGTCCCAGTCAAACGAGGCGGGCAGGGTCTCGTCGAAGTCGTTCACGTCGAAGACCAGCCGCCGGTCCGGCGCGGCGAACATGCCGAAGTTCAGCAGGTGCGCGTCTCCGCAGGCCTGCACCCGGATGTCCGCGGTGGGCAGGTGGGCCAGATCCCAGGCCATGGGCGCGGCGGCGCCGCGGAAGTAGGCGAACGGCGAGGCGGCCATCCGGCCGTGCCGGATGGGCACCAGGTCCGCTACCCGGCTCCTGGCCTGCTCTTCCAGGATCGCGACGGGATCCGGCCGGCCCGGCGGCGGCGACCACTCCGCGTGGCTGGACCTCGGCACGAACTTGCGCCGCTCCCGGCCCAGCTGCCGCCACTCTTCCGGCGAGAGGATCTCGTGTGCCTCGGACAGTACCCCCGGCGAAATCTTGCTCATGGATTTGCCCCCCCGGACGTCCCCTGCAGGAACCCCGCGGCGCCTGCCGTCCTGAGGCCCAGGGTACGTGGTGCCAGGCGGGCCGGGCGTCCGTAGGGTGGTCAGGTGCCCCCTCACCGCCTGTCCGACCGGCTGGCCGACCTGCCGTACGCCAGCTCGCTGAGCCGGCACCAGGGTGACCTGGTCCCCGACGAGGACTACGAGGGTGTCCATTTCGACGGGCTGGACCTCGACGCGCCGCGGGCAGGCGGCAGCCGGTTCATGGAATGCGCGTTCACCCAGGTCACCATCGCCGGCGGTCGGCTGCGGCGGGCCCGGTTCAACGATGTGTGGCTCCGCGGGGTACGGCTGACCGCCATCGAGCTCTCTGAGAGCAACTGGATCGACGCGACCATCATCGGGTCGGTCGCGGCCGGGGTGATCGCGCACGGGTCGCGGCTGCGCCAGGTCACCTTCCGCGGCTGCAAGCTGCACGGGGTGAATTTCCGGGCGGCTGCCCTCACGGAGGTGACGTTCGAGGACTGCACGCTGCGCGAGGTGGACTTCGGCGGGGCGACCCTGCGGCGCTGCCAGTTCCCCGGCTCACAGCTCCACGAGACCGACTTCAGCCAGGCCACCCTGGACCACGTGGACCTGCGCGGCGCGGAGCTGGGCATCATCATCACCCCGGGCGCGCTGAAGGGGGCGACGATCACCGCCGCCCAGCTGGCTGAGCTGGCCCCGCTGCTCGCCGAGCACGCCGGGATTACCGTGGAGTAACTTCGGACATCCTGGACCAGTCGGTGCCCGGGATCGTGGCGTTGATGATCTGCGGCGACTCGTCCACGTAGTCGGGGGCCCAGGCCACGAACTTCTTGAAGTGATCGGAGTTCACGTGGGCGGCGGCCGCATCGTCCTGGAAGGCCTCGACCAGCACGAACTGGTCCGGATTCTCCACGCTCCGGGACCACTCGAAGAAGATGTTGCCCGGCTCGGACCGGGTGCCCTGGGTGAACTCCTCCACCTCGGCCAGCCAGTTGCCGCTGCGCTCAGGCTTGATGGTCCACTTGACGACGATGAAGATCATGGGTGTCCCCTCCGGCATCGATCGCGGCACGGGCTCAGCCGCGCAGGCCGGGCCCCGACCGGGTCGCAACTGGTCAGCGGCGCAACTGGTCAGCCCTGATCCTACAAACGGCGGGCTGAGGCGGGGTCTCAGGCTGCGACGTCCACCCCGGCCGGGCACAAAGATCATCGAGCGTCCTGTGGGTAACCCCACCAGGAAGACGGGTGCCCACCACGTTCCCCGGCAGATGCCCAGTTCGTAGCGTTGACGGCGGCTGCAGACGACAGCCTGCTCGCGCCACGAGGGCCCGGTCCCGCCCCAGCGGCAAGAACACAGCCACCGCAGCCCAGCCACTGGAGGTTCCGATGATCGAGGCACGCGGCCTCGTCAAGCATTACCGGTCCACGCTCGCGGTGGACAACCTGAGCTTTGATGTCCGCCCTGGCACGGTGACCGGATTTCTCGGCCCGAACGGCGCGGGAAAGTCCACGTCGATGCGCATGATCATGGGCCTGGACCGGCCGGACGCGGGACAGGTCAGGATCGGCGGGAAGAGTTACGGCCACCTGCGCTGGCCGCTCCGCGAGGTGGGCGCGCTGCTGGAGGCCAAGGCGTTCCACCCGGGCCGCACCGCCCGCGCCCACCTGGCCGCGCTCGCCGCCAGCAACGCGATCGGGCGGCGGCGGGTCAACGAGGTGCTCGCCATCACCGGCATCGAGAAGGCCGCGGACCGCCGGGCCGGGAAGTTCTCGCTCGGCATGTCCCAGCGGCTGGGTATCGCCGCCGCCCTGCTCGGCGACCCGCAGGTCCTGCTGCTCGACGAGCCGGTCAACGGCCTGGACCCCGAAGGCATCCGCTGGATCCGCAACCTGCTGAAGAACCTCGCCGCCCAGGGCCGGACGGTGCTGGTCTCCAGCCACCTGATCAGCGAGATCGCGCACACCGCGGACGCGCTCATCGTGATCGGCCAGGGCCGGCTGCTCGCGCAGACCACGGTCGCCCAGCTGTCCGCCCGCGCCAGCTCACTGGAAGAAGCGTTCTTCCAGCTGACCGAGGGCGTCACCGACTATTCAGGGAGCCTGTGATGAGCACCGCGACGCTCCGCCACCGCGACGCCAGCCCGGCCCGCGCCAGCTACGGTTTCCGCACCGTCGCCCGGATGGAGTGGCGGAAACTCCGCACGGTCCGCTCCACCTGGTACATCCTGGCCGTCTTCGCGGCCGCCATGATCGGGCTGGCCATGCTGGTGCTGAAAAACGAGAACTACGCGCAGATGTCCGCCGCCGGCCGCGCGTCCTTCGACCCCACCTACGACGCCTTCCTCGGGCTCGTGCTCGGCCAGCTGCTGCTCGGCGTCCTCGGCGTGCTCGCGGTCACGACCGAGTTCTCCTCCGGGATGATCCGCGCCACGTTCGCCGCGGCGCCCAGGCGTCCGCTCGTGCTGGCCGCGAAGGCAGCGGTGCTCGGGGCGGTCACCCTGGCGGCCGGGGAGATCTCCGCCTTCGCGGCGTTCCTCGCCGGCCAGGCCATGCTGAAGGCCCCGGCCCCCCACGCCACGCTCGGCCAGCCCGGCGTGCTGCGCGCGGTGGCGATGGCCGGCGCCTACCCGGCGCTGATCGCGCTCATCAGCCTGGGCCTCGGCGCGATCATCCGGCACACCGCGGGCGCCATCTGTGCCCTGGTCGGCATGGTGTTCGTGCTGCCGCTGCTGTTCTCACTCAGCAACTCGCTCCGGAACACGGCCCAGAAGTTCCTGCCCGACACGATGCGGAATTCGCTGATCGCGGTCAAGCCGGTCGGGCACCTGCTGTCACCCGGGCTGACCTTCGGCCTGCTGTGCGGGTACGCGATGGCCGCGCTCGCGGCCGGGGCCTGGGCGCTCGCCCGCCGTGACGCCTGACCTGCCGGTCTGCGCGTCCGGCCCGCCCCAGGTCTGCGGCTTTAGGCTGGGGCCATGACCATGTCGTTCCCCTCCACGGTCCGGGGCTGGTGGCAGCCGGGCGCCAGGTTCCTGGTCCGCGTGGGGCGTCGCACGCTCGTGGACTCGCTGTACCTGCTCACGGCGCCGGTGACCGCCGCGGCTGGCCTGCTGCTGGTGCTGGGTGGCCTGTGCGTGGCGACGGCCGGTTTGCTGCTGCCGCGCAGGTCGCCGGTGGTGGCCAGCGTTCTGGCCCCGGCCCGGTGGTTCGCCGGCCTGGAGCGGTGGCGGATCGCCACGGTGCGCTCCCCGGCCGCCGGGGCACCGGGCGCGGGCCGGCGGCCGGGACCGGGCCAGGCACCCGCCGCGTCCGACCTGAGGCGGTGGCTCGACGTGGCGCACGCGGTGGTGGTGCTCCCGGTCGCCCTGGTCACCGCCGTGGTGACGGGGCTGTGGTGGTTCGTCGGCCTCGGTGCCGCCACGGCCGCCCTGCGCTACCAGTACGCGACGGCCGGGTCGCTGCGGTCCATGAAGCCCATGACCCTGTCCGCGGGCAGCGCGCAGTCCCACATCGCCGTGAGCCTGGGGCTGACGTCGCCGGACCAGCGGGCCGCCTTCGGGACCACGGTCGGCCTGCTGCTCCTGGTCACGCTGCCGTTGGTGACCCGGGCGTGCATCGCCGTCCAGACGGGGCTGGGGCAGGCGCTGCTGTCTGACGCGTCCCCGCTGATCCGCAGGATCACCGGGCTGGAGCAGGAACGCGACACCGCCCGCGCGCAGACCGTCGCCGCGGTGACGGCCGAGGCGGCCGCGCTGCGCCGGCTCGAACGCGACATCCACGACGGGCCCCAGCAGCGGCTGGTCCGCCTGGCGATGGAACTGGGCCGGGCCCAGCACCACTTCGACAGCAGGCCGGAGGCGGTCCGGGAGGCGCTCGCCGACGCGATCGTGCAGACCCAGGAGGCGCTGGACGAGCTGCGGGTCCTGTCGCGTGGCATCGCCCCGCCGGTCCTCGTCGACCGCGGCCTGCGTGCGGCGATTACCGCCCTGGCCGCGCGCTCCACCGTGCCCGCTGAGCTCGATGCCGGCCCCCTGGACCACCGGCTGGACGCTGCCGTCGAGACGGCCGCCTATTTCGTGATCGCCGAGGCCCTGACCAACGTGGCCAAGCACAGCCACGCCCACCGGTGCGTGATCGGATTGCGCCACAGCGCGGGAACCTTGCGGGCCTGGGTAACGGACGACGGAGTGGGCGGCGCGGCGCTGGACAAGGGACACGGACTGCGGGGGCTGGACGACCGGCTGCACGCGGCCGGGGGGCGGCTGCGGGTCACCAGTCCCCGCGGCGGCCCGACGACGATCACCGCGGAACTGCCGTGCTGCTGACCCCGCGGGAAGCAGCGCCCGGGCCGCCGCCGGACCGCGCGGCCCGCGCTCCGCTGCGGATCGTCGTGGCCGACGACGCGGTGCTGCTGCGCGAGGGCCTGGTCCGCCTGCTCGCCGAGGACGGTCACCAGGTGGTGGCGGCGGTCGGTGATGGCCCCGCCCTGGTCGAGGCGGTGCTCAGGCACCGCCCGGACGTGTCGGTCGTCGACGTGCGGATGCCGCCGACCCACACGGACGAGGGCCTGCGCGCGGCGATCACCGCCCGCTCGCACCTGCCTGGCGCCCCCATGCTGGCGCTCAGCCAGTATGTGGAGGCGTCCTACGCCGCCGACCTGCTCGCGGACGGCTCCGGCGCGGTCGGCTACCTGCTGAAGGACCGGGTCGCCAGGGTCGAGGAGTTCCTGGACGCCCTGGACCGGGTCGCCCGCGGCGGGACGGTGCTCGACCCCGAGGTCATCGCCCAGTTGCTGGCCGGGCAGCGGCGGGACAAGGCCCTCGGGGCGCTGACCGCGCGTGAACGGCAACTCCTGGCCCTGATGGCCGAGGGCCATTCCAACACGGCCATCGCCCAGCGGCTGGTGATCTCCGCCAGCGCGGTGGAAAAGCACATCAGCAGCATCTTCGCCAAGCTCGGCCTGCCGCCCGACGACGCCCAGCACCGCCGGGTGCTCGCCGTCCTGGCCTACCTCGGGTCCTGACGCCAGCCCCTCCCCGCCCGCCCCCGGTCCTGCCCCACCCCGGGGCACGATCCTCTCGACTAGGCCCTCATGCGCCTGCCCTCGCGGCATTGGCCGCCCCGGAGGGTTTGCGGGCCTCGATCAGGAGGCGCTGGGCGTGCGCCACGAACGGCCCCTCGGACCGGATCTTCTCGTGCAGCCGCCGCAGGGGCTCCCGGTACCCGGCCACGGTGAAGCCGGGCACCGTCCACAGCACCTTCCGCAGGAAGTACACGACCGCCCCGACGTCATTGAAGACCGTCCGCAACGATTGTTCGCGCAAATCAGTGACCACCAGGCCAGCCGCCTCGGCCTGGGCCCGGGCCCAGTCCGTGCTGCGGCCCGGCCTGACCGGCTGCGGGCCCATCATGAACTCGGTCAGCTCCCGGTTCGAGCCCGCCCCCACCAGCTGGGAGAAGAAGGTGCCGCCCGGGCGCAGCACCCGGGCGATCTCCGGCCACACCAGCTCGACCGGGTGCCTGCTCACCACGAGGTCGAAGGAGTCCGCGGGGAACGGCAGCCCGGCGCCGTCGGCGACCTGCACCACCCGGCCGCCGAGCGGGGCCAGGTTCCGCCGGGCCAGCTCGGCGTTGGGCGGCCACGACTCGGTGGCGGCCAGGACGGGCGGCGGCTGAGGGATCGCGGCCAGCACCTCGCCGCCCCCGGTCTGGATGTCGAGCGCCGCACCGGCGCGCCCCATCCGCTCCGCCATCATCCGGGCGTAGCCCCACGACGGGCGTTCCTCGGTGGCCCGCCCGTCGAACCAGGAGAAATCCCAGCCTTCCACCGGGACCGCCTCGCCCTCGGCGACCAGCCTCGCGAACTCCGGATCGTCATCCACGCCCAGCACAGTAGGCAGCGGCCGTGCCGCGGTCCACGGGTTATCGGGTCCCGGCGACATTTCCCGTGCGACGTGCGCCTGGGCGGGTGTCTTGTCCGGTTCCGGCGAACCGAATCCGGGAAAAGTCAGTTCATCCCAGAGGGAAGGCAACGCAGGCGGGAAGAGTGCGGGCCATCTTCTGGTCAGTGCGCCCGGTCACCGGATCGATCAGCGAGGTTGAATCAGCGGGGTCAGGCGAGGCGGGCCGGGAACCCGCCGGTGGCGATGGGCCCCCACCGCTCGATCGTGACCCGGATCAGCGACTTGCCCTGGCGCTGCATGGCCGCCCGGTACTCGTCCCAGTCGTCGTGCTCACCGGCGATCGACCGGAAGTACTCCACCAGCGGCTCAACAGCCTCGGGCAGGTCGAGCACCTCGGCGGTGCCGCTGAGCTGCACCCAGGCGCCGCCGAAGTCGTCCGACAGGACCAGCACGTCGACCTGCGGGTGACGGCGGGCGTTGTGGGTCTTGGCCCGCTCCGGGTACGTCGCGATCACGACCCGGCCCTCGTCGTCCAGGCCCGCCGTGACCGGGGAAAGCTGGGCGGACCCGTCCCGTTTCGTGGTGACCAGCACCACGTGGTGCCGGCTGCGGACGAAATCGAGCAGGTCCTCGCGCCCGACGGTGTCGGCGGTGGCTATCTGGGGGCTCATGGCGTCCTCGGCATGCCGCCCATCGTAAAGGCCGGCCCCGCAGGGGGCTGGCCCCCCGGTGGGGGCAGCCCGGGAGTCAGGGCCAGGCCCGGGAGCGGGGCCGGCCGTTCGTGAGGCCCGGCCGCCGCGTGCCATGCTGGCCAGCATGTCCCAGCCTGACGTCCGCTCCACGCCCACCAGGACCCTGAGCACGAGCGACTTCCGGGTCGCGCGAGAAGACCGTTATTTTGAGGACTACCTGCCGGGTGCGGTCTACGAGTACGGGTACCTGACGGTCACCGAGGCGGAGATCCTCGAATTTGCCCGGCGGTTCGACCCGCAGCCCATCCACATCGATCCCGGGTTCGCCGCGACCGGGCCGTTCGGCGGCCTGATCGCCAGCGGCTGGCACACGGCGGGCCTGCTGATGAGGCTGTTCGCGGACCATTACCTGTCCCGGGTGGCCAGCCTCGCGTCGCCCGGCATCGACGAGCTGCGCTGGCCTGCGCCGGTGCGGCCCGGTGATCAGCTGCGGCTGCGGACCACGATCGTGGAGGCCCGCCTGTCCCGCTCCAAGCCCGACCGGGGACTGGTGCGGACCCAGGGTGAACTGCTCAACTCCGATGACCAGACCGTGCTGTCCCTGGTGGCCATGAACCTGCTGGGCCGCCGCGAGCCAGCCGGCCGCGAACCCGGCTCCGGCTGAGCAGGCTCCGCGAACCGGGCGATCAGTTGCCATAATCACCGGATGACCGCGCGCACCCCCACCATCATCGCCACCAGCATCGGCTTCCAGGCCGCGGGGCACGGGCCCCGTGATTACCGGCTCGGCCCCGCCTACGGGCACGCCGCCTCGCTGGCCCGGGCGGGCGACAGCCCCCGGGTCTGCATCGTGGCGACCGCCGTGGGCGACGCCCCGGACTCCCTGACCGCGCTGTACTCGGCGTTCGGCCGCGCGGGCTGGCGGCCCAGCCACCTGGCCCTGTTCGCCGAGCCCAACGTCCCCGACATCACCGGGCACCTGCTGGCCCAGGACGTGGTGTGGGTGATGGGGGGCAGTGTGGCCAACCTGCTGGCGTTGTGGCGGCTGCACGGGGTGGACCGGGCCATGCGGGCCGCCTGGGAGGCGGGGGTGGTCTTGATGGGCGTGTCCGCCGGGTCGATCTGCTGGTTCGAGGGCGGCACCACGGACTCGTTCGGGCTGCCGCTGCAGCCGGTGACCAACGGCCTCGGCTTCCTGCCCTACTCCAACAGCCCGCACCACGACTCTGAGGAGCAGCGGCGGCCGGCCATCGACCGGCTCATCGGGGACGGCACCCTCCCCGAGGGCTACGCCTCCGACGACGGCACCGGGCTGGTCTTCGAGGGCACCGAGCTGGTGGACTGCATCACCGAGGTGGAGGGCGCGCAGACCTGGCACATCACCCGCCGCCCCGACGGGACCGCCGAGGAAACCGCCCTCCCCACCCGCCTCCTCCCCTCCTGAGACCCGGCCCCGCCCGCGGGCCCGAGGGCCGGGGGCGGGTGCGTCAGTAGCGGGTGTGCATGAGGGCCTGGACGTCGGAGAGGGTCTGGCCGGCCAGGGCCCGGGCCCGCTCGTTGCCGTCCGCCAGCACCTGGCGCAGGTAGCCGGGATCGGCCGCGACCTCACGCCGGCGGGCCCGGATCGGCCGCAACCGCTCGTTGAGCGCCTCGGTGAGCAGCCGCTTCAGCGCGGCCGCGCCGCCGTCACCCACCCCGGCCGCGACCTGCTCCGGGCTGGTTTCCAGGCACAGCGCCGCGAGCTGGACGAGGTTGGAGACGGCCGGGCGCGACTGCGGGTCGTAGGTGATGGCCCGCTGGTCATCGGTGCGGGCCCCGCGGATGAGCCGCGCGGTCTCGTCGTCGCTCGCGGCCAGCGCGATCGCGTTGCCGCGGCTCTTGCTCATCTTCTGCCCGTCGGTCCCGAGCAGCAGCGGGGCCTCGCTGAGCAGGGCGTCCGGGGCGGTGAAGTACGGCTGCCCCGGCGAGTAGCGGTCGTTGAAGCGCCGGGCGATGGTCCGGGTGAGTTCCAGGTGGGGAAGCTGGTCCTTGCCCACCGGGACCAGGTTGGCGTGGCAGAACAGGATGTCGGCCGCCTGGTGGACCGGGTAGGTGAACATCAGGGCGCTCATCGCCGAGCCACCGGTCGCCGCGAATTCCTCCTTCACGGTGGGGTTGCGGCCCACCTCGGCCGTGCTGACCAGGCTGAGGAACGGGAGCAGCAACTGGTTCAGCGGCTCGATCTGGCTGTGCGCGAAGATCGTGGCCCGGTCCGGGTCGATGCCGACGGCGAGGTAGTCGGCGACCAGGCCGAGTACGTCGCCAGGCAGGGACTGCGGAGCGTCCCGGTCGGTGATCGTCTGGTAGTCCGCGATGAGCACCATGACCTGCACCCCGAGATCCTGGAGCCGGACCCGGTTGAGCAGGGTGCCGAACAGGTGGCCGACGTGCAGCCGGCCGGTGGGACGGTCGCCGGTGAGAACCCGGAACTGGCCAGGATCCTCAGCGATGGCGTCTTCGAGGGCGGCGCTGCGGCGGCGGGCCGCCTGGAGCGAGGATCCGTCCGGGTCACCGGGAGGCGGTGCGGGCCGGGCTGAGCCGGCGGCCCGGTCCGGCCTGACGGGCAGGGTACCGGCGGGCAGGGTGCTGGCGGGCAGGGTGCTGGCGGGCGGGGTACTGGTGGGCACGGGGGCCTCCTGGGGAACAGGCCTCCGGCCGCGACCAGCCGGTGAGACGAAACTGGCCCGCCAGAGGCGGGCCATCGGAACATGAGATAGCTGCCGCCTTACTGCGGCTGCCACCACCCCATGCCTCGCGTCATGCTCCCAGTGTAGCCGGGCTCGACGCCCCGGGCCCTCTCCCTGGGCCGGGCGGGCCGGGCGCGGTACGGTGCCGGAGTGGGACGGGCGGTCATTGTCGGCGGGACCGGGGCGATCGGGCGGGCCGCCGCCCGGCGGCTGCTGGCCGCGGGGTGGTCAGTCGAGCTGACCGGGCGTGACCCGGCCCGGATGCCCCCCGACATCGCCGCGTCGGGCGGCCGGTTCACCGCCGCCGGCCGTGGCGATCAAGAGCAGCTGCGGGCCGTGTTCGGCCCCGGCGCCGACCTGCTGGTGGACTGCGTCTGCTACACCGCCGGGGACGCGGAACAGCTGCTGCCCCTGGCCCGTCAGGCCACCTCGACCGTGCTGATCTCCAGCAAGGCCGTGTACGCCGACGCGGCCGGCCACCACTCCAATTCGCCGGTCAGGCCCGACTTCGGCGGCCCGGTGCGGGAAGACCAGCCCACGGTGGCCCCCGGGTACGGCGACCATCGCACCGCGGAGGGGTACCCGGCGGCCAAGGTCGCGGCCGAGCAGGTGCTGCTGGACAGCGGCGTCCCGGTCACCGTGCTGCGCCCCTCCAAGATCCACGGCCCGGGATCACGCCAGCCCCGGGAGTGGATGTTCGTCAAGCGGGTGCTCGACCGCCGGCCCGTGCTGTTCCTGGCCCGCCGGGGCGCCGGCGTGGATCACCCCACGGCCGCCGCCAACATCGCCGCGCTCATCGAGCTGGCCGCGCGCCGTCCGGGGCGGCGCATCCTGAACGCTGCCGACCCGGACGCGCCCAGCGCCCTGGACATGTCCCGGGCCATCGCCGCTCACCTGGGGCACACCTGGGAGGAAATCCTGCTCGGCCGCGAGGACGGACAAGCCGGGGAGGGCGGGGGGAGAGGAGCCGCCGGGTCAGGCCACCCTGGGCCGCCACCCGTGGGACGCGCCGCACCCGATCGTCCTCGACATGACGGCCGCCGCCGCGCTCGGCTACACCCCGGCCGGGGATTACGCCACGACCGTGGCCGCCGAGGTGGACTGGCTGACCGCCGCGGCCCGGGGCGGGGACGACGCGGACCTGATCCCCGGCCCGGCAGACGATTACTTCGCCCGGCTGCTGGATTACCCGGCCGAGGACCGCTGGCTGGCCGCCCGGGCCGACGCCGCCCGGGCCGACGGGGCCCGGATGGACCGCTCCGGATCAGGCAGGGACGCACCATGAGCGGAATGCGGATGCTGGAGCCCGGCCCGCGGATCGCGGACCCGCTGGAACCGTACGCCCAGGTCACCCGCGTCCGGCCCGACGGCCGGTGCTGGGTCATGGCGCACATGGTCGGCGGCCTGGACGGGTCGGCGGCGATCGGCGGGCGGGTCGGTGACCTGTCCACCGCCCCGGACGCCGAGCTGTTCCGGCTGATGCGCACGCTGGCCGACGTGGTGCTGGTCGGCGCGGAGACGGTACGCGCGGAAGGCTACGGGGTGGTGCGGCTGCCGCCCGAACGGGCCGCGGCGCGGGTGGCGGCCGGGCGGCCGGCCACACCCCCGCTGGCCGTGGTGACCCGGTCGCTGGAGCTGGACTGGTCGGCCCGGGCCTTCGCGGACGCGCCGCCGGACGCCCGCACCCTGGTGATCACCTGCGCCGCCGCCGATCCGCACCGGCTGGAGCGGGCCCGCCAGGCAGCGGACGTCATCGTGGCCGGCGGGGACCGCGTCGATCCGGACCTGGCCGTGGCGCGGCTGACCGAGCGGGGTTACCGCGTGGTCCTCTGCGAAGGCGGCCCCACCTGGCTCGGCGAACTCGTCGCGTGCGGACTGGTAGACGAGCTGTGCCTGACCATCGCCCCGCTGATGGGCGGGGACCCGCTGCCGGTCGCGGTCACGCCGCCGGGCGCCCCGCTGGCCCACTTCGCCCTGCGGCACGTACTGCGCGACGGCGACACGCTGTTCCTGCGCTATGAGCGAGGTAACGATGCCCCGTGACGTGTTCGCCGCCATCATGTCGTCCCTGGACAACCCGCTGATCGTGGTCACCACGGCCGAGGGTCACGAGCGGGCCGGCTGCCTGGTCGGGTTCCACGCCCAGTCCAGCATCAACCCGGACCGTTACGCCGTGTGGCTGTCCAAGGCCAACTACACCTACCGGGTGGGGCTGCGCGCGACTCACCTGGCCATCCACTTCCTGACCGCGGCCGACCTTCCGCTGGCCGAGCGGTTCGGGACCCTGACCGGGGACAAGACCGACAAGTTCGCGGGGCTGCGGGTGAGTCCCGGCGCCGGCGGGGTGCCGGTACTGGAGGACTGCCCGCACCGGCTGATCGTGCGGCGGGTCGTGCTGCTCGACGAGGGCGGCGACCACGTGTGCGTGACCGGCGAGCCGCTGGCCGCGGAGAGCAGCGGGCCGTTCGAGCCGCTCCGGCTGTCCCAGGCCCAGCACCTCAAGCCCGGGCACACTCCCGGGGAACGGCCTGACCCGCCGACCGAGCGGGCCGCACCGGCCGGCTAGGCCGGAGGCGGCAGCGGGACCAGTTCGACGTCGATGATCTCGGTCCGGGCGACGGCCCGGTCCCGGTCGGCCGCCAGCGCGGTCCGGCGCGGATCGGCCATATAGGCGTCCAGCGCGGCCTGGGAGGGAAAGTCGATGAACTGGATCTCGGCCGGCTGCCCGTCGGTGCCACGCCCCCGGCCGCGCTGCAGCACCCGGCCGCCATGATCCGGGACGAGGCGCAGCACCCGGTCCTCGTACGCGGTGAGGGCCGCCTGCGCCCCGGGTTGCGCCCAGAGCAGGACACACAGCGTGCGGGACATCACATCACTCCTCGAGCAGGCGTTCCCACATGATCTCGTCGTGCCAGGCCCCGCCGGTGAAGATATGGGACCGGACGATGCCGATGGGCAGGAACCCGTTCTTGCGCAGCACGTTCTGGGAGGAGATGTTCTCGATCTGGGTGTGCGCCTCCGCGCGGTGCAGGCCGAGGTCGTCGGTCATCAGCCGGACCACCAGGCCGACCGCGCGGGTGGCGTGCCCCTGCCCCTGGTGCGGGGTCCCGACCCAGTAACCGATGGACGCCTTCCGCCAGGCCCGCTGCAGGATCTCCTGCACGGTTATTTGCCCAATAACGGTCTGACCGTCGAGAATCACCGCCGGCCAGGACTGGCCGCCGCGGTGCAGGGCCAGCATCCGCTCGATGCGCCGGCGCTGCCCGTCCAGGGTGTAGTAGTCCGGGGACCAGTCCGGCTCCCACCGGCCCTTGGTCTCGCGGTCGCGGACGATGTGCTCGGTGATCGCGTCGGTGTCGTCGATGGTGATGAGCCGGATACTGGTCGCCGGGCTGCTCATGAGGACCGACCCTACCGGCCGGTCGCCCGGGCCGCCCGGCCCCCGGCCGCCGGCCCCGCGCTCGCCCTCCGCCCGGCCCCAGGCGCCCGCCCGGCCCTGGGCGCGCGTCGTGCGCCGGATATTGACCCGATCGGGGCGGGGGCGGCGGGGTCAGGTCAGCGAGGCGGACCGCCGCTCGTCGGGATCCTGCGGCGCCAGGCTGGCCGGCAGGTGGATCGTGGATCCGCCCATGAGCGACGGGGCCGACTCGCCCGGGTAGTACCGCAGCTCGAGAACCCCGCAGTTCGGTACCGGGTACCGGCCGGTGAAGGTACGGAAGCAGCGCATGTCCTCCCGCCCGGGGGCGGACACGCCGGTCAGCACGTGCCAGGCCACGGCCCGCATGAAGATGCCGTGGGTGAACACGGCCACCGGCCCGTCGTCCTGCGTGCCAAGGCGGTCCAGGAAGCTGGTGACCCGGCCGGTCAGGCCGGCGAAGGACTCCGCGCCGGGCTCGGCGGACTGCGGATCGGCCCGCTCCCAGTACTCCCGGACCTCGGGTGCGCGCTCGTGCGCGGTGGTCGGCCGCCCGAGGGGTCCCAGGTACGAGAACTCCTGGACGGGCCACTCCTCGAAGGCCGCCTCCGGGTAGCGGTCGATCGTGGGCTGCGCCGTCTGCCGGGCCCGCAGGAAGGGTGAGGTGACGATGAGCCGCGGCGGGTCCGCGAACACCTCCGCGACCCGCTCCGCCTGCCGTCGCCCGAGGTCGGTCAGCGGGATGTTCCGCCAGTCCAGCGACGGCAGCCCGGCGTTGGATTCGCTCTGCCCATGGCGGATCAGCCACACCCGGACCACATTGGCCTCCTCATTCCTCACCAGTCACCCGGCCACCCCAGGCCGGTCCTGCGGCCGGCGGCCGCGGGGCCGTCGGCCAGGGCTGGTCCCTGGCCGGTGCTCAGGGCTGAACCCTCCGCACAAGTGTGGCGTTTGACTGAGTATGAGCGGAGCGGCAGGCTGGGACCCGCCTGGCCAGCTGGCTGTGGCGGCCACCCGGCGCGGGAACCGGGCGGCCCATTGCCCGCCGGGCCATCGTGGAGGAAGCATGTCGTGGTGGAGCCGGGTGGCCCGCTGGGGCCGCGTCTACCGGCTCGACATCATCTGGGTGGCGTTCGTCGGGGTCAACCTGGCGGCGATGCGGCTGCTGCCCGCCTGGCAGACGGTGCCGTTCCTGGCCATCTGGGTGAGCCTGACCGCCATCTACGGACTGCGGCTCTGGCGGCTGCAGCCCACCATCCTGACCGTCGCCGCGGTCACGCTGGCCACCGGCGGCATCGTCGTGGTGCAGGTCCTCAAGGGCCAGCAGGACGCCGACTACCTGGCCGAGGTCCCGCTGATCGCGCTGATGTTCCTGGTCATGGTGTGGCACGGGCAGCGGCGGGCGGCGGCGATGGAGGAGCGGCTCGCCGCGATGGGGGAGGTCCAGCGGGTCTCCCAGGAGAACCTGCGGCTGCTGGAGGAGCAGCACCGGTTCCTGCAGGACGCGTCGCACGAACTGGGCACGCCGATCACGGTGGCGCTCGGGCACGCCGAGCTGATGGAGCACGCTGCCAGCGAGACGGTGCTGGCCGGCGACGCCCGGGTCGTGGCCGGGGAGCTGCGGCGGCTGGGGCGGATGGCCAGCCGGATCCTGCTGCTGGCCTCGGCCGGCAGCCCCGGCTTCCTGCACCCGGAGCCCGTCGCCGTCGAATCGGTCCTCGGCGACGCGCTGGAGCGCTGGGGTTACCTGCCCCGCCAGTGGCGGCTCGGGCCGGACACCGACGTGACGGTCATGGCCGACCGGGACCGCATCGCCCTGGCCCTCGACGCCCTGCTGGAGAACGCGATCGCGCACACCGGCAGCGGCGACCAGATCGAGGTGAGCGCCCGCCGCAGGGACGGGCACGTAGCCCTGATCGTGGCGGACTCCGGGACCGGCATCGAACCTGCCGACCTGGACCGGATCTTCCAGCGGTTCGCCCGGGCCAACCCGCCGCGGCGCAGCGAGACCGGCGGGTTCGGGCTCGGCCTGGCCATCGTGCAGGCCATCGCCAGCGCCCACCACGGCTCGGTGCGGGTGCGGAGCACCCCCGGCGGCGGCTCGTCCTTCGAGCTCATCCTGCCGCTGGCCCCGGCCGGCGCCACGGCGCCGGAACCGGTCATGACCTCGTCCGGGCCAGGGTCTCGATCAGTACGTGACGGGTCTGCGCCGGATCGATGACGTCGTCGATCTCGAACGCGGCCGCCGTGCTGAGCGCCTTGCCCTTCTCGTAGTACTCGGCGACCAGCTGCTCATAGCGCTGCTGGCGGCCAGCCGGGTCGGTGATCGCGGCCAGTTCCTTGCGGAAGCCCAGCCGCACCGCCCCTTCCAGGCCCATCCCGCCGAACTCGCCGGTCGGCCAGGCCACGCAGAGCAGCGGCGCCTTCAGGTCCCCGCCGGCCATGGCCATCGCGCCCAGGCCGTAGCCCTTGCGCAGGACCACGGTGCACAGGGGGACGGTCAGCCGGGCCCCGGCGATGAACATCGCGCCGAAGCGCCGCACGGTCGCGGTCCGCTCGGCCTCCGGCCCGACCATGAAGCCGGGGGTGTCGCACAGGGATACGACGGCGATCCCGTAGGCCTGGCACAGCTGGAGGAACCGGGTCGCCTTGTCGGCGGCGTCCCCGTCGATGGCGCCGCCGAGGTGACGCGGGTTGTTGGCCAGGACCCCGACCGGGCGGCCGTCCAGCCGGGCCAGCGCCGTGATGATGCCGACCCCGAACTGCGGGCGCAGCTCTAGCACCGACCCCCGGTCGAACAGGGTCTGGATGACCGGGCGGACGTCGTAGGCGCGGACCCGGTTCTCCGGTACCAGGTGGCGCAGTTCCCGCTGATCAGCATGGCCGTCGGCAGGGCTCTGCGCGCGCGGGCCCTGGACGGGCGGCCTCCGGGCGGGCGCGCCCTGGGTGGCGGGCGGGCCCTGGAGGGACGGCCTCCGGGCGGGCGCGCCCTGGCCGGGCGGCGGGTCGCCGGGGACGGCGACGTAGCCCAGGTACGCCCGGGCCGCCGCGACCGCGGCGGCGTCGCCGGGGACGAGCACGTCGACCACGCCGTTGGGCACCTGCACGGTCATCGGCCCGACATCGGCGGGCGCGACCACGCCCAGCCCGCCGCCCTCGATCATGGCCGGGCCGCCCATGCCGAGGCTGCTGCCCTCGGTCGCGATGATCACGTCACACGCCCCGGCCAGCGCCGCGTTGCCCGCGAAGCAGTAGCCCGGAGACCACGGCGACCAGCGGTACCTGCCCGCTCAGCTCGGCGAGCAGCCGGAACGTGGGCACGTCCAGCTGGGCGACCGCGGCGGTGTCGGTGTCACCCGGCCGGCCGCCCCCGCCTTCGGCGAAGATGACCACCGGCAGCCGCTCCCGCCGGGCCAGCTCGAGCAGCCGGTCGGTCTTGCGGTGGTTCTGGATGCCCTGCGTGCCGGCCAGCACCGTGTAGTCGTAGGACATCACCGCGACCGGCCGGCCGCCCACCGCTGCCGTGCCCGTCACCAGGCCGTCGGCCGGGGTCCGCTCGATCAGGTCCTCGAGCGGCCGGCGGCGCCGCTGGGCAGCGATGACCAGCGCCCCATACTCCACGAAGGTGCCCTCGTCGACCAGGTCCGCGACGTTCTCGCGGGCGGTGCGGCGGCCCTCCTGGTGACGCCGGGCGGTCGCGTCCCGGCGGTAGGCATCCGAGCCGATGTGGTGCCGCCGGATCGTCTCGTCCAGGTCGGGGCGGATCCGGCCGGGGTCGGCCGTCTCGGGTCCCGGGCCGCCGGGCCCGTCGTGGTCCCGCGGGTCGAGGGTGGCGAGGAGGGCGCCGGCCGCGACCGTGTCCCCGGCCTGCACGGCCAGGCTCGTGACGATCCCGGCCCCGGGCGCCGCGACGACGTGTTCCATCTTCATGGCCTCGAGCACGAGGAGTTCGCGGCCCGGTGTGACCTCGTCGCCGGGGCGGACCGTCACGGCCACAACCGTCCCGTGCAGCGGGGCGCGGACGGCGGTCTCGTTCCCGTCCGCCGGTGCGGCGGGCGGCGGGGCCGCCGCGGGCAGGGACGGGGACAGGGTGGACGGGGACGGAGCGGGCGCTGCCGCCGGCGGCGGGGCCGACTCGGGCCGGGCGGTGGCCGCGGTGGGCAGCAGGCCGGGGTGACGGTCGACCCAGGTCGTGTCGAGGTCCTCGTCCTCGAGGTGCCCGGCCAGCGCGCTCAGCAGATCCAGGTTGCCCGGTACGCCCGCGAGCCCGAATTCGTCCAGGGCCCGGCGCAGCCGGCTCGCGGCCGAGCGGCGGTCGGCGCCGGTGGCGATCACCTTGGCCAGCAGCGGGTCGTAGCGCGGGCTGACCGCGTACCCGGGATAGCCGTGGGTGTCGACCCGGACCCCGTGGCCGGCCGGGGGCTGGAACCGGGTCAGGGTCCCGCTGGCCGGGAGCATCGTGCCGTCGGGCTGCCGGGTTTCGGTGTTGACCCGGGCCTGGATGGCGCAGCCCCGGGCCGGGGGCGAAAGGCCGGCGCGGTGCAGGTCAGCCCGGCCCGGGTCCACCCCGCCGGCCACGCCCGGGTCCACCTGGCCCACGTCAGCCAGGCCCAGGTCGGCCAGGGTCTCGCCGCCGGTGATGCGCAGCATGAGCTCGACCAGGTCGAGGCCGGTGACCTCCTCGGTCACGGTGTGCTCGACCTGGATGCGCGGGTTCACCTCCAGGAACACGAACCGGTCGCCGGTGACGAGGAACTCGGCCGTGGCCAGCCCGGCGTACGCGGTCGACCCGATGAGCCGGTATGCCGCCTCGTGCAGCCGGGCACGCAGGTCGTCCCCGAGGTCAGCCGGGGCGATCTCGATCAGCTTCTGCCGCCGCCGCTGCAGGCTGCAGTCACGGTCGCCGAGCACGGCCACCCGGGTGCCGTCCCCGATCAGCTGTACCTCGACATGCCGGGCTCCGGTCAGCAGTTCCTCCACGTACACCGCGGGGTCGCCGAAGGCGGCGGCCGCTTCCGAGGCGCTGCGCCGCAAGGCCTCGTCCAGCCCGGCCGGGCCGGCTACCGGCCGCAGGCCGCGGCCCCCGCCCCCGGCGACCGCCTTCACCATCACCGCCGCCCCGGGGCCGAGGCTGTCCAGGAACGTCCGTGCCTCCTCCGGGCCGGCCGGGCCGTCGGTCGCCCGGGCCAGCGGGATCCCGAGGCTAGCGGCCCGGGCCCGCGCCGCGGTCTTGTCCCCGAACAGGTCCAGGACCTCCGGGGCGGGTCCCGCGAACCGGATACCGGCCGCGGCACACCGGCGCGCAAGATCACTGTTCTCGGCCAGGAAGCCGTAGCCCGGGTGCAGGGTGTCACACCCGGACGCGGTGGCGGCCCCGACGATCGCGCCGGCGTCGAGGTAGGCGGCGGGTCCCGCGCCCGGCAGGCGGACCGCGGCGCTGGCCCGGGCCACGTGGGCGCAGGCGGCGTCGTCGTCCGGGTATACGGCGACGGTCTCGATGCCGAGCACGGCCGCGGTGGACATGATGCGGACCGCGATCTCCGCCCGGTTGGCGACGAGCAGCCTCACTGTGCGTGCCTCACTTGTGCCTGCCTCACCGTGCCTGCCTCACCGTGCCGCCGCCTGCCCACCATGCTTGCCTCACCGGGCCGTCCCCCCGGCGCAGCACGATGCCGGTCGCAGGGTGGCACGCACGGTCCGCTCGTCGATGGGCGGCAGACCGGCCATATGACCCCGACCTCCTTCGGCTCCGCACCTGCGACCGTACTTTAGAGGTGCTGCGCCTGCCGGGACGCGGGCGTCCGCCCGGACCCCCCTCATCGGTCCCAGGCCGGCCGCTGAGGACGTGCCCGGCTGGATCGCTCCCTTAGAGGTGATGGGTGGCGAGCCGCGGGCCGCCCCGCTGCCGGTCACCCGCGGCCGCCCGCATGGCCGGGATGGTCTCCGCAGTGACCAGCCCGTGCTCGGTGGTGAGCTCGTCGACGATGGGGAACGCCGCGGCAATCCGCTCCGGGCTGTCGATCACGATCGTGACCGCTGGCACGTGACGGCCCAGCTGGAGAACCCGGTCGCCGTGCGGCGCGTGGTCGCCGTGGAATCCCCACATCCCGCGCAGCGTGGTCGCGCCGCTGATCCCGGCGGACCGCAGCCGCCGGACGATGGCGCGGTGCACCGGCTGGCCGCCGTGCCGGGCGGCCTCGGAGGTGAACACCATGAGCTTCTGCCAGAGCGCCATGCCGTCTTCACCGACCCCCGGCAGCGGGCCGGGCGGGGCGAGGAGCTGCCCGTCACGCTTGCACACCCGGACCTGTTCCAGGGTCGCGAGCGGGCGGCGGAGCAGCGCGCCGAGTTCGGGCAGGACCCGCCCGATCCGGTCGCCGGAACCCACCGCGATGACCATCATGGGCACCTCGGCGTTGCGGCTGAAGAACCTGGCCCGTTCCCGGCGGCCGTGGGCCGTGCCGTCCACGCCGAGCAGCGCCGTCGCCCCGTCCACCCCGCGGCGGTGCAGCAGGTCACAGACGGCCACGAAGGCGGGAACCCGGTAGATCCGTTCCTGCCGGCCGAGGTAGATGGTGAGCTTGCTCGACGCGGGCAGGTCCCCGGGAGCGGCGGCCAGGCCGGCCTCGCCGGTCAGCAGCCGCGCCCGTTCCAGGGTGACCAGCCCCGTGTGGTTGAGCTCGAGCGTCGGGGCCAGCACCGCTTCGATGCGCGGGCGGGTGTCCACGGCGATCGCGGTGAGCGGCAGGTCCTCGGACAGGGTCAGCGACCGGTCGGTGCGCAGATGGTGCTTGAGCCCGAACCCCTCGGTGCCCCGCAGCAGGATGCTCGCCGCCATCTCCTGCCGTCCGTACAGGTCGATCAGGGCATCCGCGACGAACCGGCCGCCAGCCCGGTGGCGCTCGCCAAAGTAGCTGGTCAGCTTGATGCAGTCCCCGTTCATAGGTGCGTCCCGATCAGCCGGCCCAGCGCGGCCGCGGCGACGCCGAGGACCAGGCTGACGATCACGTTCGCGGCGGCCCGGCCGTACTGGCGTTCCTCGGCCAGCCGGTCGGTCTCGAACATCCACGTCGAGAACGTCGTGTACGAGCCGACCGCGGCCGTGCCCGCGAGCAGCGCCTGGTCGTGGCCCAGCGCCAGCCCGGTGAGGAACCCGAGGATCATCGCGCCGGACACGTTGATGGCGAGCGTGCCGAAGGGGAAGTCACGGCCGGCCGCCGACGCCACCACGCCATCGGCCAGGAAGCGGACGACCGACCCGGCCCCGCCGATGAGGATGACACCAGCCCACAGCAGCAGGGTCATGGCTGGCTCCTCACCGGAGCACCCGTACCCGCCGGACCAGGGCGGTGGCCAGGTAGATCGCGGCGTAGCCGGCCGCCACGCTGGCCGCGATGTAGCCGAGGGCCAGGCCCCAGGCGTGGGCGTCGAGCATGTTGAGGATCTCCACCTGCATGGTGGAGAACGTGGACAGACCGCCGCACAGCCCGGTGCCCAGCAGCGGCCGCCGGTAGCTGGACAGGGGCAGCCGCTCCTGCAGGCGGGTGACGAAGTAGCCGAGCAGGAACGCCGCGACGATGTTGACTGCGAACGTGGGCCACGGCCACGCCGTCGGCGGGTGCGGGAACGCCTCGGCCAGCGCGGCCCGCAGCAGGGTGCCGAGTGCGCCGCCCACGAAGATGGCCGCGACCTCGCGGCGGTCGATCCGGGGGAGCCTGCGCCGGGCTGGCCGCGCCTCAGCTGGCCCAGGGGGCGGGGCAACGGCCAGGTCAGCGCCCGGTGACCCGGGCCCGTCTGGGCCCGGCGGCGCGGCATCGTCAGCAGTGTGGTCAGGCAACGCTTAGGGCCTCCCTGCGCAGCGGTCTGAGTAGAAGCCATCAGCCGGAGCGGTTCGGGAGGCTACGACCTCCGCGTCAGGGCATCATCTGACCACGATCAGCGTAGTAGACCCGCGCCGGTCAGCCTGCGGATGCCCTCGGCTGACGGCCGGCAATAGCTGGTCAGCGGCTGGCTGCCCGGGCACCGTCGGCCAGCACGGGGTCGTGCGCGCCGCCCAGCCAGGATCGCCGGGATCGCCGGCCGGGTTCCCGCTTCGAAGCCGCGGGTTAGGGCCGCGCGCTGACCTGCCCGACGGCGAAGGTGATGGCCTCGGCGTCCGCCGGGACCACCACGCCGGCGACCAGGACGGTCGGAGTCGCTTCCACTCCGGCTTCGCCGGCGCGGGCGGTGACGTACGGTGGCCAGTCCAGATACGCCCCCTGGCTTACGCAGTCGGCGAAGCCCGGGGTCAGCCCCACGGACTGGCCCAGGGCCACGAGCTCGGCGTCGCTCAGCCCGGCGCTGCCCTCCGGCGGCTGGTTTTCGAACAGCGCGTGCATGTAGTCCAGGAACCGGTCCTGGTCCGCGGCGCAGCCCGAGGCCGCGGCCGCGCGGGTCGAGTAGCGCGTCGTCGAGGCCTGGTCGAGGAAGTTCATCGGATGGTAGGCGAGGCTGATCCGGTGGTCGGTGACCATGGCGGCCAGCGCCGGCCCCGAGGCGAGCTCGAAGCGCCGGCAGTACGGGCACAGAAAGTCGATGAAGGCCTCCACCGGGACGGGGCCGTCCCCCACGACGACCCCGTCGCCCTCCGGCGTGGCACCGGCTGGGACCCGGCTTGGCATGGGCGGGACGGTCACTGGGCCCTCCGGCAGTGTTCGGCGGTCGAGCGGTCCTAGCCAGGATCACACAGTCAGACCGGGGCCACCCTAGCCGGGTTGACGGTTCTTCAGCGCGGATCACCTGGCTCGAGATAAACCGCGCCTGACCCTGGCGACGCCCCCTGCGGCGCCGTCAGCAGCCGTCGTAAGCGGTCCAGTTCGAGGCGCCCCCGGCGTTGATGGCGTTGTCGAAGATCTGGTCCTGGTACGCCGCTCCCGCCACACCGAACTCGCCGGCCGCACCGCCGTACTTTTCCCAGGTGCCGATCTGGAACTGGTAGGCCCCGCCGCCGTTACCGGGTCCCCAGGCGTAGCTGCCGCCCTCTTCGGCGTTGCGGATGCAGACTCCAAGGGAGGAATGGGCGGGATCCGAGCCGCTGCTGGTGGAACTCGCCGCCGGGCTGGGGGTCGGGGTCGGCTGGGCGGCGGCCTGCTGCGCCGCCTGCTTCGCGGCTTGCTTGGCTGCCTGCTGGGCGGCCTGCTTCTTCGCCAGCCGGGCCGCGGCGAGCCTGGCGAGGTACTTGTGCCGGATGGTCCGGACGTTGTCACGGACAGTCCGGGCGGCGACCACATGGTGCATGTCCAGCATGGCGTCGTCGCTGGTCAGGCTCGACGTCTTGCTCGTCACAGCGATCACGCTGTGTGAGGTACGGGCCGCAGCATTCCCGGTCGATCCACCCGAGAAGAACACGAAGGCCGCGGCTACGCCTGCGAGCGTCGCTGCGGCCAATACCGGTACGCCGACCCGAAGGGCGGGCTTCCTGGTGCTCCGGGGCTTGGAATGACGGGGCGCTGCGGGCATCCCACTCCTGTCCGCGAGGCTTCGCATTCACCCTGCGAGCGGGAGCCAGCCACGAGGGCCGGCGTCCGGTGGCACGGGGAACGCCTGTCCCGGGGGAACTTACTGGGACCTGAAGGGCAGCGCAGGAAAACGCCGAAATAGCGCCTTAATGGACCACAACCGTGGTCCCAACTGTGCGCACGCCGGAGCAGGGTGATCCGGTGCCGGTCACGTGCACTACCCAGGGCCTCACCACAGGCACCCTGTGGTGCGCCCCAGCACCTGATATTCCCCCTTGACCAGGTAATACACGCTCTACGCTGCCGATCGCGGCGAATGGCATTCCCGGCCGCGGGCCGGGAGGCCGGCACGCCCTGGTGACCGTAGCGCCCGGGCCCAGAATCAAGCGTCCCGGCCATTAGGACCTAAAAGCATAATAGGTCTGGTCCGAAACCTCCTGGTGTCCGCAGGCCGGCTCCAGTCCCGCGCCCCCACGACCTCCTGGCCGGAGCCAGGTGCCCCCGGTCCCGCTGCCGCAGACCGGGCGCTCCATCACACCGGGCGAGACCCTGATCTTCGTCTGCACCTGGTCTCGGCCTGATCCACACCATCCCGGCGCGGCCTGAGCCTGCAGCACCGCACGTCGGCGGCCGGCCCGTTACCGGGGGGACAAGACGCAGAACTCGTCCCCATCACCTCAGGAGCGGAGCCTGCCCCAACTACCTCGGGAGCGGAGCCCCGGACCAGGCTCAGCCCCGGACGCCCCAGAGGACTTGACTGATTAGACAACTCTGTCTATTGTTCTTTGAACAGACCTGTCTACTCAATCGACCTGGGGACTGATCATGGCTTTGCATGACGGCACCGCCGGCCGCATGACTGTCGCACCGGCGACGGGTACCCCCGCGCGAGGCGGGGTGGCCGTCGCAGCCCGCCCGGCCCGCCTGGCCGACCCGGGCCAGGTGCCGCTGCGGCCCCCGGTCGCCGCACCCCGGACCGTGGCGGCTGACCGGGCGGCCGGCGTTGTACCTGCTGGCGTCGCTGATCGTGGCGCTGCTCGCCGCATCGGCCGCCCCGACGCCGCTGTACGCGATCTACCAGGCCCGCTGGCACTTCACGCCGATCACCACCACTGTCGTGTTCGGGGTCTACGCGGTGGCGGTGCTCGCTTCACTGCTGACCTTGGGCAAGCTCTCCGACCACGTCGGGCGGCGCCCGGTCCTGCTGGCCGCGCTCGCGGTGCAGGCCGCCTCGCTGCTCGTGTTCACCACCGCGGGCGGGGTGCCCGAGCTGCTGATCGCCCGGGTCGTGCAGGGCCTGGCCACCGGCGCCGCCCTCGGCGCGATCAGCGCGGGCCTGCTGGACGTCGACCGCGAGCGCGGCACGTTCGCCAACGCCATTGCCCCGGGCATGGGCACGGGGTCCGGCGTGCTGCTGTCCGCCCTGGCGGTGCGCTACCTGCCCGACCCCACGCACCTCATCTACCTGGCCCTCGCGGGCGTCATCGTGCTCCAGGCCGCCGGCGTCGCCCTGATGCGGGAGACCGTGACCCGCAAGCCGGGGGCGATCGCCTCGCTGCGGCCGGAAATCCGGCTGCCGCGGACCCTGCGCGGCCCGGTGCTGACCGCCGTCCCCGTGCTGTTCGCGGTGTGGTCGCTGGGCGGGCTCTACGCCGCACTCGGCCCTTCGCTGGTACACGCCCTGACCGGGTCCGACAACGTCGTGCTGGGCGGCCTGAGCCTGTTCGTCCTGACCTTGACCGCCGTGCTCGCCATCATCGTGCTGCGCGGCGCCGGTGCCCGCACCGTGATGCTCACCGGGATCCTCGCGCTGATCACCGGGGCCGCCGTCACCATGGCTGGCCATGCGCATCGCGTCCACACCGCTGTTCTTCGCCGGCACGGCGATCAGCGGGGTCGGGTTCGGCAGCGGCTTCCAGGGCAGCCTGCGGACCGTGGTGCCCCAGGCCGCGGCCCACGAGCGCGCGGGAGTCCTGTCCCTGCTGTACATCGTGTCCTACCTGGGCCTGGGTGTTCCGGCCGTGGCTGCTGGATTCCTCATCGTGCACGGTGTCGGCCTGACGGACACCACCCTGTACTACGGCGCCGCGGTCATCCTGCTCGCCGGGCTGGCCCTGCCCGGGCTGCTGGGCTCCCGCACCCGTGCCGTCGGCCGCCCTGCGGCGCGAGCGGCAGCCGGCATGGCGCCCGTTCCCTGTGAACGGGCGCAGCGATAAGCTAGACAGAGTTGTCTAAGGAGATGACCGACATGGCTGTGAAGAACGCGGCCAGACCGTCAGCGCGTGAGCGGCTGCTGGCCTCCGCCAACGAGCTGTTCTATGAAGACGGTGTGCACACGGTGGGCATCGACCGCGTCATCGAGCACGCGGGCGTGGCCAAGGGATCGCTGTACAACACGTTCGGCAGCAAGGACGAGCTGATCCGCGCCTACCTGGAAAGCCGGCACGCCAGCATGGAGCAGCGCTTCGGCCGCGCGCTCGAGCGCTATGACAGCCCGCGCGATCGCTTGCTCGGCGTGTTCGACGTCCAGGCCGAGCTGTTCAGCGAGCCCGGCTATCGCGGCTGCGCGTTCGCGCGGGCCAGCGCCGAATCCCACCCGGGCGACCTGGTTGAGCAGGCCACCGCGGATTACCGCGCCTGGGTGCGGTCGCTGTTCACCCGTCTCGCCGAGGAGGCCGGTGTCCCTGACGCCCCCGGCCTGGCCGCCCAGCTCCACATGCTCTACGACGGCAGCGGCCTGGCCGCCCGGATGGACCACGACCCGTCGGCAGCCGCGGCAGCCGGCGTCGCAGCCGCCGCC
Source organism: uncultured Actinomycetes bacterium (assembly GCA_963713815.1). GTDB lineage: Bacteria > Actinomycetota > Actinomycetes > Streptosporangiales > Streptosporangiaceae > RYN-230. Next base: position 71,719 of record CAVQNH010000040.1, read on the forward strand.
CTGCTCGACGCGGCCCTCGCCGCCCCCGCGCCCCACGCCGAAGGCGCGCCGGCCCGGAACTGATCCGCCCTGTGCCTGGGCCGGGGGCCTAGTCCGGCAGGACGGCCAGCCGCAACTGCCGCAGGCGCACCGGGTCGCCGATGACCTCGATCGCCGTGATCCGGCGGTCGGCGCTGACCTCGAAGGTCAGCACGACCTGCAGCCGGCCTCCGGGCGCGAACACGATGCCCACCGAGCCGTTCACCAGGGCCAGCCGGGACTGCCCGGAGCGGGCCGAGGCCGCGACCGCGCCCCGGGCTACCGTGTCCGCGCCCCGGAGCAGCACCGGGTGGCCGGACGAGGCGACCGTGGCGTCACCGGCCAGCGTGACGTCGGAGTCCAGCAGCGCGACCAGGGCTGAGAGGTCGCCGCCACGCGATGCGGCGAGGAACGCGGTCGCCACCTCCCGCTGGCGGGCCAGGTCGGCGGCCCGGTCCGGGCTGGCCGCGCCGCGGATCCGGCGCCGCGCCCGGCTGGCCAGCTGCCGCGTGGCCTCCGGCGAGCGCCCGAGCACCGCCGCCACCTCGGTGAACGGCATGGCGAACATGTCGTGCAGCACGAACGCGAGCCGCTCGGCCGGGTTGAGCGTGTCGAGCACGACCAGCAGGGCCAGGCCGACCGAGTCCGCGAGCACCGCCTCGTCCTCCGGATCACCGGCCGGCCAGGCCGGGGGCGTGATGCCCCCCGCGGCCGCACTGGCGCTCCCCCCGGCCGCCGGCTCCATGGCATCGGGCCAGTCGCCGCCGACGGGTTCCTCATGCCGGCGCGACCGAAGCATGTTGAGGGAGACCCGGGCGACGACGGTGGTCAGCCAGCCGCCAAGGTTCTCCACCCCGCCGGTGTCCGCACCGCTCAGCCGCAGCCAGGTGTCCTGGACCGCGTCGTCTGCGTCACTCGCCGAGCCGAGCAGCCGGTACGCCACGGCCCTCAGATGAGCGCGGTGCTCCTCGAACGCCGCGGCCAGCCAGTCACTGTCGCTCATTGGTCACATTCCCTCGACGCCGGTGTCACCACCCTGACACCTGGGCCGCGCCAGACGTGACACGCGGGCGGGAGAGCAGCCAGCCCGGGTCACCACTCATCCTTCTGCCCTGACCACAATCCACCTGCCCTGACCGCGATCCGCGCCACCGACCGGGTACGACATCAGGCGGCCTCGCAAATGGGGCGTTCAGGCTGGGTCGAGCGGACTGAACTGGATGCCCGCGAGCCGCCATCCGCCGGGCAGCTCGATCCATACCTGACTCAGCCGGACGGCCAGCGTCATCGCGTCACCACGCCAGGTGGCCCGGCTGCGCTGGACACAGCGCACGATCGCGGCGTGGTCGTAGCAGCGCACGTCCAGTTCGGCCGTCTCCAGGGAGAGGTACGCGAAATCAGCGTGCCGGGCGATCCACTGCCGTTTGTCAAGCTGGAAGCCCCGCTCACCGATAGAGATGAAGTCATCGGCCAGGAGGGTGTTCAGGCGGTCGGTGTCGGCGTGCAACTCGGCGTCGTCGAACGCCTGCTGGAGTTCGCGGATGTCGGCTATCACCTGGTTATCCTGTCGCCCGATCCCCGGCATGCCCGCGGCGCATTAGCGCGGGCGGCGTAGTGGAGATTCCTGCTAATGCCTCTCCCCGGAAGGCTGGGGTTCACCTTCTGGCCGCCTGGCGGGCCAAAGATGTGAACTGGATCAAGAGAGTGCACGCTGTTTGCCACCCACCGGAGAGTCCAGCGAAGTGGTACATATCTCCGCCCATTGTGACCACTCAAACGACGCGGCACCGATCACCTACGAAACCTACCTGAATACGCTGACCAGCAGCGCAGAGTACGCCGAGTTTGATATCCGCCAGACGGCAGACAATGTCCTGGTCGTTTATCACGATGGCCACGCCGGGCGTGGCGGCCCGCTGCTGGCGCAGCTCGGGTACCAGGAACTTTGCGACCGCCTGGGATATGTAGTGCCCCGGGTGGATGAGGTGATGGCCCTCCTGGCAGGCCGTCTCATCGGGCATCTCGACCTGAAAGAGATCGGGTACGAGGAGCGCGTGGTCGAGATGGCCTCCTCGATCCTGGGCCCGGAGAACTTCGTGGTCACGACCCTGGAAGATGCCTCGGTCGCCACGGTCAAACGGGCGTTCCCCGGAGTCCGCACCGCACTCTCGCTGGGACGCAGCCTGCGGGGCGTTCCGCGCCGCCACTGGGCCGCCATCCGGCACGGCGAATTGTTTCCCCTGTCCCGGATCCGCGCCTGCGGTGCCGACTGGGCTGCGGTGAACTACCGGCTCGCGCGGCTGGGCGTGGCCCGGACCTGCCACCGGAACGGCGTCGGCATCATGGTGTGGACGGTCGACCATGATCTCCTGATCGACCAGTTCCTCATGGACCAGCGGATCGACGTCCTCATCACCAACCGCCCGGGCCACGCCGCCCGCCGCCGGTCCGAGCTGGGACTGGATGTGGCCGATCCGCTGGGTGAGTCAGCAAGCGGCCAGCGGGCGAACGCCTGACCTCAGCTGCCTGGCGGCGAAGACGCGGCCGGATGCCAGTCGCTGGCCAGCATGCCGAGGATGACCTCGTCGGCGAAGCGCCCGTTGACCCACGCCGCGCGGCGCAGGGTGCCTTCGGGCACGAATCCGGCCCGGGTTGCCGCCGCGATCATCGCGGCGTTGTCGGCCAGCGTCTCGGCCTGGAGCCGTTGCAGGCCCAGGATGGCGAAGCCGTAACCGCAGAGCAGCCGGACGGTGTCCGTGCCCAGGCCCCGGCGGCGGAAGCCGGGCCGCAGGGAGATCCCCAGGTGGGCTGAGCGGTTATGCCGGTCGATGCCCCACACGAGGGCCTCGCCGGCCAGTTCACCACTGGCCAGATGCACCACCGAGAAGGCGGCGCTGTCCTGGTCCCGGCCTTCCACCCGGTACGGCGACCCGGCTGCGTCGGCCGGGATCGGCCGCCAGGGCCGCGAATCGGCCCGGACCCTGGTCGTCACGTCGTCGTACAGCTCCGCATGCAGGATCGGGACATCGCTATCCTCCCGGGCCCGCAGCCCGGCCACTTCTCCGCGCAGCATGGGACGTTCCTACCGGACCGGACGCTGGTGCGGCAATCTGATTGCCGCCGCCCGCCGCCCGCCCGGCCCCGGCGGTCACGAGCCGCAGTTCCCATTGCCGGCGGCCAGGGTGACCCGGATGGGCTGGCTGGCCGGGGAGGCGCGCACCTCCACCGGAATGCAGCCCCGAAGGTCGTGCCCGACGACGTCGGGCGGCTCGTCCTCGCTCATCACCGACCACGCAGCACTTCCCACATAGTTATTGCACGACGAACGTCACTGAAAAGTTGACTGATCTGCTGGCGCTGCTTCGGCGGCAGCGCTTTGCTACCAGACCTGCTGGCCTGCGGGGCGGCAGTGCCACATACGCTCGGTGGCATGACCCTCGATGGCCTGTCGCAGGGGGCCGCGGTGCCCGGGCTGGTGCGCACTGACCCGCATGGCCCCGGAATCACCCGTGCGCGGATCCCGGGAGGATTCCGGTATCTCGGCCGGCCGGGCTCGGAAATCACGGACGAGGAGACCCTGGACCGCATCCGCGCGCTCAGGATCCCACCGGCCTGGGAGAATGTCTGGATCTCACCGGAGCCGCTGGGCCACATCCAGGCCACGGGCGTGGACAGCCGGGACCGGCTGCAGTACATCTACCACCGGCTGTGGCGCGAGCAGCGTGACACGCAGAAGTTCGCCCACATGGTCCGGTTCGCCGGCGCACTGCCTGCGCTGCGGACGGCCGCCCAGCAGGACCTGAGACGCCGGGGCCTGACCCATGACCGGGTCCTGGCCGGCATGGTCCGGCTGATCGACCTGGGCCTGTTCCGCGTCGGCGGGGAGAGGTACGCCGAGCTGGACCACCACTACGGCATCACGACGCTCCAGAAGCGGCACGTGCGGGTCACCCGGGACAGCATCCTGTTCGATTACATCGCGAAGGCGGGCAAGCAGCGGACCATCGAGGTCACGGACCGGGTGGTCCAGCCCACCATCCGGACCCTGGCCCGCTCCGACAACGGCGATGAGGCCCTGTTCTGCTACGAGGACGGCGGCGCCTGGCACCGGCTCCACTCCCGCGAGGTGGGCAACTACATCGCCGCGCGGTCCGGCGGCCATTTCACGGCCAAGGAATTCCGGACCTGGAACGCCACCGTGCTGATGGCGCTGGTCCTGGCGAACGCGGCACCCTCGGCGACCGAGCAGGGCCGCAAGCGCGTCATCGCCGCCAGCGTCCGCGAGGTGGCTCGCGCGCTCGGCGACACGCCGGCGGTCGCCCGGTCGTCGTACATCGATCCCCGGCTGGTCACCTATTACGAGGCGGAGGGCGAGCTGGCCGGGATCCCCGCGCAGCCGGCCGCGCTTCCCGCTCCCGCCGAGACCGAGGCCGCGATCATGGCCTTCCTGACCTCGTGCGGCGACGGGGTGCTGCCCGCCGGGGACCTCCGGGCCGGTGAGACGGACGGGCTAATCGCGGCTCATGGCGGAAACGGGTGACGACGAGGGGCTGAACCAGGGCCGCGCCGGCCTGGGCCGGCCACCGGGGTCCGGCCCGCCGGTGGCGCGGCCACGGCGGGCAGCGGCCGGCCGGGTAAGAGCGCTGCGCCGGTAACCCGGAGCTTCGCGCGGCTCTTACCCGCCGGCCGTCACCGGCACCGGGTCAGGCGTTCAGCTTGGCCAGCTCGGCCGCCACCATGGCCTCGTGCTCCTCCTCGTCCCGGCGAGCGTCGGAGGTCTTCCAGCGGCCCCGGAGTAGCGGGATGGTGAGCAGGAAGACAATGATGCCGCCGAAACACACCCAGTACCAGGTCTTCCACTGGCCGGGAGCCTGGGCGGCGGCTTTCTGGACCGCGGCGGCGTGGGCCTTCAGGTACGGGAACACCTGCGGCGGGACCTTGGACAGCGCGGTCAGCTGGGCCGCGTACGGCGCGACCGTGGCCAGCTTGGGGGCCACGGCGATGACGCCCTGGATGGCGGCGCCGTTGGCGCTGATGATGGTGAGGATGCCGGTCCCCTTGGCGCCCCCGCCTGCGGCGGCGACGGCCTGCGCGACCAGCTTCGGGGGGATGGCGGCCGGGTTCGGGTAGGTGGCCAGCTTGGCGAACAGGGCCGGATTGGCCTGGATCACCGCCAGCTCGGGCGCGAACTTCTGCGCGTTGGCCAGCTGGGTCTTGTAGGTGGTGGCGGTGGCCACGACCTGCGGGTGGGTCTGCGCGAACGTGATCTCGCTGCCATAGCGCGCCGCGTATGCGGACACGGTGGGCCCGTAGCTGATCAGGGGCGTGACCGAGTTGATGACGGCCGGGACGATCAGGAACGCGACGAAGATCGTGACCCGGATGATCCAGCCCCAGATGGCCAGGCCGGTGGCGGTGAGCGCGGGATTGCGTGCCTCGACGGTCTCGGTATAGCTGGCCATCCAGGGGCAGTAGGCCACGCCCAGGAAGAACGAGCCCACGGCCAGGATGATGGCGAGCGTGTAGTAGCTCGGATGATGGCCCGCCTGCATCCAGGTACACCACGGTCATCACGGCGGCCACCACCCCGCCGATCACCATGAACGGCTTCCGGACCCGGAACCGGTCGGAGATTATCCCGATCAGGATCACGGCGATGACGTTGAATCCCCAGTTCCAGTTGCCCAGGCCGTTGGCGTCCTTGACGGAGAACCCGAACACCGTGGTCAGGTAGATGACGGCAAACGCGACGGCCGTGTAATAGATGAGCAGCATCAGCGACACGCCGATAGCCGAGATGATCACGTCGGGCTTGAGCAACTGACGCCACGGGTGCCGCAGCGCGGCCTCGATGTCGATCCCCTTCGCCCGGGCCTCGATCAGCGCGCGGTCGCGCATCGTCACCATCAGCTGGTCACGCAGCCGTGGGGACAGTTCCCGCAGCCCGATCAGGGCGATCACGAACACGACCAGGCCGGCGATGCCGCAGATGCGGTACTGGTGCGTCCAGATCCCCGGATCGTGCACCACCGCGGGGATGGTGGCGCTGCCGACCACTGCGACGATCAGGCTGCCCACGACCGGGCCGGCGGTCCAGAAGCCCATGGCGGTGGCCCGGCCGACCTGCGGGCGAGAAGTCGCGGATCAGGGCCGGGGTGGCGACCAGGCAGATGCCCTCGACCAGGCCGACCACGAAGGTGGCGATGCCGAACGGCCACTTGCTGGTCGTGGCGGGGATGATGAACGCGGTGAAGATGCCGGTGAGCAGCAGCCCGCCGACCACGAGGTTGGCGCGGCCCAGCCGGTCGGCGAGCCCGGCGAACAACGAGCCGAAGGCGCCGATCAGGTTGCCGAAGGCCAGGATGACCACGAAGAACGTGAAGCTCATGTGCAGGTCGGCCAGGACCAGCGTGGACACCGAGCCGACCACGTACAGCTCGTAGTACAGCATGATTGTGGCCAGCACCGTGATGGCCAGGTAGAGCACCCGTGGCCCGGTATCGGGATAAGTATCCAGCTGGCGGCGCCAGAGCCAGTTCCCCCTTCCGCGGTGGCTCGGGGCCAGATCGGTAGCAGTCGCACTCATGCGGTCCTCGCAATCGTCGTCGATCCTGGATCCGGAGGCCGCCCCGCTCGGGCCGGCGGTGCTGCTTCATCACTGCGGGCATTGCTGGCCACGCCGCGAGGTACGGCGTGAATGCCCTGGTAGACAGGCCAGGTGATGCTGTCCTGGCCGCGTTCGGCCACCGCGTAGAGGTGAGCGGCGCCGGTCATGCCGTCGCCGGCCATGGCCCGCACCAGGATCGCGGCCTGGGTGCCCACGGGCGCGCTGGCCAGGTGGGCGGTGATCACGTCCTCGGCATGTCCGGCGTCGTCGGTGCGCCCGCCGGGGCAGTGCAGGGCCCGCGGCTCGGCCGGATGCAGGATGCCGTAGTCATAGACCACGGTGCCGGACGCCCCGGGCATGACCAGGACGTCCATGATCATTAACCGCGGGCCATTCACCACGCACATGGCGGCCTTCTCTGCTCGGCGTGATCCCCGGTCGCCCGGGCAATCACATAAGTACGGCGGTGTACTTTAATGCGTTAAGCTAGCTTAGGAGCATGACCGCCGTGAGACAAGAGGGTGCGCTCGCCCGCACGCACGAGGGTGAGCCAGGGCTGCCCCGCGGGCGTAACGGGCTGCCCACCGAGACGGTCCGCGCGGCTCAGCGCGAGCGGCTGCTGAGGGCGGTCATCGCCGCGGTGGCCCGGACCGGGTTCGCCGACCTGACCGTCGCGGACATCGTGCGCGGCGCCCGGGTGTCGAGGGCAGCGTTCTACATCCACTTCACCGACAAGGAAGACTGCTTCCTGGCCGCGACCCGTGAGGGCGGCCGGCTGATGATCGACCAGGTCACCGACGCCGCCCGGCGGCTGCCCGACGGGACCAGCGCCGAGGAGGCATTGCGGGCGGGTATCGCGGCCTTCCTGGAGTTCCTGGCCCGGGAGCCGGCCTTCGCCCGCGCCTTCTACGTGGACATGCCCGCGGCCGGGCCCCGCGCCGTCGAGAGGATCGAGGCCGCGCTGCACAAGTTCGCGCAGCTGAACCAGGCCTGGCACACCCGGGCCCGCCGCGAGCATCCGGACTGGCCCGCCGTTCCCAGCCAGGCCTACTTCGGGCTGGCCGGCGCCACCGCCGAGCTGGTCCGCGCCCAGGTCCGCCAGGGCCAGATCGAGGACGTGCCCGACCTGGAAGACACCCTGGTCGCCTTCCACCTCGCCGTGCTCGGGCGAGGCGGATGGCCTTCGCGTTCTTTGCCCCGCCGCCGGGGATGAGTACGGTGCCAGAAGGACTGAGGGCGGCAAAACCGTTAGAGAAAACAGCCCGCCGGGCCTGGAGGTTGGGATGCCGTGGTTTCCGGATTTCGCCAGTGCCGTGGAGCTGGCGCGCAGGCAGAAGCGCGCCTCAGGCCAGGCTGATCCGGTCGGGCAGTACTTCACCGCGCTGAACAACGGTGACACCCGCGCCCTGGAGACCGTGTGGCCCGGGGAGGTCGTCATCTACGACCCCCGGGCCGGCGAGGTCCGCGGCCACCGGCACCTGCGGCAGTTCGTCAGCCAGAACAAGTCCTGGCTGGCCGGGCTGCACGCCCGGATCGAGACGGTGGCCTCCACCGTGGCCGGCGGGCGCGCCGTGGTGGAACTGCTGGCGCACGTGGCCCCCGACGGGCAGGAAGTGGCCTGGCCGATAGCGGTCGTCGCCGAATCCCCCGACGACCGGTCGGTGGTGTTCCGCACCTACTGCAGCCAGTGGCCGGTGGACGGGCGGCGGCACGTCAGGCCCCCGGTCCTCGAGCCCGGGGCGGCCCGTCCCGGCGACGTCGTGGGCCGCTACCAGGCCGCGCTGGCCGCCGGTGACGCCGACGCGGTGGTGGGTACCTTCGCCCCCGACGGGTACTACCACGAGCCCATCGGCCCGCACTACGCGCACTGCGGCACCGCCGAGCTCCGCTCGTTCTTCACCGAGTGCTTCAGCGCGGGCGGCGGCATCGGCCTGCAGGACTGCGCCGTGACCGACGATGGCGTGCGCTGCGCCGTGGAGTACAACTGCGTCCGCTGGGGCCGCCACGACCTGCCGCCCCAGGCCGGGATCGGGGTCTACGAGCGGGGGCCGGACGGGCTGCTGGCCGCGGTCCGGGTCTACGACGACGTCCAGGCCCCGGTCGGGCAGGCCGGCGCCCAGGAGGCGCCAGCGGATACACCGGCGCCCCGGTGAACGCCGCGCCGGTGTATCCGCCGGCCCCTTTCCTTCCCCTTTCTTAAACTGTTCCGCGGCGAGGACACCGGCACGCTGATGCCCGCCGCGGGCCAGGCCCGGCCGCGGGTGTCGTCAGCTTCTGCTGATGCCGGGGTCGCTGGGGTGCGGGGTGAGCGGTGTGGTCTGCACGCTCAGCCAGGTCCCGAGCGGCAGCGAAGCCAGGATGGCCTGCATCCCGGCGGGATCGCGGGCCCGCCACAGGCCCAGGGCCTGTCCCTGGCCCGGCAGCCGCCAGAGCCGCTCGAGATGTCCCTGCCCGGCGAGTTCGCGCGCGCGGTCCGCCTCCTGCGCATCGACGTCCGCGACCGCCTCGGCGGGCGTGCCCTCGGGAATGGTGACCGTGAAGGTGGTCAGGAACTCCGCGGCTTCGCCTCCGGCCGCGGCGGGCGGGTCAGGGAGGCCGGGCCCGGGCACCGGGTCGCCGGCCTGCGGCGGCGGGTCGTTCGGGTGCGGGGAGAGCGGCGTGACCTCGTCGGTCCGCCAGATGCGCAGCGGCATCGAGGCCAGGACCGTCTCAAGCTCGCCGCTGTCGCCGGCCGCGAACAGGCCAAGCGAGCGCCACTCGCCTGGTTCCAGCGGCGGGCGCCACAGGCGCAGCAGGTGCCGCTGGGCGGCCAGGTCACGCGAATGCGCGGCCTCGCGGGCGCGGACGTCGTCGACCGCCGCCTCGGGAGTTCCTGCCGGGACGTGGGTGGTCATCGTGACGAGATATTCCATGCTGGTCGCTATCCCTCCGCAATCCGGCGATCCGCTCGCCGGGGCGGCCTGCCTCATTATTCATGGCCGGGCGAGGCTGGTCAGCTGCGGGTCTGCTGAATACTCCGCGAACGCCAGCCAGCTATTTCGGGCCATCGCCGCCAACGTCTGGACTTTGCCCGGACGGGGCATGAGTGTGGACAGCGGAGCCAGCCCCAGTGGCACCGCAGGAACCACGAATATCAGGCAGAGGGAGCGGAAGTCGTGGACATGAGGCTCGAGGTCATCGTGATCCCGGTGGCCGACGTGGACCGGGCAAAGGACTTCTACCAGGCGCTCGGGTGGCGCCAGGATGCCGACTTCACCGGCGACGCGGGGTTCCGCGTGGTCCAGATGACGCCCCCCGGCTCGGCGTGCTCGGTCATCTTCGGGAGCGGGATCACCTCGGCCGCGGCCGGCTCCGCCCAGGGCCTGCAGTTGGTGGTGAACGACATCGACGGGGCCCGGGCCGAGCTCATCGACCACGGCGCCGACGTCAGTGAGGTGTTCCACGACGCCGGCGGGGTGTTCCACCACGCCGGGACCGAGGGGCGCGTGCCCGGCCCGGCGCCGGACCACCAGAGCTACGGGTCATTCGCCTCGTTCAGCGACCCGGACGGCAACGGCTGGCTGCTCCAGGAGATCACCACCCGCCTGCCGGGCCGGTAACCGGACCCGGCGTGCTGGCGGGCCGGCCAGGCCCGGCCCGCTCGGCTGTCATTCCGTTCGTCGCGAAGGAGAGACCCATGGCAGTGACCAATGTTTCCGCAGCCGGGCAGGCCGGGCAGGCCGGGCCGGGAGCGGGTGCATGAACGGCGACTACGACGTCATCGTCGTCGGTGGCGGGTCGCCGGGCGAGCACTGTGCCGGCGAACTGGCCGACGGTGGGCTGCGGGTGGCCCTGGTCGAGCGGGAGCTGGTCGGCGGCGAGTGCTCCTACTGGGCGTGCATCCCGTCCAAGACGCTGCTGCGCCCTGGCGAGGCGGCCCATGGCGCGCGGGAGGCCGCATGCACCGCGCAGGTCGACGTGCCGGCCGCGCTGGCCTGGCGGGACTTCATGGTCTCGGACTACTCCGACACCGGCCAGGAGCGCTGGCTGGCGTCCAAGGGCATCGACCTGCTGCGCGGCACCGGCAAGCTGGCCGGCGTGGGCGCGGTCGAAGTCGATGGCGTCCGCCACACCGCCCGGCACATCGTCCTGGCGACCGGTGCCGATCCGGTCACGCCGCCCGTCCCGGGCCTGCGCGAGCTGGACGGCGTCTGGAGCAACCGCGAGGTGACCGGCATGAAGGCCGTCCCCCGGCGCCTGCTCATCCTCGGCGGGGGACCGGTCGGCGCTGAGATGGCCCAGGCCGTCCGCCGCCTGGGCGGCGAGGTTGCCCTGGCTGAAGGGGCCGCGCACGTGCTCGCCCGCGAGCCCATGCCGCTGGGCGAGAAACTAGGCGAGGTGCTGCGGGCCGACGGCATCGAGCTGCACCTCGGGGTGCGCGCCACCAAGGCGTCGCGCGACGGCGAGGACTACGTCCTGACCCTCGATAACGGCCGTGAACTGCGCGGCGATCATCTGCTCCTGGCCACCGGCCGGCGCCCGCGGACCAGCGGGATCGGCCTGGAAACGGTGGGCGTGACCGTGGCCGGATCCGGCCTTCCCGTCGACGCTCACCTCCAGGTGGCCGAACGGCTGTGGGGCGTCGGCGACGTCACCGGGGTACGGCTGCTGACCCACGTCGGCAAGTACCAGGGCGAGGTGGTCGCCTCGAACATCCTCGGCGAGCCCCGCGAAGCCCACTACGAGGCGATACCGGACGTGGTCTACACCGACCCGCAAGCGGCCTCGGTGGGGGCGACCGAGGCCGCGTTCAGCGCCACCATCCCGCTATCCGACGTGGCCAAGACGGCTACCTACGCGCGCAACTACGCCGAGTCCAACGGCTTCATGACCCTGCTCAGCGACGGTGAGCGGCTGACCGGGGCGCACGCGCTCGGCCCCGAGGCCGGCGAGTGGCTCCAGCAGGCCACGCTGGCCATCCGGGCCCGCGTGCCGCTCGGGGTGCTGCGCGATGTCATCCAGCCCTTCCCCACGTTCTCCGAGATCTACGTCGCCGCACTCAAAGAGCTCCGGGGCCAGATCATGGCGTAGCCCGGCCAGCCGGGCCGGGGGCGGCATGGCCTCAGCCGGGCTCCGGGACGTAGTGGCGGCTCAGGTCGGCGGGGTCGATCCAGACCCGCGTGATCGCCCGGGTTGACGGGTCGCGGAATCTCTCCGGGGTCGGCACCCACGCGGCCGCGGGCTGCAGGCGCTGCGCATGGCGGCGCCGCTGCCCCAGCCGGGCCCGGGCGGGCGGCGCGTCACCGGCCGCCGTCCCGCCCAGCACCGGGAGGTCGGTCACCGCCGCCGCCGCCTCGTCGGAGTACGCCGAGGCGAGGACGACGCCCACGCGCCGGCTCATCTCGTCCAGTTCCAGCTGGCCCCGGGCGTAGTGCTCGCGGAGCAGGACCAGCAGGCGCTCCCGGTCGGCGTCGCTGACCGGTGACCGCGGGCCCGGCGGCGGCGATGTCCCCGGCATGGCTGGCTGGCTAGCTGACCGGGCGGGCGATGACCGCCGTGCCATAGGCCACGATTTCCGTGAGTTGCTGGCCTATCTCGGACGAATCGAACCGCATCGCCACCACCGCGTTGGCGCCGAGCAGCCGCGCGTTCTCGATCATGCGGTCGATCGCGTGCCGGCGGCTGTCCTCGAGCAGCTCCGTGTACTGGGTCACCTCGCCCTGGCGCAGCGCCTTGAACCCGGCGCCGATCGACTTGACCGCGCCCATGCTGCGGACGACCAGGCCAAAGGCGACGCCGAGGTCCTGCTCGATGGTCATGCCGGGCAGGGCGAGCGCGGTGGAGACCGGGAATCCGGCCGGTGCAGGTTGCGTCATGGGCGCCATAGTAGACACCTCGCGTTGCCGTGGCGGGGCACGGCACGCGGGGGTCAGGGGGTCAGCCCATGGACTTGGCGCCGTCCAGGGCTTCGCGGATGATGTCCGCGTGCCCGGCGTGCTGCGCGGTCTCGGCGATGATGTGCAGGATCACCCGGCGGGCCGACCACTGGGCCCCCGGCTCGTACCAGGGGGCCTTGGGCAGCGGGTGCGCGGCGTTCAGGTCCGGCAGGCTGGCCACCAGCTCGTCGGTCCGGCGGGCCACCTCCTCGTAGCCGGCCAGCACGCCCTCCAGGGTCTCACCGGGCAGCAGCCGGAACTCGGCCGTGCGGCGCGCCCAGTCGTCCTCGGTCATCGAGCTGAAGTCACCCATCGCCGACGGGCCGTCCAGGATGAAATTCACCCAGCCCTCCTCAACGGCTTTGACGTGCTTGATCAGGCCGCCCAGGCAGAGCTCACTCACGGTGGTGGCCTGCCGGGCCTGGTCGTCGGTGAGCCCGCGGGTGGTGAAGCGCAGGAAGTGCCGCTGGTGCCCCAGCGTCGCCAGGAGGTCGGCGCGCTCGCCGTCCCCGGCGGGCCGGTGGCCGGAGGTGCGCTCGGGGCCGGCGGCGGCCTCGGGGGCGGCGGCGTTCCCGCTGGAGCGGTCGCCGGTGGTCGGGGTGCTCATCGTCATGGTCTCGGCCTTTCGTGGTGTCGAGGTGCGATTCCGTTCCGGTCTGTGCCGTCTGAGCCCACGCTACGAGCTATAGCGGTCACTTCCTGACCTAAATCCGGCGAGAATGGGGAGATGGCGAACACCAGCACGCGCACGCTGCGGCTGCTGTCGCTGCTGCAGGGCCGCCGGTACTGGCCGGGCGCGGAACTGGCCGCGCAGCTGCAGATCTCGCCGCGGACGCTGCGCCGGGACGTCAACCGGCTGCGTGAGCTCGGGTACCCGATCCAGGCCCAGCGCGGCGTGGAGGGCGGCTACCAGCTGGCCGCGGGCACGGCGCTGCCGCCGCTGGTGGTCGACGATGAGGAGGCCGTCGCCCTGGCCGTGGGCCTGCAGGCGGCCGCGCAGGGCGCGGTCGAGGGTATCGCGGAGTCCTCGATGCGGGCCCTGGCCAAAGTGGTTCAGGTCATGCCGGCCCGGCTGCGGCGCCGGGTCGAGGCGCTGAGCGCGATGACGGTCCCGGCCAGCTGGGGAGGCAGGCCCCAGGCGAGCGTGGATCCCGGCATCCTCACCACCGTCGCCCTGGCCTGCCGGGACAGCGAACGGCTGCGCTTCTCCTATACCGCGGCCGACGGCCAGCGCACCGGCCGGCACGTGGAACCGCACCGCATGGTCCTGCTCGGCCGCCGCTGGTACCTGGTCGCCTACGACCTCACCCGCCATGACTGGCGCAGTTTCCGGGTCGACCGGCTTACCGCGCCGCGCGGCACCGGGATACCGTTCCGGCCGCGCACGCTGCCCGCGGCCGACGCCGCTGCTTTCGTCCGGGCCGGCGTCACCAACGTCACTCCCACATACGACGTGGAGGCCCTCGTCGAGGCCCCGGCCGCGGACGTGCGCCAGCGGATCGGCCAGTGGTGCACGGTGCAGGACGCCGGCGCCACCCGCTGCCGGGTGCGCATGACCGGCGACTCACTGGACTGGCCCGTCACGGCGCTGGGCATGGCCGGCGCGGAGTTCCGGGTGATCTCCCCGCCGGAACTGCTCGACCGGGTGCACGACTGGGGCCGCCGGTTCAGCCAGGCCCGGGCTGCGAACGATGATGACGTGACGCCGCGGTGAGCGCCGGCCCGGTCGGAGGATGCCAGCGGCCGCCCCGGGCGCGTGGTGGTACTTTCGGCCCCTCAGTTTCGGCGAGCCCGGTGGAGGCACCTGAATGCGACGCCTGGATGTCCAGATCCCCGCGCCGGATGGCTACAGCAGCGGAACGCTGCACGTTCCTGACGGGGCTGGCCCGTGGCCGGGCGTGCTGGTCTTCCCCGACGCGGGCGGAGTGCGGGAGACCTTCGGGCAGATGGGCGACCGGCTGGCGGACATGGGTTACGTCGCGCTGATCCCCGACATCTACTACCGCGCGGGCGGGTGGGCACCGTTCGACGTGGCCACCCTGTTCACTGACCCGCAGGAGCGGGCCCGGATGGGCACCCTGAGGCGGGTGCTCACCAATGACCGGATCATCGCGGATGCTGGCGCTTACGCGGACTTCCTGCTCGCGCGACCGGAAGTGACCGGATCCGCGATCGGCACCACCGGGTACTGCCTGGGCGGACGCATGTCGCTGATCGCCGCGGAAGGACTCGGCCGGACGATCGCCGCGGCGGCATCGTTTCACGGCGGCGGCGCTGGCTGTCGCCGATGACCCGTCGAGCCCTCATCTTTCGGCGGACCGCATCACCGCCAGGGTCTACGTCGCCGGCGCGAAGCACGACAACTCGTTCACCGCCGGGCAGGCCCGGCTACTGGAAACCGCACTCAGTGACGCCGGAGTGGGCTACACCGTCGAGTTCTACCCCGCTCGCCACGGATTTGCCGTGCCCGACAACCCGACCTACGACCGGCAGGCCGACGCCCGGCACTGGGAAGCCCTCGGCCGGCTCTACGGGACCCACCTCGACGGCGCCCGGTAATGCTCCATGCCCAGTCCGCCGCTAACCGGTGCGCGCAAGCCGAGAGCGGGGTCCTGATGTGCGGCCTCGGCCCCATCCGCAGCCTGGACCATCTCCGCATGGCAGCGTTGCATGGCCGCCGCGACGAGCGCGTCACGATCTGGAAAGTACAGGTAAACAGAGGTGGGGGATATCGACACCGCACGTGCAACCGCGCGCAGCGACAAGGCCTCGTCGTCGGCTAGGTCGCCGAGCATCTGCACGGCGGCGGCAATGATCTCCTCCCGCAGTCGCTCCCCCTGCCCGCGCGCGTTGGGGCGGCGAGGGCCAGCAGAAAGACCTGCCGAGGTGGTGTCGTCCATCGCCCGATGATTCTAGCTTCGCGTACTTCCGCTGTGGCCACCTCTAACGATACGCTTGTTCATGCAAGGACGGTTGTCCATATAACTCAAGGGATCGCAATGCCGCTAACGCTCCACGAGGCTCAGACAGTCATCACCGGCGCACACGAGCGCGCCGCCAAGATAGTTGCACTGGTCACGGTCGCGGTCGTGGTCGCCTGGTCTGCCCGGGGGGGTCGTTCCGGGGATTACGAGTGCGGATTCGTAGGCGAGTACCACGGCCTGAACGCGATCGCGCAGGCCGAGCTTGGCGAATATCCGGCCGACGTGGACCTTCACGGTGCCCTCGGACAGGTGCAGGCTGGCCGCGATTTCGCTGTTGGACATGCCCGTGGCGATGCAGGAGAAGACGTCCTGCTCACGGCCGGTGAGAGCCTGCCGGACCTGGTCGGCACGACGGCTGCTGGGCGGCCCGGGCTGCTGGCTGGTGAACTGGCGGATGAGGCGGCTGGTGGCGGCCGGCGCGAGGACCGCGTCGCCGGCGGCGATGGTGCGGATCGCGTCTGCCAGGTCATCAGGCTGCGTGTCTTTGAGCAGGAAACCGCTGGCACCCGCGCGCAGCCCGGCGTAGACGTAGTCGTCCAGGTCGAAGGTGGTCAAGATCAGCACTTTTGACGGCAGCCCCGCGGCCACGATGTCGCGGGTCGCCTCGATGCCGTCCCGGCCGGGCATCCGGACGTCCATGAGCACCACGTCGGGACGCAGCGCGGAGCACATGGAAACCGCGGTGGCCCCGTCACCCGCCTCACCGGCCACCGCGATATCGCTTTCCGCGTCGAGGATCAGCCGGAAACCTTTCCTGATCAAGGGATGGTCGTCGGCCAGCAACACAGTGATCATGATGCGGCCGCCGTGTCCGGGTGGAGCCGGGCGGTGACCCGCCAGCCCCGCGGATCACGGGGACCGCAGTCCAGCTCACCGCCGAATGCTTTGATCCGCTCGCGCATCCCGGTCAGGCCGCCGCCCGCCGCGCCGGGCTCGGCGGTGCCACCGGTGCCATCGTCCTCGACGTCCACGCGCACCTCGCCCGGTGACACCTGCAGCCGGACAGCCGCGCTCGCACGAGGGCCGGCGTGTTTCATCGTGTTCGTCAGGGCTTCCTGGACGAGCCGGAACACGGCCAGCTGGACGCCGGTGGGCAGGTCCGCAGCGGCGCCGGTGCGTTCATAGCGGACGGGCAGGCCGGCGGCGCGGACCCGGGCGACGAGATCGTCCAGGTCAGCCAGGCTCGGCAGCGGCTGCCGGGATTCCTGGCCGAAGCCGCCTCGCAGCACGCCGAGCAGGCGGCGGGTCTCGGCCAGCGCCTGCCGGGCAGTGCCTGACACGTCCCGGATCGCATCGCAGGCCTCATCGGGTGAGCGAGTGACGGCGCGGAGGGCGCCGTCAGAGAGCGCCACGATGACCGTGAGGTGATGGGCCACGCTGTCGTGCATCTCCCGGGCGATACGGGCGCGTTCCTCCGCCGCAGCCAGTGCGCTGCTGGCGTCGCGCTCGCGTTCCAGCCGCTGCGCCCGGTCTCGCAGCTCGGCCAGGTAGGCCCGCCGGGTGCCCACGTACAGGCCCACCAGCAGGACAGCACCTGCGAAGCCGACCGCGTCGGTGATCGCAAGCGCCCAGTGACGCGTGCCATCCTGCGCTACCACGAGGACCACGACACCAGCCGCCAGCGCCGCGGCGACCAGCGCCTCCGCCCGTCGCATCGTGGCGGCGACTGTGTAGAGGGCGATGGCTAGCGCGACGGGGAAGAGTGTCCCGTGAGCTGGCCACTGGGCCAGAACAGCCGCGGCCACGAGAGTCCAGAGGAACACCGGGCCGGGCCACACCCGGCGCAGCGGCAGCGCCCCGGCCGTCAGGACCGCGACGATCAGGCTGGCCGCCAGGGACAGGTGAGCAGGATGCGCCGTCTGGCCGAAGGAGAAATGCGCCAGGGATGCAGCGCCTGCGACGATGGCGCATCCGATGTCGAAGGCCCAGGAACGCGGTGACCGCGTTCCCGGGTCCTCGACCGGCTTCCAGAAGGCCACGTCTTATCCTCGCAGTTCAGTTGCTGGGGAGCGCTCCCCGGCGGGGGAGTTTCTCAGGCCGCCGGTACGGTGACCGGCTCCGGGGTGCGGCTCCGGTCGTCCGGAACGGCAGCGCCATGCCAGATCCGGGCGGCCAGCAGGACCATCGCTGCCGCGAACGGCAGCATGAACAGGACAACGATCGGCCCGAACGAGCCCATCAGCTCGGCGACTTGCAGGCCGACGAAGAACAGGGCCGCGAGCCAGCGTGGAACAGTGCGGCTTCGCCACAGGGCAATCGCCATGAGCAGCGGTGCGAGATATTCGCTGGCCAGGTACACGTAGAGGAAGACATGGCCGAACTCAGAATTGGAGGCCGTCACCAGCAGGTTCGCGGCCGCGCCTCGTGATACGTGCGCCGTGGCAGCAGCGGCGAGGCTGGGATAGACCACGACGTTGAAGATGGCTCCGCAGAAGGCGCCGAGTCCCCCGAGCAGCGCGGCGACGGTAGCCAACATGGACCCACGGTCCTTGACCAGCGTGGCGATCGCACCATACGACACGGCCAGCGCTCCGAGCCCGAGAAGGACCAGGGAGCTAGCCAGATAGAGCTGTGCCGGGTGCTGCGCAGCAATAGGCAGCACCTTGAACGCCGTGGCCGTGTTGCTGAGCACCTGATCAGTCCCTTTGGGACTGACAGCCTCACCCCCGATGTACAGGACGGCGGCGACGGGGAGAAAGAGAGCGAGCACCCGTTGGCGTACCTGGGCAGCGTTGCCCATGGACTTCTCCAGTCGGCTAGAGGCCGGTCGTCCCGGCCGGGTGATGCCGCCTACAGGCGGGCGGCGCATCATCAGCAGTTACTGACAATCCGAACGCTACGGAGCCCGCCGCCAGCCGGCATCTGCCCTGAGACCACACTTTCCCCCGGCC
The DNA here is from genome assembly GCA_963713815.1 of uncultured Actinomycetes bacterium. Taxonomy (GTDB): domain Bacteria; phylum Actinomycetota; class Actinomycetes; order Streptosporangiales; family Streptosporangiaceae; genus RYN-230. The sequence continues at coordinate 90,134 of CAVQNH010000040.1, forward strand.
TACGCCCTGGGGCATAGGCCGTTTAGCAGGGAACGGTTCAGCAGGGAACGGTCAGGAGCCCGGTGGGCACGCTCGCCGCCCGCCCGGGCGGGACTCCTGAAGACGTCATTGGTGAGGGCGTGCCCGTTAGGGCAGGCGGCCAGCCAGCCGCGGTGGTAGCGCAGGGTGTCCGGGAGCGGCGTGCGGGCCGCGGCGGCGGCCTCGCCAGCTGCGTAGGCCCCGTCCGGCCGAGGAGTATCTGCGCGAGCCGGGTCCGTGCCCGGGGAGAGCAGCCTCATCGCGGCCTGAAGAAAGAACATCACCTGCATGACTCGGCCGCCGGGCGGCTCGGGCCAGGGTGGAACAGGACTGGAAGCTAAGCGTTCGTCCTGTTCAGCGTCTGTGATCTCCGCTCAGAACCTGCGAGCGGCCGAAGACGCTAACTGTTCCTGGTCAACACCCGGACAACCAACATCCGGGTGTTGACCAGCGCGTCGTGAGGACGCGGGGTGTGATACGTCAGAGAGGACGGACGTTCTCCGCCTGAGGTCCCTTTTGTCCCTGGGTCGTGTCGAACTCGACCTTCTGGTTCTCGTCCAGAGACCTGTAGCCGCTGCTCGCGATCGCCGAGAAGTGGACGAACACGTCCGCTGTCCCGTCGTCGGGGGCGATGAAACCAAAGCCCTTGTCGGCGTTAAACCACTTCACTGTGCCTGTTGCCATCAGTCCAAGTCCTCATTCAATCTATGACACGACCTCGCCGCGCCCGAAGGAAGCCTATCGGTCCTGGCTCCCGAACAGGAACTCTACCCCCGTACAGGTCTCCCGTGGGCCACCAGCGTCCTGTCGCGGTACTTCCGTGCGGTACGGGATGCGGATCAGGCGACAGCTCCGCACGGATGCCCCCACCTTGTCTCGAACGAGCTGGTCAACTTTGCGGGGTGGCGTCGAGCGTCGTCACGGTGCGGTTGTCTTCCTCGGTGCGCTCAGGCAGGAGCAGCAGCGCACCGGCGAGGAAGCACACGGCACCGATCAGGGTGCCCAGGTTCGAGCGCTCGGCGTTGTGCAGCTGGCCGGTCGCCGGGCTGATGTAACCCGCGACAGCGGATACACCGAAAGCCACCGAGCCGATCAGGTTCACCAGGGTGATCCACCATGACCATTCCCGCGGGCGCCACCCGGCCCAGCCGTGGCAGACCTCGAACCAGGCCAGCCCGCTGGCCACCAGGAAGCAGACCGAGCCGACGGCGTCGGGCCGCCAGACGTGCTGGTTTGCCGCCTTGGCGGTGAGGTCCGCCCGCACCGCGTTCCCGGTACTGATATTGAAGTAAACGGTCCCGGCAAGTTGCACGGCCGTCGCCCACCAGTCGATCCTGCGGGGCTGGAAGACGAAGAACCGACGCCGGGAGCGCCCTGGCCGCTGCGGGGCGGCATCCACCGCTTCCCGGTAGGTCAGGAATCCCGCTGAGGTAAAGAACAGTGAGCCTATGAAGAAGGTCACGGCATCCCAGCGGGCGCCGACGGCACTGGCGTATGCGGGGACCGCTCCCAGCGCGAACAGTAGCGACCCCACCGCGAACAGGACAGCGATCCACCATCCCCGGGCCCGTGGAGCCCACCACGTCGAGCCGACAGCCGGGCCGCCCTGCAAGTGCTTGCGGTGCCGGCGGGAACCCCACCGGGCTACCACCCCGTCCGGGCGGACATGATCAACGAAGGTTACGAGGGGGCCGATGCTTCCCTCCGGGCCCGCGCCGCCCTCCCGGTCTGCTCGGTCCCGCACGGGCATGGACGTGTCCTCACTCATCGGCCCGGTCCCGGCTGGGCCAGGCCCGATAGGTAGCAGCCTGCCCCGGTATTTCCGGTTGTGGACCCACCCGTGACGGGGGATACATCGCTGCCCGGGCACGTGCGAATATCGACCGATGCCGTCCCGGCTGGCCGGCCAGCCACCGTTCTGACTGTCACGGCGACCTGCGGCCGGCCATCGGGCAGAGGCCCGCAGCGCTCGCTAGCCAAGGGATGCCCATGGACTCCGATATCGTCCCCGGTGACGAACCTGGGACCGAACGAGTATCGACCGGGGTGCTTCCGCCCGACATTGACGTGGAGGCTCTCATCTCGGCCGGCTACGAGCGCTTTCTCCCTCTCGACGAGGGGGCCGTTGCCGACTACATTCCTGCCCTCGCGGCGGCATCGCCCAGCGCCTTCGGCGTGTGCGTGGCCGGGGTTCGTGGACGACTCTTCTCGATTGGGGACGCTGATCAGGAGTTCGCCATCGAGAGCATCTCGAAGCTCTTTGTCTTCGCCCTGGTCTGCCACAGCCTCGGGCACGAGGAGGCCCGCCGGAAACTAGGCGTCAACAGCACCGGCCTGCCCTTCAACTCGGTGATGGCCATCGAGCTCAACGCCGACCGGACGATGAACCCCCTGGTCAACGCCGGTGCCATGGCCACCACAAGCCTGGTGCCGGGCAGAACTGCAGATGAGAAATTCGAGAGCATCGTCGCCGCGCTGTCGCGATTCGCCGGGCGGCGTCTGGCGATGGACGAGGACGTCTACGAATCTGAGGCGGCGACCAACGACCGCAACAGGGGCATCGCCCACCTGCTCGACGGTTACGGCTGCATGTACTGCGACCCCGACCTCGCCACCGACGTCTACACCCGCCAATGTTCCCTGCGCGTGAGCGCACGGGACCTTGCCGTCATGGGGGCCACGCTGGCGAACGGCGGAGTGAATCCGGTAACCGGGGAGCAAGCCATCGAGGCCCGCTACTGCAAGCGAGTTCTGGCCGTGCTAGCCACGGCCGGGCTCTACGAGCACTCTGGCCAGTGGCTCTACGATGTTGGCCTCCCCGGTAAAAGCGGGGTCAGCGGAGGCATCGTCACCGTGTCGCCGGGCAAGGGAGGCATGGGCACGTTCTCGCCGCCACTCGATGCCGCGGGCAACAGCGTGCGGGGGCAACGCATCACCGGGTACCTCTCAGAAGCGCTGGGCCTCAACCTCTTTTCCTCGGTTCCTGCTGTCTGAAGACCACAGCGCGTATCCCTCGACCGCGGCGATGACCGGCTTGGCTGGCCGCCGCTGCACGATGCCGGCGAACCCGCGGCCGCCGGCGTGCGGGTCCTCGCCAGGAACCCTTTCAGGTCCATGCCGGCGCAGAACGTGCCGCCGCCCCGGTCAGCACAACCGGGATTCCGGTCTTCCGCTACCGCATTTTCGGTATTGCCTGGCACGGTGTGTTGTCTCCCTGAGGTTCGTATTTTCCGGGCGGTCAGCGGTTTTTATGCAGGAAGACGCCCCTTACCCGGACAAGAGAGCAGGTCAGGGCGCGGTCCGGCGGTAAGGAAAATATGGATAATTGCCGGGATCGGGGGGTAGCGTGTTCGCCGTGGAGGGGTCCGCGACCCTCTCACGGGCCTTATTGCTGGTCGTGAGGGTTTGCCTGTACGCGTGCGGTGGTTTGGCCGCAGCGCTTGTTTTTGCTGTGCTCCTGGCCGGGCGGGCGTCCGCCGACCAGAACCCGGTCACCACGCAGACCCCCGGCTCCGCGCAGCCCTCCGGCCCCGCTGCAGCTGCAGGCGTCAGCGGGCTCACGGCAAGCCTGCCGGGCAGTGCCGCATCCGCGGCCGGTTCGGTGGCTGGCGCGGCCCAGAGTCTCCTCCCCGGGCCGGGCAGCACGCCCGCACCGGGCAGCGGCAGCCAGGGGCCGTCCTCGGCGGGCCAGCCCCCGCACCGCAGCCGGCCCAGCCTGCCTCTGCGGGCCAGCCCAGTTCTGCGGGCCAGCCGGTACCGGCCAGCCAGGCACCCGCTGCCAGCGCGGCCTCCTCTCCGGCCGCTCCCGCGGCCAGCGTTCCTGCCCCAGCCGCTCCCGCGGCCAGCGGCGCCGCGAACCAGGTCCCCGCCCCGGCCGCCAGC
>CAVQNH010000041.1:0-62508 GCA_963713815.1 uncultured Actinomycetes bacterium
GACCATGGCGCAAGGAGCCAGCCGCCCGCGCCCATGATCGAGGAGGTGCTGGAAGTTGGCCGTGCCCGTATCACGGGGGCGGCATGGGACCTGGTGCCTCTGACTGCTCCGCCGTACCGCCGGGCCGGCGAATCCGGCCGAATGGGAGGTTTCCTGGCTGATGAGGATGTGGGATCTTGTGCCGCAGCGCCCGGGCGGCGAGCCCGTACCGGGTGGCAAGCTCCAGTTCTGGCGGCGGGATCGCGATTACTGGGCAGCGGGCATGGGCCAGGCAGTAACGGCTCACCGTGGGATGCCACAGACGGTTGACCCCGGCTCGATGCCCTGCGCCGATGACCAGCAAATCGTCAGCCCCGGCGGCCGCGTCGACCAGGGTCAGGCCCGGGCTTCCCGGCGCGATCACTGGCTCGGCCCGGATACCGGGCGGGAGCCCGCCGAAGGCTGCTTCCAGTGCGTCCCACAGGCGCTGCCAGGCGGCGCCCTCCCACACGTGCCACTGGTACTCCGAGGGGAACTCGAAACCCGCCAGGGCAATGGCGGGCGGGGACCAGGCGTGCACAAGAAGCAAGTCGGCGTCATGAGTGTGCGCGAGATCCCCGGCCCAGCGCAGCGCGGACAGGCCGCGCGGGCTGCCGCTCACACCCGCAACGACTCTCCCGACATGAAACATGATGATCAGCCTCCTTCTCCCCGGCCTCCGAGCCGACCAGGCACTCGGGCCGTAGCTGTCTTCTACGCCGGGGCGCGGGATCTGGCGTGTGCTCGCCGTGGATCTCGGATGGAGATCCGTGTGTGGCAAGCCCTCAATGCCCGACGTCCTGCGCGGCGCAGCGATGAGTTTCGGCGGCTTGATCAGTCAACTAGTGCCGTAACTGGCAACGTTTGCCTTGTCCCGCGAGCCGCGATGAGTCCTGCGCGGCCGGCGGCCGTACTGCCGGACCCGTTACCGAGGAGGACTTCTGATGCGCAGGGTGACCTATTCGATGGGCGTCTCGCTGGACGGCTACATCGCCGGGCCGGATGGCGGCTTCGACTGGACGGCGCCTGATGAGGAGGTCTTCCGCTTCGTCACCGACGAGATACGGCAGGTCGGCGTCCACCTGCTGGGACGACGGCTGTACGAGACGATGCTGTACTGGGAGACCGCCGACCAGGATCCATCGCTCGACGACTCAATGCTCGAGTGGGCCGCGCTCTGGAAGCCGCTCCCCAAGGTGGTGTTCTCGACCACGCTGCCGGCGGTGCAGGGCCACGCCCGCCTGGCCTCCGGCGGCCTGGCGGAGGAGATCGGGCGGCTGCGGGCCGAGCCGGCGGAGGGCGACATCGCGATCGGCGGCGCGGCTCTCGCCGCCGAGGCGGCCGCGCTGGGCCTGATCGACGAGTACCGGGCCAGGGTCTACCCGGTGCTGGTGGGCGGTGGCATTCCGTTCTTCCCCCAGCACGAGCGGCGGACGGATCTTGAACTCGCCGGGACCCGCACCTTCAGCTCGGGAGTCGTCTACCTTCACTACCGCGTGGCGCGCTAGCCGCCACGTCCGCCGAGCCCCGGAGGTGCAGGGCGTGCGAAAGATCGTCGTGTACGAGTTGTTGTCCCTCGACGGGGTTGCCGAGGACCCAGATAGTTTCTTCGCCGACTGGGACGACGCGATGGACGCCAACCTTGCCGCTGTGATCGCGACACAGGACGCGGTCATTCTCGGCCGCCGTAGCTACACCGAGTGGGCGCAGTTCTGGCCGAGCAGCCAGATCCAGCCATTCGCGACATTCATCAACGGGGTCACGAAGTATGTCGCGACATCGGCGCCCCTTGACCGAGATTGGGCCAATGCGACGGTGCTCGACGGCGGGCTGGTCGAATTCGTTCGGGATCTCAAGCAGCAGCGCGGAGGCGATGTCGGCGTCCACGCAAGTATCTCGGTCGCGCAGGCGCTGCTCGCCGCCGACGTTGTTGACGAACTCAGGCTCGTGATAGCGCCGAGGATCGCCGGCCGCGGACGGCGACTCCTCGACGGCTTGCCATCGATTCAGCTCGAATCGATCCGAGGCAAGGTCTCGCCGACTGGCTATCTGCTCGTCGACTATCGCGTTATTCGTTAGAGCTTGCTCATCGCCCGAAGGCCCAACCATGTCTTTCGGTGGCTAGTGCGGCCAGGTGAGCCGGGCGCCGGGCTCAGCGTCCGTCCACGTTTCCCGGCGCGGCGAACTGCTCGAGGATCCGGGCGCAGAACGCCGGCAGGTCGTCGGGCCAGCGGCTGGAGGTGATGTTCTGGTCGGTGACCACTTCCCGGTCAACTGCATTGCCGCCGGCGTTGCGGATGTCGGTCCTGACGCTCGGATAGGAGGTCAGGGTGCGGTCCCTGACCACGTCGGCCTCGACGAGCGTCCACGGGCCATGGCAGATCACGCCGACCGGCTTGCCGCTGTTGACAAAGTCCCGGACAAAGCCGACGGCCACCTCGTCCTGGCGCAGATGGTCTGGATTGACCGCTCCGCCCGGCAGGATGAGGGCGTCGTAGTCGTCAGCGGACACGTCCCTGACCAGCCGGTCCACGGTGAAGGTGACCGACGGGTAAATGTCATGATTCACGGCCTGGATCTCGCCCGTCTTGATCGACAGCAGCTCGGTCACGGCGCCCGCCGCCTGGACCGCCCGCCGGGGCTGCTCGAGTTCCACCTGCTCCACGCCATCTGCGGCGAGGATCGCGACGGCCTTGCCCTGCAGCTCGCTTGCCATATCGTTCTTCCTCCCGTAGCCCGTCCGGTAACGCAGATCTGTGCTGGCCACACCAGGATGCCCGGTCCCCGCCCTGGTCCCCGGGCGGGGGTGGCTGAGCGTAAAGGGGCTCGGGGAGAATGACAAGGGAACGCGCGAGCGCACCGATCATCGGCGCGGTGTCCGACGTCGCCGGGCCGCGGCAGGGGCTCGCCCTCGGGGCCGCCGCCTGCTTCGCCGCCGTGATCGTCGGCCGCTGGCCCGCCCATGGCCGCAGCCGCCTATCCGGCTGGACGGCAACCACTATCGGACAGGCTCGGCCAGGATCAGCAGCGGCCTGGACGCATGCGATACCGGGGTGTCCGGGGTATCGGCCTGGGCCTCAGTCATCGCGGTGTGCCTTTCTCGCGGCGCAGCCCAGGCCAGCGTCCGGTTCTGGCCCGGTCGAACTCGGCCAGAACCGGACGTGCCCGGTGATCAGCACCGCGCCTGAACCCGCCGCCGCGCCGGCGGCGCCGCCAGATCAATCAGGACCGCAGGAATTCCAGGAGGTCAGCGTTGATCGTCGGGGCCTCGGTGGTCGGCATGCCGTGCGGGAAGCCGTGATAGGTCTTGAGCGTGCCGTGCTGCACGAGCTTCGCGGACAGCGGCCCCGAGTCGGCGTAGGGAACGATCTGGTCGTCGTCCCCGTGCTGCACCAGCACCGGCACCGAGATCTTCTTGAGGTCCTCGGTGAAGTCGGTCTGGGAGAAGGCGACGATGCCGTCGTACTGGGCCTTCGCCCCGCCCATCATGCCCTGCCGCCACCAGTTCGCGATGATCGCTTCCGAGGGCTTGGCGCCGGGCCGGTTGTAGCCGTAGAACGGTCCCGACGGCAGGGCCCGGTAGAACTCCGTCCGGCTGGCGGCCAGCTGGGCCTGCAGATCATCGAACACGCTCTTGGGCAGGCCGCCGGGGTTGGCGTCGGTCTGCACCATCAGCGGCGGCACCGAACTGATCAGTACCGCCTTGGCGACGCGGCTCTCCCCATGCCGGGCGATGTAGCGCACGACCTCACCGCCGCCGGTCGAGTGGCCGATATGCACCGCGTCATGAAGATCGAGGTGCTCTACCACCGCGGCCAGGTCGTCGGCGTAGTGATCCATGTCGTGACCACCGCTGGTCTGCGTGGACCGGCCATGCCCGCGCCGGTCGCTGGCCACGACGCGGTAGCCGTGCTGCAGGAAGAACAGCATCTGGATGTCCCAGTCGTCGGCCGACAGCGGCCAGCCATGGCTGAAGACCAGAGGCTGGCCAGAACCCCAGTCCTTGTAGAAGATCTCCGTGCCATCAGTCGTGGTGATCGTCCCCATGCGCTCGCCTCCGTGTGATGCAGGTAACAGAAACTCCCTCCCCCAGGGTAAAGAACCCGGTCGCCCTGGCTCCGGGCAGGTCGATGAATCGGCCGGTGAACACGACCGGACATAGCCGCGGCGGTTGTCCTGCGAAGTCCCGCTTTGAGCTGACGGCGAGCCGCCGGAGGCCGGCCCGGCGCCAGGCGAGAGCGCGACGGGCTCAGCGCGAGACGGCAGGCAGCCTGACATGCAGGCTTGTCCCGCGGCCCGGCGGGCTGGTCAGCTGCAGCATCCCGCCTAGCGCTTCGGCCCGCTCCCGCAGGCCGGCCAGCCCCGAGCCGTGCGGGTCAGCGCCGCCCACGCCATCGTCGCGGACGGTCAGGCTCAGGACGCGGCGGCCGGCTTCGGCGATAACCTCCACCAGGCCGGCGTTCGCGTGCTTGGCGGCGTTCGCCAGGGCCTCCGAAACGATGTAGTACGCCCCGATCTCGACCCGGTCCGTCAGCCGGCCCGGTATCCGCAGATTGAGGGTCACCGGGACGGGCGAGCGGCGGGCGAGGGCCCTCAGCGCGGGCTCCAGACCCAGCTCGGCGAGGATCGCCGGGGGGATCCCGCGGGAGATCTCCCGCACGTCCTGCAGCACGTCCATGAGGCCGTCCGCCACCCGCGTCAGCTCCCATTTCAGTTCCACGTCACTGGACGGGACCGACACCTCAGCCGTGCGCACCTGCAGGCCGAGTGTCACCAGTCGCTGTTGCAACCCGTCGTGCAGATCGCGTGCGATCCGCTGCCGGGTATCGTCCACGGCCGCTATGACGTGCCCCTGGGCGATGGCTTGCTCGGTGATCCGGGCCAGTTCCACCCGGGACCTGACCCCGAGCTTGCGGAACACGTGCCGCAGATGCGACCGGACAGTTTGCTGGGACAGCCGCAGGCGATCCGCCATGACCCGGCTGGTGAGGCCCTGCGCGGCCAGGTAAGCCGCGGCTCGTTCGGTATCAGTCAAACTGGACCAGCCACCGGGGTGCGGGCTTGGCGGCGGCTTCGCGCCCTCCTGGAGGCGGTGACCGATGTCCCAGGCGGCGCGCTTGGCAAAGGGGAGCAGCATGGAGGTCAGGATGTCCTGGCGGACCACGCCCTGGGCGCCCCCGCGCGGATCCGCCCAGTGCCCCGCAGGCGCGGCCGGTTCGCCCCCGGGCCCGCTGCTTGGGACATTGAGAACCATGACACCGCCTGATCCCAGTACTCCGGATATTAAATCAGCGCAGTCCCCCTCCCGATCGGCGGCCTCCAGGGTCCCGTGCGTGCGGCGGGCACGGCTAACTGGCCCGGGTGATCCTGGCCGAACCGGCGGCGCAGGCTAGCCGGCCCATGTAATGCAGCCCCTTGAGGTGCTGCTCCATCTCTCCGGCCGCGCCGTCGGCGTCCCGGGCTCTCAACTGGCGCAGCAGCCTGCGGTGCGAGCTCAAGATGATGCCGTCGGCCGCCGGGCCGACGGTCAGGACGAGGCCGTGCAGCCGCCCCGCGGCCGGGCTCACGAGCGGCGCCAGCTCGCCGTCACCGGCCAGGTCACCCAGCACGCGGAACAGCCCGGCGTGCGTGGTGGCCTTGCGCGCCCAGTCGGGCCGGGCCGGCAGGCGGGACGCCTGCTCCACGCTGGCGTGCAGGGCGTCTAAATGCTGCGGGGTCATCTGCGCGCAGGCAATACGGGTGACGGCCGACAGCACCGAGATCACCGCGTCGTCCGTCATGGCCCTACCCTTGCGCCTTCCGGACACCGTGTCATCCCGGCTGACGGCTAGCTCCGCTACCGGCTAGCAGGTATCCGGCGGATCCGGTTAGCGGCGATGCGCGGCGCAGGCCCCGCCGTCATGCTGGAGCTGACGGCCCGGGTCCCCGTCGCCGACGGGGCGGCGCAGGCAGGTCCCAGGCCGGGCGTACGCAGGGCGCAGGCAATCAGGAGGAGCTGTTATGGCAGGGGCGAATGGCAGTAATGCCCGCACGGCGGTGGCCGTGATCGGCGCCGGCATCATGGGCTCCGCGATGACCCGGAACCTCGCGGCCGCGGGCCTGGACACGCGGGTGTGGGACCGGTCACCCGCCGCGGCCGCTGCCCTGGCCGACGCGGGCGCGGTCGCCGCGACCTCGGCGCAGGACGCAGTCCGGGACGCGGACGTAGTGATCACGATGCTGCCCACCGCCGCGGCCGTGGAGTCGGTCATCTTCGACGCAGACGTGGCCGCCGCGTTCGCCGAGGGAACCGTGTGGGCGCAGATGGGCACGATCGGCGTCGAGGCCACCCTGGGCTTCAGGGATCGGCTGGCCGCGGCCCGGCCCGGCGTGACGTTCGTCAACGCCCCGGTCTCGGGCAGCAAGGGCCCGGCCGAACAGGGCCAGCTGCTCATCCTGGCCTCTGGCCCCGAAACCGCGGCCGGCGCGCTGCGCCCGGTCTTCGACGCCATCGGCCGCAAGACCGTATGGCTGGGCCAGGCCGGCCAGGGCAGCATCGTCAAGCTAGTCGTCAACGCCTACCTGTCCATCCTCATCGAAGGCGTCGCCGAGACCATGGAACTCGCCGACCGCCTCGGCATCAGCCACCAGCAGCTCGCCGACGTCATCGAGGGCGGCCCGCTGGACGCCCCCCTGGCCGACGCCAAGCTGCACAAGATAGACCGCGGCGATTACGCCCCGGAGTTCCCGCTGGAATGGGCGCTCAAAGACGTCGACCTCGCGATCAGCGTGGCAGGCGGCCAGCCGCCACCGCTCCTGGCCGCGCTGTCTGGCCAGTGGCACGCCGCCGTGGCCGCCGGCCACGGCCGCCAGGACATCAGCGCCGCCCGCCTCGCCCTGCCCACCCCAAACCAGGCCGACTAGCTCCGCCGCGCCCGCCGCGCCCGCCGCAGGCGCGTGAAGCAGGGACGCAGAGCCCGGGCGCTACGTGCGCCGCGTTACAGCGCGTGGCCGAGGAGCTGGCTGACTCCCCGCGCCGACAACTCCGACTTCGCCAGGAACCCGGCGGCGGGGCTTTCGGCGATCAGCTCGGCATAGTCTGCCTCGGCCCCGGCGGAAATCAAGATCACATCGATGCCCGGATCGTCCCGGGCCAGGAGCCGGGCCAGGGTAAAGCCGCTCTCGTTCCCGAGCCCGATGTCGGCGAGGATGACGTCTGGCCGCAGCGCGCGGGCCCGCTGGAGCGCCTCCGCGATAGTTGAGGCCACGCCCACGACCGTGACGCCCCCTCGCTCAAGGAGAACGCTGGCCGTCTCGAGGAAGGCCTCGTTGTCATCCACGAGCAGGCACCGCAGCGGCATCCCATCAGGGTGCCAGCGGTAACGAGCCGCCGCATTGCGGCTAGCAGGAATTCCGCCCGTGACGCCACGATCAGCTCGCGAAAGCATGCCGTCAAGGCCAGCGCCCAACCCGGCTACCTGCCAGCAGGAATCGATGTCCACGAAGCTGACCGCTGGTAGCCATCTCTGCCCCGCGGGCTGAGGCCTCCCGGCATGTCCGGAGAATCCTGAGGCTGGAAGGATCCGTTGACGGGGTATCCCGGCGACGCCATTCGGTGCGACAGCTCAGATGAGGCTAAATCACCCAAGCGAAGCTCTTGCAATCGGTTTCAAAGTACCTACGATTAAAGGCAGGCTGCCGCAGGAGCGGCCTGGGACATACCTTTTCCGACGGCACCGCGACTTTGGCTCCCGTGGCAGGTGATGCTGTTGCGTACTTCGAGGACCACGACGTTAGTGGTGTGATCTATCTCCCGGCCGACCCGGGGATAGCGCGCGCCGGACTACCACCGGCAAGAACCAGGCTCATCCAGGCTGGCAGGCGGTTCCGCCGGCTTATTTGGGCTGCCGCAGAGGTATTCGTGACCTGCGCGTTCCGGCGACCAGGTCCAGTTCCAGGTCCAGGCAAGCGGTCATCGCGAAGGAGCGTGACATGACCACACATGACGAGCCGAACCTCACGTCGGGCCCGGTAACCACGCAGGTGAGCGAGCCCGCCGCGGTCGCGTGGGCCCCCGGGGCGGGCCACGCGTACCCGGCCACGGCGCCTGGGGTTCCCCTGTCGGCGTTCTCATTCGCGTTCGCTGTGGGGTTCCTCGGGTTAGTCGAGAGCGGGATCCTGTCGAGCGCCGCGAACGATATCTTCATCGCCACGTGCTTCGGCATCGGCGCTGTCGGGCTGCTCATCGGCGGACTCTGGGAGTACCGCAGCGGGGAGCTGTTCGGCGGCACTTTCGGCGTGGGCTACGCGGGATTCCTGTTCTCCACCGCCCTGATATTGAAGTTCTTCGCTGTCCCCATCATCGCTGCCGCAGGTCCCCTCGCCTTCGACCACGCCTTCGCCGCGTGGCTGATTATGTGGGCCCTGTTCACGGCGGTGTTCGCGATTGGCGCGTCCAGCATCAGCCTGGCCGCTTTCGCGCCGTTCACGCTGGCGTTCGTGGTGCTCGTGGTGCTGGCCATCGCCAACCTCGGTGGCACGGCAAGCTGGACCGCCGACGTCAGCAAGATCGGCGGCTGGGTAGCCATCGCCGATGGTTTCGCGGCTGGATACCTGGGTGCCGCCATCGTGCTCAACGTGACCCTCGGCAGGGAACTCCTGCCGATGTGGCCTGCCAAGTCCCGCCCGAAGACCTGATAACAGCGAGCCCGCCGCCTCGTGAGCTACGTCCGTCGTGGTGTGCCTTCCTCTCCGAACAGCCAGGACACGTGCCGGTGATCGGCCACGTCCCGGGTCAGCAGCAGTTCGTCGCGGATGAGCTTGGCCACCCCGCCCACGTGCCAGATCTCGCCCCACGTGCGCGCGGTCCGCTGCACGCGCGCGGCCCGCGGCGCGCGCACGGCCGCGTAGCGGGCCAGTCCCTCGCTGTACGGGCGGCCGGCCGCGGCCGCCCCGGCCAGCTCGGCGGCCAGGACGGCCGAGTCCTCCAGGGCCTGGCAGGCGCCTTGGGCGAGGTACTGCAGCATGGGATGGGCCGCATCGCCGAGCAGTGCCACCCGGCCCTGGGCCCAGTCCCGCGTCGGCAGCCGGTCCAGCATCGGCCACCGGTTGTCGATGCTGAGCGTCAACAGTGACTCGCGCACGTGCTCGCAGCACCCCGCGAAGGCGGCGGTGAGTTCCGCCGGCCCGCCCCAGCCGGGATCGCCGCGCAGGAGCGCCTCGCTCCGGAAGACGGCGACCTGGTTGTACATCCGGCCGGAACGCAGCGGGTACTGGACGAGGTGCAGGCCGGGGCCGATCCAGGCGACGACATCGCGCAGGTCGGCGTGCCGCTCGACCTGCTCCATGGGGACCGCGCCGCGGTAGGCCACGAATCCGGACAGGATGGGCTCGTCGTCGGCGAAGTATTTCCGGATCCGTGAGTGCAGACCGTCGGCGCCGATCGCGACCTGCGCGGTGAACTCGCGCCCGTCGGCGCACGCGGCGACCGTGGCGGTGCCCGTGTCGGTGAGCTCGACGACGCTGGCGTCGGTGTGCAGCCGCACCCCGCTGGCCACGCACGCTCCGAGTAGTGCGCTGAGCAGGTCGCCCCGGTGCAGCACGAGGTAGGGAGCGCCGTACCGGGCCGGGAAGTCGGTCAGGTCGAGAGAGGTCAGCTCACGCCCCTCGACGGCGTCGGCGAGGACCAGCCTGCGGGGCATGACGGCGTTCGGCATTATTTCGTCGAGCACGTCCAGCTGCTGGAGAATGCGGATTGCGTTCGGCGCCAGCTGGATTCCCGCGCCCACTTCGGCGAAGCTCTTCGAGCGCTCAAGAACGGTGACCGCCGCGCCCCGGCGGGCCAGGCTCAGCGCGGCCGAGAGTCCCCCGATACCACCCCCGAGGATCAAGGTTTCCGGGAGTACGTCTGCCGGCATGCGCTCTTGTTTTCTGGCTAACGGTCTTCGGGTAGCGGGAGGCGCTTCTTGGCTTCCTCGTAGAGGTCGGCCGGGAGCGGCCCCCTCTGCGCGACAGCGATGTTGCTGGCCAGGTGGGCCGGGTTCGACGTGCCGACGATCGTGGTCGACAGGCCGGGGTGGCTGAGCGTGAAGCGCAGGACGAACTCCATGTTGCTCATGCCCGCCTCGCTCAGCAGGTCGGCGATGCCGGAGGTCTCCCAGTTCCGCTGGCCGACGTGCGGGTCCTGGCTAAGCGGCCCGGTCTGCCAGTTCTTGTCCTCCGACGCCGCGCCGCGGGCCGCTCCGCCCCGGATGAACGTGCCCGCGCCCGCGCCGGCCGCCTCGGTGATGAGTTCCTCGTGATCGCGCTGGACCGCTGAGTACGGGATCTGGAAGACGTCGAAGACGCCCATCGCGATGTGATCGGGCAGATTCGGCAGGATGCCCGACATGCCGATGAAGCGCACCTTGCCTTCGGCCTGGAGGTCCCTGAGCGTCTCGACCGTGTGGTTCTCCTCGAGCGTCGCCTTGCTCGGTGACATGTGCACCTGGACCAGGTCGAGGTAGTCGCTGCGCAGGCGCCGCAGCGACTGCTCGACGTCGGCGCGGACATTCCCCGGGCTGTAGTCATGCGGGTAGGGCGGGGGCGCGTCGGCCGGGGCCTCGATCGGGCACCCGCATTTGGAGGCGAGGAAGAACTCGTCCCGGCGGTGGCCGATGTAGGTGCCCATCAACTCCTCGCTGCGGCCGTAGTCGGGCGAGGTATCGATCAGGTTGATGCCGCTGTCGAGGACCGCATTCAGCAGGCGGCCCGCATCCTCGTCCGTAATCTCGGGACCGCGTGGCTGTCCTCTCAGCTCCATGGCGCCGTAGCTGAGAATGGTCACGTTCGCGCCGGTGCCCCCGAGGGGCCGTTTCATGATCGGCATGTTTCCCACACTATCCCGGAGGATCCTGGGCCGGCTGGGCGCCGAACCGGGCGTGCCCGGCGATCAGACCGGGCCCGCGGCACCGGCCAGGTTCACCGGCTGGTCGTCGAGGAACAGCAACGGCCTGGCTTTGTCAGCAGCAGCCAGCCTGGGTATCTTGCGGGCGGCGCTAACTGGAACCGGGGCAGGGAGGCCAGAGGTGAGACAAGAGAAGCGCGTGGTGATCGTCGGGGCTGGCTTCGCCGGCTACCACGCCGCACGCGAGCTGTCCTCGATCGGCGGCACCACCGAGATCGTCGTGATCAACTCGACTGACTACTTTCTCTACCTGCCCCTGATGCCCCAGGTCAGCGGCGGCCGGGTTGAACCCCTGCACATCTGTGCCTCGCTGCCGCGCCACCTTCGCAAGGCCCGGTTCATCCTCGGGACCGTGAACCACATTGATCCCGCGAGCACGACCGTGAGCTGGGAAACACCCGCCGGCGCGCGCGGCCAGATCACCTATGACCGGCTCATCCTCACCGCAGGCAGCGTCAACAAGCTGCTGCCCATCCCCGGCGTCGCGGAATACGCGCACGGCTTCCGCAGCATCGCCGAGGCCATCTACCTCCGCGATCACATCATCCGCCAGCTGGAGCTGGCCGCCGCGGCCGCCGATCCCGCCGAGCGCCAGGCCCGCTGCACCTTCGTCGTCGTCGGCGCCGGCTACACCGGAACTGAAGTCGCCGCCCAGGGCCAGCTGCAGACCACCCGCCTGGCCAGCAAGATGCCTGGCCTGGCGGGCCAGCCGATCCGCTGGCTGCTGCTCGACACCGCCCCGCGCCTGCTGCCCGAACTCGACGAGCACCTGTCCAAAACCGCCGAGCGCGTCCTGCGGCGGCGAGGCGTCGAGGTCCGCACCAGTCAGTCGGTCGAGAAGGCCATGCCCGGCCACGTTCACCTTTCCACCGGCGAGGACGTGTCCACCCAGTCGCTGATCTGGTGCGTCGGCGTCCGCCCCGACCCGCTGGTCGCCGCCCCCGGCCTGAAGACCATCCGGGGACGGCTCGCCGTTGACGAGTTCATGGCCGTCCCGGGCGCGCCAGGCATCTACGCCTGCGGCGACTGCGCAGCCGTGCCCGACCTCACCCGGCCCGGCGAGATCTGCGGCATGACCGCCCAGCACGCCCAGCGGCAGGGCAAGCGAGATCGCCCGGAATGTCGCCGCCTCGCTCGGAACCGGAACAGCTAAGCCCTACCGGCACCATGACCTCGGATTTGTCGTAGACCTCGGCGGAACCGCCGGCGCCGCCAACCCGCTGGGAGTTCCGCTGTCAGGACCCCCGGCGAGCATCGTGACCCGGGCCTACCATCTCGGCGCCATGACCGGTAACCGGGCCCGCGTCCTCACTGACTGGATCCTGAACGCGGCGGAACCGCCGGAACCCGCATCACTCGGCCTGGTCACCTCCCAAGCCGTGCCACTGGACGTCAATAATCCCGCCTGACAGCCAGAAACCGGATGCCCCTCACCGAGAAGGCGCGCCGCCCATGCCGGACGGCGCACTCGATCCCTGGGTGCGCCGTCGATGGCAGTGGCCTTTACTGGCCTGCCTCGTGGCCTACACAGCAGGTCAGACCGCGATCCGGCCGCCGTCGACCGGCAGGACCGCGCCGTGCACGAAGCTGGCCGCGTCACCAGCCAGGTAGGTGATGGCCGCGGCGATCTCCTCCGGCAGGCCAGGCCGGCCGGACGGAGCGGCCGAGGCGAGCTGGTCCAGCGCCTCACCCATGGCCGCGGTGCCTTCCGTGCGGGTGGGACCCGGGCTCACCGCGTTGACCCGTACCCCGTCCGGACCGTACTCGGCCGCCCAGGACTTGGTCAGCAGCACCAGCGCGGCCTTGCTGGAGCCATACAGCGCCATCTCCGGCGCGCCGAACTCGGCGACCATGGTGGTGACGTTGATGATCGCGCCGTGCCCGCGCTTGGCCATCGCCGGCGCCAGCTCGGCGACCAGGAAGAACGGGGCCTTGACGTTGACCGCGAACACGCGATCGAAGTCGGCCTCGCTGGCCTCGTGGGTCGGGCCGAACGGGAAGATGCCCGCGTTATTCACCAGGATGTTGACGTGCCCGCCGCCCAGCTCCGTCGCCTGCCTGGCCAGCTGCCGGGCGCTGGCCTCATCGCCCAGGTCGGCCGCCACGAAGTCGGCGCGGCCCCCCTCGGCACGGATGGCCGCGGCGGCCTGCTCGCCGCGGCCCGCGTCGCGGCCGGACAGCACCACGTGGGCGCCGAGCCGGGCCAGGGACATCCCGGTGGCGCGGCCGATGCCGCTGTTGCCACCGGTGATCAGGACGGTGGATCCGGTCAGGTCGTTCGTCATGTCAGTGGTTCCTCTTGGGTGGATCGGGTGCGCACGGATGTGCGCCGACCGCTGGAACCTGGAGCAGCTAGCTGCAATTGCCTTCCGGCTACCGGCATTGCCAATGGCGGTCATAAGCCCTGCTTCACCCGGCTGCCCGGGCCGGCTATGTGACGTCGAGCGCCGCGACCAGCGCGGCCAGGTCACGGCGCCGCGAGCTGGCGGGCCAGACCGCCCAGGTCCGGCGCACGAGGGGATTACCGATCAGCGCCCGCCAGCTCACGCCCTCCGGCAGCGCCTGGGGCCAGTCGGGCGGAGCCAGGGCGAACGCGCGTCCCGTGCCTACCGCGGCCAACTTGACCTCGGCAATCAGGGATCCTTCCCCCGCCGCAGACTGGTGATCCAGTGAGATGCCGTGGGCGCGCAACGTGGCGGCGACCTGGTCGTGCCAGATCGGCGCCTCGGACCGCGGGAACCCGGTCCAGTCCAGCCCGGCGAGCCGGTGCAGCCGGATCCCGGAAGGGTTAGCGAGCTTGTCGGCCTGGGCGGTGGCGAGGACAACGCCCAGCGCTTCCTCGACGGCAAGCACCGCGTCAAACCGGGGATCGGCGGGGCTCTCACGGACCAGGGCGACGTCGAGCTGCCTCGCCTCCAGCTCAGCCAGTTGGGCGGCGCTCGAGGCATGACTTACCTCCACGCGGGTCAGCGGAAACGTGGCGCTCAGCTCCGCGAGCACGCCGGGCAGCAGACCGGCGGGCAGTTCCAGCGGGATGCCCATCCTGAGGATGCCGGGGCCGGCTTCGTCCCGGCCGGGGACAGCGGCGAGCATCCGGTCGTACTGCGCAATGAGCGCGCGGCCCTCGCGCAGCAGGACCGCCCCGGCCTCTGTGGTGGTGACCCCAGTGCGGCTGCGCAGCAGCAACTGGACGCCGAGCTGGCGTTCCAGCGACTGGATGGTCTGCGACAGCGCGGACTGGCTCAGGTGCAGCCGGCGCGCGCCCGCTGACAGGCTTCCTTCGTCGGCGACCGCCGCGAAGGCCCGTAGCTCGCGTATCTCCACGCTCATATCGCATACCATCCACGGCCGGAATACGAAACACAGCGCAACGGCCTTGGACGAATACGACGCGACCCGGCTCGCCGAGCCTCACCCACCATGACTGGGCTCAGGCGCTCTGGCCAGCTCGCCTCGCTGCCACTGGCCCGGAGGCTGTCCATGGTGCCGGCGGAATGCTGCGGCGAAGGCGTTCGGCGAGGCGTAGCTGGTCCGGCTGGCGATCTGGGCGAGGGTCAGCTCGCCGGTCCGCAGGTAGTCGCGGGCGAGGGTCATCCGCCAGTCGGTCAGGTACTGCATGGGCGCCTGGCCGAGTGATCGTTCGAAGTTCCGGGCGAAGGCCGGGCGGGACAGCCCGCTCAGGGACGCTAGCTCAGGCACGGTCCAGGGATGGCCGTCCCCACGGGGGCTCCGCTGCTGACCGGGCGAAGACGCCACCCGATGCGCGCGCTCTGGCGAGGTGATCCTGCAGTATGTCCACATCGGTGAGCGTATCTCGTAACGAATTGAGCGCATGGCGCATTGATTAGCTCGATAGAAGGCCACAGCATGGAGTCATGCTGACCGAAACCATCGCGTCCGGGCACGGCTCTCGGCCCAGCAGTGACGTGGAGAAGGCGACCGGCGCGGCGCCGACCCGTTTCGCTGAGTTCGCGCGGCGCACGGCCGCGGCCTGGGCCGTGGACGAGGCGCGATGACGGCGGTCGGCAGACTCGCCGACTTCCGGGCCCTGGACCCGTTCTTCCGGATCATCGAGGAAGGCGTGGCCGGGCTGGCCGACGGTGAGCACTTCTTCGACCTGCTGGCCGAGGACGTCGTCTTCGAGTACGTCATTACGGTCCCGGGCTACCCGCGCCGGGTCGAAGGGCGCCAGGCCGTAGCCGAGCTGTATCGCCCGTATGGCGACACGTTCTCCCTCGATCGCTGCTATGACCTGGCCGTCCACCACGACCAGGCGACAGGCGTCGTCGTTCTCGAATACGCGTCGCAGGGCCGCGCCATCCCGACTGGAAACGCCTACAGCAACCGCTACATCTCGGTGCTGTCGATCGTCGACCGCAAGATCGTGCACTGGCGGGACTACCTCGACCCGATAGCAGTCTTTGACGCGATCGGATGGCCCGCATAACTTCACCTCTGCCGCTGGCGGGCGGTTCAGGGAACTGACTGGGTCTTCCGGATGCCGGCGAGCGAGAACACGCACAGGATGGCGAGCAGGATGGAGAAAGCCAGCACGGCCCGGAAGTCCCCGATGAACTCCGAGGCCACCCCCACGCCCACCACGGGAATGATCAGGCCGGCGTAGCACGCGACGAAGAAGGCGGAGATGGCCTGACTGCGCTGCCCGGGCGGGGCCAGGCGGTTGGCCATGGCCAGGCTGCCCAGGAAGACGGCGCCAACGGCCACGCCGCCTGCGACCGTCCCGGCCAGGAACAGGGCCAGCCCGGCCTGGGACAGGGCCGCGACGATCAGGGCCAGCGCGGCCAGGAACATGCCCAGGCCGGCCAGCACAACCCGGCGGCTGCTGAACCGGGCCAGCAGCAGCTGGGTCGCGGCCCCGATCGCCAGGAGCAGGAACACCACGCCACCCTGGACGGCATGGCTGCTCTGGTGCAGCACCGTCCCCAGGAAGGTGGGCGCCAGCCCGGCGAACAGCCCGAGCAGGGAGAAAGCGGCGAACCCGGCCACGCCGGCCGCGACGAACTCGCCCCGCCCCCGTTCGGGGATGCCGAGGCCAGCGAAGCGGAAGGTTGGCCGTTCGCGTGGGCTGACCGTTTCGGGCACCAGGAACAAGGACAGGCCCGCGGCCGCCAGCACGACCAGGTACACCTCGAACACCAGGGTGGTCGGGTGAGGCGCGTACTGGGCGAAGAGCCCGGCGATGAGGGGGCCGAGTCCGAGGCCGGCCATATTCACGGCGGTGGCCACCAGGGATGCCCGGCGGCTGGCCGACGCCGGGATCAGCTCGGTCAGCGTGGCCGTCGCCGTCCCGGTCATCAGGCCCGCCGACAGCCCGGACAGGATCCGGCCGATGAACAGCACTCCCACATCGGGAGCCAGGATGAACACGACCGTGCTCAGCGCGCTGGCGCCGAGGGCCGCGGCCAGCACCGGTTTACGCCCGGCCTGGTCCGAGGACCGCCCGGCCAGCAGCAAGGTAACCAGGACCGCGGCGGCGTAGACGGCGAAGGTCACCGTCACGATCGCCGCGGAGAAGTGCCACTGGGCCTGGTAGATGACGTACAGCGGGGTCGGCAGGGTAGTGCCGAGCATGGTGACCGTCAGGATGGCCGCCACCAGCCAGAACGCGGCCCGGCGGGGGGCGGCCAGCCTCCGGCGCCCGGGACTGGCTGAATGGTCGAGGCAGTCGGCGCAAGGCTGGTCGGATAGGCGGCCGGGGGCTGGTGCGGCGGGGGCCTGTCTCGTATCGCCCGTCTCCCGCACGGCTGAGTACCTCATCATGATCGGGCCTCCTCCGGGAGGTTGAAGAGCTGGCGCAGGGCGTCGAGATAGGCCGGTCCATCCGGTCCGCTGGAGAATTCCCTGGCCCGGACGGTCGGCTGGTGCAGAACCTTGCGGAGTATGCGGTGGACGGTGGCCGCCGTCTCGGCCCGTTCCTGCTCGCTCAGGCCCGGGAGCCGGCCGTGCAGCCGGGTCAGCTCGGCGTCGGCCAGCTGCCTGATCTGTGCGTGCATCGCGGCGATGACGGGCGTGGCCGCCGCTTGCTGCTCCCGCTCGATGTACGCAGCGGCCTCGGCGGCGACAATGGCGCGGACCTGAGGGACCTGGCCGGGTACCGCCCCGTCCGCCAGGTGCTGGCCGAGCGCGGTGAGGTCGGTCAGCGTGATCCCGGCCAGGCGCCCTATGGCGGGGTCCACGTCGGGTGGCATGCCGAGATCCAGCACGTACAGCGGCCGGCCACCGGCCTGCGCCCGGGCCGCCTCTACCTGCGCGAGGGGCAGCACCGGGACGGTGGCCCCGGTGGCCGTGACCAGGAGGTCAGCGCCGGCGAGCGCGGCCGGGACGTCGCTGGTGTGCAGGGGCCTGCCGTGCACCGCCGCGGCCACCTCGGCGGCCCGGGCCGCGTCGCGGCTGGCCACGGACAGCTGCCCCGTACCGGCCGCGCGGAGCAGCCGGGCCGCCAGCCTGCCCGTGGGGCCCGTCCCGAGCACCACCGCATCGCGGCCCTTCAGGCCGCCCAGGTGGGCGTGGGCGAGGTCCAGGCCGGCCCGGGCGAGCGAGATGCCTTCGGTGCTGATCGTGGTCTGGGTGCGGGCCCGCTTGCTGACTCGCAGCGCCGCGTCGATCAGGCTCGTGATGGCGGGCCCGGCCGTGCCCGCCGCGGCGGCCGACCGGGCGGCGGCCTTGATCTGGGCGACGATCTGGTCCTCGCCGAGGGCCATCGAATCCAGCCCGCACGCGACCGAGAACAGATGCTCGGCAGCCGCACCGCCGACGTGGATACGGGCCATCCGGAGAACGTCGGGCACCGGGATCTGGGCCCGGGCCGCGGCCAGGGCCGCGACCGCCCGGGCCACCGGTCCGGCGGCACCATCGGCGGCCCGGGCGGTGGCCGCGTAGACCTCCACCCGGTTGCAGGTGGACAGGATCGCCACCTCGCCGATGGACGCCACGGCATGCAACCGGGCCAGCACGCCGCCCAGTTCCGTGGACGGCACGGCGAGTTTCTCGAGGACTTCGGCCGGGGCGGACCGGTAGGACACCCCGACATTCACAATCGTCATCGCAGGTCCGTTCGGTATGTCGATTCTGGTCGCAGGTGGATGGGGGCCCGGCACCTGCTGGCACCGGGCCCCCGGTCTGTAGCGGCTGGATGAGCCGGTCAGGGTGACCAGCAGGTTCTGCCGGTCAGGACTGCCCGGAGCGGACGCCCTTCTCCACCCGCTCACCCAGGTCCTGGTCCACGTTCCCGAGGTACCAGAAGGCGCGCTGGAGGACGGGCTCGGTCACGCCGGCGAGCAGCGCTCCCACGATGTTGCTGACCAGCCTCTCCCTGGCCGCGTCGTCCATCACCTCGCGGACCAGCGTGCCGGCCTGGCTCCAGTCGTCGTCCTCGGCGTGGTGCTCGTAGGCGGTATGCACGAGCTCGCCGTCGGAGTACCAGCTCGGCGCCTGGTTGTGCCCGCTGTCGGCCTGCGGGCCGCCCTTGGAGTTCGGGAAGTACACCGGGTCGCTGACGTTGTGGATCCGCCCCACCCCGTCCTTGGTGTAGGCGTGCACCGGCGCGACCGGGGCGTTGACCGGGATCTGCGTGTAGTTCACGCCGAGCCGGGCCCGGTGCGCGTCGTTGTAGGAGAACAGCCGGCCAAGCAGCATCCGGTCCGGGCTCGGCCCGATGCCCGGCACCAGGTTGCTCGGCGCGAAGGCGGCCTGCTCGATCTCGGTGTGGTAGTCGGCCGGGTTGCGGTCGAGGGTCATCGTGCCGACCTCGATCAGCGGGTAGTCCGCGTGCGGCCACACCTTGGTCATGTCGAACGGATTGAACCGGTAGGTCTTGGCGTCCTCGTACGGCATGATCTGCATCTTCAGCGTCCAGCTCGGGTGATCGCCGCGCTCGATCGCCTCATACAGGTCCTTGGTGTGCAGGTCGGGGTCGGTACCGGCCAGCCGGTCACCCTCGGCCTGGGTCAGGAACTCGATGCCCTGGTCGCAGATGAAGTGGTACTTGACCCAGTACCGCTCACCGTCAGCGTTGATCCACATGTAGGTGTGCGAGCTGTACCCGTTCATGTGCCGGAAGTCCTTCGGGAAACCGCGGTCGCCCATCAGCCAGATCACCTGGTGCGCCGTCTCCGGCAGCAGCGTCCAGAAGTCCCACTGCATGTCGTTGGAACGCAGGTTGACTTTGGCCAGCCGCTTCTGCGACCGGATGAAGTTCTGGAAATGGATCGGGTCCTTGATGAAGAACACCGGCGTGTCGTTGCCGACCAGGTCGTAGTTGCCCTCGGTGGTGTAGAACTTCAGCGCGAAGCCGCGCAGGTCCCGCCACATGTCGGGGCTGCCGCGCTCCCCGGCCACGGTGGAGAACCTGGCCACCATCCGGGTGGTGGTCCCCGGCTGGAACACCGCCGCCTTGGTGTATTCGCTGACATCGCCGGTGACCTCGAACCGGCCGAACGCGCCGCTGCCCTTGGCGTGCGGCTGCCGCTCCTTGATCCGCTCCCGGTTGAAGTTGGCCATCTGCTCGATCAGGTAGCTGTCCTGCAGCAGGATCGGGCCGCCGGCGCCGACGGTCAGCGAATACGTGTCGCTCTGGACCGGAATGCCGTGATCGTTCGTCTGGATCGGGGTGGATTGCGTGCTGGTCATCTAAATTTCCTCCTGTTGTGGATGGATTCACGAGTTGTGAGGGGGCCCAAGGCCGTTCAGGCGTTTGAGCCGGTCGATGCGGGCACCGGGTCGGATCCGGCGTTGCTGGCCTGGTTCGGGCCGCCGGTGTACTGGCGCAGCCACCCGTCGCCGGGGTTGAGCGCCAGGAACGCCAGCCCCGCCACGACGCCGGCGGCCAGCTCGGCCACCAGGTAGACCCAGATCGTTGACCAGGCGAACACGCCGGCGGTGGCACCGCCGAGCGCGACGGCCGGGTTGAACACGCCGCCCGAGATGCCGCCGACCGCGAAGGCGCCAGCCGTCACGGTGAAACCGATCGCCAGCCCGAAGAACCCGTTGCCTGGCTGGTCCTTGCTGGTGGCCACGTTGAGCATCACGTAGCACAGGGCGAAGGTGAGCAGCAGCTCCACGATGGCGGCGGCCGCCTCGGTGTGACCGGACAGGGTCAGGGCCCGGACCGCTGCCGGGTTGACGACCGCCCGGGCGACCACCCCGGCGACCACGCCGCCGACGACCTGCGCGATCCAGTAAGGGACGGCATCGCCGATCCCGATCCGGCCGCGGACCAGCGCCCCCATGGTTACCGCCGGGTTGTAGTGGCCGCCGGAAATGTGGCCGCCGGCGTAGATCATGACCATCAGGGTCGCGCCCGCCGCCAGCGGGGTGAACACGCTGTGGCTGAGCACGCTCACCGCGACCACCAGGGTCAGGAAGAACGCGCCGATCGCCTCGACCGCGTACTTCCGGACGTGCGCCGCCCATTCGGGGGCGGCCACCTCCTGCCTCTGCTCTTGGCCTATGACCACGTCTGTCATGTGTTTTCTCCTTGCTCCGGGACGCCGATGCGGCCTGGCCACGTGCGGAATAGCCCCCGCTTGCTCCGCGCGGACCCCGTTCTTTGCCGCTCGGCTGACGTTCCTATGACACATTGACTATTGCGCCTGGGCCGCACAGCCGGCATCGCCGCCAGCAGCCATTAAGGCCTCCGGCTAGCCGAAATCCGGCCATACCCGCTAGCGGTAACTACGCTGGCCGCCACCGTTCCTGCGCAGGCAAAGGCCCCGCCCTGCTGGTCACCGGCTGACCATGGACGGATTGGACGCGTACGCAAGGGAGCTTTAAGAGAACAGGCGAATTCACCGCACCGCTTGAATCGCCGTAAGGGGAGCGGCGCTGCCCTTAGATGTGCGAACGGACGTACGAGGACGCCGCCCGGCACCGGCCTTTCACGGCGTACGGCCGAGGATCCGGTCAATCTCCCGCGCGGGACGCCCTGATTTGGCCAGGAAACCGGCCGCCGGGCGGCTGCTTCCAGTTCGTCGCACCGCCGGGTCAACGGGCCATTGGGGACTCCGCGCGGGCGAGGCCGAGCAGCTCGGCGCCCCCGCGCTCGAGCAGCCGGTGCGCCAGCCGCTCGCCGAGCTCGCTGCCGGCGGCACCGGTCGCCTGGGCGCGGACCACGGCGGAGCCGTCCGCGGCGGCGATGACTCCTGACAGCCGGACCACTGGTTCCGCTCCGCCCCCGGCGATCACCTCGGCCAGCGCACCGGCGGGTGTGCTGCAGCCGGCCCCGATGCCGGCCAGGAACCCGCGCTCGGTGACCGCCGCCGCCCGGGTGGGTGCATGGTCAAGGGCGGCGAGCTCGGCCGCGGTAACCAGGTCGTCAGCGCGGCACTCGAGGGCCAGGACCCCCTGCGCCGGAGCCGGGATCAGCACCGACGGATCGAGGGGCGTGGCGATGGTGCCGGATAGCCCCAGCCTCGACAGCCCGGCCATCGCCAGGACAAGAGCATCAGCCTCGCCGGCGGCCAGCTTGCGCAGCCGGGTGCCGACGTTGCCGCGCATCGGCACAACCTGCAGCTGGCGACCGGCCGCGCGCAGCAGCGCCGCCCGCCGCGGTGACCCGGTCCCGATCCGCGCCCCACGTGGCAGGGTCTCGAGACTGGTGCCCCCGGGCCAGATCAGTGCGTCGCGCGGGTCCTCGCGGGCCGGGAACGCCGCCACCTGCAGGGCCGCCACCGGCGCGGCCGGCAGGTCCTTGCACGAGTGCACGACCAGGTTGACGTCGCCGCCCAGCAACGCCGCGCGCAAGGTGGTCGTGAACACCCCGGTCGTGCCGAGGCGCTCAACCGGCGCGGCTGAGAGGTCCCCCGGCGTCGCCATCGTGACCAGGACACAGGTGCGGCCGCACCGCTCGCGCAATTGCCCGGCTACCTGGCGGGCCTGGGCCAGCGCGAGCGGGCTCCCGCGGGTGCCCACCCGCAGCGGGCGATGGTCCGTGGAGGTCATACCCCAGCCTGTCTCGCCTGGGCCAGCGATGTCAGCGCAGCTACCTCCCACGCCAGATACCAGCCAGCCGGTAATCGGACTGGCCGTCAGCCGGGAAGACCGGGCCAGGCCACTGCGCCCTCGTGATCGAGACCGGGGGTCCCGGCTGGCCTATCCGGGTCGCGGATGGCCGGCCGGATCGATCTCGGAAGACCCCCGGTAAGCCGCTGCAGGCACCGGCGGTGCCTGCCACCTGTGGGCGCGTCGTTAGGGATGGGGCAGGGGCCGTTAGGTCTCTGTATGCGCACGCTGGCGCGGCCCGATCCCGGTCTAGCGTGAGTGGATGTGAGCGCGACGAGACTGCTGGTCGTGCCGGTGCATACCGGCTCCGGGATGGTCAGCCTTCGGTGCGGGCGGTTGCCGAGCGGAGAGCGCGTCGCGATCGCGTTCACGACGCAAGCCAGCCTGGACCGGGTAATGGGAACAGGTCAGCCATGGATACATATCAGCGCCGAGGCCATGCGGGACATGCTCGCACCGCTGGGCGTGACCCGGATCCAGGTGGACCCGGGCGTGATCGCCGCGGGCCGGCCGGTCTCGGTGTCCGCGTGAGAAGCGACTCGCAGGTTCTGCACGCGCTGGTGCGGGTGCAGATGGCCGCTGGTGCCGATCCCGATCGCTTCGAGGCGTACCTGCGTGGCGAGGCTGGCATCGCCGAGGCGTGGCGGCTGGCCGGGGACTGCGACTTCGAGGTGCGTCTTTCCTGCCGGAGCCTCGCCGACCTGGACGCCGTGGTGGCGCAGTTCCGCGACGCGGGCGGGATCACCTCCACCATCCTGGTGCTGCACCGCGTCCGGCTGGACGCATGATGGGCATCTGGCCGTTCACCGCGCAGCCGGACCACTCGGTCGGCGGTGTCCGCCTGGCTGAGATCGCTGAGCGTTTCGGAACCCCGGCGTACGTGCTCGACGAGGAGCACGTCCGGACCCGCTGCCGGGAGTACCGCAAGGTCATGGCCCCGCATGAAGTGGCCTATGCCAGCAAGGCGTTCTGGTGCCGCGCGATGGCCCGGTGGATCGCCGAAGAGGACCTGTCGCTGGATATCTGCTCCGAAGGCGAGCTGGTCGTGGCCAGCGCGGCCGGATTTCCGGCCGACCGCATCCTGCTGCACGGCAACGGCAAGACCCGCGAGGAACTGTCCGCCGCCCTCGACTACGGCGTCGGGCGGGTCGTCGTCGATTCCGCGGGTGAGGCCGAGCAGCTGGCCGCGCTGGCCGCGCAGGCCGGCCTGCGGCAGAAGGTCCTGGTCCGGGTCACGCCCGGGGTGGACGCCCACGTGCACCGGGCGGTGACCACCGGCACCGAGGACCAGAAGTTCGGCCTGTCCATCGCGTCCGGCGAGGCCGCCGTCGTGGCCCGCCGCATCCGGTGGGAGCCCGCCCTGGAACTGTCTGGCGCCCACTGCCACATCGGGTCGCAGATCGCCGGCCTGGATGGCTACGAGACCGCCGCCCGCCGCATGGTGGCCTTCATCGCCCGGCTGGGCGGCCTGCCCGAACTGAACCTCGGCGGCGGTCACGCCGTGCCCTACCGGCCCGGGGACCAGGGCCTGGACATCGCCGCGTTCGCCGAGCGGATCACCGCTGCGGTCGAGGAGGAATGCGCCGCGCACGGCATCCCGGTGCCGCGGCTCACCGTCGAGCCGGGCCGCGCGATCGTGGGCTCCGCCGGGGTGACGGTGTACCGGGTGCTCGGCGTGAAGCGCGGCGCCCGCACCTTCGTCGTGGTGGACGGCGGCATGAGCGACAACCCGCGGCCCGCCCTGTACGGCAGCCGCTACCACGTCGAGCGGGTCGGCAGCCCCGCGGCCGAGCACACGGAACCCATGATCGTCGTGGGCCGGCACTGCGAGGCGGGAGACGTGCTGATCCCGGACGCGCGCCTGCCCCGCGACGTCGGCCCGGGCGACCTGCTCGCCGTCCCCGGCACCGGCGCCTACCACCACGCCATGGCGTCCAACTACAACCACTTCACCAGGCCGCCGGTCATCGCCGTCCGCGACGGCCGGGCCCGGCCGCTGATCCGCCGCGAGACGGACGAGGACATGCTGCGCCGCGACGTCGGCTAACCGTGACCTCATCACGCCGGCCCGGCCCTGTTGTTCCCGGATACGGCGCCTGCACGGAATCCGTGATTCTCCGCCGCCGCCTTGAGCGCCCTTTCAGCTCCTCGAACGCATATCCCAGAGGTCAGGGAAGGACGGCCGGAACAGCGTATTCCGCAGATATTGCGACCCAGACGATCCGCCCGTCCCGACTCTCACGCCTATGATCCGCTCGACTGCTTTCACATGCCGGTAGCGCCATTCCTGAATGCCCTCGTCGATATCAAGCAGGACCTCGCAGACCCCGGCTGGCGTTCCCCCGTCGTCATAGACCTTGGCCAGCAACGCCCGGACATCGGCATCTCCGGGCCACGGCTCACGCGGGTCCCGGTTCAGGACATCGGCAGGAACCGGCCAGCCGTCGATGTTCAGATAGCACAGCAGCGACTCGAAGACTGACCGCCGCCCCATGATTTCTTCCCGAACGGGATCACCGCCGGTCTTGCCGAAATGGCGGCGCCCGAACGCGGCCTCGATGCGGCGAAACTGATAGGACTGAAAGCCGCTTGAACTGCCCAGCCCCGGACGGAACCGGGCGAACTGCGGAGGAGTCAGGGTCTCCAGCACATCCATCTGCGCGATCGCCAGCTTGAGAATCTTGGCGATCCGGCGGCCGGTGGCCAGCGCGCCAGGGCCGTCTCCGGTCTCCAGCCGGTGCTGCAGCAACCCGGTTTCATGCAGTATCTGCTTGAACCACAGTTCATACACCTGGTGGATAACGACGAACAGCATCTCGTCGTGCACGTCGCTGAGCGGGCTCTGACACGAGAGCAGCTCGTCCAGCTGCAAATACCCCCCGTAGGTCAGGTTGCCGGGCGAGTTCATCGGCTCCTCCTTCGCGTCAGGCCACGGACCGCAGCGACCCAGCCAGGCCTCCCAGCCCGGCTCGGGGCGGTTACCGCTGGCGACGCCCCCTCGATATACGTCCGGCGGGGCGTTTCCCCCGCCAGCCAGCCTGTCGTCTGGCAGCTTAATGATCAGAAGCGGCCACCCCTATATGACGCCCACCGGGAGACCTGGGATGACCTTGGGGTCCCAGGTCTTTACGAACGCAGCCCGTTACGGAACCCCGGGAATGCATTTCATTGCTTTTAGCTATCATTCTATTACTGGGGGTCACCATCTGGGACTGCGTCGCGCCTATGCGGCCGATGCAAGCCCGGTGGTGCGGCGGCGCTTTTGACGGTCAGGAGTTCGGTCAGGAGTTATAGTCGGCTGTCCCCGCATGGGCGAGTCCCAGTGCTTCGAGTACCAGTGCCTTCGAGTACCAGACCCCGGCGTGGTGCCCGTCGGGGGTCATGTGGCGGGACGCCCAGCAGGGTTGAAATCACGATCAAGACCGGGTCAGCTACCGGCTCGCGGCACGTGGCTTTGATGGAGGAAGACCGGGGTGGGGATGGCATCGCAGCAGGCCAGCGGACCGGAACACGTCCATGCGAGCGCGCTTCAGCAGCCGGCCTGGCCTGATCATGACCGGCTGGACGCGGTGGTGGAGAGGCTGGGCATCCTGCCCCCGCTGGTGTTCGCCGGGGAGTGCGACCAGCTCAGGGAGCGGCTGGCGGCCGTAGCGCGGGGGGAGGCGTTCCTGCTGCAGGGCGGTGACTGCGCGGAGACGTTCGCGGGCACGACGGCCGCCGGAATCCAGGGAAAACTGCGAACGCTACTGCAGATGGCCGTGGTCCTCACCTACGCCGCCAGCGTGCCGGTGGTGAAGGTCGGCCGGATGGCGGGCCAGTTCGCCAAGCCCCGGTCGGCGCCGACTGAGGTCAGGGACGGCGTGGAGCTCCCGGCCTACCGGGGGGATGCGGTTAACGGGCTGGAGTTCACCGCGCGGGCGAGGACCCTCGACCCTGGGCGGCTGCTGGAGGCCTACCACTGCTCGGCTGCGACGCTGAACCTGTGCCGGGCGTTCGTCAGCGGCGGGTATGCGGATCTGCGGCAGGTGCACGCCTGGAACCAGGACTTCGTGGCGGCCAGCCCGGCTGGCCAGCGCTACGAGCGGCTGGCGGGCGAGATCGACCGGGCGATCGGGTTCATGCATGCCTGCGGCGTCAACCCAGAAGAGTTCCGGGCCGTCGAGTTCTACTCCAGCCACGAGGCGCTGCTGCTGGACTATGAGCGGGCACTCATCCGCCTCGACTCGCGCACCGGCCAGCACTATGACCTCTCAGCCCATCTGCTGTGGATCGGCGAGCGCACCCGCGACCCTGACGGGGCGCACGTGGCCTTCGCACGTTCCATCCGCAATCCCCTGGCCGTGAAGATCGGCCCCACCACCACGGCAAAAGACATCCTCGCCCTGACCGAGGCGCTGGACCCGGACCGCGAGCCTGGCCGCCTTACCCTGATCACCCGCATGGGCGCCGACCGGATCACGGATGTGCTGCCGCCTCTGGTGGAGGAGGTCACCGCCAACGGCACCCCGGTCGCCTGGGTGTGCGACCCGATGCACGCCAACACATCCATAACCGCCAGCGGCCACAAGACCCGCGACTTCGACGACGTCCTGGCCGAGGTCACCGGCTTCTTCGAAGTCCACCGCGCCCTGGGCACCCATCCCGGCGGCATCCACCTCGAATTCACCGGGGACGACGTCACCGAATGCACCGGAGGCGGGCACCACCTCACCGAGGGCGACCTGCATCACCGCTACGAGACCGCCTGCGACCCGCGCCTCAACCGGAGCCAATCCCTCGACCTGGCGTTCCTCGTCGCCGAGCACTACCGTCAGCACACCGCCGTTCACCCCGCGCCGCCACCATGAACGGCCCTCACCCCACCCTGGTGCGCCTCAGCCAGTTCCTGAGCTTCCTGGGGCTGGTACGCGGCTCCAGCCGGACGTGGCCGGTCCGGGCGGAGACCGCAGCTTGCAGGACCGGACTGGACCGCCCCTGCGATAGCCGCCAGCTGCCATCCGGCCGCTGACGTTCAGCCCATTGCTGGTGCTCCGAGCCGTCGCAGATCGTGGTGATCACTTTCGCGCCGGCCGCATGATGAGCGGCGCCGAGGCAGAGCCCCGTCTGCTTATTGATGATCTCCGTCAGCGAGCCGCTGTCGGGGTGGGGGATCCTCCAGACCTGCGCGGGTGAGCCGGTAAATTCCTTCAGCCTGACCGGCCGCCCGGGCAGGGCGGCACCGGTGACGGCCTTACCCGGCGCCAGCACCGGCGAGAACGTCACCTCCTGGTCGCGGCCCGCACCGCGACCCGTGGGGATGGAGAAGGTACCGGTGCGCAGGTCCAGCTTCTGGCCGGTGTCGGAGTTCGTGACGGTAACCGTGGCCCCGGCGGGGACCTCGGCGTCCCCCGTGATCACCGCAGCATCGGCGGTGAGCGTGTTCGTCGCCACAGCGTCGAGCGGCGTGCGGCCGGAGACAC
This sequence comes from uncultured Actinomycetes bacterium, assembly GCA_963713815.1. Taxonomy (GTDB): domain Bacteria; phylum Actinomycetota; class Actinomycetes; order Streptosporangiales; family Streptosporangiaceae; genus RYN-230. The sequence continues at coordinate 27,421 of CAVQNH010000041.1, forward strand.
CCAGAAGGAAAACGAGTCCTCCGAGGTAGACCGCGTCCATGGTGCCAGAGCGGGCCATGGCGAGCCCGCCGTCGTCCGACAGGATGCCGGCCGGGTTAAATTGCACATCCAGGCTGCCCTGCAGGTTCTTGACGTCGAACGTGAGATCAATGGAGGCCGGCGGAGCGCTGGCTGACGTACCTCCGGCCACCGCCGGCGGCGACTCGGCCGCGCGCGGTGCGGCGATGGACGCGCTCGCTGGCCCCACGGCCAGCATCACCAGGCCCGCGGCCACGGCCACGGCCGGCTTGCCAAGGATGGGCATCGTCAGTCCCCCTACACATCGCGCTCGATCCTGCCTGCTGGCCGTCATGTACTGCCGCGCAGCTGGCCGACATGTACTGCCGCGCAGCTGGCCGAGATCAAACGATCAGCCCGGGACACGCAGACGACGGTGTCCTCGGCAGTGCATGCGCTCATCGAGCGATGAGCTACATTTAGTCACTATACGATTACATAAAGCTACCATCACGGGCGGGCATGCTCCGTGGCCCGGGACCAGGGGATGCTTCCGGGCACGGCGGGCGGTGGCCTGGCGCTGGATGACCAGCTCTACCCCAGCTGGCGCCTGGAGCTCGCCGGAGCCGGGCCGGTAGAGCCCCGGACCACCAGCTCGGTAGCGAGCTCGATGTGCAGGGCGTCCAGGCGCTGGCGCTCGAGCAGCCGGATGAGCAGGCTGACCGCGATGCGGCCCATCTCCTGCAGCGGCTGGCGCACCGTGGTGAGCATCGGGCGGGTGGCCCGGGCCAGGTCGATATCGTCGAAGCCGGCGACGGACAGGTCCTCGGGGATGCGCAGGCCGCGCTCGGCCGCCGCGGTGATCGCGCCGACGGCGGCCTTGTCGTTGAAGCCGATCAGCGCCGTGGGCCGCTGCGGCAGGTCGAGCAGCTCCCCGGCGGCCCGGTAGCCGAACTGGGCCGTTGGTTCCCCGGCGCGGACCAGGACGGGATCGGGCAGGACCCCGGTGTCGGCAAGGGCCGAGGCGTGGCCGGCCAGGCGGGCTTCACTCGCGAGCCAGTCGGGCGGCCCGGCGATCACGCCGATACGCCGGTGCCCGAGGCCGACGACGTGGCTGCTGATACTGCGCGAGCCGGCGAAGTGCGCCGCCGACACCGCCGCGATGTCGCGCGGCATCGGGGTGCGGGGGTCCACCACGACGAACGGGAACCCGCGCGCCCGCAGGGCCACCAGCTGCCCGCTGGGCTCCGGGGGGAGCACGATGATGGCACCGCTGATCCCGGGCCGGGCCGCGAGCGACGGCAGGACCGTTTCCGCCTGGGCGGCTTCCCCGGCATTGAGCAGCAGCGGCCGGCCGTGCAGCTCCAGCGTCTCGGCGATGGACGACACGATCAGGCCGAAGTAGTCGGTGAGGAGATACGGGCAGCGCAGGTACACCGCGCCGGCCGCAACGCGGGACAGGGCCGCGCGCGGGCCGGGCGCCTGATCGCCGAGGCGCTGCGCAGCCTGCCGGACGAGGTCGCGGGTCTGCGGCGCCACGTGCTCCTGGTCGTTGAGCACCCGGGACACGGTAGCGATCGACACCCCCGCCTGCGCGGCGATGTCCCGGACGGTCGCCCGGCGGCCAGCCGGGCTGCTCACGCTGTTACATCCCCCTGTTTCATGTGCGAATCATAACCGGGCCACCCTGGGCTGCTCGCTGACGGACAGTCCATTGACAGCCCTGTTCCGGGCTGATTGCATCTGCGTATCGGAAATGTTCCAGCTTTGTTTCATTTGTTACACGCCTCGGATCGCCAAGGAGCGTCATGTCTCGCATCAGGATCATGCTGGTCTTACTGGGCACGGCCGTGCTGGCCGCGACGGGCGGCGCGGCGGTCAGCGCCGGCCCGGCCCGCGCCGCGTCCGGGGCGGCCGTCTCGGTCTGGGAGACCACCGCGGACCAGAGTCAGCTGCTGGCTCCCCAGGCAGGCGCGACATTCGCGGCCGGCAGCGGCTCCGCGAGCCAGACGATCACCGTGAGCCCGGCCACCACGTACCAGACCATGACGGGCTTCGGCGCCTCGTTCACCGACTCCTCGGCGTGGCTCGTCGCGAACTCACCGCTGCGCAACTCGATCATGACGAAGCTGTTCGACCCGGGCCAGGGCATCGGGCTGGACTTCCTGCGCCAGCCGATCGGCGCGTCCGACTTCTCCCGCTCGCTGTACAGCTACGACGACATGCCGGCCGGGCAGACGGATCCGTCGCTGGCGAACTTCTCGATCTCCCACGACACCGCCTACATCCTGCCGATCCTGCAGCAGGCCCGGCAGCTCAACCCGGCCACCACGATCATGGCCACGCCCTGGAGCCCGCCGGGCTGGATGAAGAGCAGCGGCTCCATGATCGGCGGCTCGCTGCTCAGCGCGGACTACCAGGCCTACGCGAACTACCTGGTGAAGTTCTTGCAGGCCTACCAGAGCGCGGGTGTCCCGGTAGCGCTGATCACCCCGCAGAACGAGCCCGAGTATTCTCCCTCAAATTATCCGGGCGCCACGATGTCCGCCACCGACGAGGCCTCGTTCATCGCGAACGACCTGGGCCCGGCGATCCACAACGCCGGCCTCAGCACGAAGATCCTCGGGTACGACCACAACTGGAACGACACCAGTTACCCGTCGACGATCCTCGGCGACCCGGCCGCCGCCCAGTACACCGCGGGCACCGCCTGGCACTGCTACGCGGGCGATCCCAGCGCCCAGACCACCGTGCACAATGCGTACCCCGCCAAGGACACCTACTTCACCGAGTGCTCGGGCACCCAGTCCGCCAACCCGGCCAGCACCTTCGCTGACTCGCTGGACTGGCAGACCGAGAACCTGATCATCGGTGCGACCCGTAACTGGGCCAAGTCCGTCGTCACCTGGAACATGGCGCTCGACCCCAGCGGCGGCCCGAGCATGAACTGCACGACCTGCACCGGGGTGGTGACCGTGAACAACACGGCCGGCACCGCGGCCTACAACGCCGAGTACTACGTCCTCGGCCAGGCCAGCAAGTTCGTGAAGCCGGGCGCGGTGCGCATCGACTCCAACACGTTCGGGTCAGGCAACGTCGAGGATGTCGCCTTCGCCAACCCCGACGGCTCGGACGCGCTGATCGTCCTGAATGCCGACACTTCCAGCGCCCGCACCTTCAACGTCGACGAGAACGGCCAGTACTTCACCTACAGCCTGCCGCCCAGGGCCGTGGCCACGTTCACCTGGACTCCCGGCTCGACCACCGGCGGCGGGGGCAGCACCGGCATCAGCAGCAGCACCTGGTATCAGGTCGTGAACGCAGGCAGCGGCAAGTGCGTGGACGCCACCAACGGCGGCACCGCCAACGGCACCACCGTCCAGCAGTGGACCTGCGCCAGCGGTAACACCAACCAGGAGTGGCAGTTCCAGCCCACGGACAGTGGCTACGACAAGGTCGTCACCCGCAACGCGCCCACCCTGGGCTGGGACGTCACCGGCGGGTCCAGCGCCACAGGCGACGGCGTGCCGATCCAGCTGTGGGCCTACGGCGGCGGCACCAACCAGCAGTGGCTGCCGGTCCGCCGCGCCGACGGCTCCTACAGCTTCACCCCGCGCAACAACAGCAGCGAATGCCTCGACGTCACCAACGTCTCCACCGCGAACGGAGCGCCCCTGCAGCAGTGGACGTGCACGGGCGGCAGCAACCAGGATTTCACCCTCACCGCGCAGAGCTGACCACACAGCGCTGACCACACAAGGCTGACCACACAGGAGCACCATGAAGACCTGGAGAAGGAATTCACTGGGCGGCGTGGCCGCGGCCAGCGCGGCGGCCCTGCTGCTGGGCACCGGCGGCGGAGCGGCGGCACAGGCGCGGGCCACGGTCGGCGGGGATACGTCGTCCCCGCCCGTGCAGGTCTGGATCACCACGGCCGATGGCCAGCAGAAGCTGGCCGGGCAGGCCCCGGTGGCGTTCAGTCCGAGCCCTCCGGCGAACCTGGCCGTGACCGTCGACCCCACGCGCACATTCCAGACCATGACCGGCTTCGGCGGCTCGATCACGGATTCGTCGGCGGCGGTGCTGTACACCCTCTCGCCGGCCGCGCGGCAGACGCGGCCATGCATCTGCTGTTCGACCCGGTGACCGGGGACGGGCTGGACTTCCTCCGCCAGCCGATCGGCGCCTCTGACTTCACCACGACCCCGGCCTACACGTACGACGACCGGCCGCCCGGCCAGACCGATTACTCCCAGAGCCACTTCTCCATCGCCCACGACGAGGCGCAGATCCTGCCGCTGCTGCGGGAGGCCGAGAAGATCAATCCCCGGCTCACCATCATGGCCACCCCCTGGAGCCCGCCGGCCTGGATGAAGACCGGCGGCTCGCTGATCGGCGGGCGGCTGATCGACAGCCCGGCGATCTACCGCTCCTACGCCCTGTACCTGCTGAAGTTCGTGCAGGCCTACCAGGCCCAGGGAGTGCGCATCGACGCCATCACCGTGCAGAACGAGCCGCAGAACCGCACCCCCGGCACCTACCCGGGCACGGACCTGCCGGCCATCCAGGAGGAGAAGGTCATCGAGCAACTGGGCCCGATGCTGCGCGCCGCCGGGCTCCGCACCAAGATCCTCGCCTACGACCACAACTGGTCGGAGCACCCTAACGACATCGCCTCGACCCCGCCGGACGAGACCTCCGACACCAACGACTATGCGCAGGAAGTGCTCTCATCCCCGGCGGCACGGTGGGTCTCGGGTGTCTCCTACCACTGCTATTACGGCGACCCCAGCGCCATGACCGCACTGCACAATCAGTTCCCGGACCAGGACATCTACGAGACCGAGTGCTCGGGAAGCCAGTCGGCCGACCCGGCGAACACCTTTTCCGACACGCTTAAATGGCACGCGCGCAATCTCGAGATCGGCTCTACCCGGAACTGGGCCAAGACGGTCGTCAACTGGAACGTAGCCCTCGACCCCAGCGGCGGCCCGCACACCGGCGGCTGCGGTACCTGCACCGGCATCCTCACGGTCGGCCCCGGCGACACCGTGACGCCCGACGCCGAGTACTACGCCCTGGGCCATCTCAGCCGGTTCGTCCGGCCCGGCGCGGTCCGGATCGCCAGTACCTCGTTCGGCACCACGGGGTGGAACGGCGAGATCATGGACGTCGCCTTCGTCAATCCCGACGGGTCCACGGTCCTGGTCGCGCACAACGAGAACGACAGCCCGCAGAGCTTCTCGGTCAGCGAGAACGGGCAGAGCTTCAACTACACACTGCCCGGCGACTCCCTCGCCACCTTCCGCTGGGCACTGCCGCCCGGGCCTGCCCCGCGGCTGCAAGCGCTCGACCCGTCCGGCTGGCACGCGACGGCGGTCCCGGCTGGCCCAGCCGATCCCTGCTGCAGCGGCGATGTCGCCAGCCATGCGGTCGACGACGACGCCTCGACCCGCTACTCCACCGGCGCGGCACAGGCCCCCGGCCAGTACCTGCAGCTCGACCTCGGCCGCCCCGAGCGGCTCGACCCGGCTGGTCCTGGACACCGGCGCGAGCACCGGGGACTACCCGGCCGGCTACTCAGTGACCGTGAGCCAGGACGGCACCGACTGGAGTGCCCCGGTCGCGGCCGGGGCGGGATCGGGCCAGCTCACGACCATCAGCATGACCGGCAGCCCGGTCCGCTATGTCCGCGTCACGCTGACCGCGTCCAGCGGCAGCTGGTGGAGCGTCGCCGATGTCCGGGCCTACGTCACGGCCCGGCGTGCCTAGCCCCGGGCGGCCGCCCCGGGCGGCCGCCGCGGCCGGCGAACCCAGGAACATGCCAGAATCGTTCCAGTTCGCCGGTGCGGGTGGAGGTTGTGGCCGCGGTGACCAAGGGCGTGCAGGACCTCATGGTGGAGGTGGCACGGGTCAGGGACGCCTTCTACTCGGCGATCTACTCGGCCTCAGACCTCGACGCAGCCATGGCGCTCACCGCCACCGACTGCGCCCTGGTCAATCTCCCGTCGGGCAGCGGGGCGACCAGCGCAGACGGCCTGCGCCGCTACCTGGCCGATGATGTTCTGCCCCACCTGCCCGCCGACCTGGCCTTTCGCCGGATAAGCAGGACCGGTGACCGATGGCGCCTGGCCCAGGAGGACATCGTCAGTTTCACTCACGATCTGGAACTGCCGTGGCTGCTGCCCGGAGTGGCCCCGACCCACCGCCGGGCCGAGGTTCTGGCCATGTCCGTCGTCACCGTCCAGCGGTCCCTCATCACGTCCCACCGCACCCTGTGGGACCAGACCACACTGCTCGCGCAGCTTCATCTCTGACCGGACCAGGATGCGCACTGCGGCGCGCCACCCGGCCAGCCGGCCCGGAGGCAGCATTCAGGCGTCGTGGTCAGGACAGGGCGAGGACGATGGCGTGCAGGATCAGCCCCACGCCGGCCCCGACCACCGTGCCGTTGATACGGATGTACTGCAGATCGCGCCCGAGGAGCAGTTCCAGCTGGCTTGATGTCTCGGCGGCGTCCCACCGCTCGATAGTCCCGGTGACCAGCCCGGCGAGCTCGTCGTGGAACTGGTCGGCGAGTGCCCTGGCTCCGGACTCGACCATGCGGTCGAGGCCCTCCTGGAGGCGGCGGTCCGACCCCAGGCGGCGTCCGGCCGCTGCCAGCGCGTCGGCCAGCCGGCGGCGCAGCTCAGACTCCGGGTCAGCCGCCTGGATCCGCAGCTCCTCCTTGGCTTTCTGCCACAGCGACGAGGACCAGTCCCGCAGGGCGGCGCTGCCCAGGACGTCGCGCTTAATGCGCTCGCCGCGCTCACGCAGCTCCGGGTCGGTTTCGAGGCGGTCGGGAAGCCCGGCGATCCACTCCTCGAACTGCTGCCGCGTCTGGTCGCCGGGATCGGCGGCCATCGCCACCAGCCGCTGGCGCAGGCGGGTGTACATGCGGTCGAAGACCCGCCGGTACAACCCGTCGGGCACCCAGCGGGGCGACTCGGCCTCGAACAGGTCACGCAGCTCGGCGTAGTGGCCGGCCAGGTAGCCGTCGGCGGCGGACAGGATGGCGTCGAAGAACTCGGTGTGGTGGCCTCCCGCAATGATGACCCGCAGGGCCCGCCCGGCCAGTGGGGCCACCTCAATGGCATCGATCGCCCGGGTGAGTTCGGCGGTGAGCACACGCTGGACATCCTCATCGCGCAGATTCTCGGCCACCGTGACGACCACATCCGCGGTGCGGCCGGCGAAGCGCGCGGCGTTGGCCTCGTCGGCCAGCCAGGCCGCCAGACGGGGAACCAGGTGGGCGGATTGGATCCGCTCCGAAAGAATGTCTCCGCTGAGGAAGTTCTCCTGCACGAACTGGCCGAGGGTGGCCGCGAACTGGTCCTTGCGCTCGACGATCAGTGCGGTATGCGGTATCGGCAGGCCCAGCGGATGACGGAACAGGGCCGTCACCGCGAACCAGTCGGCCACGCCTCCGACCATGGAGGCCTCCGCGCCGGCCTGCACGTAGCCGAGCAGGACCCCGTGGGCGCCGACCACGGTCACGACCACGAACAGGACCGTCACCCCCGCGAGGAGCGCCGTGGCCCGCCGCCGCGCGGCGGCCAGATCGCGGACCCGCTCCGCCCTGGACTCAGGCCCGGGCCCGGGCCCGGGCGAGGGCGAGGGCGTGGGCGAGGGTGCCCGCGAAGCCGTCATCGGTGCGGTAGGTCCCATCTGGCAGCCCCCGGTCAGTCCGCGGTACAGGGCGGAAACGGCAATCAGTCGCGCCAGCGATCAGATCGATGGCGCGACCATGATCTCTCATGACGACACGGGACCAGGCGCCTGCACCGGCTGCCAGGTCACGGTCAGCTGCTCGCGGCGCCCGAATTTTTCCAGCCGCCCGGCCACGAGGTCCTGGATCCGGGCCAGGCTGCCCGGGTCCGGGGCCTCGGCGTGCAGCGTCAGCAGGCCCGGGCCGGCCTGCATGGTGCACCGCCCCCAGCTGAGGACCAGCATCCCGTGGGTGTCCGAGCACTCGGCCTGCCGCACCTCCGGGGCCGCGCCGCCGCCTGCGTGGCTGCGGGGCCGATGGCGCATCGGGCCGTTCATCTTGCTGGCGTGCTGGCAGAGCCGGGTGAGGTAGCGCCCCGCGTTCTCCGTGACCACGCGGGCTTCTGCTGCTGGCATGCGGTTCCTTCCTGATCCTCGGCGGTGCGGATCCTGGACGCGAGCCGGGACCGGATGCCCGCGCCGGGCTGAACCCCAGTCCGCATGAGTTTATCGAGACAGTTTGTATTGCTCAAGACAAACTGTCTTACTCGTATCACTGCGTATACGATGACCGGGTGCCGAAGCTGTGGACTGACACGGTCGAAGAGCACCGCCGCGCGGTGCGCGACGCGGCCCTGGATGCCGCCGCGAAGCTGGTCGCCGCGCACGGGCTGGCCTCGGTGACCATGTCGAAGATCGCCGCCGAGACCGGCATCGGCCGGGCGACCCTGTACAAGTACTTTCCCGACGTCGAGTCGGTCCTCATCGCCTGGCACGAGCGCCAGGTCGGCGCCCACCTGGCGGAGCTAGCCCGCGTCCGGGACCAGGCCGGCGGCCCCGGCCAGCGGCTCGAAGCCGTCCTGCAGGCCTATGCCCTGATGATCCGCGACCGGCCGCACGGCACCGACCTGCCGGCGCTGCTGCACGGCGGCGGGCACATCGGCCGGGCCCACCAGCACCTGACCCGCCTGCTGGAAGACCTGCTGGGCCAGGCCGCCCGCAGCGGAGACGTCCGCGACGACATCCCGCCTGCCGAACTGGCTGCCTACTGCCTGCACGCGCTCGCCGCCGCCGGCACCCTGCGGACCGCGGCCGCGGTCCGCCGGCTCGTCACCGTCACCGTGGCCGGGCTCCGCCCGCCACGCTGACCCGGCGGCCAGTGCAGCCCCGGCCGAGAGCGGCCACCTGCGCCGCGAACTGCGATTACAGCACCAACGGTCTGCCCGGCGAGCTCAGCACGACCAGGATGTCCGGGCCCCAACTGGACCACTCCCCGGCCACGAAATTGGATCTTACCGGGAGTCCGGTCGGCGCCTACCGTCATGAGCTATGACCACGGCAACGCTTACCAGCGGCGGAACGACCGCGAAGAAGGCGGCACCACCGTCGCTGCTCACCCGCCCGCTGCTGCTGCGTTTCGTGTCGGTCATCGGCGCATCACTGAGTTTCTACCTGCCGCTGTCCGTCATGCCGATGTACGCCAAGTCCTCCGGCACGGATACGGGCGCTGGCCTGGTCACCGGCGCGTTGCTGGTGACCACAGTGGCGGTCGAGCTGGCCACCCCGCGGCTCCTGGCCCGGGCCGGCTACCGCCTGTCGCTGGGCGCCGGCCTGTTCCTGCTCGGGGCGCCCGCGCTGGCCTTGCTCGTGTCGTCCGATCCGGCCGTGGTCATCGGGGTGAGCGTCGTCCGCGGAGCGGGCTTCGCGGTCACCACCGTCGCGGGCGGGGCCCTCACCGCCTCGCTGATCCCGGCAGAACGCCGGGGCGAGGGCCTGGGCCTGGCCGGGATCGTGAGCGGGGTCCCGGCATTGGTAGCGCTGCCCGCTGGGGTGTGGGTGGCCACCCACTGGGGCTTCCGCCCAGTCTTCGCCGCGACGGCTGCGGCCGCCCTGCTGGCCCTGGTCGTGGTGCCCGGGATGCCCGGCCACCGGGGCTCAGCCGGCGGCGCGCACGGCGTGCTGTCCATGGTGGGTGACCTGGCGCTGCTCAGGCCGGCCGTGGTGTTCAGCGCATCGACGATGGCCGCCGGCGTGCTGGTGACCTTCCTGCCCCTGGCGATCGCGGGCCGGTCGGCCGCGGTGGCCACGGCCGCGCTGTTCGTCCAGCCGGCGGCATCCACCGTGGCGCGCTGGGCGGCCGGCAAGACCGGGGACCGGCGAGGCCACGCGGGACTGCTGTGTCCCGGGGTCGTCCTGTCCGCCGCTGGCGTGGCCGCCCTGGCCGTGACCTCCAGCCCCGGCCTGGTGATCGGCGGCGCGGCCGTGTTCGGAACCGGATTCGGGCTGCTGCAGAACGCGACCCTCACGCTCATGTACGCCCGGGTCCCCGCGACCGGGCAGGACGCGGTCAGCGCGATCTGGAACGCCGCGTACGACGCGGGCATGGGCGCGGGCGCGATCGGCATGGGCCTGCTCGCCGGGTACACCGGCTACCCGGCCGTGTTCCTGCTGACCGCCGCGCTGGCCGCTACCGCGGTGCTGCCCGCCTGGCGTGAGCGGGCCCGGCCGGCCGCCAGCGGCCGCGGCACGACCTAGACCGGCAGGCCAGGCGGCCAGGCCCAGGACCGGGCCAGCCAGCGTGGACGCCCGCCGATCCGCAGGCCGCCTGGCGATGGAGGTTTCCGGGTGCCACGTGGGGAAAGACGTTAGATTCGGTAGGGCGGAAAATGAGCTGATACGTGCGGGGCGGGAGCCTGGGCGCGGCTTTCCCCGGCCACCCGTGACCGGCCGCGGCGGCGGTTGACGGGAGACGGCGGGAGGGACGAGGGATCGAGTCATGCAGCCGTTGACCAGCGAGGATCCCGCCGTGGTCGGGGGGTACCGGCTGCACGGGCGGCTCGGCGCGGGCGGCATGGGACGGGTCTACATGGCGTCCACACCCGCTGGCCGGCCAGTCGCGGTCAAGGTGGTCCGTCCTGAGCTCGGCGAGGATCAGGTTTTCCGGGCCCGGTTCCGCCAGGAAATCCAGGCCGCCCGGCGGGTCCACGGCCTGTACACCGCGCAGGTGCTCGACGCCGATCCCGCCGCCACGCTGCCGTGGCTGGTGACGGCCTACGTGCCGGGACCGTCCCTGCAGGAGGCGGTGACCGGCCACGGGCCGATGCCGGAGGCGATGGCCTTCCGGCTGGTCGCCGGGATCGCCGAAGCCCTCCAGGCCATCCATTCCGCAGGTGTCGTGCACCGCGACCTCAAGCCGTCCAACGTGCTGCTCGCGCCGGACGGGCCGCGGGTGATCGATTTCGGGATCGCCCGGGCGCTGGAGGCGACGTCCCTGACCCGCAGCGGCATGATGGTGGGATCCCCGCAGTTCATGGCGCCTGAGCAGATCCTGGACAAGCCGGTGACACCGGCGATCGACGTGTTCGCTCTCGGCTCGCTGGCGGCCTACGCGGTCCTGGGGCGCCCCCCGTTCGGCACGGGGCACACCGCGGCCGTCTCGTACCGCGTGCTGCACGAGCCCCCCGACCTGAACGGATGCCCGCCACAACTGCGCACCCTGATCGACCGCTGCCTCAGGAAGGACCCCGCGGCCCGGCCGGCGCCCAGCGAGATCGTCGGGTTCTGCCAGGCCCAGACCACCGGGACCGCCACCCCCTGGCCATTCCCGCCGCCCCCGGTCACGGCCGGCACCGCGGCGCCCCAGGCGCCGGCCACGGCCCCAGCCCCAGCCCCAGCCCCAGCCCCAGCCCGAGCTAGGGTGCCTGGGCGGCCCGTTCCCCCGCGATCCATGATCAACGCGGTCCGGCTGATGTACGCCGGCAGCGCCCTGGCCGCCTTCAGCATCCTCACCGCCGTCGCGACGATGCCTGCGCTCAGGACCCTGATCCGGCAGCAGTACCCGGCCGCGGGGTACGGGGCGCAGGGCGCGGCGGCGACGGCCACGCTGAGCGCCACGATCGCGGGCGCCCTGATCAGCGCCGGGGTGTGGCTCGTCATGGCCCGGCGGACCAGGCGTGGCCGGCCCGGCGTGCGGGTCCTGTCCACGATCCTGTTCGTCATCGACAGCCTGACGGTGCTCAGCACCCACACCCACGGGCTCCTGACCCCGTCCACGTGGGTCATCAGCGTGGCCGAATGGGCGGTGGGCCTGGCCGTCATCGTGCTCCTGTGGGACCGGCGGTCAACCGCCTATTTCACCGACCTGCGCCAGGCCCGGCAGCTGGCCGCCCCCCAATGGCGCTCCGCGCCCCCGTAGCGGGCCAGGCTGCCCGCAGGCGTCGCGCGCGCCGCGGACCCCGGCCCGGGTATCCCTGACCTCCCGGCAGGCATGGCCCCCGGCCGTCGCAGGGTGATAGCGTGAGCCGGTTCCGAAATAGCCATTTCTGCTGCCATTTCCTTCGAGAACCGGGCCAGACCACGATGGATCAGGGCAAGGTCGAGGCGAGATGAGGTCGGAGCCGGGCGGAGGGCTTCCCGACCAGGAGGCCAGCGTCGGATCTGCGGTGGCGCGGATGATGCTCGGCAGCCAGCTCAGGCGGTTCCGCGAGGCGGCGGGGATCACCCCGGACACCGCCGGGTGGCACATCCGGTCGTCACGTTCCAAGATCAGCCGCATGGAGAACGGGCGGGTCGGGTTCAAGGACCGGGACGTACGGGATCTGCTCAGCCTGTATGGCGTGACCGATCCGCAGGTCACCAGCGCCATGATCGCCCTGGCCGGCCAGGCGCAGACCCAGGAATGGTGGGCCCAGTTCGGCGACATCCTGCCCAGCTGGTTCGAGCCTTACCTGGGCCTGGAGGCGTCAGCGTCGCGTATCCGGTCCTTCGACCTTCAGTTCGTCCACGGGCTCTTCCAGACCGAGGCCTACGCCCGCGCCGTCTCCGCCCTCGGCCGGCGGGGAGCCTCCCCGGCCGAGCTCGACCGGTGGGTGGCGGTGCGGCTGAAACGGCAGGAACTGCTGACCGCCGCGAAGCCGCCCCGGGTCTGGTCCGTCGTGGACGAGGCCGCGCTGCGCCGCCCGGTGGGCGGGGTGAAGGTGATGCAGGCCCAGCTCCGGCGGCTGGCCGAGGTGGCCGAACTGCCTAATGTGACCCTGCAGGTTGTCCCGTTCCGGGCCGGCGGGCATGACGCCGCCGGCGGCTCGTTCACCATCTTGCGTTTCAGCGAGCCCGACGTGCCCGACGTGGTGTATATCGAGCAGCTCACCGGCGCGATCTACCTGGAAAAGCCGGCCGCCACCGACCATTATCTGGACATTATGAACCGGCTGAGCGCCATCTCCCTGAGCCCGGCGCAGACCGCACCGTTCCTCGGCGAGGTCAGCCGCCAGCTGCAGGCGTAGACCCCGGGACACCCGGGATAGATGTGGCCCCCTTCGTAGGCTGATCACGCTCGCCGTCTGGAAGGAGCCCTTCATGCCCGTATCACGGCTGCGGCACATCCCGGGAATCGGGGTGGACGAGATCGGCGACGCCGCCGACGCCGCCGGGAATCCCGATCTGCTGCGGCTGGAGAACCTCGACACCGACGTGCCGCCGCCCGCGGGGGCCCGCGAGGTCACCCACGCCGCGGTGGAGGCGGATGACGCCAACAGCTACCTGCCGTTCCAGGGGCACCGCGCGCTCCGCGAGGCCGCGGCCGGGCACGTCAGCGCCCTGGCCGGCCACCGCTACGATCCGGGCACCGAATGCGTGAGCGTGGCCGGCGGCCTCAACGGCATCCTCAACGTCCTGCTGGCCACGGTGGAGCCGGGCCGGGAAGTCGTCATCGCGGACCCGATCTATGCCGGGCTGGTCAACCGCATCCGGCTGGCGGGCGGGGTCCCCCGGCATGTGCGCTGCGTCCCGGGCGGACACGGCTGGGCCACCGACCCGGGCGAGCTGGCCGCGGCCATCGGCCCGCAGACGGCGGCCGTGCTGCTGATGAGCCCGGCCATGCCCACCGGCGCGGTCCTGACCGGGGAGCATCTCGACGCCATCGCGGGCCCGGTCAGCCGGCACGGCGCCTGGGTCATCTGGGACGCCGCCATGGAGCGCCTGCTGTTCGCCGGCCGCCCGCCCGTGCACCCGGCCGCCCACCCGGCCCTGCTGCCGCACACCATCACGGTCGGCTCCGCGTCCAAGGAACTGCGCATGATCGGCTGGCGGGTGGGCTGGGTCGTCGGGCCGCGGGCCATCCTGGGCGACGTCGGGCTGGTCGGCCTGACCAATGTGGTGTGCCAGGTGGGCATCGCCCAGCAGGCGGTGGCCGCCGCGTTGCGCCATCCCGGCGCGGACAGGGACGTCGCCGCGGCGACCCGGGTCTGGCAGGAACGCTGCGAGCTGATCCTCTCCCAGCTGGCCGGCTACCCGTGCGTCCGCCCCGACGGCGGATGGTCGCTGCTCATCGACTGTGACCGGATGGGCCTGTCCCCGGGCGAGGCGTCGCAGCGCCTGTTCACCCGGGGCGAGGTTGCGGCGACGCCGATGACCGGGTGGGGGCCCAGCGGCGAGCGGTACCTGCGCCTGGTGTTCGCCAACGAGCCCATCGAGCGGCTCAGCGGGCTGCGGGCCCGCTTCGACGCCGCGTTCGGCTAGCGGCCATGCACCGCACCGGTGATGGGACGGGCGCGGTGCGGGTAGGGAGAGCGCCGTGTCCACGCCTGACATCACGTTCGAGGTTCTCGGCGGGACGGAGGCGGCTGAGCACGGGGACGAACTCCAGGCGCTGCACGGCGAGGTGTACGCCGCCCCGCCGTACGGCGCGGGCGGGGACGCCGCGGGGTTCGCCGGCCGTTTCCGGGTCCAGCGCCGCCAGCCGGGTTTCGTCCTGGCTGAGGCCCGCCACGGCGGCTACCTGGTGGGCTACGCGGCCGGGTTCCCGCTCCGCCCGTCGACGTCCTGGTGGCGGCACCTGACCGCCCCGGTGCCGGAGGAGGTCACGGCCGAGCACCCGGGCCGCACGTTCGAGGTGGCCGAGTTGCTGGTCCGGGCGTCATGGCGGCGCCAGGGTATCGGCGGGGACCTGCACGACCTGATCCTGCGCCACCGGCCCGAGGAACGGGCGACGCTCACCGTCCTGCCTGCCGCCGCCCCGGCGCAGGCCGCCTTGCGGAGCTGGGGCTGGCGCAAGGTGGCGCGGACCCGTGATCCGGACCCCGGCTCACCCGTGGCGGACGTGCTCGTCCTCACCCTTCCGGTGACCCGCTGATCACGAGCGCGGAAGGACGCGGGACACCGCGGGACCCCTCAGACACCACAGCCCCCTCAGACACCACAGGCCCGCACGGACGGTTTACCGTCCCTGCGGGCCTTCGCGTGCCGTTAGCGGGCCTGCGCCCGCCTCGTCACTGGCTAACGGTGTCCGCCCGGTGCGGCAGCTTCCAGCCCGGCCGCACGTAGTGGCAGGTGTAGCCGTCCGGGTACTTCTCCAGGTAGTCCTGGTGCTCCGGCTCGGCCTCCCAGAACGGGCCAGCAGGCTCGACCTCGGTGACGACCTTGCCCGGCCACAGGCCCGACGCGTCGACGTCGGCGATGGTGTCCTCGGCGACCTGCTTCTGCGCCTCGCTGGTGTAGAAGATGGCCGACCGGTAGCTGGCGCCGATGTCGTTGCCCTGCCGGTTCCGCGTGCTCGGGTCGTGGATCTGGAAGAAGAACTCGAGCAGGTCCCGGTAGGAGATCTTCTCCGGGTCGAAGGTGATCTCGATGGCCTCGGCGTGGTTGCCGTGATTGCGGTAGGTCGCGTTGGGCACGTCGCCGCCCGTGTACCCGACCCGGGTCGAGATGACGCCGGGGAGCTTGCGGATCAGGTCCTGCACGCCCCAGAAACAGCCGCCGGCCAGGATCGCCTTCTCGGGACTGACGCTCATCATGCACTCCTCGTCTCGTCGGTCTGCTCGAACAGCGTGCGGTACTCCCCGTAGCCTTCGCGCTCCAGGTCGTTGACCCCGATGAAGCGCAGGGCCGCGGAGTTGATGCAGTACCGCAGGCCTCCCTGGTCGGCGGGCCCGTCGTTGAACACGTGGCCGAGATGACTGTCGCCGTGGGCCGACCGGACCTCGGTCCGGATCATGCCCAGGCCGAAGTCCCGCTTCTTGACGACGTTGCGCGGCTCGAGCGGCACGGTGAAGCTCGGCCAGCCGGAGCGGCTGTCGTACTTGTTCACGGACGCGAACAGGGGCTCGCCGGAGACGACGTCCACGTAGATGCCGGGCTCCTTGTTGTCCCAGTACTCGTTGCGGAACGCGGGCTCGGTCCCCTTCTTCTGGGTGACCCGGTACTGCTCCGGCGTCAGCTGCGATATCGCCTGGGGGTCCTTCTCGTAGGTGTCGGACACCTCAGCTCCTTTGATTGAGGCCTCACTGGTTGTGGGGCACTACATACATCACAGCGTCCTGGGGGCCCGGCCTGTTCCCGCCGCCGGGCCACCCGGCGCGGGCCGCCGCAGCCCGCGCGCGGGGGCCCGCACCGTCAGTCAGCCAGGGACTTCACCGCGTTCACCGCGGCCCCGGCCGGGGCGCGCTGGCCGGGGCCCGCGATACCGTGTGGGCCATGCCGACGCGCCTGGTTCATCTCGTGGCCGACGCCAACGATCCCTCCCGGCTGGCCCGCTTCTGGTCCGGCCTGCTGGGCTGGGACATCGCGGACGAGACGGCGGAGGAGGTGGACGTGTGGCCGGCCGGCTACACCTATCCCGATCCGGCCGCCGTGCCGCTGGTGTTCGTCCCGGTCCCGGAGAAGAAGACCGCCAAGAACCGGGTGCACCTGGATCTGGCCAGCACCTCGGCCGCGCATCAGGCCGAACTGGTCGCCCGGGCCCGGGACCTGGGCGGCAGCCCGGCCGACATCGGCCAGGGCGACGTGCCCTGGGAGGTGATGGCCGATCCGGAAGGCAACGAGTTCTGCGTGCTGGAGCCCCGGGATGTCTACCGCGACACCGGCCCGCTGGCCGCGATCGTCACCGACTGCCGCGATCCGGCCGCCCTGGCCCGGTTCTGGGTCAGCGCGTCGGGGTGGGAGATCCAGCGCGCCGAGGACGAGATCGCCGGGCTCCGGTCACCCGCGGGCAGCGGGCCTTACCTGGAGTTTCTGCGCGTGCCCGATCAGAAGCTGGTCAAGAACCGGGTCCACCCCGACGTGGCGCCGTACCGCGGCGACGATCCGGCGGCCGAGGTGGCGCGGCTGCGCGGCGCGGGGGCGGCCCTCGCGGACGTCGGCCAGGGCGGCGGGGCGTCCTGGACGGTCCTGGCCGACCCGGAGGGCAACGAGTTCTGCGTCCTGTCCCCCCGGTAACGGGCCGGCCGCCCGGGTCCCGTCTCGCAGGCTCAGTCCTGCGCGGCCGGGACGGGTGGATCAGGCCGAGACCAGGTCGCAGACGAAGATCAGGGTCTCGCCCGGTGCGATGGAGCGCCCGGCGCCCCGCTCGCCGTAGGCCAGGCCGGGCGGGATGATCAGCTGCCGGCGGCCGCCGACCTTCATCCCCTGCACGCCCTGATCCCAGCCGGCGATGACCTGCCCCACGCCCAGCTGGAACTGCAGCGGGGCGCCGTGGTTCCAGCTCGCGTCGAACTCCTCGCCCGTGGAGTACGCGACCCCCACGTAGTGCACCTCGACCGTGTCGCCCGCCTTCGCGACGGCGCCGTCACCTTCCCAGACATCGGTGACCTGGAGGTCCGCCGGCGGCTCGCCCCCGGGAAAGTCGACTTCGGGCTTCTCGATGCTCATGCTCGTCTCTCCCACGGAACGTGATGCGGTCAGCACAACGACAGCGCAGTCTATGTCAGGCGGGCTCGGCGCCATCAGCGTGCCGGGCGGCGCGCCGTCAGGCCGCGCTGGCCGCGGCGGCCGGGGTCCAGCCGATTGCGGGGGCAATGTCCCGGGCGAGGGTGCCGAGGATGCGCGCGTTGTAGGCCACCCCGAGCTGGTTCGGCACGGTGAACAGCACCGTGTCGGCCTCGCGCACGGCCTCGTCGGCGGCGAGCTCGGCGGCGACGGCGTCCGGCTCCCCGACGTACGTCCGGCCGAACCGGGACCGCACGCCTTCCAGCAGCCCGATCTGGTCCTCGTGCGCCTGGTCACCGAAGTACGACCGGTCGATGTCCTCGGTGATCGGCAGGACGCTGCGGGACACGGAGACCCGGGGCTCCCGCGGCCAGTCCCGCTCGGCCCACGCTTCGCGGTACAGCCGGATCTGCTCCGCCTGGAGCTGGTCGAACGGGACCCCGGTGTCTTCCGACAGCAGCGTGGAACTCTGCAGGTTCATCCCCTGCTGGGCGGCCCACTGGGCGGTGGCGCGGGTGCCGGAGCCCCACCAGATCCGGTCGGCCAGTCCCGGGGACTGGGGCTGGATGGCCATCCCGGCGCTGACCCCGGTCCGGGCCGGGTCGGTCCGGGCGACGGCCGCGCCGCCGATGGCGGCCAGGAAGATCTCGGTCTTCCGCCGGGCGGCGTCCGCGTCGGTCTCCCCCTCGGCGGGCCGGTAGCCGAACGACTCCGCGCCGCGCAGCACGGTCTCCGGCGATCCCCGGCTGACACCGAGCTGCAGCCGGCCGCTGCTGATCAGGTCCGCCGCCGCGGCCTCCTCGGCTAGGTACAGCGGGTTCTCGTACCGCATATCGATGACCGCGGTGCCGATCTCGATCCGGCTGGTCCGCGCCGCGATGGCGGCCAGCAGCGGGAACGGCGAGGCCAGCTGCCGCTCGAAGTGGTGCACGCGGACGAACGCGCCGTCGATCCCGAGCTCCTCGGCCGCCTGGGCCAGCTCGATCGTCTGCAGCAGCGCGTCAGCGGCGGTCCGGGTCTGAGACCCGGGGGCGGCCCGCCAGTGACCGAACGACAGGAAACCAATCCTCTTCATGCCTGGGTCAGCGTCCCCGGCCGCACCAGGATTCCCCGGGGCCGCGGCCCCCGATTCCCCCGGGCCGCGGCCCACCCGGCGGCCACCGGCGCCCGTCCCGAGCGCACGCGGCGGCACCCGGCGTACGGAGCGGCGGCACCCGGTGCACGGGCTGGCCGCCACCCGGCCTGCGGCAGCCGGGCGGCGCGCGAGAGCCCCTTGACAGCCGCCCGGCACAGGATTACACCTTCATAAAAGCCTTGTATTAAGGCAAAGTCTTTCTCGTGAGCACCCCCACCCGCGGCTCAACCGCCCGACCGCGCGGTGGTTAGTTCCGGCTACCCCAATGGCGGGCCCTGGCAGGAGGAATGGCAGATGAATCAGCTGGATCAACGGACGAACGCCGCCACGGGACGCCGTCCCTGGCGCGCCTGGCGACGGCTGGGATCGGCCGCGCCACGCTCGGTCCTCACGGCGTTAGCCCTGCTGGCCGGCGTGCCTGGCCAGCGTGGTAGCCACCGGGCTGGTCCGGGCGCCGGCCGCCCGGGCCGACACCGTGCCGCCGCCGCCGTCCGGCTGGACCACGGTGTTCGGCGACAACTTCGCGGGCGCGGCCGGGTCCGCACCGTCCTCGGCGAACTGGTTCTACGACATCGGCACCGGCTACGGCACCGGGGAGAAAGAACAGACCACCAACTCGACCAATAACGTCTACCTGGACGGCAGCGGCCACCTGGTCCTGAAAGCCATCAACAACGGCGGCACCTGGACCTCCGGGCGGATCGAGAGCACCCGGGACGACTTCCAGGCCCCGGCGGGCGGCAAGCTCGAGATGACCGCGTCGATCGAGCAGCCCAACCCGGCCAGCGGCCTCGGCTACTGGCCGGCCTTCTGGGCCCTGGGCTCCCCCATGCGGACCGGCGGCGGCTGGCCGCAGTCCGGCGAGATCGACATGATGGAAGACGTCAACGGGCTGAACGAAGCCTCCCAGACCTTCCACAACTCGGCGAACAGCCCCGGCCACCCGCTGATCGCCTGCCCGGGCGCGGGCTCCGGCTGCCAGACCGGCTACCACACCTACACGGTGATCATTGACCGGACCAACACCAGCGCGGAGACCATGCAGTTCCTGATGGACGGCGTGGTCGAGAGCACCATCACCGAGGCGTCGGTCGGCACCGCCGCCTGGCAGGCCGCCGTCGATCACGGGTTCTTCATCATTTTCGACCTGGCCATGGGCGGCAACTACCCGGACGGGATCTCCGGCACCACCACCCCGACCTCGGCCACCACGTCCGGCGCGTCGATGAGCGTGGGCTACGTGGCCGTGTACGAGCAGGGCGGCAACTCCACCCCGGCCGGGACGGCCACCGCGACCGGCACGGTCACCGGGATCAACGGGCTGTGCCTGGCCAACCAGAACTCGCTGAACACCTCGGGCAACCCGATCGGCGTGACCGGCTGCAACAGCAGCGCGGGCCAGCAGTGGTCGCCGTACTCGGACGGGACACTGCGCACCCAGGGCGGCTGCCTGGACGTGGTCAGCGCGGGCACCACGAGCGGCACCAACGTGGACTGGTACCCGTGCAACGGGACCGCCGCCCAGGACTGGACGCACCAGTCCAACGGCGAGCTGGTCAACCCGAGCCTCCGGGCTGTGCCTCACCGATCCCGGCGGCAATACCGGCGCCCGGCTGGACATCGAGACCTGCACCGCCTCCGCCCAGCAGAAATGGACCCTGCCCACCGGGAGCGGCGGCGGGGGTGGCGGTGGCGGCACCTGCGGGACGACCAACCTGGCCCTGAACAAGACCGCGACCGCGTCCTCCACCGAGAACGCCGGCACACCGGCCGCCGATGCGGTGGACGGCAACACCGGCACCCGCTGGTCCAGCGCCTTCTCCGACCCCCAGTGGCTCGAAGTTGACCTCGGCTCCAGCCAGGCCATCTGCCAGGTCACGCTGAACTGGGAGACCGCCTACGCCACCGCGTTCCAGATCCAGACCTCCCCCGACGGGACCAACTGGACCACCATCTACTCCACCACCACCGGGACGGGCGGCACCCAGACGCTGAACGTGTCCGGGACCGGCCGTTACATCCGGATGTACGGCACGGCCCGGGCGACCCAGTACGGGTATTCGTTGTGGGAATTCGGTGTGTACGGAACGGGAAGCGGTGGGGGCGGGGGGACGTGCGGGACCGCCAACCTGGCCCTGAACAAGACCGCGACCGCGTCCTCGACCGAGAACGCGTCGTTCCCGGCCGCCGATGCGGTGGACGGCAACACCGGCACCCGCTGGTCCAGCGCCTTCTCCGACCCCCAGTGGCTCGAAGTCGACCTCGGCTCCAGCCAGGCCATCTGCCAGGTCACGCTGAACTGGGAGACGGCCTACGCCACCGCGTTCCAGATCCAGACGTCCCCCGACGGGACCAACTGGACCACCATCTACTCCACCACCACCGGCACGGGCGGCACCCAGACGCTGAACGTGTCCGGGACCGGCCGTTACATCCGGATGTACGGCACCGCCCGGGCCACCCAGTACGGGTACTCGCTCTGGGAGTTCCAGGTGTTCTAAGCCGCTGATCATGCATGACCAGGCGGAGGCCGCGGATCTGATCCGCGGCCTCCGCGCTGGTCAGCTGCCCGGCTCAGCCCCCCAGCGGGGTGGCCACGCCATCGCCGGTGGCGTAGGGGATGAAGCTGCCGTGATGGGGGTCCGGGTCGAGGGGCTTGCCCAGCGCGGGAAACGCCCGCTGCGGGCAGGTGGTCCGGTCGCACACCTTGCACCCCGGGCCGATCGGGACCAGCGCGGACGGGCTGCCCAGGTCCAGCCCGTGGGAGTAGACGATCCGGTGCGCGTGCCGGAGGTCGCAGCCCAGCCCGATCGCGAACGTCTTGCCGAGCGTGCCGTATCCGCCGTACCGCCGGGCCACGGTCCGGGCCACCCACAGGTAGCTGCGCCCGTCGGGCATCTGCGCCAGCTGGGTCTGGATCTCACCCGGGTGCACGAAGGCCTCGTAGACGTTCCACAGCGGGCAGGAGCCGCCGACCCGGGAGAAGTGGAAGCTGGTCGCCGACTGCCGCTTGGAGATGTTGCCCGCCCGGTCCACCCGCACGAAGATGAACGGCACGCCGCGGGCACCGGGACGCTGCAGCGTGCTGAGCCGGTGCGCAACCGTCTCGTAGCCCACGTCGAACCGGCGCTGCAGCAGCGCGATGTCGTAGCCCACCGTCTCCGCGGCGTCCAGGAACGGCCGGTACGGCAGGACCAGGGCGCCCGCGAAGTAACTGGCCAGGCCGATCCGGCACAGCATCCGGGCGTCATCACCGGACAGGCCGGCCTCGGTGACGATCTGGTCGATCTCCCCGGCCAGCTCGACCGAGGCCAGGTGGGTGGCCAGCTGGAACGCCCGCTGGCCGGAGTTGAGCAGCGGGGACAGGGTCAGCACCCGCGCCCCGGGGTCGTAGCGGCGCTTGACGTCCTGGTCCCGGTCCGGGAGGTCGGCCACCCGGATGCCGTGCTGCCGGGCCAGCCGCTCGGTAATCCCGCCCCCGGTGTTGCCCACCCTGAGGCCGGCCTGCTCGAAGATCCGCTCGGCCGCGAGGTCGAGCGAGGGGAAGTAGTTACGCCGGGCGTAGAACAGCTCCTGCACTTCTTCCTGCGCCATGGGCGGCGGCACCGACATCGACCCCGCCTCCCCGGCGTCGATGCGGGTCATGATGGTCTCGTTGACGTCCCGGCCGTGCCGGTACCGGCGGTGCAGCTCGATGACGTACCGGCCGACGGCCGGCATGGCCGCGGCCAGCTCACGGATTTCCGCCATCGAGATCTGCTCGCCGACCGACGGGTCGGTGAGCACGTCACGGAGCTGGGCCACGAGGCGGTCGGCGTCCTCGGCCGAGAACTGCGACAGGTCCGCGTCGTACACGCTGGCCAGCTTGAGCAGGACCGTCGCCGTCATCGGGCGCTGGCTGGACTCCAGCTGGTTCACGTAGCTGGGGGAGATGCCCAGCGCGCTGGCCAGGGCGGCCTGGGTGAGACCGCGTTCCTCGCGGAAACGGCGCAGCCGGACCCCGACCCGGGCTTTCGTGACCACCATCACACCCTGTCTGGTGAGGTTCGCGCGGTTCTCGATCATCGTTCACCGGGCCGCAACTTCCGGACCCCCCGCGAATAGTCACGCAGGTCCCGCGGTCCTTGGGTCAGCGAATCGGTCTAGACCACCGCTCATCGTCTTCACAAGTGTTACAGAATCGCGAGCTGAGCGCCACAAACCTCCACACACGCAGGTCTACCACTCCGCCGGGCTTTGAGTGCATCTTGTTAA
This sequence comes from uncultured Actinomycetes bacterium, assembly GCA_963713815.1. Classification (GTDB taxonomy): domain Bacteria; phylum Actinomycetota; class Actinomycetes; order Streptosporangiales; family Streptosporangiaceae; genus RYN-230. The sequence goes on from CAVQNH010000041.1 coordinate 50,252, forward strand.
GATGGTTTCCGGTTTCTTTTTGAGACCCCGTGCTAAACGAGTTGCGGGTAGCGGCCGGTGATTGGGAGGACATCCTGTGAGTGACGCTATTCCAGGACTGCAGCAGCCGCCGACGGCACACAGCGGCCTGATTGACTGGGTAACGGACATCGCAGCCCTGACCCAGCCTGCCCGCGTGCAGTGGTGCGATGGTTCCCAGGAGGAATGGGACCAGCTCACCAGCCTCCTGGTCGAAGAGGGCACGTTCCTGCCGCTCAACCCGGATCTGCGGCCGGGCAGTTTCCTGGCCCGCTCGGACCCCTCGGACGTCGCCCGGGTCGAGGACCGCACCTTCATCTGCTCGGAGAAGGAAGAGGACGCCGGGCCGACCAACAACTGGATCGCCCCGGCCGAGATGCGCGCGACGTTCGCGGAACTGTTCGCCGCCAGCATGGCCGGCCGGACCATGTACGTCGTCCCGTTCTGCATGGGCCCGCTCGGCTCGCCGATCTCCCAGCTCGGCGTCGAGATCACCGACTCGCCGTACGTGGCGGCCTCCATGCGGGTGATGACCCGGATGGGCACGCGGGTCCTGGAGGAACTGGGCCGGGACGGGTTCTTCGTCCGGGCCGTTCACTCCGTGGGCGCGCCGCTGCAGCCGGGCCAGGCGGACGTGCCGTGGCCGTGCAACCAGACCAAGTACATCTCGCACTTCCCCGAGACCCGCGAGATCTGGTCCTACGGGTCCGGGTACGGCGGGAACGCGCTGCTGGGCAAGAAGTGCTACGCCCTGCGGATCGCCTCGGCCATGGCCCGCGACGAGGGCTGGCTGGCCGAGCACATGCTCATCCTCAAGGTCACCCCGCCCGACGGCGAGGCGAAGTACCTCGCGGCGGCCTTCCCCTCCGCGTGCGGCAAGACCAACCTGGCCATGCTGCGGCCCACGATCCCGGGCTGGCAGGTCGAGACCGTCGGCGACGACATCGCCTGGATGCGGTTCGGCGAGGACGGCCGGCTGCACGCGATCAACCCGGAGGCCGGCTTCTTCGGCGTCGCCCCGGGAACCAGCCAGGCCACCAACCCGAACGCGCTGGAGATGCTGACCAGCAACACGGTGTTCACCAACGTGGCGCTGACCGACGACGGCGACGTGTGGTGGGAGGGCCTCACCGACGAGCCGCCCGCACACCTGACCGACTGGCAGGGCCGCGACTGGACGCCCGGCTCCGGCCGGCCGGCCGCCCACCCGAACTCCCGGTTCACGGTGGACGCCGCCCAGTGCCCGTCGATCGCCCCGGAATGGGACGACCCGGCCGGGGTGCCGATCTCGGCCATCCTGTTCGGCGGCCGCCGGGCCACGGCGGTGCCGCTGGTCACCGAGGCGCTCTCCTGGCAGCACGGGGTGTTCATCGGGGCCACCATCGCCTCGGAGAAGACCGCGGCGGCCGAGGGCACGGTCGGGGAGCTCCGCCACGACCCGTTCGCGATGCTGCCCTTCTGCGGCTACAACATGGGCGACTACTTCGGTCACTGGCTGAAGATCGGCGGCATGACTGACGCAGCGAAGCTGCCGCGGATCTACGCGGTGAACTGGTTCAGGAAGAACGCCGACGGGAAGTTCGCCTGGCCCGGCTTCGGCGAGAACAGCCGCGTCCTGAAGTGGATCACTGAGCGGCTGGACGGGACGGCCGCGGCGCAGGCCACCCCGATCGGCAACCTGCCTGCCGAGGGTGCGCTGGACACCAGCGGCCTGGCGGTCAGCGACGCGGACCTGAAACTGCTGCTCTCCGTGGACACCGGCACCTGGCAGGACGAGGCCGACCACACCCGGGAGTACTTCACCACGTTCGGCAGGTACCTGCCGGACGCCTTGTGGGACGAGCACGAGGGCCTGCTGGAGCGGCTCAAGTCGGCGAGCTGACCGTCTGGACTGGCGTGCTGTCCGGCAGCCTGCCAGCTGCCGGCGTCCGGCGGCCGCCAGTCGGTCGGCGTCCGGCAGCCCGCCAGTCCGGCGGCGTCCGGCAGCCTGCCCGCGCCGCGGGACTTCCCAGGCCGGCGGCGGGACCGCTCGGCGCGGTGGAATATCAGCCACGCGATGCCCAGCGCGGCCGCGAAGACGGGCAGCCAGGCCAGCCGCTCGGCGATCCACCAGGTCCCGGCGGGCGGGGTCAGCAGGCCGGGCAGGCGGCCGATCAGGGACCCGGCCATGGTCACGGCCAGGAACGCCGACTGGTGCCAGAGGAACAAGGTCATGGCCGACAGGTTGGCCAGCGCGACCGGTGCCCAGGCCAGCGGGCGGCGCATGATCCGCGCCAGCACGGGCCGGAGCAGCAGCGCCAGGCCGACCTGGGCCACGCCGAAGGTGACGGCGGCCAGCGTGGGCGGGTTCAGGTTCGAGATGCGGGCACCGTTCACGCCCACCATGCTGGCCGGGTACCCGGCCCAGGCGATCAGCGCCGCGGTGGCGCCCGCGCCCCCGGCCAGCATCGCGGCGGGCACCTTCCAGCCGCGGAACGCCCCGCGCGCCCACGCGATCCCGAGCAGGTAAGGGACCAGCCAGCCGGCCCCGACGTTGACCCAGCCGAGCCACGCGGGACCGCCGAGGCCGAACCGGGCGGCGTCCACCCCGGCCACCACGGCCGCCGGGGCCAGCGCGGCCGCGGCGCCGAACCGGCGGACCAGCGCCACGGCCAGCGGGGTCAGCGCGGTCAGCCCGGCGAACACGCCCAGGAACCACAGCGGGCTGAGCACCAGCCAGACGATGGTGTGGATGGTCGAGGACCGTACCCCGGCGAGGATCATCGCCATGGTGACCGGAATCCAGACCGCCGCGAGCACCAGCACCGGCCGCCCGAGCCGGACCAGCCGGGCGCGCAGCCAGGTGAGGTACTGGCCCTTGTAACTACGGGCGGCGGAGTAACCGCCGACCAGGAAGAAGACGGCGAGGGTCTGGAAGATCCAGGACACCGGCGCGAGGGCGGGATGGGAGGCCAGCGGGCTGGTGTCGTGCAGCCCGGCACCGGCCCGGGAGCGGGTCACCACCAGGGCAGTGACCAGCCAGTGGCCAAGGATCACGCCCGCGATGGCCAGCGCGCGCAGCGCGTCCACGGTCCGGTCGCGACCGGCCGGCGTAGCCGCGTCAATCCGCGCGGCCAGATTCCGTGCGGCGAGAATCCGGCTGGCGAGGCGGGGCCTGCCGGAGAAGGGTTCCCGCCGGGTCCGCAGAGCCTTCATCGGGTGACCTTTCCGGGCTGGCCGAGCGCGATGTAGGCCAGGTTGCGCAGCGACTCGCTGCCGGGCTGCAGGTAGCTGCTGTGGCCGGCGCCGCCGCAGCCGAACCGGCGGGCACCGAACGACGGGGACATCGGATCGGTGCCGAACCCCACGCCGAGCAGGCGGTCATGGGGCACGTACCGGATCCAGTCGCCCGCTTCCCGGCCGGCCCAGACCCGGGCCGTCGTGTGCAGGGACGCCACCGAGCCCGCGTCCATGCCCGGGCTGCCGTATACCGCGATATCGGTCACGGGCAGGTGCGAGGCGGCCAGGCCGCACACCACCGACCCGTAGCTATGGCACAGCAGCGCCACCTGGTCGCCCTGCCCGGCCAGGGCCGCCACCATGGGCCGCAGGGCCTGCGCACCCTGTCCCGCGTTCCCAGAGGTGAGGACGGACAGGCTGAGCAGGCTCGGGGTGCGGTAACCCAGCCAGGCGATGATCGCCAGGCGGGCACCGGGGTCCAGCCGCCGGGCCTGCGCGGCCAGCGCCCGGGCGCCCCCCGCCGGGGACGCCGGGCCGCGGGACGCGAACGTCGCCAGCGAGGTGTCGGATCCGGGGACGAGGACGGCCACCCGCCGGGCGGTGGCCAGGTTGCCGAGGACCTCGACCGCCTCCCCCTGGCCGCGCGCGTCGAAGCCCAGCAGATGCTGGTGGCTGAGAGTGCGGAGCGTCCGGGCCAGTGCCGGGTCGCCGGACCGGGCGGCCGCCCGGGCGGCCCGGGCGGCGGCCCGGGCGCTGGCGGCGTAGCGCACCGACAGCGCGTGGGAGGTGAGGACGGGCAGGGAAACCGGCGGGTCAGCCGGGGGGACCGGGCTCACCGCCGCCGTCAGCGTGACGGCGACGACGGCCACGGCCGCGGCGATTGCGCTCACGCGGCGCAGTCTCATGGCGTGTCCTTCCTGGTCCAGTGGGGTGCTGGCCAGAAACCTACGGACGGCCCGGGGTAGCCCGCGTCACGCTGCGGGACTCATTGCGGCGCTGCCCCTCAGGTACCGGTGAGCGCCCCGGCCGGGTCATCTGCGGGGCCGCCCCCCTACCTGAGTAGGGCCGGCCAGATCCCCCGCGCGGGTCACGAAGAGCCGGGCCCGCCGCACTTACGCTGGGGTCATGAGTTCTGGGATCCCGGAGCGGATCGCATCCCTGGTCGCGGACGGCGCCACCGATCCCCCGTCCCCCCACCCGGCGTGGCTGCGGCGGTTCCAGCGCGGGCCGGTCGACGTGGTGTTCCTGGCCGACGCGGTCCTCGCGATCATCGTGTTCGGGACGACGGAGTCGTGGCTGGAGACCCAGAACGCCGTGCACGGCCACCGGTTCGGCCCGGTCGTGCTGCTCTTGTTCGCGTTGCTGGTCGCCGCACCGCTGCTGCTGCGAACCCGGTTCCCGGCCGTGGCCTGGGGAGCGGCGGTGGTCGCACTGGCCTGGACATCTGTCGCTATCGGGCCGCGTGCCCTCTCCTCCGCGGCGTACGTGCCCGGAGCCCTGGTGGTGTACGCCCTGTGCCTGTACTCGGTCGCGGTGCGGGGCAAACCCTGGTTCGTGGCCAGCGTGGCGGTGTTCACCGTGCTGGGCGCCATCCTCATCGACGCGCGGAGCAGCGCGGGCGCGCTCCTCATGGCCATCCCCCTGCTCGGCGGGGCGATCGTCCGGATCCGGCGCAGCGGCCGCGCCGAGCTCGCCCAGCAGACCCGGCGCCTCGAAGGCGAGCGCGCACTGCTCCAGGAACGGCAGCGCATCGCCCGCGAGCTGCACGACATCGTGGCCCATCACATGTCGGTGATCGCCATCCAGGCCGAGGCCGGGCCGCGGAAGGTCGCCGATCCCCCGCCCGAGCTGATGGAAAGCTTCGCGGACATCCGGACCAGCGCGCTGAGCGGGCTCAGCGAACTGCGCCGCCTCCTCGGCGTCCTGCGCAGCGGGGGTGCGGACACCGCGCCGCAGCCGGGCCTGGGCGAGCTGGCCGGGCTGCTGGACTCGGCCCGCAACGGGGGCGTCCGGGTGAGTTCTTCGGTCAGCGGCCCGCGCCGGGACCTGCCGGAGGGCGTGGACCTGTCCGCCTACCGGATCCTCCAGGAGGCGCTGAGCAACGCGATGCGGCACGCACCCGGCTCCGCCGTGCGGGTGGAGCTGGCCTACGCGCCCAGCTCCGTGGTCATCAAGGTGCGCAACGACGCGGGCCCGGCCGGCGTGGCCGCTGTCGGGGCCGGATCGCACCCGGGCGGCGGGGCACCAGGGAACGGCGTGCATCCCGGAGACCTGGCCGGGCCCGACGCGGGCACCGGTCAGGGCATCATCGGGATGCGCGAGCGCACCACGATGCTGGGCGGCCACCTGGACGCCGCGCCCACCGAGGACGGCGGGTTCCTGGTCACCGCCGTCCTGCCCGACACCAAGGACCCCCGGGAAGGGCCGGCCGTGACCGTGCGAGTCGTGATCGCCGATGACCAGGGCATGGTCCGGTCCGGCTTCACCACCCTGCTGAACAGCGAGCCCGACATCGAGGTCGTCGGCGAGGCCGTGAACGGGCAGGAAGCGGTCGCGCGCGCCGCGCAGCTGAGTCCGGACGTGATCCTGATGGATGTCCGCATGCCGGTGATGGACGGCCTGCAGGCCACCCGGCAGATCACCGCCCTCGGGGCCACCCCGAAGGTCCTGGTGCTGACCACCTTCGACCTGGACGACTACGTCTACCAGGCGCTGCGGTGGGGAGCGAGCGGCTTCCTGCTCAAGGACGCCTCGGCCCGCGAACTCGCCGACGCGGTCCGGGTCGTCGCGGCCGGCGACGCGCTGCTGTCCCCCGGAGTGACCAAGCGCCTCATCGCCGAATTCGCCCGGATGGGCGCACCCCGCGGACCCGACCGCAAGAAGCTGCGGGAACTCACCGACCGGGAATCGGAAGTGCTGGCCCTGGTCGCCCGCGGCCTGTCCAACGCGGAGATCGCCGGCCACCTGATCGTCGCGGAGCAGACGGTGAAAACGCACGTCAGCCGCATCCTGATGAAGCTGGGCCTGCGGGACCGCACCCAGGCCGTGGTCCTGGCCTACGAGACCGGCCTGGTCCTGCCGGGCGGATGAGCACCCGCCGGTCCCGGCGCGGCCGGGACGCCGCGTTCGCGGCCGCCGTGGCCGCCGCCCTGACCGCGTACAACAACCTGGCCGGCCGGCAGCCCTGGCATGAGCGGTGGTACCCGGCCGCCAACCTCGCCGCCACCGGCACCCTGCTGGCGGCGGCCGCGGCCAGCGGCCTGACCGCTGACGACCTGGGCGGGCGGCGCGACCGGCTGGCCGCGGGCGTGCGCACCGGCGGGCCGGCGGCCCTGGCCCTCGGCGCGGGCTGGCTGATCCTGGCCGCGGTGCCCGCCGCCCGGCCGGTCCTCGGGGACCGGCGGATCACCGGCCTCACCGGCCGCGGCGTCGCCTACCAGGCCCTGGTCCGCATCCCGGCCGGCACCGTGCTGTGGGAGGAAGCCGCGTTCCGCGGGGTGCTGCAGGCCTCGCTGCGCCGGGTCCTGCCGGGGCCGGCCGCGATCGCGGTGACCAGCGCCGTGTTCGGCCTCTGGCACGTCCGGCCCACGGCCGATGCCCTGCGGATCAACCAGTTGGCACCCGGCCGGAGGGCGGCGGCGGGCCCGGTTGCCGCTGCCGTCGCGGCCACGGCCGTGGCCGGCCTGCTGCTGTCCGGGCTGCGGGAACGGTCCGGCAGCCTGGCCGCGCCCATGCTGCTGCATCTGAGCGCCAACTCCGGCGCCGTGCTGGCCGCCTGGGCCGTCCAGAATGGCGCCGCGGGCCGGCGTACCTCAGCAGGCCCCCTAAAGATCTTCAACGGCGGGGGTTACCAGTCCCGCTGACGCCTGGCGCTGCCGGAAGAGTGCGTAGCGATCCGTGGACGGCCTCACCTTGGCCGAAGCCGGGCAGCGTGTGAGGTAGATCGCGCCGTGAAGCTGGACGAAATCGTCGCGGGCGCGGGTTGTACCAGCCACGAGAGGAGAGTAAGTGAGCGGCAGTCTGACCACACTGGTCATCCTCATAACGCTGATTCATGTCGCCGCACTGGTGGTCATGATCTGGATTCGGGTTCGGCCGAACGAGGCCGATGGCACCACGGGCGGGAGCGCGAAGATCACACCCTGCGCCGTGTGCGGCGCGCCATCTACCCACCGGAGCTATGACGGGCTCGACCCGAATGCGCAGCGCGAACCGACAACGGGCCGGTACTGGTCCACCGACATAGCCCACTACCCGCCGCTGTGCGATGCCCACTGACCACGACCCAGCAAAAAGAATCTAGGGTGTGTCGCACATTAAGTGGAGCATGGCTGCTGGGCGCCGCGCGTCAGCAGCTCGGCGGCCCGCTCGTGGTCGTCTGGGACAACCTGAACACCCGCGTCAGCGCCAACCCCGAGGGTTAAGAACCGGTTGGCCGGGCGGCCTGGAATATCGGCCTGGTCATTTAGTTGCACGTTCAATAAAGTGAGGAAGCAGGCCCGCCCGCGAAGGGGCCGGGCCTCATCAGACTTTTGGAGCGGCGATGCAGTTCGGGATCTTCAGCGTGGGCGACGTCACCACCGATCCCACTAACGACCGGACCCCGACCGAGCACGAGCGGATCAAGGCGATGGTCACCATCGCCCGCAAGGCCGAGGACATCGGCCTGGACGTGTTCGCCACCGGCGAGCATCACAACCCGCCGTTCGTGCCCTCCTCGCCCACGACGATGCTGGGCTACATCGCGGCGCGGACGGAGAAGCTGATCCTGTCCACGGCCACCACGCTGATCACCACCAACGACCCGGTGAAGATCGCCGAGGACTTCGCGATGCTGCAGCACCTGGCCGACGGGCGGGTGGACCTGATGCTCGGCCGGGGCAACACCGGCCCGGTGTACCCGTGGTTCGGCAAGGACATCGGCCAGGGCATCGAGCTGGCCATCGAGAACTACCACCTGCTCTACCGGCTGTGGCGCGAGGATGTCGTGGACTGGGAGGGCGAGTTCCGCACGCCCCTGCAGGGGTTCACCGCCACCCCGCGCCCGCTGGACGGCGTGCCGCCGTTCGTGTGGCACGGCTCGATCCGCAGCCCGGAGATCGCGGAGCAGGCTGCGTACTACGGCGACGGGTTCTTCGCCAACCACATCTTCTGGCCCACGGAGCACTTCGTCCGGCTGGTCAACTTCTACCGGCAGCGCTTCGCCCACTACGGGCACGGCACCCCGGAGCAGGCCATCGTCGGCCTCGGCGGCCAGGTCTACATGCGGAAGAATTCCCAGGACGCGGTGCGGGAGTTCCGCCCCTACTTCGACAACGCCCCGGTCTACGGCCACGGGCCGTCGCTGGAGGAGTTCACCGGGCAGACGCCGCTCACCGTCGGCAGCCCGCAGGAGGTCATCGACAAGACGCTGACCTTCCGCGAGCAGTTCGGCGACTACCAGCGGCAGCTGTTCCTGATGGACCACGCGGGCCTGCCGCTCAAGACCGTGCTCGAGCAGCTTGACCTGCTCGGGGACGTGGTGCCGGTGCTGCGCCGGGAACTCGACGCGGTCCGCCCGGCCGACGTGCCCGACGGCCCCACCCATGAGGCCCGGGTGGCGGCGTCCGTGGCCGACGCTGACCCGGCCGAGGCAGTCGAGGCGGGTTCTGAGCTCGAGGCGAGCCGCCGGTGACCGCCCCGACCATCGCCGTCATCTCGGCGGGCCTCAGCCAGCCCTCGTCCACCCGGCTGCTGGCCGGCAAGCTCGCCGAGGCCACCGCCGGGCAGCTGCCGGCCGGGACCGAGGTGATCACGATCGAGCTGCGCGATCTGGCCCACGACATCGTCAACGCCCTGCTGACCGGATTCCCGGCCCCGGCGCTGCGCGAGGCTATCGAGCAGGTGGTCAGCGCGGACGCCCTGATCGCCGTGACCCCGCTGTACAGCGGCTCCTACAACGGGCTGTTCAAGTCGTTCTTCGACGTGCTCGACCCGGGGGCGCTGGCGGGCAAGCCGGTCCTGATCGCGGCGACCGGCGGCACGGCCCGGCATTCCCTCGCGCTGGAGCATGCGATCCGCCCGCTGTTCAGCTACCTGCGTGCCACCACGGTGCCCACCGCGGTCTTCGCGGCGACCGAGGACTGGGGCGCGGCGGGCGGGACGGGCGAGGGGCTCACCGAGCGGATCGAGCGGGCCGGTGCCGAGCTGGCCGCCCTGGTCGACCGGCGGGAGCCGCCCGCCAAGGCCGACCCCTATGCGTCCGTGACCCCATTCGACCAGCTCCTGCACGGTCGCTGAGCGGCCCCCGCCTTCCCGGCCGGGACCGTGCCCGGCGACCTGCCGCCCGCCGCACGGGCCGCTCACCCGGGAGCCGCACCCTTCCGCCATGTTTCAGGACTTTATTTAAAAGTCATAAAAACGGTAATCGGGATCTTGGAGCTCCGTCTCCCCTAGGAGATGCTGTCGGACGGAGCACGGTAGCAGCGGTGCTACCGGCGGAAACGGACCGCTGATGAACCTGAGATCCCCACAGACCAACAGCCCACAGACCATCCTCCGCCGCGGCGCCGTCCTGGTGGCGGCGCTACTCGGCGTCGCCGGCCTGTTCGCCGCCCCGGCCTGGGCCGCTCCCGCGCGGACGGCCGGGCCGGCCAGCATCAGCCCGGCGGTGCACCAGGCCGGTGAGCCGGCCTTCGGCCCCAACGTCTACGTGTTCACCCCGAGCATGCCGCAGAGCCAGATCCAGGCCACGGTCGACTCGATCGCCAACCAGCAGATCTCCAACCAGTTCGGCACCCAGCGGTACGCGCTCCTGTTCGAGCCGGGTACCTACGGCTCGGCCGCGGACCCGCTGACCTTCCAGGTGGGCTACTACACCGAGGTCGCGGGCCTGGGCGGCTCGCCTGGTGACGTGACCATCAACGGCACGATCGATGTGTACAACCAGTGCCTCCCGGCCGCGGACGGGACCCTGACCAACTGCATCGCGCTGGACAACTTCTGGCGCTCGATGTCCAACCTGACCATCAACGTCACCGGCGGGACGGGCTGCCAGGCGGCCACCGACTTCTGGGCCGTGTCCCAGGCCGCCCCGATGCGCCGGGTCAGCATCAACGGCAAGCTGTCCCTGATGGACTACTGCAACGGCGGCCCGGACTACGCCAGCGGCGGGTTCATCGCCGACTCGGCCTTCTCCGGCAGCACCATCGTCAACGGCTCGCAGCAGCAGTTCATCGTGCGCAACAGCAACCTGGACGGCTGGAGCAACGGCGTCTGGAACCAGGTCTTCTCCGGGGACATCGGCGCCCCGCCGACCACGTTCCCGCCGACGGCCACCAGCGGCCCCTACACCACGCTGGCCACCAGCCCGGTGACCCAGGAGGAGCCGTTCCTGCAGACCGATGCGTCCGGGAACTACAGCGTGTTCGTGCCGGCCCTGCAGCACAACTCCTCGGGCACCAGCTGGCAGAACGGCCCCGCGGCGGGCACGTCGGTCCCGATCAGCAAGTTCTTCATCGCCACGCCGTCCACCCCGGTGCTGGCCATCGATGCCGCGCTGGCCCTGGGCCGGAACCTGCTGCTGACTCCCGGTGTCTACGACCTGAAGGCACCGATCCTGGTCAGCCGCCCGAACACGATCGTGCTCGGCCTGGGCTTCCCCACCCTGGTCCCGCAGAACGGCACCGCCGCCATGCAGGTACTGGGCGTGCCGGGAGCCAAGCTGTCGGGCATGATCTTCGACGCAGGCCCGAAGAACTCGCCGGTGCTCCTGCAGGTGGGCGGCCCGCTGGCCGCCGCGACCGGCAGCGCGTCGGACCCGTCGCTGGTGCAGGACGTGTTCTTCCGCATCGGCGGGGCCACGGCCGGCTCGGCCACCGACAGCCTGGTGGTGAACAGTTCCCACGTCATCCTGGACGACATCTGGGCCTGGCGCGCGGATCACGGCGCGGGCGTGGGATGGACCAGCAACACGGCTGACAACGGCCTGACCGTGAACGGCAACGACGTCACGGCCTACGGGCTGGCCGTCGAGCACTACCAGAAGAACGAGGTCGTCTGGAACGGCCAGGGCGGCGAGGACATCTTCTTCCAGAACGAGATGCCCTACGACCCGCCCAGCCAGGCGGCCTGGATGTCCAGCCCCACGACGGACGGCTACCCGGCCTTCCTGATCACTCCCAGGGTGACCAGCTTCACCGGGTACGGCCTGGGCAGCTACTGCTTCTTCGAAAACGGCATCCCGATCGAATCGGCCACCGCGTTCCGGGTCCCTGACGTCCCGGGCGTCCAACTCAACAACCTGCTTACCCGGTTCCTCAGCGGCTCGGGCAGCATCGATCACGTCGTCAACGACACGGGCGCGGCGGTGACCACCGCCAGCCCGGGCCCGACCTACATCGCCAGCTACCCCTGACCGGGGCCGCTGACGACTGAGCCGGCAGGCTCGCCGCAGGCCCCGCCCGCCACCGCGGGCGGGGCCTGCGGCGTCTGCGCGCAGGCGTTCTGATCGAGCCACGATCGATGTAACTTGGGTTCCAGGGTGAGTGCACCCTGGGCACAAGTCGTGGGCGGCGCTATGAAGACGGGTCAGGTTTTCCTTAGTCATACCTCGGACATGGCGCTATTTCCAGAGGAACGACCTTTCGTCCAGGCGGCTTTAGACGCGGTGAGCCGGGCCGGAATGGCTTCTGTGGACATGCGGCATTTCGCCGCACGAGATGGTAGTCCGGCCGGTTACTGCCAGCAACGGGTCCGCGAATGCGAGATCTACGTAGCCGTGGTCGGATTCCAATACGGCTCGGTGGTACCGGGCGAGAACATTTCCTTCACGGAGCTGGAGTTCCGGGCGGCGAGTCTGGTCGGCGTGCCCCGGCTGGTTTTCCTGCTGGATGAGGCGGCCTGCCCGGCAGATCGTCGTGATCCCGACATCGGTCCGGTGGAGCGGTTCCGCCAGCAGTTGCGGGACGCTGGCCTGATCGTCCGCTCCTTTACCTCGGGGGACAGCCTGGAACTCGAGGTTTTTCATGCACTAAGTGAGC
>CAVQNH010000042.1:0-365194 GCA_963713815.1 uncultured Actinomycetes bacterium
CACGGCGGCGAACGCGGCCAGGCCCCAGCCCAGCGGCAGCACCGAGCGCCGCTGCGCCGCGATGACCAGCAGCACCACGATCCAGCTGGCCAGGGCCTGGGCGGCCACCGCGGCGGCCGCGCCGAGGAACCTGCCCCACAGCCGGGCGCCGCGCCGGGACCCGGTTCGACTCGAGCAGCTCGGCCAGGCCGAGCCGGGTGTCCCGGCCCGCCCGGCCGGCCAGGGCCAGCCCGGCGATCAGGGGGACGAGCAGGTTGAAGTTCACCGCATAGACGCCCACCTCGGCCCGGGCCGGCCAGATCAGCTGGGTGCTCAGCGGGATCCCGGCCAGCCGGGTGCCGGCGATCCCCGCGATCGCGATCGCCGCCCACAGCCCCCACATCCGGATCAGCATCCGGAATTCACAGCCGGCCGAGCCGAGCAGCGCGGCCATCTCAGGGGGCTCCGTGCAGCTCAGGGACACCGCGCAGGAGGCGCGCCGGCCGGCCCAGCAGCAGCCACCCGGCCAGCGCCGCGGCCGCCGCGATCAGCAGCAGCACCCCCCGGTTCGCCCAGTAGCCCGCCGGGTCCGGCCCGGGGCGGCTGGTGGCGAACAGGTAGACGGGACGCAGCACGGGATGACCGGCGAAGCTCCGGGCCAGCCCCTCCTGGACGACCCAGACGAGGGCGGCCGCGGCGGCCCCGATCCGGCCGTCCGCCGCCGCCGCCCCGGCCGCCACCGCGATCGCGGCCAGCACGGCGGTGACGGTGAACCAGGCCAGCTCGGCCCGGGCCAGGCCGGGTGCCCACAGCCCGGCCGCCTGGACCGCCGCGGCCGTGGCGGCCGCGAACGCGCCGGACCAGGCCGCGACCACGGCGGCCCGGCGCAGCAGCGTACGGCGGTAGGCCGCCGGGTAACTCAGCTGCAGTTCCAGCGCCGGGTCGGTGCCGAGCAGGCGGGCCACGGCGACCGCCGTGCCCAGCGGCAGCACCCCCTCGACCAGGGACGCCGCGAACGGCCCGGCCGGGTGGTGGCTGACCCGCAGGGCCGCGATCACCGCCGCGCCGGAGCAGGCCAGCAGCGGGGCGATGACGAAGCTGGGCCGCCCGGCCAGGCCCGCCTCGGCCAGCCACCAGGGCTGGGACGGGGGCCGGCTCCGGGGGGCCGGGCCGGGAGCGGCGCGGGGTGAGGTCACGTGGGTAGCGCAATCTGGGGAGGCGGCGGGCCGGTCACCGCAGCTTATGCCGCCATGCGATCTACCTGCAGGAATGTGGGAAAGTGGACGCTATGCGGCTACGAGGTGGACACCAGGCCGCCTGCCGCGCGCAGATGTCACCGATAGTTCGTGCCCTGGCCACGGCATGGCCAGGGCGGCTGCCACCAGGGCGTTGCATGGTGGCAGCGTGCGGATTGGGATCATCACCGAATCTTTCCCGCCCGAGGTGAACGGCGTCGCGAACAGCGTGCTCCGGGTCGCCGAGCACCTCGTCGCGCGGGGACATCAGCCCCTCGTCATCGCCCCGGAGCCCGCCACCGGGTTCGCGGCGGACACCCAGCATGGTTTCCCGGTGTTCCGGGTGCGCTCGGTGCCGTTCCCGGGGTACCGCAGCGTGCGGCTCGGCCTGGCCTCCCCGGCCATCCAGCGCGCCCTGCTCGGGCACCGCGCCGAACTGGTCCACCTGGCCAGCCCGTTCTTCCTCGGCGCGCTGGGCAGCCGGTCGGCCCGGCGGCTGCGGCTGCCGGTGGTGGCCGTGTACCAGACCGATGTGCCGGGGTACGCCCGGGCGTATCACTGGGGCCGGGTGGCGGAGGTCGCCGCGTGGCACTGGCTGCGCGGTATCCACAACGCCGCCGACCGGACGCTCGCGCCGTCCACTCCCAGTATCGAGCGGCTGGCCGCGCACGGCGTCCAGCGGATCTGGATGTGGGGACGCGGCGTGGACGTCCAGCGGTTCAGCCCGGCGGCCCGCAGCGATCAGCTGCGCCAGGCCCTCGCACCGGACGGGGAGGTGCTGGCCGGGTACGTCGGCCGGCTGGCCCCGGAGAAGCAGGTCGAGCTGCTGGCCGGGGTGGCCGCGCTCCCCGGGGTGCGCCTGGTCATCGTGGGCGGCGGCCCGGCCGAGCCCCGGCTGCGCAAGCTCATGCCGTCCGCGGTCTTCCTCGGCCAGCACCGGGGTGAGCAGCTGGCCCGCATCTTCGCCAGCCTGGACGTGTTCGTGCACAGCGGCTGTCACGAGACGTTCGGCCAGACCATCCAGGAAGCGGCGGCGTCCGGCCTGCCGGTGGTGGCCCCGGCCGTGGGCGGCCCGGTCGACCTGGTCGAGGACGGGGTCACCGGCTGCCTGGTGACCCCCGGGGACCGGGACGCGCTGACCGCGGCCACCCAGCGGCTGGCCGCCGACCCGCTGGCCCGGGCCGCGATGGGCCGGGCGGGCCGGCAGCGGGTACTGGCCCGCAGCTGGAGCGCGCTGGGCGACCAGCTGATCGGGCACTACACCGCGGTGCTGGGGGAGCGGTCCGGCGCGGCGGGACACCAGGGCCCGGTCGGGGGCCCGGGCGCGGTCGGGGGCTCCGGCGGGGCCGGCCCGGTGCCCGGGCGCGGGACGCCGGCGCGGACGCGGGCGGGGGCGCGGGCCGCCTAGCCTGCAGGCCGCCGGCCGGGGCGGCCGGCCGGGGCGGGCCGGCCGGGCGCGAGCCGCCCGGCGGCGAGCCTGGGAGCCGCCCGGGGAGCTAGCTGGCCAGCTGGCGGGCGACCAGCGCGATGCCGTGCCCCCACGCGATCTGCTGGCTGGCGGGCAGGTAGGACGCGCCCGACTTGGTGTGGTCAACCTCCGGTGAGGCGAGATAGCGCTCCCGGCCCTGCGGGTCGATGAAGTAGACGGCCGAGGTGTGCTCGACGTCGGCGTTCGGGTTGGGGGCGTAGACCTGGATGTTGTAGCCGCGCCACACGCTCTTCAGCGCGGCCACCGGCCCGGTGAAGAAATGCCAGGTGGGGATGGTGTTCAGCTGCTGGGCCCGGGTGTACTTGGCCATGTCCTGGACCCGGGCGTGGTAGGCGTTGACGTTGACCGCGGCGAACACCACCTTGCTGGCCAGCGGGCCCAGGTCGTGGTAGGCCTTCACGAACTCGGCCGAGACGATCGGGCAGATGTCGGTGCAGTGCGGGTCCATGAACTGGAGCACCACGACCTTGCCGTGCAGGCTGGACAGGCTCAGCGCGTGGCCGTTCTGGTCGGTCAGGGTGAAGCCGGGGGCCCGGACCCCGGGCACCGGGCTGAGCACCATGAGGTTGGCCAGGCTGGTGGACACGGTGGCCGGGATGCCGGACACCCTGGCCTGCTGCGCGGCCAGCGCGGCGTGATTCCGGCTGACCATATAGGCGGGAATGGCGACCGCCGCGGCCAGCAGCACGGTGAGCACGCTGACCAGCACGAGAAGCCTGGGCAGGCTGCTGCGCCGCGGCGGCCCGCCGGTACCGCCGGCCGGGCCGGCCGGCACCTGCTCCGGAGTGCTCGAACTCACCGGGAACGCCTCCTGCCTGGTCGCGGCCTGAAAGCGCCGCCGCCGCAGCCGTCGCCGTCGGCTAGCTGCCGAGCATATTCCCGGTCCCCGCGCCGGGATACCGCCGCGGGGTACCTCGGCCTGCCACAGCGCGGCCACGGCCGGCCGGAACACCGGAAACGGGATGTGACGACCCAGGAAATGGGCGGTGAATGTTGCCGCGGGGCCCGGCCCCGGGCCAGGATGTCCCGTGGTGTCTGGCTATTCTGCAGTTGCTCTACGTCCCAGTCCGAACGTTCATGTCTGACTCGTGCTGAGGGGGTCAGGTGCCCGCTGACGTGCGGCCCGCGCGTCCCCAGCCATTAGCTCCCCGGATCCGGTTCTGGTCGGCCCGGTATCGGCTAGCCCGGTATCGGCTAGCCCGGTACCGGTGGGCCCGGCGGCCTGCGGCGGGCCGGCTGGCCGCCTCCGGGCTGGCGGCTCCCGTGCTGGTGGCCATCGTGCTGGTGGGCACCGTGCTGGCGGCCGGGCTGTCCGGCTGCGGCACCCAGTCGGCGGCGGCCGGCAACGTGATCACGGTCTCCCCCGGCGCGTGCGGCGCCGGCTGGCATAGTGTCCGCGCCGGGATGCAGACCTTCCAGGTCCGTAACTCCGGTACGGCCGGCGCGGAGGCCTACCTGATCAACCCGGCCAGCGGGGCGGTCTTCGCCGAGGTGTCCGGCCTCGGGCCGGGCACCACCCGCCCGATGCGCCTGGACCTGGGGTCAGGCAGCTACGCCTTCCAGTGCTTCATCCAGGACACCGACACGCTCACCGGCCCGACGGTGCGAGTCGGCGGCCACCATCAGGGAGCGCCGGGCATCCTGCCCATGACCACGAATGACCTGCTCGGCCCGGCCCGGGTCTACCACGCCTACGTCAGCGCCGGGCTCGGCACGCTGGCCCGGCAGGTCGGGTTGCTCGCCAGGCTGATCCACGCGGGCCGCCTGAACGGGGCCCGGGCCGCGTGGCTCCGCGCCCACCTGACCTATGAGCGGCTGGGCGCGGCGTACGGCACGTTCGGCAACTACGACACCGAGATCGACGGCCGCCCGGACGGGCTGCCCCGCGGGGTGTCCGATCCCGCCTTCACCGGGTTCTACCGGATCGAGTACGGGCTGTGGCACGGGCAGAATGCCCGGCAGCTGGACGGCCCGGCCGCCACGCTGGACCGCGACGTCCTCGCCCTGCGCAGGTTCTGGCCGGGCATGGAGATCGACCTGCTCGACCTGGGCCTGCGCACCCACGAGATCCTGGAGAACGCGCTGGAATTCCAGCTGACCGGCCACGACGACTACGGCAGCGGGACGACGCTGGCCACCACCGCGGCCAACATCACCGGAACCCGGGAACTGCTCAACGTCCTGCGCCCGCTCCTCGTCGTGCGTTACCCGGGCCTGCCCGCGGTGTACGCGGGGCTGGACCGCCTGGACAGCCTGCTCGTGGCGGAAGAGCGGCCCGGCGGCCACTGGACGCCGGTGAGCGCGGCTGAGTACGGACCGGCGTCAGCAGATCGACGCCGCCGCCGGGCAGCTCCTGCAGGAACTCGCCCCGATCGCGGCCATCACCGAG
Organism: uncultured Actinomycetes bacterium; assembly: GCA_963713815.1. Taxonomy (GTDB): domain Bacteria; phylum Actinomycetota; class Actinomycetes; order Streptosporangiales; family Streptosporangiaceae; genus RYN-230. The sequence continues at coordinate 5,093 of CAVQNH010000042.1, forward strand.
CCGCGGAGGTGATGATGCCCGCATCTGGCGACCCCGCCCCGGAAGAGGATGTGGCTGGCCACCCCGCCCCGGAAGAGGGTGCGGCTGGCGGCCCCCCGGTCCATGACCCCGCAAGGAACCAGCCGGTGGTGAGCGAGTTCGAGCGGGATGACGGCCCGCACGACGCGGACGCAGGCTCGTGCCCGGTCCGGCCGCCCCGCCGCTCGTTCCTGCGCGGGGCGCTCGGCGCCGGGGTCACCGGGGCCGCTGCCGGGGTAGTCGCGGGCGCCGCGGCGGGCGCCGGGGCCGGCTACGCCTACCGCTCGTCCCGGGCCGCCGCGCCGGGCCAGGTCCTCGACGCCGAGATGCTGGCGGGCCGGCTGCCGGCCGTCCCGTTCCACGGCCGGTACCAGGCGGGCATCCTGCGCAAGCCGGAGCGCCAGACGATCGTGCTCTCGTTCAACGTGACCGCTGAGGGCCGCGGCGAGCTGACCGACCTGCTGCGCACCATCACGGCCCGGGCCCGTTTCCTCACCGCGGGCGGGGTCCCGCCGGAGGTCGGCATCGGCGGGCCGCCCTCCGATTCCGGGGTGCTCGGGCCCACGGTGGTCCCGGACGGCCTCACCGTCACGGTCGGCGTCGGTTCCACCTTGTTCGACGACCGCTACGGGCTGGCGGCCCGCAAGCCCGCCGGGCTGACCCCGATGACCCCCTTCCCCAACGACGACCTCGACCCGGCGCAGTGCGGCGGGGACCTGAGCCTCCAGCTGACCGCGGGCAGCCAGGACACGGTCCTGCACGCGCTGCGGGATATCGCCCGGTACACCCGGGGCGGCATGCAGGTGCTGTGGCGCATCGACGGGTTCGCCAGCCCGGCCCGCCCGGCCGGTACCACGCCCCGGAACCTGATGGGCTTCATGGACGGCATCGCCAACCCCGACACCAGCCGGCCCGAGGCCATGAACAACCTGGTCTGGGTCCAGCCGGGCAGCCGCGGCGAGCCCGCCTGGACCGCGCACGGCAGCTATCAGGTCATCCGCCTGATCAGGATGTTCGTCGAGTTCTGGGACCGGGTGGACATCATCGAGCAGGAGAACATGATCGGGCGGCGCCGCGACACCGGCGCCCCGCTGGACGCCAACACGGAGTTCGCCCGCCCTGACTACACCCTGGATCCCACCGGGGACGTGATCCCGCTCACCGCGCACATCCGGCTGGCCAACCCGCGCACCCCGCAGACGGAGCCCAACCGCATCCTGCGCCGCGCGCACAACTACGACCGGGGCATCGATGCCGTCGGCGACCTCGACATGGGGCTGATCTTCACCTGCTACCAGCAGGACATCGCGCGCCAGTTCGCCATGGTGCAGACCCGGCTGATCGGCGAGCCGCTGGTCGACTACATCAGCCCGTTCGGCGGCGGCTACTTCTTCGCCCTGCCCGGCGTGCAGGACAGCCGCGACTACCTGGGCCGGACCATGCTGGCCTGACCATGCTGGCCTGACCGGGCTGGCCTGACCAGGCGCCCGCTCGCGCACCGGCCCATTCTTGTCCGCGCGTTTGCCTGCCGGTCAACATCCGGACGCCGTTTGGTCACGCCCTTCCGGAAGCCTTTGGGTCTGTTGTGCGCGATGGTGCTACTCGCGTGTGGCTGCGATAGTGCCATGGACAGCCCCAGACTCAGGAGGGTGAAAATGGGCGAAGGCCCACGGAATGGCACCGGGAATGGCCCGGGCAGGCGGCGCTGGATGCGCCGTTACACGGCCATACTCGCTGCGGGGGTGCTGGCCGGTGGCGCCGCTGTCGGCGCGACGGTAGCCAGTGCGAGCACGTCCCAGACCGGAGCGGACACGGCCAACTCGGCGGCCACGCCCGCAACCGCCCCGGCCAGCTACTACAAGGTGGTGGCGCCGACCAGGACCCCGATCAAGCACCTGGTCGTGCTCTTCGACGAGAACGACTCCTTCGACCACTACTTCGGCACGTACCCGTCCGCGGCCAACACCGACGGGTCGAAGTTCTACGCCAAGCCGGGCACGCCCAGGGTGAACGGCCTCACCAAGAGCCTGCTCACGCACAACCCGAACAGCTACAACCCCGAGCGGCTCACCTACGAGCAGGCGCTCACCTGCGACCAGAACCACGGGTACCTGCCTGAGCAGCAAGCGTTCAACGGCGGGAAGATGGACAAGTTCGTCCAGTTCACCCAGACCGACAACTGCACGGGTGAGTACGGCCCGCCCGGCATCGTCATGGACTACTTCGACGGCAACACGGTCACCGGGCTGTGGAACTACGCGCAGAACTACTCGATGAGCGACAACAACTACGACACGAACTTCGGGCCGTCCACGCCCGGCGCGCTCAACGTGATCTCCGGCAGCGACGGCGACGGGTACGCGGTCAGCCCCACCACCGGCCAGCCGGTCGCCGACCCCAGCAGCGTCAGCCCGCCGAACAGCAAGGGCCTGGGCACCATCTACGGTGACCTCGACCCGGCGTTCGACGGCTGCTCCGACGCCAGCCACACCTCGACCAGCCCGGTCGGCGTGATGACCGGCAAGAACATCGGTGACCTGCTCAACCAGCGGCACGTCACCTGGGGCTGGTTCCAGGGCGGGTTCGCGCCGACCTCGACCAACAGCGCGGGCTACCCGGTCTGCGGGGCGTCCCACGAGAACATCGGCGGGGCCACGGTGGCGGACTACTCCCCGCACCACAACCCGTTCGAGTACTACAAGTCCACGGCCAACCCCAAGCACCTGCCGCCGTCCTCGGAAGCCATGATCGGCCAGACCGACCAGGCCAACCACGAGTACGACCTGTCGGACTTCTACACCACGCTCAAGGACGGCAACATGCCGGCCGTGAGCTACCTCAAGGCCGCCGAGTACCAGGACGCCCACCCGGGCTACTCTGACCCGATCGACGAGCAGCACTTCCTGGTCAACACGGTCAACCAGATCGAGCAGTCCAAGTACTGGAAGTCCACCGCGATCGTCATCACCTACGACGACTCCGACGGCTGGTACGACCACCAGAACTCGCCCCGGGTCAACGGCTCGAACACCACCGACGACGCGGCCGTGTGCACCAGTGCCCCGGTGCGCATCGGTGACACGCCGGTCCGGTGCGGCTACGGCCCGCGGCTCCCGCTGCTGGTCATCTCGCCGTACACGCAGGAGAACTACGTCAGCCACAACGTGACCGACCAGTCGTCGGTGGTGAAGTTCATCGAGGACAACTGGCTCGGCGGCCAGTCCACCGGCCCCGGCTCCTTCACCAACATCGCGGGCAGCCTGGACGCTCGCGGCGGCGTGCTGGACTTCTGGGCCCGGCCGCACTTCCGCCCGGTCATCCTCAACCCCGACACCGGTGAGCTAGCCAGCCACTAGCACCGCTGCCAGGCGGTCAACTAGCGCGGCTACCAGGAGCGGGCCGCCGCAGGACGATCCCTGCGGCGGCCCGCTCTGCCGTCCCGCTACCCCTCGGCCGTCCTACGGGTCGTCCGCTACCACTCGGCCGACTCCGCTACCACTCGACGAGGGTCCACACCTCCGGGCGGGGGGTGCCGCCGGTGTCCACGGAGGCGAAACCGCGCGCGGCCTCCTTGAGGTGGGCCAGGGCCGCGTCACGCTGGCCGGCCGCGTGCAGCAGGTCGGCCAGGTTGGTGTGCAGCGCGGCGACCCGGTGCTGGTCGCCCAGTTCGCGCCCCAGCGCCAGCGCCTCCTGGGCCAGCCGCAGGGCCTCACCCGGCTGGCCGCTGTCGGCCAGCAGCCGGCTCAGGTTATTGAGTGCGGCCACCGCGGCCCCCGGGTCGGGCAGGCCGCGCGCGTGGTCCAGGCTTTCCCGCAGCCGGGCCGCGGCCGACGTCGTGGCCCCGCTCCGCGCGTCCAGCATGCCCAGCACGTTCAGCGCCTGGGCGACGGCGGCCGGGTCCCCGGCCCGCCGGGCCGCTTCCAGCGCGCCCTGGGCCAGGCCGGCCGCGGCCTGCACGGCGCCGCGCCGGTAGGCCAGCACCGCGCGGTCCGCCTCGATCCGGGCCCGGCGGCTTGGGTCACAGCCCTCGAGCAGCTCGAGGGCCACGTCGAGATGCGCTTCGGCCAGCGCCCAGTCGCCCAGCCGGTGATGCACCTCGGCCAGCTTGTGCTCGATGGCCGCCGGGGCGGCCGGCCCGTCTGCGGGCACCGGTCCCGCGCGCTGGCCGTCGAGCGCCGACGCGGCCGCCTCGAACTCGGCCAGCGCCTCCCGGTACCGGCCCAGCACCGTGAGCACGTCGCCCAGGGCGACGGCCACCTGCGCAGGCGGAAAACCCAGCGCCTCGGCCCGGCGCAGGTACGCGTACTCCTCGGCGTGGGCGTACAGATCCCGGGCCCGCCGGGCGGCCCGCCACCACCAGCCGGCCGCCTCGGAGTCCCGGCCGGCCCGCTGCAGGTGCTCCGCGATGGCCGCGGCCCGGGTGGTCACCGGATCCCGCTCGTACCGGCGGATCAGCACCCCGGCGGCCCGGCCGTGCAGCAGCCTGCGCCGGGCCAGGGTCGCGGACTCGTAGACGACCTCCCGCAGGGCCTCGTACGGGAAGTCGTAGCGGGGCACGCCGCTGTCCCCGGCCGGGGGTATCTCGGTGATCAGGAACCGGCGGACCGCCTCGTCGAGCGCCTCGACCGTCTCCGTCTCGCCCCGCCCGCTGACCGCCCTCAGCAGGTCGGCGTCACAGCCGCTGCCCAGCACGGCCGCGGTGGACAGCATCTGCAGGGTGGGCTCGCTGGCCGCCTGCAGCCGCCTGCGCAGCAGTTCCCGGACCGAGGCGGGCGGCCACCAGTGCTCCCCGCCGTCACCGGCTCCCGAGCGGAGTCCCTCCACGTACTCCCGGACCAGCATGGGCAATCCCCGGGTCTGGGCCAGCAGCCGGCCCACGTCCGCGTCGCGGACCCCCGAGCGCAGCAGGAGGTCGCGGATCTGCTCTTCGCCCAGCGGAGCGGGTTCGACCACGGTGCCCCGCCCGGCGTCGGACGCCTCGCTGAGCGCCGCGCGCAGCCCGCGGAGCCGTTCCGCGTGCTCGGTGGAGCAGCTGATCACGAGCAGCAGCGGCCAGCCGGGCAGCCTGCGGACCAGGTAAGCCAGCAGGTCCAGGGACGGGCCGTCGGCCCAGTGGGCGTCCTCGACCACAATCACGCCGGCCAGCGGCCCGGTCAGGGCGGCTGACGCCGCGGTCCGCAGCGCCTCCCCGATCGCCCCGTACAGCCGGGTCAGCGCCATCGGGCTGTCCAGCGGGGCCGGCGTGTCCGGGTAGTCCGCGGCCAGTTCGGGGCAGAGGCGGCCGGTCATGGCCGCGGTGTGCGCGGGCAGCCGGGCCGGGAGTTCCGGGCAGACCGACAGCGCGGTGCGCAGCAGGTCGGCGGCGAGCACGAACGGAAGCTCGCTCTCGCCGTCGTGGCAGCGCGCGGCCAGCACCACGCCCCCGGCCGTCTGCGCCTCACCGCGGAATACCTCCAGCAGCCGGGTCTTGCCCGAGCCGGCCGCGCCCAGCACCGTCACCACCCGGCCCGCCGCGCCCACGCGGTGCCAGGCCGCGTGGAGCGCGTGCAGCTGATCCTCCCGGCCGACCAGGGGCCACCCGGCCGGGCCCGGCGCGGCGTCGGCCCGGCCGGGCCCGGGAGCCAGCACGGCTGGCGCGGGCCGCCCCGGGGCCGGGGCCAGGCCGGCCCGCACATCGTCGTAGAGCTGAGTGGTCTCCGGCAGTGGCCGCACGGCCAGCTCCGTGTCCAGGGCCCGGACCAGCGCCCGGTACTGGCGCAGCGCGGCGGACCGCTGCCCGGTCCATGCCAGCAGCCTGATCAGCTCCTGGTAGGCCGGCTCGTGCAGCGGGTCGAGCGCCTGCCAGCGCTGCGCGTGCGCCACCGCGCGGTCCAGGTCACCCGCCGCGGTGCAGGCCGCGACCAGCCGTTCCAGCACCGCGGCGAGCCGCTGGCGGAGCCGGTCCGCGGTCGCGGCCTGCCAGTCGTCGAACTCGGGGCAGTCCCGCAGCGCGAACCCGGCCAGGAAATCGTCCCGGTAGAGCCGCGCCGCCCGGTCCAGCGAGCCGGCGCCGGGCCCGGCCGCCGCGGCCTCGAAGTCGGTGACGTCCACCTGGACCCGGCCCGGGTCCAGGGCCACCGCCGCCCGGGTGACCCGCAGGCCCGGCCCGGCGGCCGCGGCGGTCACCGACAGCGTGCGGCGCAGCGAGGCCCGCGCCCGGGCGGCGTCCGCCTCCGGCCAGAGCAGCACGGCCAGGCGCTCGCGGCTCAGCTCGTGATCGTGCATCGCGAGCAGGGCCAGCACGGCCGTGGCCTTGCGGGTGTCGAAGCTGACCAGCGCGCCGTTCCTGGTCACCGCCGGTGCCCCGAGCAGGGCAAGGCTCAGCTCTGCCACGCCGTTCTCCCCCCACGTGGTGCCTCTCGGCTTCCGCAAGCCACCGTAACGCAGCAACGTGAAATTCTCTGCCGGCCGCTGACTTGCCGTAACGATCTCGTATCGCCGTCTCCCTAAGCTGGCCCTGAGCTTGGGCAAGCCGGACGGATACGGAGCGTGCCATGGCACAACGGCTGGACCGGACCAGCACCGGCGGCAGCGGGGGCGCTGCCGGCACCGTCACCGAGGCGCCGGGCGCGGACCCGGCGGGCCTCCCGGCCCAGACGGGGGCCGGCCCGGTGCCGCAAGATCCCGCGGGCAGCGTGGCGGCCAGTTCCCCGGCGGCTCCTCCGGCGGCCGGCCCGCCAGCGTCCAGCGGTGCCGCACCCGGCCCCCTCACCGCCAGCGGCCCGCGTGGCTGGCGCCGGGGCTGGCGGCGTAGTCGCCAGGCCGCCGCGGCCGTGGCGCCGGTCCCGGTGGCCGACCCGGTCAGGCCGGGGCCGGAGATCGCCCTCGCGTCCAATGACCCGCTGGTCGGTTACCTGCTCAGCGCGGCCGGCGCGGTGGACATCCGCGGCCTCGAACTCGATTCCCCGGCCCTGGCCGCGATGAAGGACGCCGGGGTGGTGCTCAGCGTTCCGCTGATCTCCTCGGGCAGCCTGATCGGGGTGATCAGCCTGGGGCCCCGGCTATCCGAACGGGACTACTCCTCCGAGGACCGGCGGCTGCTCAACGCGCTCGCCGGGTACGCCGCCCCGGCCATGCGGGTCGGGCAACTGGTCCGGCAGCAGGAGGCCGAAGCCCGGAACCGGGAGCGGATCGAGCAGGAGCTGAAGATCGCGCAGATCATCCAGCAGCAGTTCCTGCCCAAGACCGTGCCTGATCTCCCCAGCTGGCACGTGGCCGCGTTCTACCGGCCCGCCCGCACCGTGGGCGGCGACTTTTACGACTTCATCCCGCTGCCGGACGGCCGGGTCATGTTCGTGGTCGGTGATGTGACCGATAAAGGCATCCCGGCGGCGCTGGTGATGGCCAGCACGCACGCGCTGCTCCGCGGCGCCGCACCCAGGCTGATCTCCCCGGGCGCCGTGCTCGCGCACGTCAACGACCTGCTCTGCGCGGACATCCCGGCGCACATGTTCGTCACCTGCCTGGCCCTGGTGCTGGACCCGCTGAGCGGCAAGGTCGAGTTCGCCAACGCCGGTCACGACGTGCCATACGTGCGCACCGGCAGCGGCGTGGCCGAGCTGCGGGCCAGGGGCATGCCCCTCGGGCTGATGCCCGGGATGGACTACGAGGAGAAGACCTTCCAGTTCCAGCCAGGAGACTGCGCGCTGCTGCACAGCGACGGGCTGGCCGAGGCGCACTCGCCGGACCGTGAGATGTTCGGCTTCCCCCGGGTCGCCGAGCTGGCCGGGCGGGGTCCCTCCGGGGAAGAACTGATCGACCTGTGCCTCACTGAGCTGGCCGCGTTCACCGGGCCGGAGGCCGAGCAGGAGGACGACATCACGCTGGTGTGCCTGGAGCGGAGTATGTCCGCCCGTTACGCGGGAGGCGCCTGATGACCTCGGTGGCCCGGCCGGCACCCCGGAGGCTCGCGGCGTTCGCGGTGCCCAGCGAGCCGGGCAACGAGCGCCTGGCGCTGGCCCGGGTCGCCGAGGCCGTGGCGGCCAGCGGGCTGCCGCCGGCCCGGCTGGAACGGCTGAAGACCGCCGTGGCCGAGGCCACCATGAACGCGATCGAGCACGGTAACCGGGGCCGGCCAGAGGTCCCGGTGGACGTGGAGGTCACCCAGGAAGGCGACGACATCGTCGTGGCCATCACGGACCTCGGGGGAGAGCACGCGCCGCCGGGGCCGGCCGAGGAGCCGGACCTGCTGCTGAAGCTGGAAGGCGAGCAGCAGGCGCGCGGATGGGGGCTGTTCCTCATCCGGAACATGGTGGACGCCATGCAGGTACGCACGGACGGCCCGCGGCACACCATCCAGCTCACCATGCGGGGCGGCGGCGCCACGCCGGTCCCGCACAGCGGGGGACTCGAAGGAGGCGGCCATGAAGGAAGCGGCCATGAAGAAGAGCTGTGAGGCAGCCGTGCACTCGGTGGGCGGCGCGGCCGTCATCGAGCTGACCGGCGAGGTGGACGGAGGCGCGGCAGGCGTCCTCAACGCGGCCTACGAGCAGGCCGTCGGCAGCGGCGAGCCGGGCACCGTGGTCCTCGACTTCGCCCGGGTCGGCTACATCAACTCGACCGGGATCGCGCTGATCGTCAGCGTGCTCGCCCGGGCCCGGGCCGAGCGGCGCAAGGTGGTCGCGAGCGGCCTGTCGGAGCACTACCGGGAGATCTTCGACATCACCCGGCTGTCGGACTTCATCGAGGTCTTCGGGGACCTCGACGCGGCGGTGAGCCAGCTGGCCGGGCCGGCTGCCTGACCAGGGCAGGATCAGCCGGGCGCGGAGTGAGCAGGGCGCAGCGTAAGCAGGGCGCAGGGTCAGCAAGAGCGCAGGGTCACAAGGACGCAGGGTCACAAGGGGAGGGGCGTCATGGACGCACAGATAGTCACGATGGGCGTTCGCCATATCGGCGGCGACGTGGCGGTAGTCGATATCAAGGGCGAAGTCACCGCGGCCTGCGAGCCGGTCCTGATGTCGGCGTACGAGGAAGCCGGCGGCCCGGGGACCAGCCGGCTGGTGCTCAACTTCGCCGGCCTGGAGTACATGAACAGCGGCGGCATCGGGATGCTCGTCACCCTGCTGGTCCGGGCCAACCGGCAGCGGCAGCAGCTGGCCGCCTACGGGCTGAGCGACCACTACCGCGAGATCTTCGAGCTCACCCGCCTCGACGAGGCGATCACCATCTACGACGACGAGGCATCGGCGCTGGTCGGTGCGGCGACCTGAGGAGGCCGACATGACTGAGGCAACGGGGCCGGAGAGAGTGCGCTCCGCCGAGCAGATCGAGCTGAGCGTCCGCGAAGCGGCCGCAGGCGTGGCGCCGCGCAACGATGCCGGGCGCTGGGCGGCCAAGGTTGACCGGCTCGACGTGGTGCAGCGGGACGGCGTGCGCGGGACCAACGTGGCCGGCCGACGGCTCACCGGGCCCGTGCAGGGCTTCGGCAAGATGTGGCAGAAGACCTACCGCCTGGCGGTAGGGACGGCGGTTACCCCCGAGCAGGCCATCACCACGTGGAAGGCGCACTTCCCCGAGTTCTGGCCGGCCGGGAACCGCTTCGCCGGCGCGCTCACCGGCATCAGCCCCGGTGACGTGGCCCTGCTCGACCTGGCCATCGGCGGCGGCGTCAAGCTCTCCACCGGCGTGTTCGTGCTCTACGCCGACGAGGAGTCGTTCACGCTGATGACCCCGCAGGGCCATATGTTCGCCGGCTGGATCACGTTCTCTGCCGAGGGCGGCCCGGACGGGACTGTCGTCCAGGCCCAGGTGCTGATGCGGGCCAACGATCCCCTGTACGAGCTGGGCATGATGTTCGGCGGGCACCGTAAGGAAGACGTGTTCTGGGCCGAGACGCTGACCGCGCTGGGCCGCTACCTGGACGCCCCCGACCTGGCCGTATCCACCCGCACCGTGTGCGTGGACAGCAGCCGGCAGTGGCGCAACGCCAGCAATGTCTGGCACAACTCCATGGTGCGCAGCATGCTGCAGACCCTGGCCGCCCCGGTCACGGCCCTGCGCCGGCGCCGCGGCTGACCAGGCCAGCGTCCAGGGGGGACAAGCATGTCTGGTATCGGCAATGCACGGTGACGCTGACGCCGTGGTCGTGGGCAGCGGGCCGAACGGCCTGGCGGCCGCGGTCACGCTCAGCGCCGCCGGCCTGCGCGTCCTCGTCATCGAAGGCAGCCCGGCGATCGGCGGCGGCTGCCGGACCGAGGAACTCACCCTGCCGGGATTCTGGCACGACGTCTGCTCGGCCGCCCATCCGCTGGCCGTGGCCTCTCCGTTCTTCCGCCGTTTCGACCTTGCCGCACGCGGTGTCCGGTTCGCCGGCTCCGACGTGGTGTTCGCCCAGCCGCTGGACGGCGGCCGCGCCGCCGTGGTCACCGGGTCGGTGGACGCGACCGCGGAACGCCTCGGCCGCGACGCCGCCGCCTACCGGCGCCTGCTCGGCCCGCTGACCCGCGACTGCGCCGCGCTGACCGACCTGCTGCTGACCCCGATCCGGCGGCCGCCAGCGCACCTGAACGCCGGGCTGGCCGTGTTCGGCCTGAACGGACTGCGGTCAGCCGCCGGGGTGGCGCGCCGGTTCCGCACCACCGAGGCGCGGGCCCTGTTCGCCGGGGCCGCCGCGCACGGCATGATGCCGCTCACCGCGCCGCCGACCGGCGCCGTCGGCCTCATGCTTACCGGCCTGGCCCACGCGGTGGGCTGGCCGGTGGCGGTGGGCGGCAGCGCCCGGATCACCGACGCCATGGCCGACGCGGTCGTCGCGGCCGGCGGGGCCATCGAGACCGGGCGGTGGGTGCGGTCGCTCGCCGAGCTGCCCCCGGCCCGGGCCGTCCTGCTCGACGTCGCGCCGCGGGCCCTGCTCTCGATCGCCGGAGACCGGCTGCCGCCCCGCTACCGGGACGCCCTCCGCCGGTTCCGGTACGGCGCCGGCGTGTGCAAGGCCGACTTCGCCCTGTCCGGCCCGGTGCCGTGGGCGAACGAGGCGTGCCGCCGGGCCGGGACCCTGCACCTCGGCGGGACGTACGAGGAGATCGCGGTGGCCGAGGAGCAGGTCGCCGCCGGGCAGCACCCGGACGCGCCGTACGTCCTGGTCACCCAGCCGGGCGTGGCCGACCTGACCCGGGCGCCCGCGGGACGGCACACGCTCTGGACCTACTGCCACGTGCCCGCCGGATCGACGGTGGACATGACCGCCCGGATCGAGGCGCAGATCGAGCGCTTCGCGCCCGGCTTCCGCGACCTGATCCTGGCCCGGCACACGCTGACCGCCGCGGACGAGGAAGCGCGGAACCCCAACTATGTCGGCGGCGACATCGCCGCCGGGCTGCAGGACATCCGGCAGACCGTGTTCCGCCCGGCGGTCCGGTGGAACCCGTACCGCATCCCGGTCCCCGGCCTGTACCTGTGCTCCTCGTCCACCCCGCCGCTGCCGGGCGTGCACGGCCGGTGCGGTGAACTGGCCGCCCTGACCGCGCTGCGCGACGTGTTCGGCATCCGCACCCCACCGGACCTGGGGCCGGCCCGGCCGAGGCCGGCCACTGCGGCGCGGAGCAGGTCATGACGGCTGGCCCGGCTCCGGTCCCGGCTGCTGGCCGCCGGCGGACACCACGGGTGCTGGCGGTCCTGCTCGCGGCCCTGGTGCTGCTGTTCAGTGCCATCACCATCGTGCAATCGGCCGCGGCCCACCAGATCACGCTCGGGTCATTCAATACCGGGGCCGGGCTGATGCTGACCCTGTGGGTGATCGCGGCCGTGGGCCTGGTTGTGGCCTGGCATCAGCCGGGTAACCCGATCGGCTGGCTGCTCCTGGCCGCGCCCACGTCCCTGGCGGTGACCTTCGCCAGCGACGGATACGACGGGGCCTACCGGGCCGGCCAGCACACCCTGCCGGTGCTCGGCCCGGCGGCGCTCATCTTCGCCCAGCTGTTCTTCTTCCCGTTCATCGCGTTCCCGCTCATCATCTGGCTGTTCCCGGACGGCCGCCTCCCGCCCGGGCGCTGGAAATGGGTGTTCTGGATCTTCCTGGCGATCACCGTGCCGGGCTTCCTGCTCGGTGCTCGGAGCCACCATCGCCGCCGAGGCCGGGCACCACGTCCATGTCCTGTCCGACGGGCAGCTGGCTCAGGTCGAGAATCCCTCGTCGCCGGTCGTCGGCGCGGCTTACGCAGCTGTTCCTCTTCGGGCTGGTGGGCGGCTGGCTGGGCGCGCTGGCCTGGCAGATCGCCAGCTGGCACCGGTCCTCCGGCGAGCGCCGCCAGCAGCTGAAATGGCTGATGAGCGGAGCCGCCGTCTGCGGGGTGTCCGCTGTCACCTCGTTCGGCAGCAGCGCTTCCCTCTGGGAAATACTGATCATCGGCATCATGGCGCTGCCGATGTCGATCGGGATCGGGATCCTGAAGTACCGGCTGTACGACATTGACCGGATTATTTCGCGGACGCTGGCGTACGCGCTGGTCACCGGGCTGCTGGTCGGGGTGTACGCCGGGCTGGTGCTGCTGGCCACCGAGGTGCTGGGGTTCTCCTCCCCGGTCGCGGTGGCCGTGTCCACGCTGGCCGCGGCGGCGCTGTTCACCCCGCTGCGCCGCCGGGTGCAGCGGGCCGTGGACCGCCGGTTCAACCGCGCCCGCTACGACGCGGACGCCGCCGTAGAGGCCTTCGCAGCCCGGCTCGCAGGCGCCGTTGCGTTGGGTGAAGTCCGGGCCGACCTGCTCGCGGTGGTCGCCGGGGCGCTGGAACCAGCCCACCTGGGCGTCTGGGTCGCGGAGGGCGAGCGGTGAGCGCCGCGCTGGCCGCGCGGTGGCCGAGGCGGCTTTCCCCGGGAGCCGTGGTCGGGGTGCTAGCCGTCGTGCTGGTCCTGTCCACAGTGGCCATGGTGGTGCTCTCGGTGCTCTCCCATCAGGAGTTCAACGGGCTGGTACGCTCTGGCGATCGGACTGCCCAGCGGGATCGTCGGCCTGCTCGTGGCGCGGCGCCAGCCCGCCAACCCGCTGGGCTGGCTGCTCATCGCGATAGCCTCTGCATGATCGCCGGAACCGACGGGCCAGACTATGCGCTGTTGCGCTACCACCTCGGCTATCACCTTCCGTTCGGCGTGGCCGCGGTGCTGCTGGACCAGGTGTGGGGCCTGGGCATCGAACTTCTCCCCTGGTCGTCCTGCTGTTCCCGGACGGGAAGCTGTCCTCGGCGTGGTGGCGGGGCGCGCTCTGGGCTTACGTCGGCGTCTATGCGCTCGGGATCGTCAGCCTCGGGGTGGCGACCGCCGTGGCCGTCATCGCGCACCCCCTCCAGGTGGACTCGAACGGCGGGCTGACGGGCCACGGACCAGGCGACCGGCTGGTACGCGGCCGTCTCGAACCTGCTGCTCCTGCTGGTCCTGCTGTTCACCGTGGCCTTCGTCGCCCGTCAGGTGCTCAGCTGGAGACGGTCCTCGGGCGAGCGCCGCCAGCAGCTGAAATGGCTGGCCAGCGGGGCCGCCGTGGTGGTCTTGAGCCCGGTCCTGACCAGTTCCCAGTCCGTGCGTTCCCCGCCGGCGCCTGCGGTTCCTCAGCGGACTCGCCTGGTTCGGTTTCGCGGCACTGCCGGTGTCCATCGGGGTGGCGATCCTGAAGTACCGGCTGTACGACATCGACCGGATCATCTCCCGCACCCTGGCCTATGCACTGGTGACCGGGCTGCTGGTCGGGGTATACGCCGGGCTGGTGCTGCTGGCCACGCAGGTGCTGGGGTTCGCCTCGACGTGGGCGGTGGCCGCGTCCACGCTGGCCGCGGCGGCGCTGTTCACCCCGGTGCGCCGCCGGGTGCAGCGGATCGTGGACCGGCGGTTCAACCGGGCCCGCTACGACGCGGACACGCTCGTCGCGGCGTTCAGCGACCGGCTCAAGGACGCCGTGGACCTGGCTGCGGTGCAGGCCGACCTGGTCAGCGTCACCCATCAGGCGCTGGAGCCCGCGCACGTCGCGGTGTGGCTCCGGGACGGTGCCCCATGACCGGGGCGCCCGCCTCCGGCGGGTGGCGGCTGGCCTCCCCGGTCACCGCCCTGGTCCTGGGCGGTGCCGTCGTTGTCCTGATGGCGGCCGAGCCTCCCCTCGCCAGCCTGGCCCACCAGAGCCTGCTGTCCAGTGGCGGCTCCGTGCCGCTGCCGTACTCGGTGATCTTCGCGATGGTTGGCTTCGTGGTAGCCCTGCGGAAGCCGGGCAATCCACTCGGCTGGCTGATCCTGGGGACCGCGGGCTTCTTCGCGCTGAGCGAGGACGCCAGCTTCTACGCGGTCGCTGACTACCGGCTGCATCACGGGAGTCTGCCGCTCGGCTGGCTGGCACTGATCACCCAGCCCGGCTGGGCACCTGGCATTGCCTCTGTCGGCCTGATCGTCCTGCTGTTTCCCGACGGCCGGCCGCCGTCACCGCGATGGCGGTGGGTGCTGTGGCCGTATCATCGCGCTGGCCCTGCTCTGGACCGCCGGGGCCCTCGCTTTTACGGCCGCGGCGATCCTGGCCCACCGGACTCGCGTCGATGCCGGCGGGAACCTGATGGTCCTCGAGCACCCGGCCGGAGGCGCCGCCTGGTGGGGCGCGGCCCAGAACCTCTTCTTCCTGGTGCTCGTCGTGAGCTGGCTCGCCTCGCTGGCCGGGCAGGCCATGAGCTACCGCCGGTCGTCGGGGGAACGTCGCCAGCAGCTGAAGTGGCTGCTGGCCGGGGCGGCCAGCTGCCTGGTCGGCCTGCGCTCACCCTCACGGGCAGCGTCCCGGGCGGCTGGGGGGTGGTGATCCGGCATCCTCGGCGCGGCGGGGCTGATCGCCCTGCCGGTGTGCATCGGGATCGGCATCCTGAAGTACCGGCTGTTCGACATCGACCGGATCCTCAGCCGGACGGTCGCCTACACGATCCTCACCGGGCTCCTCCTGGGCGTCTACGCTGGCCTGGTGCTGCTGGCCACGCAGGTGCTGGGGTTCGCCTCGACGTGGGCGGTGGCCGCGTCCACGCTGGCTGCGGCGGCCCTGTTCACCCCGCTGCGGCGGCGGGTGCAGCGGGCCGTGGACCGCCGGTTCAACCGGGCCCGCTACGACGCCGACCGCATGGTGGACGCGTTCGCGGCCCGGCTGCAGGAGGCGGTCGACCTGGACATGGTGCGCGCCGACCTGGCCACGGTGGTGCGCGCAGCGCTGGAGCCAGCCCAGGTCTCGGTCTGGGTCAGCGGGAGTGCCCGATGACGGGCCAGGCGCCCGGACGCCGGGTCCGGCTGGCCTCGCCGGCCATGGCTGTTGCCCTGGGCGGGGTGGTGCTGGTGCTGCTGGCGGTCACGGTCGCGCTCGGCTTCCTGGACCATTCTTCGGTGAGCTCAGGCGGTGGCAGCCTGGTCCTGGCCCCGGTTTTCGGTGTGCTGGGCTTCGTGGTGGCGTGGCGCAAGCCGGGAAACCCGCTCGGCTGGCTGCTGCTCGGCGCCGTCGGGTTTCTCGTCCTCAGCGGCGCAGCCGGGGCCTACACCGTGGCTGTCTACCGGCAGCATCACCCCGGGCTGCCCCTGGGCTGGGTGGCCGTTCTCCTGCAGCCCGGCTGGGCTCCGGCCATCGCCCTGTTCGGGCTGACCGTCTTGCTGTTCCCCGATGGCCGGCTGCCCGGCCCGCGCTGGCGCTGGGCGCTGTGGGCGTACCTGGCCGTCGCCGCCCTGTGGATCGCGGGGACCGTCGTCATCTCCGTCTGGGCCATCGCCGGGCATCACGTCCAGGTGGATTCCGGCGGGAACCTGCTGGCCATCGACCACCCGACTGGCTGGGCGGCCTGGTGGGGCGCGGTGCAAGGACTCTTCTTCCCGGTGCTGGGCGCGTGCTGGCTGGCTTCACTGGCCGGCCAGGTGCTGAGCTACCGGCGTTCCTCCGGGGAGCGGCGGGAGCAGCTGAAATGGCTGATCGGGGGGTCAGCGATCGCCGTGACCGGTGGTCTGCTCGCTGTCCCGTTCTCTAACAGCCCGGACCGGGCCCTGAACATCATCGGGTCCGTCGCCCTGGTCGCGGTGCTCGCGCTGCCGCGTCAGCATGGGCGTGGCCATCCTGAAGTACCGGCTGTACGACATCGACCGGATCCTCAGCCGGACCGTCGCGTACGCGATTATCACCGGGCTGCTGGTGGGCGTCTACGCCGGGCTGGTGCTGCTGGCCACGCAGGTGCTGGGGTTCGCCTCGACGTGGGCGGTGGCCGCGTCCACGCTGGCCGCGGCGGCGCTGTTCACCCCGCTGCGCCGCCGGGTGCAGCGCCTGGTGGACCGGCGGTTCAACCGGGCACGGTACAACGCGGACCGGACCGTCGCGATGTTCGCGGGCCGGCTGCAGGACGCGGTGGACCTGGACACGGTGCACACTGACCTGCTGTCCACGGTAAGCGCCTCACTGCAGCCCGCCCACCTGTCGGTGTGGCTGCAGGAGCGCGTCCCGTGAGCGCGCAGGCCGGCGCCCGCCGGACCAGGCTGGCCACGCCGCGCACCGCTTCGTTCCTGGCGGCTGGCGTGGTCGTCCTGATCGCCGCGCTGCCCGTGGCCGGCGTCCTCACCGGCCAGACCCGCAGGTTCGATGCCAGCACGCTGAAGACCGTATTCGGCCTGCTCGTGGTGGTCCTGGTGGTCGGCGCGGTGGGGCTGGTGGTGGCGCGGCACCAGCCGGGCAACCCGATCGGCTGGCTGCTGCTCCTGACAGCCAACTGGATCCCGCTCACCATCGTCGCCGGGTCATACGCGACGTACGTATACCACTCCGGTCACCGGGCCATTCCGCTGCTGAGCCCTGCGGCGCTGATCCTGGGTGAGCTGTTCACCCTGGTGATCGCCGTGTTCCCCATGGTGACCTTGCTGTTCCCGGATGGTCGGCTGCCGTCCAGAGGCTGGCGGTGGGTAGTCGGCGTCTACCTGGCGCTGTGCCTGAGCGTGCCGGTGAGCCTCGCCGTGGCCGTCGCCGTGGCCATGGCCGGGCACCGCCTGGACGTGCAGGCCGACGGGAGCGTCACCGGGGCGGGCAACCCCCCGTCCTGGATGGGGCTCGTCTTCTTCGCCACGGTGGTGCTGGCCTGGCTCGGTGCGCTCGGCCACCAGATCCGGAGCTGGCGGCGGTCGTCGGGGGAGCGGCGCCAGCAGCTCAAGTGGCTGCTGAGCGGCACCGTGGCCTGCGCCGTCCTGGGCATCTGGGCGGTCGCCACCAACTCGGCCATCTGGGAGATAGCGATCGTCGGCCTGGCGGCACTGCCGGTGGGAATAGGCATCGGGATCCTGAAGTACCGGCTGTACGACATCGACCGGATCATCTCCCGCACGCTGGCCTATGCCATCATCACCGGGCTGCTGGTGGGGGTGTACGCGGGCCTGGTGCTGCTGGCCACGCAGGTGCTGGGATTCGCGTCGACGTGGGCGGTGGCCGGGTCCACGCTGGCCGCGGTGGCGCTGTTCACCCCGCTGCGCCGGCGGGTCCAGCGGGCCGTCGACCGGCGGTTCAACCGGGCCCGGTACGACGCGGACGCGGCGGTGACCGCGTTCGCGGGCCGCCTGCAGGACGCGGTCGACCTGGAAGCGGTGCGTGCCGACCTGCTCACCTCGGTCGCCGCCGCGCTGGAGCCCGCGCACCTGTCCGTCTGGCTCCAACACGACCAGCGGCGAGCTCAGGCGCCCCCACCGGCGAACCTCCGGCGGTGAGCCCGGCCCCGCGGCGGTGAACCGCGGGTCCGGGGCGCTGAGCCCCCGGGCTCCCAGGCCTCCGGGCTCCCGGGCCCCGGGCCCCGGGGCCCCGGCGGTGGCCCCGGCTGCGTCAGGCAGCCTTGCGGCGCAGCAGCAGCATCGCCGCATCGTCGTCCAGCGCGTGCCCGACGTACGTCAGCACATCCTCCTGCAGCCGGTCCAGGGCGCTGTCCGGATCCGTGGCCTCGGCGTAGAGCGCGCGGTCCGGCAGCGGGTAGAACTCACCGGCCCGGTTCCGCGCCTCGCTGACCCCGTCGGTGTAGAACAGCATCTGGTCATCCGGCGCGAACGGGATCGTGATGACCTCCCGCGGCTCGGCGCCCAGGCTGGCCAGGCCCAGCGGCAGGCTCGGCGCGCCCGATTCGACGAACCGGCCGGCGTGGCCCGCGATGAGCAGCGGCGGCGGATGACCGCAGCTGAGCAGCGTGATCCGGGATCCGTCCGGGCTGACCTCGGCGAGCACGGCGGTCACGAACTGCTCGTCGCCGAGCTGCCGGCCCAGGCTGATCTCCAGCCGGTCCGCGATCATCGCCAGGGTCGCCGCCTCGGGCGCCACCTCGCGGAACGCGCCGAGGACCGTGGCGGCCGTCTTGACCGCGACCAGGCCCTTCCCCTGCACGTCGCCGATGATCAGCCGCATGCCGGTCTTCCCGGTCACGACCTCGTACAGGTCGCCGCCGATCCGCGCGTGCGAGGTCGCGGACATGTACCGCACCGCCAGCCGGACGCTGCGCGCCACGTGCGGCACCGGGCCCAGCAGGACCTGCTGCGCGACCTCGGCGATGGCCCTGACCTCGGCCAGCTCGTGCTCGCGCCGCTGCCGCACCGTGCAGGCGATCACCGCCGCTATGGTCACGCCGACCACGGTGGCCGAGTCCCAGGCATAGTCACCCCAGGTGCTGATGACCTGGTCCGCGGCCAGGACCGCGCACAGCACGAGGGCCACCACCCCGGCCCCGATGGTCTTGCGCAGCCCGCCGGAGACCGCCGCGAAGGCCGGGCCCAGCGCCAGCAGCTGCAGCAGCCCGGACCGCGGGCCGAAGACCACGCTGGCGGCAGCCACCGCGCCCATGATCAGGAACGGCAGCACATCGAGCATGCGCTGCACGCTGGACCGGGTAACCGGCTCCACCCCCGTGACCCGCAGATCGGGACCGGCCGTCCGCCCACGGCCGGTCATCCCCCCTGCTCCCCGAACGACCCCGTACGCCCCCGACAAACCACTCTCCTGTGACCCTCGGGCACCCCGGTGCCCGCCACGGAGCCCGCCCCCCAGATTCAGGTCCCCTGGGCAGGCTCGGCATGGCAGGGCATCGAAATGCTACCAGTAGTAACGACCCGTATTCGGTCGTGCGGTATCAGAGCGTACAGGCTCTCCTATTACTTTTAGTAGTCGGGTGGCTACTTTCAGATGAACAGGCTTCGAGCCCGGCGATCCCGGCCTGGCCTGGGCCCCGGCGGCGGCCCGCGGTTTATGCCCCCGGGAACGGCCGCCGCGGCGCTCCGGTTCACGGCCCGGCGCGAGGCCATTCCGGCCTCCTCCAGGCGGGCGGAATCTGCATCTTGACGCACTCCGCCGCCGGTGCCTGAATGAAGGCAGCTTTCAACGCTTTCGACCACTTTCCCTCAGATCCAACCACCATGCCGCCTGGTCGGAAGCGCCTGGACGACCCGCGCTGGCGCGGGTCAGGAAGGGGTACCGCCATGCGCAGACTCCGCCTCAGAGGATTAAGACCCGCCGTGGCCCTGGCCGCCGCGGCCCTGCTCGGCTCGGCGTTCTGCGTGGCCGCCGTGCCCCTGACCCAGGCCGCCGCCGCGACCGCCATCACCGTCAACGGCACCAGCGCCGGGCGGACGTTCGACGGCATCGGCGCGATCAGCGGCGGGGGCGGCAACTCGCGGCTGCTGACCGACTATCCCGCCGCCGAGCAGACGCAGATCCTCGACTACCTGTTCAAGCCGGGTTACGGCGCGGACCTGCAGATCCTCAAGGTGGAGATCGGCGGGGACACCAACTCCACGGACGGCTCGGAATCGAGCATCGAGCACGCGTCCGGCTCCATCAACTGCAGCGCCGGATACAACTGGTGGCTGATGGAGCAGGCCAAGGCGCTGAACCCGAACATCAAGCTGTACGGGCTGGCCTGGGGCGCGCCCGGCTGGATCGGCGGCGGCAACTTCTGGTCCACCGACATGATCAACTACCTGGTCAGCTGGCTCAACTGCGCCAAGTCGCACGGCCTGACCATCAACTACCTGGGCGGCTGGAACGAGCGTGGTTACAACATCTCCTGGTACGAGCAGCTCCGGTCCACGCTGAACGCCGACGGCTACTCGGCCGTGCAGATCGTCGGCGCGGACAGCGACTGGAGCATCGCCAGCGACATCGCGTCCAACTCCACGTTCGCCAGCAGCGTCAACATCATCGGCGTGCACTATCCCTGCCAGGGCGGGGACGGCGGCAGCGCGGACACCTGCGCGGCCAACTCCACCGCCATCGGCACCGGCAAGCCGCTGTGGGCCAGCGAGAACGGCTCCCAGGACCTGAACTCGGGTGCCCCGGCGCTGATCCGCTCCATCACCCGCGGCTACATCGACGCCGACCTGACCGCCTACATCAACTGGCCGCTGGCCGCCGCGATCTACCCGGACCTGCCCTACAACACCGACGGGCTGATCCTGGCCAACCAGCCCTGGTCCGGCGCGTACAGCGTGGGCGAGAGCACCTGGGCCACCGCCCAGGTCACCCAGTTCACCGCGCCAGGCTGGCAGTTCCTCAACTCGGGCTCCGGCTACCTCGGCGGAGCCGAGTCGAACGGCAGCTACGTCTCGCTCAAGTCCACCAACGGCACCGACTACTCCACGATCATCGAGACGACCACGGCCACCGCGGCCCAGACCGTCAACGTGACCGTGGGCGGCGGCCTGTCCACCGGCGCCGTGCACGTGTGGGCGACCGACGTCAACACGCCCGGGTCGGGACCCCAGTTCGCCCAGCAGTCCAGCATCACCCCGGTCAACGGTGCCTACTCGCTGACCGTGCAGCCGGGCTACATCTACACGCTGACCACCACCAGCGGCCAGGGCAAGGGCACCGCGGCCAGCCCGGGCCAGGGCACCCTGCCCCTGCCGTACTCCGACAACTTCGACAGCGACACCGCCGGCCAGCAGCCCCGCTACCTGTCCCAGATGCAGGGCGCGTTCGAGGTCGAGCCCTGCGCGGGCGGCCGGTCCGGGCAGTGCGTCCAGCAGCAGGCCGCGGTCCAGCCGATCGAGTGGGACGGGAACTCCAACCCGTACACGATCGGCGGCAACCTGAGCTGGGCCAACTACACCGTGTCCGCCGACGCGCTGATGGCGCAGGCCGGGGCGGTTCAGCTGATCGGCCGGGCCGGAACCCAGCACGCCTTCGGGCCAGGCCGGCATCAACGAGTACTACCTCCAGCTGAGCAACACCGGCGCGTGGTCGATGGTGCGCAACAACACCAGCGACACGCTGACCACGCTGGCCAGCGGCACGGTGACGGCACCCGGCACCGGCACCTGGCAGCACCTGGCCCTGACCTTCAACGGCAGCAGCATCTCGGCGGCCATCAACGGCACCACCGTCGCGTCCGTCACTGACGCCACGTACGCCTCGGGAATGGTCGGATTTGGCACGTCCGGATATCAGACGGACCAGTTCGACAACTTGTCTGTCACCCTGGCCGGTTCAGCCACCCCCAGCGGGCATATCATCGCGGGTGACGACACCGCTGAGTGTGCCGACGTCAACGGCGGGCTCGGCTGCGGACGGCACGAAGGTGCAGATGTGGAGCTGTGACAGCAATGCGGCTGCGCAGACCTGGACGATGGAGTCCAACGGTACCGTCGGTATTAACGGCAAGTGCCTGGACATTACCGACGGCAGTACGGCCAACGGCGCCCTGATCGAGGAATGGACCTGCAACGGTGGCGCCAACCAGCAGTGGCTCGCGGTGAACGGCGAACTGGTGAACCCGGTCTCCGGCAAGTGCCTGGATGACCCGAATTTCACCACGACGCAGGGCACCCAGCTCGACCTGTGGACCTGTAACGGAGGCAGCAACCAGCAGTGGTCGGTGCCCTGACCCGCGGCCCCGCGCTGACCGGGGCCGCCCGATGATCCCCGTCCCCCCGGTAACCCCCCCACCGGGGGGACGGGTCATCTGTCCTCGTGGTGCCCGTTGCGGTGAACACCGTGGTCATGGGCGCGCGGTCATGGGCACCCAGCGCGGCCAGGTCGTCCGGGTGATGGTGCGGGGTCTGCGGCTGCCCGACCTTGCCGGTGAACCCGGGCATCGCGATCCGGTACGCGCACGTGTCGCAGTTCATCCTGATGTCGCCGTGCAGCGCCTCCGCGTACCGCTCCAGCACCAGCCCGGCCAGCTCGTCGCAGGCGCCGATCAGCCCGGCCACCCGCACGTCGATCCCGGGGTGCTGCTCCGCGAACGCGCCGGCCTGGGCCGTGACCCGGTCCGGGAGTACCCCGGCGAACAGGAAGTACGGCGCGACCACGATCCGCTCCGCGCCCAGCCGCCGGGCCCGCTCCAGGGCGGCCGGCACCGACGGCTCGGCCAGCGAGACGAAGCTCAGCCCGACGTCGTCGTAACCCCGTCCCTCCCACAGCAGCCGGGCTACCTTGGCCACCTCGGCGTTGCCGTCCGGGTCGGTGGAACCCCGGCCGACCAGCACGACGTGGGTCCCGGCCCGCGGCGCCCGGCCCCGTGGCTGCTCATCCCCGGCCTGCTCACCTAGGGCCTGCTCATCCAGGGCCGCGTCGATGCGGGCCTCCAGCACGTCCAGCAGCACCGGGTGCGGGCCGAGCGGCCGCCCGTAGCGGTACCGCAGCCCGGGGTGGCGCACCTGCTCCCGGGCCAGCGCGGCGGGGATGTCCCCCTTGCCGTGCCCGGCCGCGCTGAGCACCAGCGGCACGGCGACCAGTTCCGCGCCACCGTCAGCCAGCCGGGCGCCGGCCAGCCGGGTCACCACCTCACCGACCGGCGGCGCGGCCAGTTCGATGAACCCGCCGTCCACCCCCGGCAGCCAGCCGGCCGACCGGTCACGGACCAGGTCGATCAGCTGCCGGAATTGCGCCACCCCGCTGGCGTCGCGGGTACCGTGCCCGACGATCAGCAACAACGGTCCGTTCGTGCCCGGTCCGCCTACCGTCACCGGGCCCCCTCGTGGTACAGCAGGGCGTTGAGCGCGGCGGCGGCCACCGCGGCCCCGCCCTTCTCGCTCTGGTTGGTCACGGCGGGGAGCCCGCTGGCCCGCAACGCGGCCTTGGCCTCAGCCGCCCCCACGAACCCGACCGGCAGGCCGATGACCAGCGCCGGCTCGGCGTCCAGGTCCAGCAACTCGACCAGGGCCGTCGGGGCCGTGCCGATCACCCACACGGCGCCGGGCCCGGCGTCCCGGTACGCGATGCGGGCCCCCGCGGCCGAACGGGTGATCCCCGTCCGGGCGGCCAGCGACCGGGCCCGGGGATCACGCACCCGGCAGACGACCTCGCGGCTGGTGATGCCGGCCGACACCATCACGCTGTCCGCCACCACCGGGGCCCCCCGGCGCAGCGCGGCGGCCCCGGCGGCCAGCGCCTCCTCCGCGCACACCAGGTCGGTGAGGTAATCGAGGTCGGCACTGGCGTGCACGACCCGCTCGGTCACCGCCCGCGTCAGCGGGGCCAGCGCCGCCGTGTCGGCGCGCATCCGCAGGATGGCGTAGGACTCTTCCTCGATCGGGTGGATGAGGCGGCTCACTAGCGCTGGGCTCACTGGGCTGAGGCTCCTTCGTCTCTGCACTGATCACGTTTCGTCGTGGGCACTGATCACGTGGTCCCATTCAGTCAGGCTGATCACGCCGACCGGGCAGATTTCGAGACACTCGGCGCAGCCCGTGCAGAGACTGTCCAGCACCTGCAGCGTGCCCCCGGCCGGCCGGATCGCGTGCTCCGGGCAGGTGAGCAGGCACGCGCCACATCCCTGGCAGGCCCCGATGATCACGGCTGCCATGGGTACCCCCGCGGCGTCACCATCCGGCCCGCCACCATCTGCGTCGTCGAGCCGCCGACCAGCACCAGGCTCAGCATGTCGACGGCGGCCGTGTCCAGCTTCCCCAGCGTGGTCACGGTGATGAGCTGCCCGGGACGGTTTGCGTTGCGGACAATGGCGGCAGGCGTGCTGGCCGGCCGGTGCGCGCCGAGCAGATCCAGCGCGGCGCGGAGCTGCCAGTCGCGCGCCCGGCTCCGGGGATTGTAGAAGGTGACCACGAAATCGCCCTCGGCGGCGGCGCGCACCCGGCGCTCGATCACCGGCCACGGGGTATTGAGGTCAGACAGCGAGATCACCGCGTGGTCGTGCCCGAGCGGCGCGCCGAGCAGGGCCGCCGCGGCCAGGTTCGCGGTGATGCCCGGCACGGTCACCACGTCGATGTCCCCGCCCGCCAGGCTCAGCGCCGGGCTGGCCATCGAGTACACGCCGGCGTCGCCCGAGCCGACCAGGGCCACGGCGCAGCCGCGCTGGGCCTCCGCGACCGCGATCCGGGCCCGTTCCTCCTCATCGCCGAGCCCCGAGGCCAGCACCTTGGTTCCGGGACGCAGCAGGTCACGGACCTGGTCGAGGTACTGGTCCAGGCCAGCCACCACGGACGCCCGGCGCAGCTCGGTCACGGCCCGCGGCGGGAGCAGGTCCCGCGCCCCCGGCCCCAGCCCGACCAGGGCAAGCCGCCCGCGGGGCCGGATCCGGGCCACCGCCGCGGTGGCCATGGCGGACTTCTGCTTGGCCGCCACGAGCACATCGCCGCGGGTCAGCGCGGCCGCCTCGGCCACGCTCGGGGTGCCCACCGCGGCCAGGGCCGCGGCGCTGGGGTTCGGCACGTCCACCGCGGCCAGCACCCCGGCCGGGTACGTGGTGAGCGTCCAGCCGCGCAGGGCCGCGGCCTCCGTGAGGCCCGGCTCGTCCGCCTTGGCGTCCACGGTGGCCAGGCCCGCGACCGAGAGCGGCGACAACCCCGCGCCGGCCAGCGTGGCGTCGATGAGCCCGAGCACCTCGGCCGCGCTGACCCCGCGGCTGGCGCCCACCCCGACGGCCAGCGAGGGCGGCCGCAGCACCACGGTCCGCCCGTCGACCGGCACCACCCGGTCAGTGACCAGCACCCGCTCCCCGCCCCCGCCACCCCCCAGCCCAGCACCCCCCAGCCCAGCCCCCCCAGCCCAGCCCACCCAGCCCGGTGTCACCCAGCCCAGCACCCACCCAGACCCGGTGTCACCCGGGCCCACGTTACCCGGGCCAGTATCACCAGGGCCGATAGCATCAGCCGGCACCTCCGAGCCCAGCACTTCCCAGCCCGGCACTCCCCGGGTCGGTGTCACCCCGGCCGGTGTCACCCAGGCCGGTAGCTCTCAGGCCGGTGTCACCCAGCCCGGTGCCACCGGACCCAGTGCCACCCACGCCGGCATTACCCACGCCGCGACCGTCCAGCCCGGTAACACCCACCCCCACCTCATCAGTCCCATGGGCCCCTTCAGTCCCATAGACCCCATCGGACTCGTCAGCCCTATCAGGGTCGGCACTGGGATTCGGGGCGAGGCGGACGTTGGGCGGGAAGGCGGGCAGCGGCCAGGTGGTGTCGCTGTCCAGCCGGACCGGCTCGCCGTCCAGCATGGCCCGGCTGACCGCGGCCAGCGCGCCTTCCACCGGCCAGCCCAGGGTGTCCAGCCCGGGCAGCCCCGCAGCGTCGGTCGCCGTGCTGAGCACCGGGTCCGCGCCCAGCACCTCCGCGACCCGGGCCGCCAGCACGTTCGCCCCGGGCCGGCCGTCCGCGCCGGGGCCGTGGCCGCCGAGGAGCGCGATCGCGTGCCGGGACGCCTCGTCCACGCAGACAACGGCCGGGTCGGTGCGCTTGCCGGCCAGCAGTGGGGCGATCAGCCGGACGGTCGCGCCGGTGGCCAGGAAGCAGACCAGCGCGTCGCACTCGGCCCAGGCCTGCGGCAGCGCCTCCGCCGCGGGCCCCGGGTAGCCGCGGGTCTCCCCGGGCCAGGCCCGGGCCAGCCGCTCCGCGGCGCCCCGGCCCGCGGCGGTCACCGCGATCAGCCCGATCATGTTCGCCCCTGCTCCGCGGCGCCCTGCCCTGCGGCAGTGACCGCGATCAGCCCGATCATGCTCGCCCCTGCTCCGCGGCGCCCTGCCCTGCGGCAGTGACCGCGATCAGCCCGATCATGCTCGCCCATCCCAGGCCCGGCGCCGGACCCCCGCCGCGCAGCCTTCGATCGCCTCCTGCTGCGGGCTTCCCCACGGTCAAAATCTGACTCATAGCGCCCCCAATTGACCGTGATCATGGTCCCGGGCTGCCCAGAGAAGGAAGACCGGGTTGGCGGCGGCGAGGCGGTGCGCGCCGTCCGGCAGCGGGGCCAGGCGGCTCGCCTGCAGCAGGGTGCCATCCACCGTGTAGCCCGCGCCCGCGAGAGCCTCCATCGCCGGGCCGGCCCGCTGCACCGCGGCCAGGGCCACCACGATGCGGGCCGGCCGCCGGGCGGCCACCGCGCTGACGACCGCCAGCCCGCCGCCGCCCACGAACACCGCGTCCGGGTCGGGCAGCCCGTCCAGGGCCTCCGGGGCGGCGCCCCCGACGACCCGCACCTCGGCGCGGTGCCGCCGGGCGTTGGCGGTCACCCGGGCGCACTGCGCCGGGTCCCGGTCTACCGCGATCACCGCCGCGCCGAACCGGGCGCATTCCACAGCTACCGAGCCCGAGCCCGCACCGACATCCCACACCAGGGTGCCGGGCCGCGGGCCGAGCCGGGCCAGGGCCAGGGCCCGCACCTCGGGCTTGGTGACCATCGAGTCCCGGTGCTCGAACGCCTCCTCGCCCAGCGCCCACCCCTCGTCACCGATGCCCGGCCACAACGGCCAGCACCAGCTGGCCCCCGCCCCGCTGAGTCCCGTGTGATTCCCGAGACCCCTGGGGCCGCTGGGCAGCAGTCCCTCTTCGTGATCATGGGATTGCTGTTGCTCTGACCCCAGCAATCCCATGATCACGGACGGGTCGGCCGGGCGGAGGCCTGCAGGTGACTCACCCGTGGGGCGCGTGTGGCTGCGCGGGCTCGTGTGGTCGCGCAGCGGCTCACTGCCTTCGTGATCAACCGATTGGTGCTGCTGGGACAGCACCAATCGGTCGATCACGAACTCGGAGCCGCGACCGCCCGGGGCTGGTGGGGTTGGAGAGGGACTTGTGACTGGTGGGGGTGGGGCTGGGTGCGCTGGGAGCGGGGCGGCGCCTGGGCTCGGGGCTGAGCGTGGTTGCTGGGGGAGTTGGGCGCTGTTCGGCGCCGCGCCGGCCCGGGGGCCGGAGGCTGAGGTCATGGCTGAGGGAGCTGGGGGTGGGGCGGCGAGGGACAGGACCACGTTGGGGTCGGACCACTCGCGCTGGGCGGCTTCGGCGGGGGAGCACTCGGTGAGGCGCTCGCCGGGGGCGCCCAGGTCCTCGGCGACGAGCAGCCGGCGCGGCCACCCCGCGAGAGCCGCGCCGATCTCGGCTGGTCCCTGGCCCGGCCCGGTCAGCACGGCCACCTTGGGATGAGCCCGGCAGACATTGACCGCGGCGCGCAGCTCACGGCCGTGCGCGCTCACCACTATCGCGTCGTCCCAGGGCAGCCCAGCCCGGGCGAACGCCTGCGCGACGCTGGAGGTCGCGGGGAGGACGACGCAGTCCAGCCCGCGATCGCGCAGCGCCCGGACGATGCCGAAGAAGCCGGGATCACCGGAGGCCAGCACCACGGCGTCGCCATCGTGGGCGGCGAGCGCGTCGAGCGCGGGCCGCAACGGCCCCATCACGACGACCCTCGGCCTGGTGCCGCGGTGGTCCCGGGCTGGGCCGGGCGGAAGGTGGGCTACCCGGGCTGGCTCCGGTGCCCGGGGCGGAATGTGGGCTACCCGGGCTGGCTCCGGTGCCCGGGGCGGAAGTGGGCATCCGGGCTGACCCGGTGCCTGCCGGAACGGTCTCCCTGTCGTACTCCTCGGGGGACCAGCCCGCGGCGGCCAGGTGGCGGCGGCCGCCGACCAGCAGGGTGGCGCCGGCCACCGCCTCGGCGGCGCTGCGGCTGAGCGGCGAGCCGTCCACACCGATCACGGTGATCACGGTGAGCTCACCCACTCGGGCCGGCTGGCGGCGACCACCGTCCGCCCGGCGAAGTCGACCAGGGCCACGTCCGCGTCCAGGCGGCCGACGGCCGCACGGATGAGCACCGACCGGACCCGGCGGCACAGTTCGTCCCCGGCCGGGCGGAGCAGCCCTTCGCGGGCCCAGATCTCGTACGCGTGCCGGCCGGTATTCGCGGCGGCGACCTCGCCCGCTACCTCCGGCCGCGCCGCCCGCGGCCTCGGTCACCTCCCCGAGCAGGCCCAGGTCAACCTTGGACCGGGTGTAGTGCGTCATCAGCACGCCCGCCGCGAGCTTGGCCAGCTTGCCCGCCATGCCCACGAAGATCACCTGGTCCACGCCGGCCGCGGTGGCCCGGCGCAGTGCGGCGCCGGTGAAGTCGCCTACCTCCACGAAGCACACCTCGGGCAGGTCCGGCCGCAGCGCCATGGCCGCCTTCTCGGTGCGGCCCCCGGTGCACAGCACGACGGTCCGCTGGCCCTGCGCGGCCAGCACCGAGACGGCCTGCTCCACGCTGGCCCGCCACGACGCGGTGGAGAACGGCCGGACGATCCCGGTCGTGCCCAGGATCGAGATCCCCCCGAGAATGCCAAGCCTCGCGTTCGTGGTCTTGCGGGCCATCCGCTCCCCGCCGGGGACCGAGATGACCACCAGAGCCCCCCGGGCGCTCAGGTCGGCCACCTCGCCCACCGCCGCGGTGATCATGGCCCGCGGCGTCGCCGTGATGGCCGGCTCCCCGACCTCGATGCCCAGGCCAGGCTTGGTCACCACGCCGACCCCCTCGCCGCCCTCCAGGGTCACACCGGGCTCCGCGCGCCAGCGCACGGTGGCGGTCAGGTGCGCGCCGTGGGTCACGTCCGGGTCGTCGCCCGCGTCCTTGACCACCACCGCCGTGCCCTGCCGGGGGGAGTAAGCGCAGGATTCGACGGGGAACGCCACCCGCCGGCCGCTGGGCAGGGCGATCTCCACGCGATGTTGCGGAGCCTGGTCGCGCAGGGCGGTGGCGGCGGCCTTGGCGGCGGCGGAGGCGCAGGTGCCGGTGGTCCACCCGGTCCGCAGCGCCCGGGGCCGGACCTTGGCCGTGCGCGGCAGGTCCGGCTCCCGCAGCTCGGGCTCCTGGGGTTCCTGAGACTGCTGAGGCTTCAGAGGTTTTTGGGGCTGGTGGGAGTGAGGTGAGGGTGGCCCGGCGCCACCGGCTGGCGGGACGTTCAGAGGTTTTTGGGGCTGATGGGGATGAGGTGAGGGTGGCCCGGCGGCGGCACCGGCGGGCGAGACGTTCAGGGGCTGGCTGTTCCGCTGGTCCGGGCCGTTGACGGGCTGGCTGTTCTGCTGGTCCGGCCCATTGACGGGCTGGCCTTTCGGGTGGTCCGGCCCGTTCACGGGCCGGCCTCGCGCAGCGCGGTGCGGGCGGCCGGGTCGGCCCGGCGGAAACCGTGGAAGTGCCCGGGGTGATACAGCCGGGACCGGGTGCCGCGCGCGCCCAGCGCGGGCCCGACCAGGAACAGCGTGTGCTTCCAGAGCTTGCGGGCCCGGACCGTCTCGGCCAGCGTGCCGACCGTGCACTCGACCATGAGCTCATCGGGCCAGGTCGCCCGGTAGGCCACGATGACCGGCGTGCCTGGCGGGTAACCGCCGTCCAGCAGTTCGGCCTGGAGCTGGCCCGACCGGGCGGCGGACAGGAACACCGCCATGGTGGTGCCGTGCCGGGCCAGATCACTGATCTCCTCGCCGGGCGGCATCGGGGTCTTCCCGCCGCCCAGCCGGGTCAGCACCACCGACTGGGCGACCTCCGGGACCGTGAGTTCGCGGCCGGCCATCGCGGCCACCGCCGCGTAGGCGCTGACCCCCGGGATGGTCTCGTGCGGCAGGCCGAGCTCGTCGCACAGGTCCCGCTGTTCCTGCACCGCGCCCCACAGCGCCGGATCCCCGGAATGAATCCGGGCCACCACCAGGCCGTCGTCCCGGGCCCGCTCGTACAGCGGGCGGACTCCTTCCAGCGGCAGCTGGGCGGAGTCGATCACCTCGGCGCCGGGCCTGGCGTGCTCGAGGACGTCGGGGTGGACCAGGCTGGCGGCCCAGATGACCACGTCCGCCTGGCTGATGACCCGGGCGGCGCGCAGCGTGAGCAGGTCGGCGGCTCCGGGCCCGGCCCCGACGAACCAGACCCGGGCCCGGCCCCCGGCCGCGTCCGCGCCGGTCCCTGAGCCGGTCGATACGGCAGTCACAGCTTCCCTCCGCGGGTAGTGCGCCGGGCCGGCACCAGCAGCGTGGACAGATACGGCGCCGGGCCGCTCATCTCCGATGCCGGCCGGATGTCCTCGCCAGGCAGCCCGAGGCTGGCGCCGTGCACGGCGTCATCGAGCCGGCCCGCCTCCTTGACCGCGGCCAGGACCTCGGGCAGGTGCCGCCCGCTCTTGTAGCCGACCACGGTATCGAAGCTGGCCAGCGCGGCGCGGAAGGTGGCGATGCCCGCGGTCAGCGGGAGCAGGGCCAGGCTCTCCTGGCCCTCGCACAGCACAGTCCCGCTCCGCGCGGCCAGGTCCTGCATGGCCGTGATGCCGGGCACGGTGGCCGTGGTCAGCCCGGGCACCCGCTCCCGCACCCCGCCGGCCAGGTAGGTGAAGGTGGAGTAGACGTTGGGGTCGCCGATGGTGGCGAACGCGACCAGCGCCGCGCCCGCCCGGAAGGCGGCCGCGGCCTCGTCGGCGGCTGCGTCCCAGGCCGCGTGCCGGCGGCGCTGGTCCTGCCGCTCGTTGAGCGCGAACGGCACCCGGCGGATCCGGTCGTGCCGCAGATGCGCGCGGACCGTGATCTCCGCCCGCCCCGGTGCGGGCTCGCCTGCCCCGTCGTCCAGTACCGGCACCAGCACCAGGTCGGCCTGGTTCAGGACGCGCACCGCCTTGACCGTGACCAGGTCCGGGTCCCCGGGGCCGACGCCCACGCCGACCAGCCGGCGGCCGCCGTCCGCCGGGCCGGTCATGCCGCGGCCGCCTCGACCACCCGCCGCGCCAGCTCCGGGTATCCGGCCCAGTGCAGATGCAGGTAGGAGGCGTGCACGGCTCCTCGGACGAAACCTTCCGGCCGGTCCGCCGAACGTCCAGGCCGGGGCGGGGGAGTGCGGCGGGTCGACCGTGGTGCGGTGGAACTCGTGCCCGCGCACGGTCACCCCGGCCGGCGCCACGACCGAGTCGGCGGCGGCCGTCGCGTCGCGGTAGCCCAGGGTCAGCCGGCCGGTCATCCCGGCGGAGGCGTCCAGCACCCCGCACATCGGCTGGCCATCCAGTTCGCGGGCCAGGTACAGCAGCCCGGCGCACTCGGCGATCACCGGCCTCCCGGACCGGGCCAGCCGGGCCACGTCCGCGCGGAGCGGCTCGTTGGCGGCCAGGTCGGCCACGTGGACTTCCGGGAACCCGCCGCCCAGCACCAGGGCCGCGGTCCCGGGCGGAAGAGCCTCGTCGCGCAGCGGGTCCACGGAACCACCTCGGCTCCGGCCGCGGCCAGGAGTTCGGCGGTCTCGGGGTAGCTGAAGCTGAACGCGGCCCCGCCGGCCACCGCGACCACGCGGGCGAGTGGGGTGGCCATCAACTGCGGGGTGAGTGCGTGACTGCGGGGCTCGGGCCAGCGAGGGCCGCTTCCGGCGACCAGGGCGGCACGTCCAGCGGCCCGGCCGAGGCGGCCAGTCTCAGCACCGCATCCAGGTCCACCGCCGCGCCGACGACCGCGCCCAGCCGGTCCAGCGCCTGCCGCGCCGGGCCCTCCCGTTCGGCCACCGGGACCAGGCCCAGGTGCCGGGACGGCGCGGCAACCGCCTCGTCGCGCCCCAACGCGCCCAGCACCGGGACCCCCAGGTCGTCCAGGGCGGCGCGGAGGATCTCCTCGTGCCACGCCGAGCCGACCCGGTTCAGGATCACCCCGGCCACGCGCACCCGCGGGTCGTAGCCGGCGAACCCGGCCACCAGCGCGGCGACGGAGCGGCCCTGCGAGGCCGCGTCCACCACCAGCAGCACCGGCGCATCCAGCAGCCGGGCCACGTGGGCGGTGGACCCGAACGACGTGCGGCCACGCCCGTCGAACAGGCCCATCACGCCCTCCACCACGGCGATGTCCGCCCCGGCGGCCCCGTGCGCGAACAGCGGCGCGATGAGCTGCTCGCCACACAGCACCGGGTCGAGGTTGCGGCCCGGCCGGCCAGTGGCCAGGGCGTGGTAGCCGGGGTCGATGTAGTCAGGGCCGGCCTTGTGGCCGGAGACCTCCAGCCCGCGGGCCCGCAGCGCGGCCATCAGCCCGGTGGCCACGGTCGTCTTGCCCTGGCCCGAGGCGGGCGCGGCGACGACCACCCGCGGGAGGCTCACCACTCGATGCCCCCCTGGCCCTTCTGGCCGGCGTCCATCGGGTGCTTCACCTTGGTCATCTCCACGACCAGGTCGGCCGCCGCGACCAGCCGCGGGTCCGCGTTGCGGCCGGTGATCACCACGTGCTGGTCGCCCGGCCGGGACGCGAGCGTCTCGACCACGTCGCCGGTGTCAACCCAGCCCCACTTCATCGGGTAGGTGAACTCGTCGAGCACGTAGAAGCGGTAAGCCTCGGCGGCCAGGTCCCGCTTGACCTGGGCCCAGCCCTCCCGGGCGTCGGCGGCGTGGTCAGCCTCGGTGCCCGGCTTGCGGATCCAGGACCAGCCCTCGCCCATCTTGTGCCAGGTCACCGGCGCGCCCTGACCGGTCTCGGCGTGCACGCCGCTGAGGGCGCGCAGGGCCGACTCCTCGCCCGTCTTCCACTTCGCGCTCTTCACGAACTGGTACACCACGATCGGCCAGCCCTGGTTCCAGGCCCGCAGGGCCAGCCCGAACGCGGCTGTCGACTTGCCCTTCATCTCGCCGGTGTGCACCACGACCAGGGCGCGCCGCCGCCGCTGCCGCGTGGTCAGCCCGTCGTCGGGGACTGCTGCGGGCTGGCCCTGGGGCATCAGGCCACCTCCTCGTGGTGCGGGCCCGGGTGCGGCGGGACGGTGAAGGCCCGGACCGAGTCGGCCAGCGGGCCCGCGGCCAGCTCGTCGAGCTGCAGCAGGGTGCCGTCCAGGGCGCGGGCCAGCCCGGCGGCCAGGCCCAGGCGGATCGCCCCGGACTCGCAGTCCACCACCACGGACGTCACCCGGGTGGCGGCCAGCAGGCCCGCCGCCTGGTGCGCGACGGCCACCGGATCCGCGATGCGGGAGGTGGGGCCAGAGGTGACTGTGGGAGTGGCGGGGCTGGTGGGGGTAGTGGTGGTGCTGGTTCTGGTGGGGTCGATGGGGACGGGGGTGGCGGTACGGATGGGGGTGGTGCTGCCGGTGGTGGCGGCGCTGGTGGCGCGGCCGTCGGTGACCACGACGAGCAGCGGGCGGCGGTCCGGGTCACGGAGCCGTTCGGTGCGCAGCACCTCGTGCGCGCGCAGCAGCCCGGCGGCCAGCGGGGTGCGTCCCCCGGTCGGCAGGTCGGCCAGCCGGGCCGCCGCCGCCTCCACCGACGAGGTCGGGGGCAGCAGCACCCGGGCCGCCGACCCGCTGAACGTGATCATCCCGACCTTGTCCCGGCGCTGATAGGCGTCCAGGAGCAGGGACAGCACCGCGCCCTTGACCGCGCCCATCCGGGCCCGGGCCGCCATCGAGCCGCTGGCGTCCACCAGGAACAGGACCAGGTTGCCTTCGCGGCCCTCGCGCCGGGTCTCGCGCAGGTCCTCGTGGCGCAGCCGCAGCCCGCCCGGCCCGGTCCGGCCCCGCTGGACCTGGTACGGCGCGGCGGCCGTGAGCGTGGCCGTCAGGTGAACCTGCCGGACCGGCCCGGGGGGCCGGCGCGACCCGGTGACCCGGCCAGCCTGCCCGCGGGCGCGCGAACGCCGGCCGGCCGCTCCCGCCCCGATCCCCGGCACCTCCAGCCGCCGGACCCGGAACGTGGCCTCCGGCGCGGCGGGCTCCGCCGCCGGGCCGTCCTGGGCGGCTGGCCCGGTCCGTCCCCGGGGCCACCAGCCTGGCTCCGGGGGCCGTCGTTGCTGCCGGGGTCATCGCGACTGGTGTTGCCTGAGGGGTGGTTGGGAGTGGCGGGGTCGGCTGGCCGCCCGCCGCCGGAGTCCGGGCCGCCCGGGTCCGCGCCGTCCGGGCCCGGCCCATCCGGAGTCCGGCCCCTCCGGGTCCCCGCCGCCTGAGTCCGGCCCCTCCGCGTCCGGGCCGCCGGAGTCCGGCCGGCCCGGTCCCGGTCCGCCAGGGTCGGGCTCGTCGTCGCCGGAGGCCCCCGCGGCCAGTGCGTCCTCCAGCTGCTGCTCATCGAGTTGCGGCGCATCAAACGGCTGGCGGCGGCGGCGGTGCGGCAGCGCCAGCCGGGCCGCGGCCCGGATGTCGTCGGCGCCCACCACGGTCCGGCCCTCCCAGGCCGCGTGGGCCATCGCGGCCCGCGCGGTGACCAGGTCGGCACGCAGCCCGTCCACCCCGAACGCGGCGCACACCGACGCCACCTGGCGCAGCGCACTGTCCGGCAGCACCACGCGGGGCAGCAGCCGCCGCGCGGCCGCGATCCGCCCGGCCAGCCCGGACTCCTCAGCCCCCCAGCGGGCCGCGAACCCGGCCGGGTCGGCGTCGTAGTCCAGCCGGCGGCGCACCACCTCGGCCCGCGGCCCCGGGTCGCGCGGCGCGGCCGCCTCGACAGTCAGCCCGAACCGGTCCAGGAGCTGCGGCCGCAGCTCGCCTTCCTCCGGGTTCATGGTGCCGACCAGCAGGAACCGGGCCGCGTGCCGGACCGACACCCCGTCCCGCTCCACGTAGCTGACCCCCAGCGCCGCCGCGTCGAGCAGCAGGTCGACCAGGTGGTCGTGCAGCAGGTTGACCTCGTCCACGTAGAGCACGCCGCGGTGGGCCGCGGCCAGCAGGCCCGGCTCGTAGGCCTTGACCCCCTCGGTCAGCGCGCGCTCGATGTCCAGCGCGCCGAGCAGCCGGTCCTCGCTCGCCCCCACGGGCAGCTCGACCAGCCGGGCCGCCCGGGTCCGCGCCGCGCTCCCCGCCTCACCACGGGCCACTTCGTGCGGCCCGTCCGGGCAGTCCGGGTCGGGGTCCGCGGGGTCGCAGGAGAACCGGCAGCCCGCCACCACGTCCACGTCGGGGAGGACCGCGGCCAGCGCGCGGACCATCGTCGACTTCGCGGTGCCCTTCTCGCCGCGGACCAGGACGCCGCCGACGGCCGGGGACACCGCGTTGAGCACCAGGGCCAGCCGCAGCTCGTCCATGCCGACGACGGCCGTGAAGGGAAACCCGCCCCGGGCCGGCTGACCACTCATTCCCCGTCCCCTTCCAGCTGGCCTTCGAGTTCCAGGTAGGCGGCCCGCAGCTGGTCCAGGACCCCGGCCGGGGGTGCGGCCCACAGGCCCCGGTCGGCCGCCTCGACCAGCCGCTCGGCGATGCCCCGCAACGCCCACGGGTTGGACTTCCGCATGAACGCGCTGACCTCGGCGTCGAACACGTACGACTGCGCCAGCTGGGCGTACATCCAGTCCTCGACGACCCCGGCGGTGGCGTCGTAGCCGAACAGGTAGTCCACGGTGGCGGCCATCTCGAACGCGCCCTTGTAGCCGTGCCGCTGCATGGCCGCGATCCAGCGCGGGTTGACCACCCGGGACCGGAACACCCGCCGGGTCTCCTGGGCCAGCGTCCGGGTCCGGACCTGGTCCGGGACGGCCGAGTCGCCGATGTACGCGGCCGGGGCGGTCCCGGTCAGGTGCCGGACCATGGCCACCATGCCGCCGTGGAACTGGAAGTAGTCGTCGGAGTCGGCGATGTCGTGCTCGCGGGTGTCGGTGTTCTTGGCCGCGACCGCGATGCGCCGGAAGCTGGACTCCATGTCGGCGCGGGCCTCCCGGCCGTCCAGCCCCTGCCCGTACGCGTAGCCGCCCCACACCGCGTACACCTCGGCCAGGTCGGCGTCGGTGCGCCAGTTCCGCGCGTCCATCAGCGGCAGCAGGCCCGCCCCGTAGGCGCCGGGCCGGGACCCGAAGATCCGGGTGGTGGCCCGGCGCCGGTCCCCATGCTCGGCCAGCGACGCGTCCGCATGCGCCCGCAGGTAGTTGGACTCCGCAGGCTCGTCCAGGGCGGCCACCGCGCGGATGGCCTCGTCCAGCAGCGCGATCACGTGCGGGAACGCGTCCCGGAAGAAGCCGGAGATCCGCACGGTCACGTCGATCCGCGGGCGCCCTATTTTCTCCAACGGTTCTATCGCGAAACCCGTCACCCGCCTGGATGCATCGTCCCAGGTGGGTGCGCAGCCGATGAGCGCGAGCACCTCGGCGATGTCATCACCCTGGGTGCGCATGGCCGAGGTGCCCCACACGGTCAGCCCCACCGCCGGGGGATACGTCCCGGTGTCCTCCAGGTGCCGGGCCACCAGCGACTCGGCCAGCGCCGAGCCGGTGTCCCACGCGTTGCGGGACGGGATGGCCTTGGGGTCCACCGAGTAGAAGTTGCGGCCGGTGGGCAGCACGTTGACCAGCCCGCGGGTCGGGGAGCCGGACGGCCCGGCCGGGACGTACCCGCCGTCCAGCGCGTGCAGGATGTGGGTCACCTCGTCGGTCGTCCGGGCCAGCCGCGGCACCACCTCGGCCGCCGCGAACTCCAGCACCCGGACCACGTCGGCGGGCGCCTCGCCGAGCACCTCGTCGCAGACCAGCGCCGCCTTCTCGGGGGCCCAGCCCAGCTGGTCGAGCCCGGCGACCAGCCGGTGCGCGGCCTGCTCCACCAGGTCGAGGGCGTCCGCCGAGGTGCGGGCCGGGCCCGCCGCCACGCGGGTCAGCGCGGCGGGGACGGTGACCAGCTCCGGATGGTTTTCGTTGCGGAGAAGTTCGGGCGGCAGGCCGGCCCACGCGGCGATCGCGCTGCGGAGCCCGGGCAGCGCGGCGGTGCGCCCGCCCCAGACCTGCGCGGCGCGGAGCACGGCCAGCACGGTGGCCACCCGCTGGTCGCCGTCCGGCGCGCGGCCCAGGATGTGCAGGCCGTCGCGGATCAGCGCGTCCTTGACCTCGCACAGGTAGCCGTCCACGTGCAGCACGAAGCTGTCGAACTCCGCCTCGCCGGGCGCCTCGGCCAGCTCCAGGTCGTGGTGCAGTTCGGCGGCCCGGATCAGCTCCCAGATCTGGCTGCGGACCGCGGGCAGCTTGACCGGGTCCAGCGCGCTGACCGTGGCGTACTCGTCCAGCAGCTGCTCGAGTCTGGCCAGGTCGCCGTAGCTGTCGGCGCGGGCCATCGGCGGGATCAGGTGGTCGATGATGGTGGCGTGCCCGCGCCGCTTGGCCTGGGTGCCCTCGCCGGGGTCGTTGACGATGAACGGGTAGACCAGCGGCAGGTTCCCGAGGACCGCGTCGGGCGCGCAGTCCGCGGACAGGCCCAGGCCCTTGCCGGGCAGCCATTCCAGCGTGCCGTGCTTGCCCAGGTGCACGACCGCGTCCGCGGCGAAGTCGGCTTCCAGCCAGCGGTAGGCGGCCAGGTAGTGGTGCGAGGGCGGCAGGTCGGGGTCGTGGTAGATGGCCACCGGGTTCTCCCCGAACCCGCGCGGCGGCTGGATCATCACGATCACGTTCCCGAACCGCAGCCCGGCCAGCACGATGTCGCCGTGGTCGGTGTAGAGCTGGCCGGGCGGCTCGCCCCAGTGCTCCCGGACGGCGGCCTGCAGGGCAGGCGGCAGCCCGGCGAACCACTGCCGGTACTCGGCCTCCGGCACCCGCAGGGTCGCGGCCGCGAGCTGGGCGTCGGTCAGCCACTCGGTGTCCTGCGCGCCCGCCTCGATCAGCCGGTGGATCAGGGTGTCGCCGTCGTCGGGGAACCCCTCGCCCAGGTCGTAGCCGGCCTCGCGGAGCGCCTGGAGCAGGACCACGGCCGAGGCGGGGGTGTCCAGCCCGACCGCGTTGCCGATCCGGGCGTGCTTGGTCGGGTAGGAGGACAGCATGATGGCCAGCCGCCGGTCCGCGGCCCGGATGTGCCGGAGCCGGGCGTGCGCCACCGCGATGCCGGCCACCCGGGCGGCCCGCTCCGGGTCGGCGGCGTAGACCGGCACCCCGTCCGGGCCGGCCTCCTTGAACGAGAACGGCACCGTGATCAGGCGGCCGTCGAACTCGGGCACCGCCACCTGCATGGCCGCGTCCATCGGGGTGAGCGCGGCGGTGGACGCCGCCCAGGTCGCCCGGGGCGTGGTCAGGCACAGGGCCTGCAGCACCGGGACGTCCAGGGCGGCCAGCGCGGCCACGTCCCAGGCGTCGTCATCACCGCCCGCGGACGCGTCCGCGGCCACCGTCCCGCCCGCCGCGAGCACGGTGACGATGACCGCGTCCACCCCCTCGAGCAGGTCGTAGAACTCCGGGGGCGCGGCGCGCAGCGAGCCGCAGAACACGGGCACCGCGCTGGCCCCGCAGGCCTCGACCGCGTCGGCCAGCGTGTCGGCGAACGCGGTGTTCCCGGCGACCGCGTGCGAGCGGTAGAACACGATGCCGACGGCGGGGCGGCCGGGCAGGCGCGGCCGCTCGCCATGCGGGCCGCGGTGGCGGCCGTACTCGGGGAGCACCTCGGGGGGGTCGAACCCTTCCCCGGTGAGCAGGATCGTGTCGGACAGGAACCGGGCCAGCTGGGCCAGGTTCCGCGGGCCGCCTTCGCGCAGGTAGGCCAGGGCCTCGGTGGCCACCCCGGCGGGCACCGTGGACAGCGACATCAGCTCCGCGTCCGGGGCCGGCTCGCCGCTGAGCACCACCGCGGGCAGGCCGCTGGCCAGCACGGCGTCCAGGCCCTCGGGCCAGCTGCGGCGGCCGCCGAGCAGGCGCACCACCACGCAGAACGCGCCGTCCAGCAGCGCGGGCAGGTCCGCCGCCGCGGTGCGGGCCGGGTTGGCCAGCCGCCAGTCAGCGCCGCCCTGTTCCCCGGCGCTGGACTCTGCTGACTGGGCGAGCTTCGCCGCCGGGCCTGACTGGGCGAGCTGCGCCGCCGGGCTGACTGGGCGAGCTCGCCGCCCGGGCAGCCAGCAGGTCGGTGTCCGAAGCCGAGAGCAGCACGATGCCAGACGAGGGCACCATCAGGCGGAGCCTTCCTCGGGGTAACCACGCCCCGGGTGCGAAGGATCGGCG
Organism: uncultured Actinomycetes bacterium; assembly: GCA_963713815.1. Lineage (GTDB taxonomy): Bacteria > Actinomycetota > Actinomycetes > Streptosporangiales > Streptosporangiaceae > RYN-230. The sequence goes on from CAVQNH010000042.1 coordinate 44,148, forward strand.
GCCGCAGTTTCCTGGCTCCCGGATCGGCGCTTCCCTCAGCCTTCCCACCGCTGCGCGGTAGTGGCATCCTTGCGGGTCGCTCCCCGGTGACAGTGGCGGGACCGCGCCGGATTCTCACCGGCTTCCTGCCCTGCCGTCGATGGACGGGAAAACCTCACCACACCCACGTCCCCTGGTCAAGCGGACACGGGCCCCGGCAGCGCCGGGGCCCGTGTCGTCAAAGCGGGTAGGTCGTGGGGTCAGCCGACCCCGGTGGAGTGGATGCAGGTGGCGGGGTCAGCCGACCTCGATGGAGTCGGTGATGGAGTTGTACTCCTCCGCGGTGAGCTCGAGGCCCGCGGCGGCGATGTTCTCCTCCACGTGCTGGGGTGAGCCGGAGCCCGGGATGGGCAGGATCTGCGGGGAGTGGGCCAGCAGCCAGGCCAGGGCGATCTGCCGCTCGCTGACGCCCAGCCGCTTCGCGGCGCTGAGCACCGCCGCGATCCGGTCGGTGTCCTGGATCGGCGCCCACGGCAGGAAGGCCATGGACTCCTGCGCGCACAGGTCCAGGACCGGCTCGGAGGAGCGGTCGTTCACGTTGTAGCGGTTCTGCACCGACACCACGGGGACGATCCGCTGGGCCTCCGCGACCTGCTCGGCGGAGAAGTTCGACACCCCGATGTGCCGGATCTTGCCTTCGGCCTTCAGCTCGGCCAGGGCGCCGATGGAGTCGGCCAGCGGGATCTTCTCGTCGGGGGCGTGGAGCTGGTACAGCGGGATCTGGTCCAGCCGGAGCCGGCGCAGGCTGCCCTCAAGGGCCTCGCGCAGGTGCTCCGGGCGGCCGTCCCGGTCCCAGCGGCCCGGCCCGGGCCGGACCAGGCCGCCCTTGGTCGCGATGACCAGGTCGTCCGGATACGGGTACAGGGTCTCGGCGATCAGCCTCTCGCTCACCTCCGGGCCGTAGGAATCGGCCGTGTCGATGAAGTTGACGTCCAGCTCGAGCGCCCGGCGCAGGGCCGCCTTGGCCTGCTCGCGGTCCGGCGGCTCGCCCCAGATCCCCGGGCCCGTGATCCGCATCGCGCCGTAGCCCATCCGGTTAACCGTGAGGTCGCCGCCGATGTCGATGGTGCCGGCCGCCGTGGCCGTCGCTGTGCTCGTCATGAATCCTCCTCGCGGGTACGGGTCCAGCTTTTCAGTTCCGCGCGGTGTTCGTGCGGCGGGGTGGGCGATCTGGCCCGCGAAGTAGCCCGCGACCGTGAATGACTACGAAGAGTAAATGTATAATGCGGTGAGTAACCGGATTCCGGCTGGTCTGAGACGAGGTCAGATGACCGCACGGGGGGCAGACCTGCTGGGCCAGGCCGATCTGGCCAGCCTGGGGGAGGCGTCAGGCATCGCCCTGGAGTCGTACCGGCAGGCCCACGTGTCGGCCTGCGTGGCCCGCGCGCTGACCCGGCACGAGGCAGCCAGCGTGGCGGGACTGGTGCAGCTGTGCCAGCGCGACCCGGCCGTCCGGGCCTCGCTGCGGCACAGCATCCTGGTCCCCGTCACCGGGCTGTTCCGTGACCCGGAACAGTTCGATCTGCTGGGCGAGCGGGTGCTGCCCGCCCTGCTCAGGACCCGCAGCGGGCTCGGCGTCTGGTCGGCCGGCTGCTCGGACGGGTCGGAGCTGTACAGCGTCGCGCTGCTGCTCCGGAAGCTCGGCGCCCTGGAGGGCAGCCGCCTGGTCGGCTCGGACCTGTCCGGCGGGCGGGTCCAGGTGGCCCGCCGGGGCGGCGTGGTGTCCGAGGCCGTGCGCCGCGAAGCCCGCCCGGTGCTGCACTGGGAGCGCCGTGACCTGCTCAGCGAGCCAGCGCCGCCGGGGGCCTTCGACCTCGTGCTGTGCCGGAACGTGGCCATCTACTTCGAGCCGCCCGCCCAGCGGGTGCTGCACGCCAAGCTGGCCGGCGCGCTGCGGCCCGGGGGCGTGCTCATGCTGGGCGCGTGCGAGCAGCTGCTGGCCCCAGGCCAGTTCGGCTTCGCCGCGGCGGGACCGCACCTGTACCGGAAGCTGGCCGCGTGAGGCGCGGCCTGACCCAGCGGACCGTGCTGGCCAGCATCGTGGTCGCCGTGGTGGTCCTCGGCGAGTTCGCGGTCCTGTTCCTGGCCTTCCAGAACCTGCGGGCCGAGGAACGCCAGGATAACCAGGCGGTGAACGTCCTGGCCACGTCGAGCGACCTCGAGGAATCCCTGCTGAACCTGTCCACCGGGCTGCGGATCTACCTGAGCTCCGGCCAGCCCGCCGGGATGCGGCCCTATCAGGCCGCCCTGCACGCATATCCCCAGCAGGCCCGGCAACTCGACCGGCTCACCGCCGGGAACCCCGAACTGCACCGGCGGGTGGCCGCGCTCGGCAACTCCATCACGGCCTACGTCGGCACCTGGACCTCAGCGATCATCCAGATGAGCCGGGTAGACCTGCCCGGCGCCCGGCGCCTCGCTAACACTGACGCGGCCAAGCAGCCGGTGGTGCTGATCCGGGATCAGTTCGAGAAGCTGGACGACCAGCAGCAGGCCCTGAGCGTGCTGCGCCGCAACCAGGCGGCGCGCAGCGCCGCGCTGGCGCTGTGGTTCGGGGTGGCCGGCCTGGCCGCCGCCGTACTCCTGCTCGCGGGGTCGGCGATCGGCCTGCACCGGACCGTGGTTCGCCCGGTCAAGCGGCTGGCCGGCGCCGTGGGGCGGCTGCGCGCAGGAGACCTGTCCGCCCGGGTGCCCGAGCGCGGCGTCGGTGAGCTGGGCGAGCTGGCCGTGGGGTTCAACGCCATGGCGCAGGAACTGGAGGCGGCCCGGGACGAGGTGGAGCAGCAGAACGCTGAGCTCCAGGGTCAGCAGGCCGAGCTGCAGACCGTGCTCGCGTCGGTGGAGCGGCAGAAAGAGGCGGCCGAGGCGCTGCACCACTTTGGCGACCTGCTGGCCGCCCAGACCCAGGTCGAGGAGGTCGCGGCGGTCACCCTCCGGGAGATCGCGGACTACGCCCGGGCCCAGGTCGGCGCGGTGTACGTGCTCAACGAGCAAGCCGGGGCGCTGACCTTCCGTGCCTCACGGGGGACCCGGGCCGGGGATTTCACCCCGCAGCTTCCGCTGGGCGAGGGCCTCGCCGGGCGGGCCGCGGCGGAGCGGCGGCCCGTCACCGCCGGCTGGGCGGACAGCTCGATGCGCCTCCCCGGGCTGGTCGGGGACCGGGAGGTCCGGCAGGAGGTTCACCTGCCGATGCTGCACCGGGACCGGGTCATCGGCGTGCTCAGCCTGGGCCGTTCGGCCGACGAGGAGTTCACCCCGGCCGAGATCGCCCGGCTGGAGATCCTGGTCGAGAGCGCGACGCTGGCCTGCGCCGAGGGTCTGAGCCTGCGCCGCCTCGAGGTCCTCGCCACCGAGCTGGAGTCGGTGATGGACTCTACCGACCAGGGCATCGTCCGGGTGGACCTGTCCGACCACATCACCTACATCAACCGCGCGGCGCTGGAGCAGACCGGCTGGGCCGGGGCGGAAGTGCTCGGCCAGAACGCGCACGCCCTGATGCACCACGCCCATCCGGACGGCACGCCGTACCCGGCCGGGGAGTGCCCGCTGCTGCGGGCGGTCAGCCACGGCGAGGGGGCCAGGCTCAGCGGTGAGGTGTTCTGGCGCAAGGACGGGAGCCGGTTCCACGTGGAGGCCTCGGCGTACCCGATCCGCGACGGCGACACCGTGATCGGCGGGGTCATCACGTTCCACGACGTCACCGAGCGCCGGATGGCCGAGCATCAGCTGGCCGCCCAGTACCAGACGGCGCGGGTGCTGGCCGAGGCCCAGTCCCTGCACGAGGCGCTGCCCCGCGTGCTGGAGCTCAGCTGCCAGCAGCTCGGCTGGCAGATGTGCGTGGCCTGGGTGCCCGGTGAGGACGGCGAGCTGCACTGCTGGTCCGCGTATGCGCCCGGGGAGTGGGATGAACAGCTCGCCCTGCTGAGCCACGAGACCGTGACCCCGGGCCAGGGCGCGGTCGGCCAGGCCTGGCAGCGGCGCCAGCCGGTGTTCATCCCCGGGCCGGGCGCCCCGGAGCAGCCCCAGGCCGGGAACGGCCAGGCGACCGGGAACGGCCAGCCGCGTGGCAACGGCCACGCTCCCGGGAACGGCCAGCCGCCCCGGAACGGGCACGCGCCTGGGTACGGCCAGGCGTCCGGGAGGCCGGCCTCCGCCGGGCTGGCTCCCGACGGGCTGCCGCCCGGGGAACTGGCCGTCCCGATCTTCCGGGACGGGGAGGTGGCCGCCGTGGTTCAGCTGGTCGGCTCCGACGAGATACGCAGCGACGGCCAGCCGGAGACCGTCGAGACCATCGCGGCGCAGGTGGCCCAGTACGCGGACCGCAAGCGGAGCGACGCGGCCGCCGCCCGGATGAAGGACCAGTTCGTGTCCACGGTGTCGCACGAGCTGCGGACCCCGCTGGCCGCCATGGACGGCTGGCTGCACATCCTGCTCGACGGCGAGCCCGGCCCGCTCAACGAGGAGCAGCACCGCTTCCTGACCACGGTCAAGCGGAACAGCGACCGGCTGATGCGGCTGGTGGGCGACCTGCTGCTGATCGGCCAGATGGACGCGGGCCGGTTCACCCTGGACATGACCGACGTCGATGTCTCCGAACTGGTCAGCGAGACGGTGGCGCTGTTCGAGGGCACGGCGACGGAGAAGCGGATCGAGCTGACCGCCGACATGATGCCCGGCGCGATGGTGCGCGGTGACCGGCTGCGGCTGGGCCAGCTGCTGAGCAACCTGGTGTCCAACGCGGTGAAGTTCACCCCTGAGGGCGGCCAGGTCCGGGTGCGGGTCGGGGAGCAGGGCGGCACGTGCGTGGTCGAGGTGACCGACAGCGGGATCGGGATCCCGGCGGAAGAGCGGTCGCATCTGTTCGAGCGGTTCTACCGGGCGTCCACGGCGACCGGCACCGCCGGGTCCGGGCTCGGGCTGGCGATCAGCAAGGCCATCGCCGCCGCGCACGGCGGCACGATCCGGATCGCCGACTCCGGCGGCAGCGGCACCAGGTTCGTGGTGGAGATCCCGCTCCACATGCCGGCGGAGGCTGAGGCGGAGGTAACCCGGTGACGCAGATCAGGCCGGACCGCGCCCAGCCGACCCGGGCCCAGCCGGCCACCATCCTGGTCGCCGACGACGAGCAGGACATCCGCGAGCTGGTCGCCTACCGGCTCAGCCGGGCCGGCTACACGATCATCGAGGCCCGGGACGGGCAGGAGGCGTTCGAGCTGGCCGCGGACCAGGCGCCGGACATGGCCGTGCTGGACGTGATGATGCCGCGGCTGAACGGGTTCGACCTCACCGAGCGGCTCCGGCACACCCCGGCCACGCAGCGGCTGCCCATCCTGCTGATGAGCGCGAGCGTGCAGGAGGTGGACATTTCCCGCGGGTTCGCCGCCGGGGCGGACGGGTACCTGACCAAGCCGTTCACCCCGGATCAGCTGCTGACCCGGGTCCGCGACGTGCTCAGCCGCGGCGCAGCGTGACCGCGGGGCGCGTGCTGGCCCGCACGGTGAGCTGCGGGGGGAGCAGGGTAGCCGCGGGGGCGGGCCGGCCGTCCAGCGTGGCCATCAGCAGCCCGACCGCCTGACGGCCCATCTCCTCGGCCGGGATGGCGATCGAGGTCAGCGCCGGGGTGGACTGCGTGGCCAGGTCGTCCGGGCAGATCGCGAGCACCGAGAGGTCTTCGCCGATCCGCCGCCCGGCCGCCCGGAACGCATCGAGCAGCGGGCCGAGGGCGGACGCGTTGTGCACCACGACCCCGTCCAGCCGCGGCCGCTGCCCCAGCAGCCTGGCCACGGTGGCCTGGATGGCGCCCGGTGCCGGGTCGCAGGGCCAGGTGGCCGCGCGCAGCCCCTGCGCCCGGGCGGACCGTTCGAACCCGGCCTGGGTCCGCTGGGCGTAGCCGGTGCTGCGCCGGTACACCTCCGGCGGCGCGCCGATCAGCACGACGTCCCGGCAGCCGGCCGCGGCCAGATGCTCGGCGGAGGCCTTCCCGGCGGCCTCGAAGTCCAGGTCAATGCAGGTCAGGCCGGCGGGCTCGGCGGGGAAACCGATCAGCACGGCGGGCAGCCGCAGGGCGCGGAGCACCGGCAGCCGCTCGTCGCGGGTCTCCACGTCCATCACGATGACCGCGTCCACCAGCGAGGCGCCCGCGACCCGCTGCAGGGCCGTGACGCCCTCCTCCTGGGTGAGCAGCAGCACGTCGTGCCCGTAGCCGCGGGCCGTGGTGACCACCGCGGCGGCGATCTGCATGAGGACCGGCACGTAGAGGCCGAAGCGCAACGGCATGACCAGCGCGATGACGTTGGGGCGGCGGCTGGCCAGGGCCTGGGCGCCTGCATGCGGGCGGTAGCCGAGCGTGGCGATGCTGTCCAGCACGCGCCGCCGGGTCTGCTCCGAGATCGAGCGCTTGCCGCTCAGCACGTAGGAGACGGTGCTCGGTGAGACATCCGCGTGCCGTGCCACTTCAGAGAGCTTGACCAAGGTCCCGTCCGGGGATGCGAAGCGCCTCGACCACTGGATGCTAGCCCCGCCGGCCAGCATTCACAACGGGGAGTCACCCTCGCTGTACAGCCGGACACCGGAACAGCCCGGGTCGCAGGGAGGCCCTGGCCGCCGCGGCGGGCCGCCGTTCGGCCGCGCGCGAGCTGCTCCACCCAGCCACGCGCGAGCTGCTCCGTTCAGCCGCGCGCGAGCTGCTCCACCCGCTCGTGCAGCCGCGGCACGTAGCCCTCGGCTTCCGGTTTCATCAGCACGCTGCGCAGGATGCGGGCCCCGGCCGCATCAGCCTGCACGGACCCGTGCCGGGCCAGGAACGCATCCGCGCCGGCGCGCAGCGTGCTGAGGAACACCGGGTCGGGGCCGGTCATCCCGGCCTGCAGGATCCGCTCCGAGGCCTGGTCGATCCGGGACAGCGCGGCCGGCCCGGTGACCGGGAAGTAACTGACGATGTCCAGCTCGGGTGCCTGGTACAGCTCCAGGACGTCGGACTTGCCGATCAGCGCGGACCAGGCCAGCGCGGCCCGCCGCCCCGCGGCGAGCACCTGCCCCAGCCCGTCCGGGGTCGGCGGCAGCAGCCGGAAGGTGAGCCACAGCGCCGCGGCGGACGCGCCCGCCCGGGAGCACTCCAGGCTGATCTCCCCGAGATGCAGGTCCGCGGAGGTGAAGTAGGTGTACGGGGAGTCGTGCAGGTAGAACCGCGCCACCCCGGGATCCCGGAACAGCACCGCGCCGCAGCCGTAAGGCTGCAGCCCGTGCTTGTGCGGGTCCACCACCACCGAGTCGCACTCGGCGATGGCCCGCCACGGCGCGGCCGGCAGCCCCCCGGCGGCGTCGGCGTCTTCGGCGCTGTTCCCCTGAGCGTCTTCGGCGCTGTTCCCATGAGCGTCTTCGGCGCGGGCCAGGATCGTGAAGAACCCCCCGTAAGCCGCGTCCACGTGGATCCGGGCGCCGTGCCGCCGGCACAGCCCGAGGGCCTCGTGGATGGGGTCGATCGCGCCCAGCCCGGTCGTGCCCGCGGTCAGCACCACGGTGCCCACCCGGCCGGTGCGCAGCAGTTCGTCCAGGGCGTCGAGGTCCATCCGCCCGCGGCGGTCCACGGCCACGGGGTGGCCCTCGATGCCGAGCAGCCCGCACATCCGGCTGTGCGTGTAGTGGGCGTCCGCGCTGAACGCGATACCCCGGCCCGGATGCAGTTCGCGGGCCACGAACAGGGCCTCCAGGTTGGCGATGGTGCCGCTGGTGGTCAGGTGGCCGAGGTGGGTGCCGAAGCCGAACATCGCCGCGAGCTGCGCGGTCACCTCGCGTTCCATCCGGGCGGTGGCCGGCCCGCCGTCCAGCGCGTGGTTGTTCGGGTTGATCAGCATGGCGGCCAGGTAGCCGGCCACGGCGGCCGGGTGCGGGGGCTTCAGCATCTGCCCGGCGTACCGGGGATGGAAGAACGGGTAGTTGTCCGCGAGGCGGTCGGTGAACTCGGCGAACGCGGCCCCGAACCGCTCGTCGCTGACGTCCAGCGAGGGATGCGGGGTCATCGGGCCGAACCCCGCCGCCCACTCCCGGTTCGCCGCAACCGCCTCCTGCACCCACCGCTCGAGATCCACCCCCGCAGCCTAAAGCGCTGGCACCCGCCCGTTCCGCCTCCACCCCGCCCGCTCCGTGTCCACCCCGCCCGGTCAGCCGGCGCCGAAGCATACGAAGCCAGCCGTGGCTTCCCCCTGCAGCGCGGCAGCCAGGGCAGCGGCCGGCGGGCGGCCAGCGGTGACCGCGCGGTGGAAGCCGACCATGGCGGCCATCGCGGCATCGTCCGCGACCCGGGCGACGCTCGCGACGACCGTGGCTGAGCCCGCGTTCAGCAGGGCGGTGACCATGCCGAACGTCTCGTCGCCGGGCCGCACGTCGGTCAGCCCCACATCACAGGAAGAGAGCACGACCATGAGCGGTGCCCGCCCGGGCCGCTGGAGGTCATAGCCGAGTAACGGGCCGCCGGCCAGTTCCAGGCTCGAGAACAGCGCGTTCTCGGCCTGATGCTGGCCGTGCGCGGCGAGGTGGGCGAGGGCGGCGCTGTCGAGGGCGGCGAGGGTGGCCGCCGGTGTCGCGGCCTCCCCGGTGAGGACCGAGGCGCCGGGGCGGAGCGCGGCGATCGCCCGTACCTCGGCGTCGCCGCGGGCGTTTCCCGGCCCGGCCACCAGCACGGTCGCCGGGTGCGGGGCCGGCCCGCCGGGACCGGGCGGACGGTCCGCCCGCCGGCGCATGGCATCGCGCCAGACGGTGGCCGACGGTGCCACGGTGACCGGGCGTCCCGCGCAGCCGGGCAGCGCCGCCCACGGCACCGTCATCAGGATGCCGGTCGGCACCACGACCAGGTCGCGGTCGCCGATGTCGGCCAGCAGCGGGCTGAGCACTGCGGAGCCGACCGCGGCGGCATCGTGGCTGGTCGCGCTCCTGACTGCGGCGGCGAGCCGGCCGGGCAGCGCGCGGCCCGCCTGGCTGTCGAGGTCGGCGCGCAGCCGCAGCACCGCCTCCTCGGCGGCCGCGTATCCGCCCACCGTCCGCAGGCGGACCGAGTCACCCGCCACGACCAGTGCCCGCAGCACGGGCCCGTCCCGGAGGTACGTGACGAGCGCGGCCCCGGCCAGGCTGTCCCGGATCGCGCGGAGCGGGGCGGGCGCGGGGGCCGCGGCATCGCGCCGCCCCGGCGCCGTCCACGACTGCTCGCGGATACTGCGCTGCAGCGCCTCGACGCGGGCGCGCAGGCCGCCGGCCGGCCGTCCGGCCAGCTCCTGCGCGCGCAGCGCGTGCCGGGCCTGGCGCAGTTCCTCCAGGGCCGCCGCATCCTCCGGGTTGCCCGGGGGTCTTGCGGTGGGCAGCAGCAGTGCCTGGGCCCGGGCGCGTTCCGACCACCGGTACACGGCGTCCGGCGCGCGGCGGGCGAGTGCCGCCGCCAGCCCGGCGCGGGCCAGGTCCTGCCCGTGCACGGCCGCGCCGGTCTGCAGGTCAAGGCAGCCGAACTGGGTGCGGTGCCGGTGCAGCGAGGCCATCCCGGCCAGCAGGTGCCGGGAGGCCTCGGCCGGCCGGCCGGCGGCCGAGGCCAGCTCGGACCGGGCCAGCCGCCACAGCAGGCGGGTGTCCAGGCGGTCGACCCGGCCGGGTGGCCCGTACCGGGCCGCGACCCGGGTGGCCCCGGCGGGCCGTCCGGCGCGGATCAGCGCGCGGGCCGCGACCAGGCTGGCCACCCGGGCGTCTTCCGGCAGCCCCAGCAGGCTGAGCCGCCGGGCCAGGGACTGGCCACGGGCGGCGATCGCAGCGGCCGGCTCCGCCGCCGTGGCCAGGTCAGCGCGGAGTTCGAGCAGTGACGACAGTGCGGCGCGGCGGGCGTTGTCCCGGCCCAGGAACCGGGCCCGGGCGTCCCGGGCCCACTGCGCGGCGGCGGCCGCCCGGCCAGCCAGCAGGGCGGCTTCCGCGCGGACCGCCGCAGCATCGGCATAGGTGTGGCTGAGCCGCTGCGCGGCGGCCTGCTCGGCCGCGTAAGCCAGCTCACGGTCGGCCTCGGTGAACAGGCCGGCCGCGACCAGGGCCCGGGCCCGCTCCACCGCGAGGCTGGCCAGCCGCCCCGGCGCGAGCAGCTCATAGTCGGCCCGGGCCGCGGCGAACGCGCCCAGGGCCGACGGCAGGTCCCCGGCCACGACGTCCATGCAGCCGAGGTTGACCCGGCTGAGCGCGGCGTGCAGGGCGAGCCCGTGCCGGGCCGCGACCTGCCCGCAGCGGTGCAGGTCGGCCCGGGCCAGCCGGATGTGGCCGGCTTCCAGGTGCACGAGGCTGCGGTTGTTGAGCACCTTGACCAGGTCCAGCGGGCTGGTCTCGGTCAGCAGGGCCTCCGCCTCGTCGTACTGCCGCAGCGCCAGGTCGTTGCGGCCGCTGCGCTTGAGCAGCAGACCGCGCTGGGCGAGCAGGACCGGCCGCTGCGCCAGTGTGATGTGCTGCTCAGCCTGGTCGAGCAGCCGGAAGCCGACGTCTACCCGGCCGCGTTCGGACTCGGCCCAGGCCAGGCTGATCAGCAGCCGGCCGCGGATCTCGGCGACGGCGGGGTCGCCGCTGTCCGCCGCGGTCCCGATCAGCCGCAGCCCCGCGCGCAGCTGGCGCACGGCCGATGCGGGCCGTCCGTCATCGCTGGAGGCCAGGGCGGCCGCGTGCAGCCGGGCGGCCCGGTCCGCGAGCGGGGCCGCGCGCACGTCAGAGGGTGAACGCTGGCGTGACGACCCGCGGCGAGGTACCGCCGTCGGCCGGCTGGACCAGCAGTTGCGCGAGGCCGTGCGGGACGCCGTCGAAGGCGAACCGGCCCGCCGTGTCGGCGGTCACCACCCGGGGCGGGGCCGGCTCGGGCAGCCGCAGCTCGACCTGCAGCGCCGCGGCGGGGGCCAGCCAGCCGTCGATCCGGACCAGGCTGTCCGGCCGCGCCACGATCGTGATCATCACGGCCCGGCTGTCGGCGTCGAACGTGATGGTGTGGGTGCGCTCGCTGCCGCGGGCCCCGGACCCGATGATCTCCTGATCGCGGTACCGCGCCACCTCCGCGTCCAGCGAATCCAGCGCGATGGCGAACAGGACCCGCTCGTCAAGGTCGGCCGGGGGTGGGTCGAGCATCGCGTGGACCGCGGCCAGCCGGTCCAGGATGGCCTGGTCGCCGTCGTCCAGCGGCAGGTCAGCGGGGTCTGTCATCATGCGCTCCAGCGCGGGTCGGCCAGCAGCATCTCGCGCAGCTTGGCCAGGCAGCGGCCACGGGTGGGGCCGATGCTGCCGATCGGCATGCCCATCGCCTCGGCTACCGTCGCGTAGTCGGGCCGGGCTACCTGCGCGACGATGCGGAGCAGCGTGCGGCAGCGTTCCGGCAGCCCGTGGAAGTGCCGCCACAGGGCCTGGTCCCGTTCGTCGGAGAGCAGCCGCTCGCCCGGGGCCGGGTCCGGATCGGCGACCGATTCCAGCTGCGCCGCACCGTCCGGGACCTGGCGGCGGGACAGCTTGCGGACCCGCCATGCCTCCCGGCGGGCCGCGGTGACCAGCCAGGAGGTCACCGCCTGGGGGGACCGGATCTCGTGCAGCCGCCGGAGCAGCTCCAGCCAGGTGGTCTGGACGACATCCGCGGCCTCCTCGGAAGTCAGGCCCTCGGCCCGCGCCACGTGCCACAGCAGCGGGTTCAGCTCGCGCACGACATCACCGAGCGCGGCCGTCTCGCCGCTGCGGGCCCGCTCGAGGCAGGCGCCGACCCGGTCCGCGCGGCCCGCCCCGCCCCGGCCGGTGTCGGCCCTGCCGCTACCGAGCGTCACAACCGCCATGCTACGGCTCACCGGCCGGCTACGGGAGGCCCTGGCCCCCTGGCCGCGCCGCGGCCAGCTGCCCCGCGTAGATCGCGGCCGCGAACGAGGTGCCGCTCCACCACGCGTACCCGTTCGGGGCGAGAAACATGTCATGAATGTTGGTGATCGGCGGCTGGCTGACCTGGAACTGGCCGGCCTGAAGAAACGTCTGCGGAAGGGTGCTGATCGTATTCGTGCCGTTCCGCGCCTCAAGGACCCAGGGCCCGCGGTTGCTGTACGGCGCCCACTCTGAATCTGAGAGGCGGGAGCCTACGCTGACCATTGACGACGACAGGTCATTGTCGATGGCGAAGGCGGCTGGGTAAACGGGCTCCGTGGAGCCGTCGTTGCCGGCCGAGACGACGATCTTCAGGCCGGGGACGGCGGCGACCCGGGAAATGGCCTTCCTGACATGGTCCAGGCCGTCGTCTTGAGGGGATTCCCGGCGCCGCCCGAAGGCCATCAGCACGATATCGACCGGGTGGTCGTGGGCGTGATCTGCCAGCCAGTTCAGCGCGCATGCCACGGCGCAGTCGGCGACCTGGCCAGCGCTGTCCATCACGCGCATGGACAGGATCTTCGCGCCGGGGGCCGCCTGGCGGATGAGGCCGGCGATGAACGTGCCGTGGCCCCAGTGGCTGCCGGGCGGGTAAGGCTGCTTATCCGGCTGATCTTCCGGTACCGGTGAGTGCCAGCCCTGGTCAAGTGCTGCCGCGTCGATGACGAACGGCAAGCCGCCCGTCGCGGACAGCCATGGGTGCGGGTGCACGCCGCTGTCTAGCAGGGCGATCACTGGGGGGTCGCCGGACGGCGACCATGACGGCCCAGGTGGCATCTCGTCCTGCGGAGCCGGGAGCCAGGCGGCCACCCCGTGCCCGCTCTTCTTCCCGGCGGCGAAGAACGTGCCTTCGTCCGTCGTGCCAGCGGTCGCGTTGTTGTCCGCGATGATGGTGGGCAACTCGCCGCCGCCCGGCTGGACATGGGCCTGCACGGCGTCCCGGATAGCCACCGGATCGGCCCCGTCGACGGGAATCCGGATCAGTCCGCACTGACTGGCCGTCGCGGAGCTAACCCCGGGGTCGCGCAGCGGGCGGCCGAGCGCCGCATCCGCCAGGACCTGGTTGAGCCGGTCGACGTCCCCCGGCCGGAACTCGGAAGCTGGCACGAGGATGTGGTCTGTCTGGTACTTCATGGTCATTGCTGCCTCCAGGCGTGAGTCCCCCCCGACGGCATTGCCGCCTATGCATGTGTGGCCGCACGACCCGCCGAGATACATCCATCGTCGGCGGTGTTGCCCCAGCTGGCCAGCCCCGGCGTGGTCATGGAGCCAATCCCGGCCCGATTCATGTATCTGGCCACGGCGCCGGTCCCCGTAGCTGGCAGAGCGCGGCACCGACGCGCCAGCAGAAAGGACAACTGACATGCAGCAGAACGGCAAGCTCGACGTCTTTCTCGCGGTCGGGCACGGAGTCGAGCCCAACGGGGTGTTCGACCCGGGCGCTATCGGGACCGACGGACGGCAGGAGCATGCGGAAGCGTTCCAGGTCTGCACCTATGCCCTGGCCGCGATGCGGCGCTCCGGGCTCACGGTGGTCAGTGAGACCGCCCAGGGTGCCTCACATGATCCCGACTTCCATGGATCGGCGAAGCGGGCCAACGAGCTCCGCCCCCGGGTCGCCATCGAGGTCCACTTCGACTCGTCCCAGGGCGTGGACGGATTCTCCGGCCTGTACTGCTCGGCCGACGGCCAGGCTCTCGCCGGGCACATCGGCGCCGCGTTCAAGGCCCGGGGGCTGCCCCGGGCCGCCGACGTGCGCCGCCCCGGGCTCTTGTTCCTGAACAGCACCCACATGCCGGCGCTCATCCCGGAGATCCGCCGGGTACACGACTGGCCGGATGCCCAGAACCGGGCGCAGGGCGAGGCGCTGGCCGAAGGCACCTGCGCGTTCCTCGGCCACCCGTTCCAGCCCCCGCATTCGTGAGCGTCATCGAGCGCCAGGCCATTTCCTGCCCAGGCCCGGATGTCCCGGGCCTGGCCAGCGCGGTGCGGCCCGCAGCCCGGCCGGCGTATCAGCCGGTGTCCCGCGCGCCCCGAACAGGTAAGCAGCCCCGGCCGGGGTGGCCTGCGGGGCGTGTCCGTCAGCCTCTAGTGGAGTGATCATCATGACCACCGGTGTGTCAGCCCCGTCGCGGCCAGAGAGCCCCTCGCGGCCAGAGACCCCGCCGCGGGTGGAGAGCCCGCCGCGGCCGGAGAGCCCGGCGCAGCGCACGGCCCGGCCGCGGGCCGCGTGGCGGGTCAGCGCGCGGGCCGTGCAGGCGTTCTATGCCTCAGCGCTGCTCGCCACGGTGGCCGCGGCGCTGCTGCCGGCGGTGCTGTTCCAGCCGCACAGCCGCATCTTCCTGCTGAAGGTCGCCGCCGTCGCGGTGTTCGCCTCCCTGCCCGGGCTGCTGTACGTGCAGTTCATCCGGTTCAAGGGGCAGAGCCTGTACGACGAATATGTCATCAACCTCTTCCGGCTGAAGATCGACCGTTACTGCAACCTTCCCGCGCCACCCAAGCACACCAGTTACTACGCCGAGTGGCTGGCCGAGCACGACAAGCTGGCCAACCCGGGCCGGGACAACCTGTACCGGCGCAAGTTCGAGGCCGTCTATGGCGAGCAGGCGGTCAGCACGCGCGAGCTGTTCGCCGACCCGGCGAAGCGGCCCGCGCGCAGCGAAGGCCTCTACCCGGTGGTCCTGGCCACGGCACTGCTCACCCTGGGCTGGGCCGTCGTCGTCCAGCCGGAGCTGTACCACGACTTCAACCTGCTCGGCCACCTGCCCTTCAGCGGGCAGCCGCACCTGCCGTACACGGCACTGCAGTTCGGCTTCATCGGTGCGTACTGGTTCATCCTGCAGGACCTGACCCGCCGTTACTTCCGGCAGGACCTGAAGACCGCCGCCTATGTCAGCGCCAGCGTCCGCCTCATCGTGGTCACCATCACCGTCGCCACGGTGGCCCTCGTTCCGCTGGGGCCGCCCGCGCGGCTGGACGTCCTGGCCTTCTTCATCGGGGTGTTCCCCCAGATAGGGATCCAGCTGCTCAAGGCCGGCACGGGCAAGCTGCTCAGCCAGGCCGTTCCCTCCATGACCGCCAGGTTCCCGCTCAGCGATCTCGACGGGCTCACCGTGTGGGATCAGGCGCGGCTGCTCGAGGAGGGGATCGAGGACGTGCACGCACTGGCCACAGCGAACCTCGTCGACCTGCTTCTCGGCACCCGGGTTCCGGTGAACACCCTGGTCAACTGGGTGGATCAGGCGCTGCTCTGCCTGTCCGTGCCCGAGGAGTCCGGCGGGCGCCAGCCCCGGGACGGCCTGCGGATGTTCGGCATCCGGACCGCGACGGACCTGATCCGGGCCTGGGACTCCACCCGGCCGGGGGCCCACCTGATCCGCGGGCGCATCGCCGCGGTGCTGGCCGGGGACGAGGAGACGGGGACGGCCGCGGCCGAGGCGATCCTGGTGTCCATGGCCGGGAACCCCAACCTGCAGCACGTGCAGGCCTTCCGGGGACACGAATGGCTCGCCGCCTAGCCGCGGATGACCGCGGCCAGCCGGCGGGGTTCAGTCAGGCGGTGGTGGCGGCGCGGCGGCGGAGGTGGTCGAGGACGGCGGCGCCCGGGGGCGTGGCGAACCAGGCGGCGTGGCCCAGGAGGTAACCGTCGTAGGCCAGGTCCGCGTTGGCGGGCGAGCTGACCACGCTCGCGAAGTACTCGACCTCCGACAGCGCGTATTCGACGTGGACCACCGGGAACACCTCGGGCAGCGCCGCGGCCTCGGCCGGGGTCAGCGGGCGGACCGACTCGTAGCCGTCCAGGAACGCGTCGATCGCGTCCAGGTCCGCCTCGGCCCGGCCGGGGACGGCCCCGTCCGGGTCAGCCCGGTCCACGGCTGCCCCGGCCGGACCGGCCAGGCCGGCCAGGTCCGGATCGGCCAGGTCCGGATCGGCGGTGTCCGCATCACCCAGGTCCAGCCACGACACGGTGGCCCGCTCCAGGGCCATGGCCAGATCGTGCACCGCGAAGGTCCGGTTGGCCAGCCCGAAGTCGAACACGCCGGCCACGACGGCGTCCGGGCCAGCGGATGACCAGGTCAGGTTGGACGGGTGCCAGTCCCCGTGGCCCCACTGCCGGGGCAGCCCGGCCAGCAGCGGCGCGGCCCGCCGGATGGCGGGCAGCACGTCCCGGGTGAGATCGTCCGGCCACGCCCGGCCGTCCAGGTAGCCCGCCAGCCCCGGACGGCAGCCAGCCAGCCATTTGATTTCCGCGAGCGGATCGTTGGAGACGATGATCTCGCACCCGCCGGTGAGCACGGCGGGCGCGCGGGCCGGCAGCGGGAACCGGTCCGCCGCCTCGTGCAGCCGGGCCAGCGCCGCCCCGGCCGCCCGCGCGTGCCCCAGGCTGGCGTACGGGGTCCAGGACAGCGCGTCCCGGTACAAGTCGAGCCCGCTGGCCAGCTCGTGCACTTCGTACACGAAGTCGCCGTACTGGGTGGCGGTCGCGCCGTCCGCGGCGCGCAGCACCGCGGGCGCCGGGATGCCGCGGGCCCGCAGGTGGCCGATGAACGCGTGCTCCACGGCGAGCTGGGCCAGCGTGCGCACCCGGACGTGGTGCCGCTTGACGAACAGGTCGGCGCCGCCGTGGCGGATCAGCCCCGCCGCCGACATGGGCCGCGGGCTGCGCCAGGTGATCATCTCGTCGCCCGGGGCCCGCGGGTAGCGGGCCAGCACCGTGTGCACCTCGGCGCTGGTCAGCGGGCTCCAGTCCGGCAGGGTCAGCTCCTTGCCCATGCCGTGCACGAGCCCTGCGGGCGCGGGCATCCCGATTACCCCGCTCACCGGATCCTCCCTACGCCGGCATTACCCGGTCAGGTTCAGACGGTCGGTGGCGCGCACCCCGGACGGGCCAGCCACCCTCTCAGCCCGGCCAGCCCGAGCTCCCGCGTGATCCTTGATGCTACCTCTGGGCCACCGCTTACCTCGCAGCCACGGGCCCCTGCTGCAGCCCGTCGCCGTGCTCGAGGATCTCCGCCGCCCCGCGGGCCACGCAGCGCAGCGGGTCGTCCACCACCACGACCGGGATCCCGGTGGCCGCCTCGATCCGGTCGGCCAGGCCGGGCAGCAGCGCCCCGCCGCCGGCCAGCCGGATCTTGCCGCGGACCACGTCCTCAGCCAGGTTGGGCGGGATATCGGAGAGCATCTCCTCCACGCAATCGACGATCGCGATGACGATGTGCTCCAGCGCCTGGGCCACCAGCTGCCCGGGCACCTGCTCAACCCGGGGGGTGCGCCGCGCGGCGTCCACGCCCACCGTTTCCATCCACCCGGTCCCGTCCTCGGCCAGGCCGAGAGTGGTCTTCAGGTTGCGGGCCGCGTTGCGGCCGAGCATCAGGCCCATCTCGGTCTTGACCGCGGTCGCGATGGCCTCGTCCATGGCGTTGCCGCCCATCCGCAGCGACCGGGCCCGGACGATCTGCCCGCCGGCTACCACCGCGGACTCGGTGGTGCCGCCGCCCACGTCCACGATGAACACCCCGGCCCCCTGGGCCAGGTCGAATCCGGCTCCGGCCGCGGCCGCGATCGGCTCGTCGACCAGCTGGATCGTGCAGCGCGGCCGGATCACGCTCACCGCGGCGGCCAGGGACCGCCGTTCCACCCAGGTGGCGCCGCCGGGCACGCACACGACCGCCGCGCTCCGCAGCAGCCCGCGGCGCAGCCTGGCCCGGCGCACGAAGCCCTGCAGCATGGCCGACGCCGCGTCGAGGTCCGCGATCACCCCGTTGCGCAGCGGGTGGAGCACCTCGATGTCCTGCGGCTCCTTGCCGGCCAGGGCGTCCGCAGCCTGGCCGACGGCCGCGACCCGGCCCGTCGCCCGGTCCAGCGCGATGGCCGAGGGCTCGTCGATGACCAGCCCCCGGCCGGCGACAGAAACCAGGGTGTTGACCGTGCCCAGGTCGATTGCCACACCCGACCGGAACCGCATGTGAGCCGCCCTTGCCCCGAAATGCCGTCAGCTACCCCAAGTATTGCGTCCCCCCCACGGCGCAGGGTGGCGGGAGTAGGCCTAGCCTGCCCGCCAGCTCAAGGAATCTAGCGGGCAGCTCGCCGCCTTGCAGGCTAAACGTGCCGGAAGCCCCAGTCCAGGATCTTGGTGGCATCTTTGAAAGCGGCCAGGTCGTTGCTGCGTGAGCTGTGCAGGACCACGCCGATGAGCACGTGGCCGTCCTGCCGCGCCTCGAACAGCAGGCAGTACCCGGCGGCAATGGTGGACCCGGTCTTGATCCCGATCGTGCCCGGGTAGTCGCGGAGCAGCATGTTGGTGGTCCGCCACACGTACGCGTGGTGCCGTGGGGTCGCGGCCAGGTGGTAGGACCGCTGGTCCACGATGGAGCGGAGGATCGGGTACTGCATGGCCGCCCGGCCCAGCGCGATCAGGTCCCGCGGCGTGGAGTACGTGGAAGTCTCCGAGGGCCAGGGCAGGCCGTCGAAGTTCGAGAAGTGGGTGTGGGCCAGGCCCATGGCCTGGGCGGTGGAGTTCATGGTGGCGATGAACGCGGTCCAGCCCGGCCCGTACGCCTTGGCCAGCGCGTAGGCGGCGTCACATCCGGACGGCAGCAGCAGGGCCTCCAGCAGCTCCCGCGCGGTCAGGTAGTCGCCGGGGCGCAGGCCCGCGTTGCTGGCGTCGTATTTGCGGTCGTAGGGGATCACGCCCTTGGGGATCTCGATCCGCCGGCTCAGGTCACCAGCCCGGAGCACCACGATCGCGGTCATGACCTTGGTGATGCTGCCGATCGGCCGCTCGGTGTTCATGCCCCGGCTCCACATCACCGCGCCGCTGGCCGCGTTGGCCAGGGCGCCGCCCTCGGCCTGCACGCCCTGGGGAGCGCGGCTGAGCGCGGCGGCCTGGGCCCCGGGGGCGGCGGTGGCCGCCACGGCGGCGGGGGCGGCAGCGACCGGTGCCAGGAGCAGCGCCCCGGCCAGGGCGAGGACGCTGAAACGGGCAGGCAGGTGCATGGCACTCCTGTCGTAGACACCGGCCGGTGGGGGAGCCGGGCCCGGGACCAGCCGCCGAAGGGCGCCGGCGCAGACCGCGACCATCCGAAGCCTGGCAGCAACGCCCAGCCACATCAAGCCGATCCTGGGTAGCAGTGGCCGAGTTCTGGCCGGGACGGCACGCGATGTTCTGGTCCGTCCGGTATGTCAGGGGGGCGGCGGGCCCGGGGAGTCAGCCGGACGGGGTCCGGCCCGGCCGCCGGGCGGGCGGCGGCCGGGGGAGCGGCCGCCGGGTCGGCGGCGGCCGGGCGGGCGGCCTGGCGGGTCCGGTAGGCGGCCACGTTGACCCGGTTCGCGCACGCGGTGCCGCAGAACCGGCGGGAGCGGTTCTTGGACAGGTCCACGTGGACGTTGTCGCAGTCGTCGGCGGCGCACCGGCGGAGCCGGTCCAGCTGCCCGGTGCGGATCACGTCGGTGAACGCCATGCCCGCGTCGACCGCCATCCGGTCGGCCAGCGGGGCGTCGGCGGACGTGGCGTGCAGGTGATAATCCCAGCCGTCGTGCTTGACCAGCTGCGGCAGCGCGCCGGCCTCCCGCAGCAGCGCGTTGACCAGGGCGGCGGCGTCGTCCACCGGCAGCTCCCAGAGCCGGGCCAGCCGGGGCCGCAGCCGCCGCACCGCGTCGAGCTCAGCCTGGTCCCGGGAGCGCTCGCCGGTCCAGCGCCACTCGGCGACGAAGCGGTCGAGCGCGGCCTCGTCCGGCAGGCCCTCGGTGCCGCGGCCCGTGTTGACCAGGGCCGCGGTCGCAGCCAGCGACACCTCGGTGTCATGAGCAAAAAGCACCTTGACCCCTTTCAGCTGGGGCGGCTACTGTCATGAGTGTAAATCTAGTTTGCTGCTTACGCATCGTCTCGTGAAACGTCGTGCCCTGGAGCGCCCAGTGACTTCCGTCCCAACCCGTGCCGTGCCCCGTCCCGCCCGCGCCGATGTGCGTCCTGGTGCCAGGCGGGCCAGGCAGGCCAGGCGGTCCGGGCGGGCCAGGCGGTCCGGGCGGGGGAGCGCGGGACTGTCCCTCGGCATCCTGTCCGCCGCGGCCTTCGGGACCTCGGGGGCCTTCGCCGCATCGCTGATCGGGGCCGGATGGAGCCCGGCCGCGGCGGTGCTGGCGCGGATCACGGTGGCCGGCCTGATCCTCACGATCCCGGCCCTCCTGCAGATGCGCGGCCGCTGGGGGATGCTGCGCCGGGCCGCGCCGCGGGTGATCGCGTTCGGCCTGGCCGGCGTGGCCGGCTGCCAGCTGTTCTACTTCAACGCGATAGCCACGATGCCGGTCGGGGTGGCCCTGCTGCTCGAGTACCTCGGCAGCGTGCTGGTGGTCGGCTGGCTGTGGGCGCGGCACGGCCAGCGGCCGCGGCGGCTCACCGTGGCCGGTGCGGCCGCCTCGATCGCCGGGCTGATCCTGGTCCTGAACCTGACCGGGGCGGCCGGGATCAACCCCGTCGGGGTGATGTGGGGCCTGCTCGCCGCCGTGGCCCTGGCCATCTACTTCGTGCTCTCGGCCGCGACCGGCGACGAGCCGCTGCCCCCCATCGTGATGGCCTGGGGCGGGATGTGCGTCGGCGCGGTGGTGCTGGGCCTGCTGGGCGGGATCGGCGTGCTGCCGATGGCGGCCAGCACCCGCCCGGTGGACTTCCTGCACCACCAGGTCAGCTGGGTCGTGCCCGTGCTCGGGCTGTCGCTGGTGGCGGCGGTGATCGCCTACGTGGCCGGCATCGGGGCCGCCCGGCGGCTGGGGGCCAAGCTGGCCTCGTTCATCGGCATGGCCGAGGTGCTGTTCGCGATCGTGTTCGCCTGGCTGCTGCTCGGCCAGCTACCGTCCGCGATTCAGTTCCTGGGCGGTGCGTTCATCCTCGCCGGGGTCACCCTGGTCCGGGTGGACGAACTGCGCGGGTCCCATGACGTCGTCGAGGAAACTCAGCGTGGCCGCCGTGGTGGCCCGGCGCCAGGCCAGCAGCGTCGCGTCGAACCCGTCCCGGCCGGGCCGTTCCGCCTGGACGGCCCGGGCGATGGGCTCCAGGGTGGCCCGCTGCCGGCGGAGCAGGTCGGTGGGGTCGCGCCCGGCGCGGTCCAGCAGGGCCAGCTTGACTAGCAGATGGGACCGGACGTCCCGGACGTGCTCCACCGGGGTGTCCAGCCACTCCCCGGCCAGCTGGCGCCCTTCCGGTGTCACCGTGTACAGGGTGCGCTGCGGGCCCCGGCCGGACTCGACCGCGTCCTGGGTCAGCAGCCCGGCCTCCAGCAGCCGGGTGATCGAGCGGTAGATGACCGGGCGCGGGATCTGCCAGATCCGGCCCAGGTCCCCGCCCGGCGCGGTCAGCCGGGCGATGGCGAAGCCGTGTGCGGGCCGTTCGCTGAGTATCGCCAGCACGGTCCGTTCGGCCAGCGACAGTGATGGCCCGGCGGTCATGATCCCGAGCGTAGTGGGCGCGGCGGCGCACGTGAGCCGGGGCGGACATGAGCGGGGGCGGCGGCGGCCGGATGAGGCGGGCGTGACGGCTGGCCTGGGCTTCGGTAGTCTCGATGTGACTAGTACGGTCTCCGACCAGAGGGCTGGTCATGTCCGCCGAGACGAACAGCGTGGTACCCGCGATCCGCGCGCCGGTGCGTGTGCCGGTGCGTGTGCGGCCCGCGGGCCGGCGCCGGGCGTGAGCGGACGGCAGGCCCTGCGGGTGGCCCGCCCGGCGCCCAGCCCGGTACCGCGCCCGGCACCCCGCCCGGTCGTGGCGGTGCTGGCCGACGGCACCCCGGCGTTCGCCCCGGTCGGTGAGGTAGTCGTCACCGGCACCCGGGTGATCTGCCACCTGTGCGGCCGGGCGCTCCGGTCGGTCCCGGCCCACCTGCGGGTGCACGGGTACACCAAGGAGGCCTACTGCCTGGCCTTCGGGCTGGAACGCGGCCAGTCGCTGGAGGGCCCGGACACCCGCAAGCTGCGCTCGACCGCGCTCGCCTCCCGGCTGGTGTTCGACCCGGCGGTCCGGGCGGGCAGCGCCGCCGGGCGGCAGCGGGCCCGGTCCGGCGAACTCACCCGGGACGCGGCCGCCGCGGCCACCGGCCGCCGCCACCCGGAGCAGCGGCGCCGCAAGGCGCGGCAGGCGCTGGCCGGCATCCCCGCGGAGCGGGTGGCCCAGGCCAACGCCGAGCGGGCCAGCCGTCACGTCGCGCAGGTCGCGGCGGACGTGGCCCGGCGGAACGGCTATCCGGACCTCGGCGCGTACGTCCTGGCCCGGACGGCCGACGGGGCGAGCCTGGCGGCGATCAGCCGCGAGGCCGGGCTGCACAAGGACTGGCTGTCCCGCCACCTGGCGGACGCGGCCCCCGGGGCGGCCGCGGCGGTACCGGAACGGCGGCCAGCCCGGCCAGATGCCCGGTGGCGGCCCGCGCTGGACCGGCTGGGATTCGCTGATGTGCCCAGCTACCTGCAGGAACGCCACGTCAGGCAGCACCGAACGGTCAACGCCATGGCCGCCGAGATCGGCGTGACCCATCATGCGGTCGAATCCGCGCTGCGCCGTCACGGCCTGGACCGGGTCGCGCATGTGTCCACCCGGCGCGCGGCCGCCGAGCGGGCCGCCCAGGTGGCAGCCGGGCTCGGCTACGGCAGCCTCGGCAGCTACCTGGGCGAACGCCGGGCGGCCGGCTGGACGTGGCGGGCCATGGCCGCCGAGTCCGGGCAGCCGGAATCCTGGCTGCGCCGCCAGGCGGCGCGGGGGCCGGATCGCTGACCCGGCCCCCGCGGCCTGCTGAACGCGGCTGGCTTACAGCTGCGCGGTGACGGCCTTGACCTCGGTGTAGTTGTTCAGCACCTCGTGGCCCATCTCCCGGCCCCAGCCGGACTGCTTGTAGCCACCGAACGGCAGCGACGCGTCGAACACGTTGTAGCAGTTGATCCAGACCGTGCCGGCCCGGAGCTTCTTGGCCAGCGCGTGTGCCTTGGAGATGTCCCGGGTCCAGATGCCGGCCCCGAGCCCGTAGTCACTGTCGTTGGCCTCGGCGGCGATCTGGTCCAGGTCGCTGAAGGGCGCGGCCACCACGACCGGGCCGAAGATCTCCTCGCGGACGACCCTCATGTCCGGGCGGGTGTTGGTGAGCACGGTCGGCTCGATGAAGTAGCCGCGGTCGCCGAACCGGCCGCCGCCCGCGAGTGCGGTGGCGCCCTCGGAGCGGCCGGACTCGAGGAAACCGCTGACCCGCTGGAACTGCTCGTCGGACACCAGCGGGCCCATCTGGGTGCCCGCCTCCATGCCCGAGCCCATCTTGATCGACTTGGCGATCTCCGCCACGCCGTCGATGACCTCGTCGTAACGGCTCTCCTGGACGTACAGGCGCGAGCCGGCCACGCAGCACTGGCCGTGGTTGAAGAAGATCGCGTTGGCCGCGCCCTCGATCGCGCCGTCCTCGGCGTCGTCGAACACGATGTTGGGGCTCTTGCCGCCCAGCTCCAGGGTCAGCTTCTTGAGGTTGGTGGCACCGGCCGCGGCGACGATGAGCTTGCCCACCTCGGTCAACCCGGTGAACGCCACCTTGTCCACGTCGTTGTGCGAGGCCAGCGCGGCGCCCGCGGTCTCGCCGAAGCCCGGCACCACGTTGACCACGCCGTCCGGCACCCCGGCCTCGGCGATCAGCTCAGCCAGCCGCAGCGCGGTCAGCGGGGTCTGCTCGGCCGGCTTGAGGACCACGCAGTTACCCGTGGTCAGGGCGGGGCCGAGCTTCCACGCGGCCATCAGCAGCGGGAAGTTCCAGGGGATGATCTGCCCCACGACGCCGAGCGGCTCACGCAGCGTGTAGGAGTGGAAGTTGGCCCCGGGCATGTAGGGCACCGAGATGTTGATCGTGTTGCCCTCGATCTTGGTGGCCCAGCCGGCCATGTAGTGGAACAGGTCCGCGGCCAGGGGCACGTCGGCCGCCTGGGCCACGGCGAACGGCTTGCCGTTGTCCAGCGACTCGAGCTGGGCGAGCTCGTCCTGGTGCTGGAGGATGAGGTCACCGATGCGCCAGATGATCCGGCCCCGGTCCGACGGGGTCATCCGGCTCCACGGGCCGGTCTCGAAGGCCGCGCGGGCCGCGCTGACGGCCCGGTTGATGTCTTCCGCGTCTCCTTCGGCCACCCGGGCCAGGGTCTCGCCGGTCGCCGGGTTGGGGGTCTCGAAGGTCCGGCCCGACGCCGCGTCCACCCATTGCCCGTTGATGAACAGCTGCCGCGGGGTCGCGATGAACTGCTCGACGTTGCGGTCCAGGGTTACAGTCACGATGCTCCATCTCCCTTGCCTGCGCGGCCGAGGCAGCCACCCCATTGCAGCCAGCCCTCAGTCACCGCGCGAGGGCCGCAGCCCGCAGGCCCGGCCCGCTCGGTAGTCACAATGAGACAACAGGGCGCGGGGCAGGCACAAGGGGGCGGCGTTGCGTCCACGGCATAAACGTGGCGCACTATGCGACACCTGGCCCGGCGTGGGCTGTCAGGCGGGGGGCTCCGGCCGGGCCAGCCCGGCGGGGGTGCTGCCCTCGTCGAGGGCCACCTCGTCGAACCAGCCGCAGGGCGGATCGCCGGGCGGGCGGTCGAACCGGGTGACGTACGGCTTCAGATCGATGACCGGGGTCCCGTCGATCACATCGACCCCGGCGAACAGGACAGTCTCCGGGGTCACCTCCAGCAGCTGGATGAGGCTGAGCCCGATGGGGTTGACCCGGCGCGGGCCCCGGGTGGCGAAGATCCCCATCTCCCGCTGCTGGCGGCGGAGCAGGAACGGCACCTGCCTGAGCGGCGGCAGGCCCGCGCGGCCCGCCCGGCCCTCCCCGGGCCCGGGCTCTTTCCGGTCGCCGGCGTCCTTCCTGTCCCCTGGCCGGTGCAGCCAGGTCAGCAGCCACGCGTACCCGAAGCCGTCCAGCCCGGCCAGGCCGTCCCGGTAGGGCCCGGCGATCTCGATCGTGCCGTGGCCGGCCCGGTTCAGGGCGGCCTGGATCGGCGTGGTCTCCGGCTCCGTGTGGGCACTGCGGATCACGCCTATCACCGTCAGCGGCACATTCGCGGCGGGCGCGGGCGGGTTCTGGCGCATGGCGCCATGCTGCCACGCGCCCGGCGTGCTCCCGGCCCGCGCCCGGCGTGCCCGGCCCGCGCCCGTGCCCGGCCCGGCCCGTGCCCGGCCCGTGCCGGCCGGCTCCCGGCCCGCGCCCGGATCGTGGCAGCATGGGCGGATGCGTGTGCTCCGCACCCCCGAGGAACAGTTCGCGGACCTGCCGGATTTCCCCTACCCCCCGCGGTACGCGGCGGTGGGCGGGGTGCGGCTGGCGTACGTGGAAGCAGGCCCGCCCGACGGCGAGCCGGTGCTCCTCCTGCACGGCGAGCCGAGCTGGTCGTTCCTGTACCGGACGGTGATGCCGGTCCTCGCCGACGCGGGGCTGCGCGCCATCGCGGCCGACCTGGCCGGGTTCGGGCGGTCGGACAAGCCCATGAACGTCAGCGATCACAGCTTTGCGCGGCACGTGGAATGGATCCGCGCCCTGGCCTTTGACCGGCTGGACCTGCAGGGCCTGACGCTGGTCGGGCAGGACTGGGGTGGCCTCATCGGGCTGCGGCTGGCGGCCGAGCATCCGGGCCGTTTCGCCCGGGTGGTGGCGGCGAACACCGGGCTGCCCACCGGGGACCAGCCGATGCCCGACGTCTGGCTGCGGTTCCGCGAGGTGGTGCAGACCGCCCCGGTGCTCAGCGTGTCCCGGCTGGTGCAGTCGGGATGCCAGACCACGCTGCCCCCTGCCGTCCTGGCCGCCTACGACGCGCCGTTCCCGGACGAGAGCTTCGCCGCGGCCGTCCGGGCCATGCCCGGGCTGGTCCCCACCACCCCGGACGACCCCGCCTCGGCCGCCAACCGGGCCGCGTGGCAGCAGCTGTCCGCCTGGGACAAGCCGTTCCTGGTGGCGTTCAGCGACCGGGATCCGATCACCGGCGCGATGGCGCCCGTGCTGAAGAAGACCATCCCGGGAGCCGCGGGCCTGGACCACCCGGTGCTCGAGGGCGCGGGTCACTTCCTGCAGGAAGACGCCGGTGAGCGGCTCGGCCAGCTGATCGCCGGCTTCGTCCGGGCCACGCCGGCGTCCGGCTGACCGTCCCGTCCCACCCCGCATCCCGCCCTATAACGGTCTGTCCGCAGTCATCCGGTCAGGTAAGGAACTGTCCGGGGTTGTCCGGGCTTTAGCGGTCCGTGGCGGACGCGGCGATCGCCGCGTGAGAGTAGCGCCTGCACACCCAGGCCCTCGGGAGGACGGCGTCGATGATCAGCCTTAGCTGCGAGAAAGCGGACTGCGGGAAACCGCTGCTGACTTGCCGGGCCTGCCGGGGGCGGCCCGGCAAGGAATGCCGCCAGTGCGACACCACCGGAATGGTCTGCGCGGCTCACGACGGCCACTGGAGGGGCCGCTGACCCGGAGCCAGGACCGGATCCCAGGCCCGGATCCCCGGCCCGGATCAGCCCGGATGAGCGGGACTGGGCTGTGAGCCGGGCCGCTAGCCCAGGGAGTGTGCGTGAGCTTATTCACCAGGGAGCAGCGTCCGCCGGTGGCCGCCGAGGAGCCAGGCCGCCCAGCCGCCGGTATCTCGGTGACCAGCGCCCTCGATCCGGATGGGTGCCTGCGGGTGCTCGGCCAGACCCTGCTGAGTTTCCGGGTGCCCGAGTACACCCACCTGCCCTCCTTCACCAGCGTGGGCTGGGCCTGGGCCGGGGGGAGCGCCCCGGCCCCGGAGACCGTGATCATCTGCGCCGACCGCACTGGTGACGATGTGCTGGTGGCGCTCTGGCCGGCCCGCGGCGGGTCCCGGATCGGGCTGTTCCCGCTCACCGGCGGGGACGAGCAGGCGGACCGGCTGGACAGCTCGATGCTGGCCCCCTGGCGGCGGCACGACACGTCCCTGTCCGGGACGCCCGCCGGGCTGGAAGCCGGGCTGATCAGGCTGGCCCCGCCGGTGCTGGCCGCCGGTTACGCCGAGGAGATCGTGTCGGCGGCCGGATACCGGGCTTCCCGGCGGAACACGCAGGTCGTCATGCGGACCGCCGGGAGCCTGTTCCTGGCCCGCGCCCAGCAGTTCATCGAGCACCGGGAGCCCCGCATGGCCCGGCGGTTCGTGCGGCACCACCCCCTGCCCCAGCCGATGAGCGCGGCCACGCTCCAGGAGATCGTCGACGACCTGGCCCGCTGGAATCCCGGGGTGCTGCCCTACCTGCAGTGGATGCCGGTCCGCACCCGGGCCATCATGCTGGAGCGCTGCCAGGACCGGGAAACCTTCTGGGGTGGCCTCGACCGGTAACCCGGCTGCCGGCTCGGGGCGCGACGCGGCCCGGGGCAGGCAGCGCACGGCCCGTGGCGCTCTCCCGTGCGGCTCCTTTGCCGTACCGGCAACGAAACTTGCCCCCCGTGCCGCCCCGGGCCAGGGTCGTCACGGAGGTGCTTACCGTGCACGAGACCCACGATCATCACGATCCGCAGCATGACCACTCTGCGCCCGTGCAGTTCGACGAGGCGTTCTGGAACGAGCGGTACAGCTCCGCCACGGCGCTGTGGAGCGGCAACCCTAATCGCTACCTGGTCAGCGAGGCATCGGACCTGCAGCCCGGGACGGCTCTGGACGTCGGCTGCGGCGAGGGGGCGGACGCCCTCTGGCTGGCCGGGCGCGGCTGGCGGGTCACCGGCGCCGATGTGTCCACGGTCGCGCTCGGCCGGGCCGCCCGGCATGCGGCGCAGGCCGGGCCCGGGATCGCCGACCGGATCGGCTGGCTGCACGCCGACCTGATCGGCTGGGATCCTGGCGGGAACCGCTACGACCTGGTCTCCAGCCAGTACCTGCACCTGCCGCCCAGCGCCCGGGAGGCGCTGCTGCGCGCCCTGGCGGGCGCGGTGGCGCCGGGCGGCTCGCTGCTGGTGGTCGGCCATCATCCCTCGGATCTGCAGACCACCATGCGCCGCCCGCAGATGCCCGAGCTGCTGTTCACCGGGGAGGACATCGCGGCCGTGCTCGACCCGCATGGCTGGAAGGTCGTGACCGACGAGGCGCCGCAGCGCTCGGTGACCGACCCGGAGGGCCGTCCGGTCGTGATCAGGGACACCGTGTTCCGGGCCCGGCGCGGCGGCTAGAGTCCAGGCGGGTACGTGATCCAAACCGGAGGGAGACCCCATGCCCACAAGAACTGCGCGGACCGGCTGGACGGGAACGCTCGAGCAGGGCTCAGGCCAGGTCGAGCTGACGAGCTCGGGACTCGGGACCTACGAGGTGTCCTTTCCCCATCGGGCGGCTGAGGAGGCCGGGGGCTACACCAGCCCCGAGGAACTGCTCGGGGCGGCCCACTCGGCCTGCTACGCGATGCAGCTTTCCGCGCTGATCGGCCAGGCGGGCGGCACCCCGCAGGCGCTCGACGTGCAGGCGGATGTGACCCTGGGACCCGATCCGGCGGGCGGATTCCGGCTGACCGGCATCAAGCTGACGGTCCGCGGCGAGGTCGAGGGCCTGGACGCCGCCCAGTTCATCAAGGCGGCCGAGGACGCCAAGGCCGGATGCCCGCTCAGCAAGGCGCTCACCGGGGTGGACATCACCCTGGACGCCCAGCTTGAGGGCTGACCGCCTGATCGCCGGGCTCGCGTAAACCGCGATCCTGGCCGCGGCGAGCGCCCGTTCCCCCAGCGTGAGCACCCGGGGGGCGGGCGTTTCCCGTGCGGTCACGATGGGCGGCGGTCCCGGGCGATTTACCGGGTGGCGGTGGCCTGGGCGGCGTAATCGGCGACGGCGGCCCGGATTACCCCGACCATCGCGGCCCGGTCCCGGGGGAAGGGATGGTTGCCGTCCGCGTCCGCGAACGTCGCGTCGTGCAGCAGCCGGGCGGAGCTTTCGGTCCAGCCGGGGCTGCTCAGGCGCACGGTCCCCGAGTACTGGCGGTGGTTGATCCCGAACCCCGGCCCGGTGCTCACGGTCGCGACATCGGAGCCGGTCAGCCGTCCCTGGGTGAAGGCCGCGGTCACCGGTCCTAACGGGGTGGTCAGATCCACGGTGTGCTCGTGCATCGGGTACTCCCAGTGCCGACTCGGCCGCCCCCCGTAGCTGGCATCAGGGTACCCCGGCATATCCGCGGTAACCAGACCGTCCTGGGCCGCGGGATCTGCGTCCGCCCCCGCCGGACCGGCCGGGCTAGCGGCTGCCCAGATGCACGGTCATGGCGTGCTGGACCAGGGTGACCAGGGTCGTCTTGGCTGATGTCCGGGTGCGCGCGTCGCACTCGATGACCGGGACCTGCTGGTTCACCGACAGCGCCTCCTGCACGTCGGCGACGGTGTGCGGGTACTCGCCGTGGAAGCCGTTGACGCCGATCACGAACGGCAGATCCGCGGCCTCGAAGTAGTCGACCGCCGGGAAAGAGTCCGCCAGCCGCCGGCTGTCCACCAGGACCACGGCCCCGATGGCCCCCTCGATGAGGTCATCCCACATGAACCAGAAGCGCTGCTGCCCGGGCGTGCCGAACAGGTACAGGACCAGCCCGGCGTCCAGCGTCGCCCGCCCGAAGTCCATCGCCACCGTGGTGGTCGTCTTCTCCGGCACGCCGGACAGGTCATCCACGCCGCCGCTCGCCGAGGTCAGCGCGGCCTCGGTGGTCAGCGGCGTGATCTCCGAGACCGATCCGACGAACGTGGTCTTGCCCACCCCGAAACCGCCCGCAATAACGATCTTCACGGACGTCATCGCCGCGTTCCCTGGATCGTCCCGGAGGCCCGGATCGCCCCGGGAGGCCGGATCGCCCCGGGAGGACTGTGCGCTTGCGTAATCCACTGGGTACCTTTCCGCGCAGGTGCGAGCGGGGCATGCCCGTTCCGGGACTAACTGCCGTTCCGGGCGCGCAGCGCGCCGCGAGGTTCAGGCGTGAGGGCGTGCCCGACCCGGTCCACGAGCAACGCCATCTCGTAGGCCACCAGGCCCATGTCGCAATCGTCGGACGCCAGCACGGCCAGGCTCGACCCGTCGCTGACCGCCATCACGAGCAGCACGCCGCTCCGCATCTCGACGATCGTCTGGGTGACTGGGCCGCCTTCGAAGACCCGCGCCGCCCCTTGCGTGAGGCTGGTCAGGCCGGAGGTCACCGCGGCGAGCTGGTCCGCCCGGTCCTTCGGGAAGCCGTCCGAGTAGGCCAGCGGCAGGCCGTCAGCCGACACCACGATGGCGTGGGCGACCGAAGGCACCCGCTCGGCGAAATCAGTGATCAGCCAGTTCAGGTCCTGGACCGGCGACGTCAGCGGGCTCACGATTCCCCTCTCTGCCCGGCCCTGCGAGGCCAGCTGGATGGCCGCGGCCCTCCGGGGTGCGGCGCGGTGTTATGAGGCACGGTGTTATGAGGCACGGTGTTATGAGGCACGGTGCCACGAGGCACGGGGTCACGAGGCACGGGGTCAGGAAGCACGGTCGGCCTCGTCGCCCATGGGCGTCTCGTCCTCCGGCCCGCTCGCGCGTGCCTTCCTGATTCCTTGCTGGAAGCTCGACAGCCGCTGCCTGGTCTGTGAGGCGGACCGCCCGGGCACGGGCGGCGCCTGCGCCACCGGGCCCGCACCGCCGGGCACCAGGTTCGCCTTGGGCACCCGCTTGGGCAGTCCTGCCTCGGTGGTATCGGCGAACACCGGCGCCCGTACCGCCTCCGCCGCCTGCCATCCGGCATCCGCGGGCGATGACCAGACGGTCTCCGCCACCTCCGGTGGCGAGTCGGGCCGGCTCACCGGATGGCCGCCCCGCCGGAACCAGTCGGATTCCACCGATTCGAAAATGGGCAGGCGGTTCTCCGTCCCGGTGCTCTCGGCAGGCGGGAGGATCACCTGGCGGGCCTCCGGGACGGGTCCCGGAGGGCCGGCGGCGGGCCTGGCCATGCCGGTCCCGGTCCCGATCCCGGTCCCGATCCCGTTCGCCGACACTCGCGGGACCGGAGACGGGGCCGGGACCAGCGTGCTGGCGTCCGGGCGGGCGCCGGTCTCCGCCGCCGCGTCCCCGGGCGGTGGCCCGGCTGGCCCAGCGGCCCCCGCCGGCCCGCCGCGGGCCGCGCCGGCCGGCTCTCCGCCGCCGGCCACGTGATCGTCGGCTGATCGTCGTCGCCGTTAACCGCCAGGCCCGTGTCCATCCAGGAGGTCGCGCCCGCCGTGCTGGGTTCCCCCAGCGGGCGCAGATCCACCAGGGACGCCGCGGCGGTCTGCGTGATCACCTCGTCGGGCAGCCACACCAGCGCGGTCAGGCCGCCCTTGGACGCGGGCCGGAGCCGGACATGGATCCCGTGCCTGGCGGCCAGCCGGGCGACGACGAACAGGCCCATCCGGCGGGACACCGCGACGTCCACGACCGGGGGGTTGTCCAGCCGCCAGTTGGCGTGGGCTATCTCCTCCGCGCCCATCCCGACGCCCTGGTCGGTGATGTCCAGCAGGACGCCGCCGCTATTGAGCGAGTACCCCGACACGTGGACCAGGGATTCCGCGGAGGAGAACGCGGTCGCGTTCTCGGCCAGCTCGGAGAGCAGGTGAACGACGTCGTTGACCGCCTGCCCGCGGACCGAGATGCCCGGCTGGATGTCCGGCACCACCCGCTCGTAATGCTCGATCTCGGACACCGCGGCGCGGAGCACGTTCACCAGCGCCACCGGCTCGCTCCACCGCTTCGACAGCTCGTGGCCCGCCAGGACCAGCAGGTTCTCGGAGTTGCGGCGCATCCGGGTGGCCAGGTGGTCCATCTGGAACAGGTTCGAGAGCCGCTCGGAATCCTGCTCGCCCTGCTCCAGGTCGTCGATGAGGCGGATCTGGCGCTCCACCAGCGTCTGGCTCCGGCGGGACAGGTTCACGAACATCGCGTTGATGTTCCCGCGCAGCGCGGCCTCGTTGGCCGCCAGCCGCACCGCCTCCCGGTGAACCTGGTCGAACGCCCGGGCGACCTCGCCGATCTCGTCGGTGGAGTCCACGTCGATCGGGGGCACCTCCGGCGGCGCGTCGCCGCCGCCCCCGCTCATCAGGCGGACGGTCTCGGGGAGCCGTTCCCCCGCCACCTCGAGCGCGCCGGTCCGCAGCTGCTGCAGCGGCCGGGTCATGGAACGGCCCAGGGCCACGGTGAACAGCAGCGCCAGCGCCAGGACCACGATGACCGCGAACGCCTCGATCAGCGCCGCCGTGATCGCCTTGCCGCGCAGCGAGCCGCTCTGGGCGATGACCGAGTTCATCAGCCCCTGCTCGACCGAGTGCAGGCTGGCCACCAGGTACGCGGAACCGCTGGCCGCATTGGTGAAGGCCGGGTTCTCCGCCGACGAGCCGCCGCCCTGGGCCAGCGCGATGGCCTGCTGTATCTGCGCCTGCGCCCGGTCGGCCAGCGAGGAGGACAGGTCGCTGTCGTAGAGGTGACGCTGGCTGCTGGTGGCGGTCAGGCTGAACTGGGCCAGGTCAGCCTGCTGCTCAGCCTGCGCCGCGTTGATGGCGGACAGCTGCCCGGGCTGGAACTGGTTCGCGCCGACCAGGTCCGGGGTGAGGGCGGAGGTGAGGATGGCCTGCTGCTGGGACACCGCTTCTTTCGAGGCGGAGATGAGACCCACCACCCGCGCCGTGTCGGCCAGGGCCGCGTCGTTGCTGCCCGTGGCGATCTCGCCCTCGAGGGCGAGGAGCTGGCTGATCGTGGCGGCGTACTCCTGGATCACCGCGAGCGAGGGGATCCGGGTGCTGGTCGCGACGCTGCGGAGGGCGGGGAGCCCGTCGATCGCGGTGATGGCTCCCCTGGCCTCCTGCTGGGCCACGGCCGGATAGGACGAGCCGATGGTGGCGGCCCGGCTTCGCACCTGGGCCGCGAGCTGGTCGGTGGCCCGGTGGTCCTGGGCCAGCACCGCCAGCTGGGGGGATCCGGCTGTGCCGGGCGAGCCGCGGCCCCCGCCGGCCAGGCCCGTGGTGACGTACCTGATGGTGTCCTCGCGTTCGGCCTGCAGGGCCTGGACGAGGTTGGTGATCTTGCCGCCCAGCCGGGAGAACTGCTCGACCCGCTGGTAGGCCTGGGCGCTGCGAGCGGACGCGACCACGCTGACGCCACCGAGGATCACGGCCGCTAACGTCGGCAGCAGGACCAGCAGCAGCAGGCGCGACCGGACCCGCCAGTTCTTCAGCGCGAAGCGGGAGGCCGGCGGCGGCGGAGCAGGGACTGCCGGCGGGCTGGCCTGCGGGACCATGCCGTTGCCTGCCGCCCCTGCCCCGCCCGGCGCGCCGCCGTCGCCGGCGAAGGTGCCGCTCCCGTTGAGAAGAGCAACTGGTGCCGTGAGCAGCAGCGGGCGGCTGGCCGCGTCATGGGCCGCCGCGTCTGCTCTCCCTCGCCTGGATCCCACAGTTTCTGCACCTCTCAACCCGGAAAATGGCAGGCGCCCGCCGAGCTGCAGGCACCGACGTGGACCCGGAATGGCAGCTCCGGTCGCTGGCAAACCATTCTCAGCTCGGGCCCTGGCCGCAGAGCCAGGAGCCACTCTAACGCCCGGAGGAGCATCTCGGGCTAATTGTTACCACTGTTGCTAAACCTCGCCAAGAGGGCGGGCGAGTTTGCAGTAAAGCGTGACAATCTGGCCCCACGCCCCGCCCAGGCGGGCTAGCCTATGCTGCAAGTCAGGCGATATTACTACCTTTCTTCGGAATTCCCAGGGCGCTGCTATATCACTTAGCAAATTACAATTTCCGTTCTGGCGCTTTATCGGCTCGCCGGACTTTATCCAAGGAGGCTCCATGAGGCTTGTTCGGGCCCGGACCCGCGGAGAGCATGCACGGCTGGGCCGCCGGTCACGCGCGGCGCTGGTAGCCGCCTCGCTGGCGTTGCTCGCGTCCGGATGCCACGTCCCGGGAGCCTCGCCGGGCCAGGCGGCGGGGAGCCAGCAGATCACGGTGGCGGTCGTGCCCGGCTTCGCGAATGCGCCGCTGCAGGTGGCCGTCCAGGACGGGCTGTTCGCCCAGCGCCACCTGGACGTGACGGTGCAGACGTACCAGACCCTCCAGCAGGCGTACGGGGCCTTGACCAGCGGCCAGGCGAACGTGATCAGCGGCGACTACGCCGGGCTGCTCTACGCGCAGGCCGCCCGCGCCCGGGCCGGGCTGCGGCTGATCGCGGACGGCTACGACGCCACGCCGGGGGTGATGGAGGTGCTGACCCTGCCCGGCTCCGCCATCACGACCCCCCAGGACCTGCAGGGCAAGGCGGTCGCCACGCCGCCGCGGGAACTCGCCCCCTTCTCGGCCGACGCCCCCTATAACGTCGAGACGCTGACGGCGGAGGCGGTGCTGCAGAGCGACAGCGTGAGCCCTTCCAGCGTCCTGTGGACGGCCATGCCCTCGGGGAACATGATCACTGCCCTGCGCGATCACCAGGTCAGCGCCATCGTGGCCACCCAGCCGTACATCTTGCAGGCCGAAACCGAACTCGGGGCGGTCGAGCTGTTCGACGTCTGCAGCGGCGTGACCGCCAACCTGCCGCTCTCCGGGTACTTCACCACCGCGGTCTTCGCCCGCGGGCATGCTGCGTCCCTGCGTGGTTTCCGGTCCGCCCTCAACGCGGCGAAGGCGAGCACGGCTCAGCTCAGCACGGCCCGCTCGGCGCTGGGAACCCTGCCGGGGATGTCCGCCCGGGAGGCCGCCCTCGTCACGATCGGGCAGTACCCCACGTTCCTGAGCGTCGGGCAGGTGCAGCGGGTCGCGGACCTCATGTACGGCACCGGGATGATCCGCACCACGATCCCCGTGAAGAGCCTGGTGCTGCGTTAGTCCGGGGGGGCGACCCCCCTGGACCCCCCGCCATTCGCCGGACTCGGCGAGGACACGCCTGCGGCGCGCCTCCCCTCGCCGGCAAATAGGCGCTGGCTGAGCGGGATGCGCCTGCGGCGCTCCGCTCTACTGGTCCGGCCAGCTGCACCCCTGGAACCCCGTCGGCGGCTGGCTCGGAGAGAACGCCCCGTCTGCCCCTGGAGGGCGCCCCCAAGCCGCCCTCAGCGATTCGTGATCATGGGATCACTGGGGCCAGAGCAACAGCGATCCCATGATCACGAATCGCGGTGCGAAGCGTGAGGGATTGATGTGACCGCCGGGACTGGTGATGCGGTGCCGCAGCGACCCCGCGGCCCAGGGCGACCCAGCTGTCCCAAAAGCACTGCTCACGCGAGCGCGCTGCTCACACAAAGCGCTGAGGCCGGTGCTGGCCCGGCCGACGGGGAGGGTGCTGATCTCGCGGGTGGCCTCGTAGAAGTAGATCGCCTGGCGCACACCCCCCGGCGAGGGGCGCGCCTCCGCTCGCTGGCGAATGGCGGGGGGCCAAGGGCACCAGCCAGCAGCCAGCGCTGAGTTGCCGGCCAGGCGGCGCGTCGCAGGCGTGTTCCCGCCTCGTCCGGCGAATGGCGGGGGTCTCAGGGGTCGCCCCCGGACAGAACTAGCCGATGTAGGCGAAATGCTCGAAGTCGAAGTTGGATAGTGGCTGGCCGACCTTGCCGGCCGTGTACCCGGTTATCTTCTCGCTGTAGGCGTCCAGCACGTCGATGAAGGCGGGGATGATGTAACCGCCCTCGTTGAAGTCGTAGTTCTGCATCTCGGAAATGATTTCCTTGCGCAGCGACGGGCTGGCGGTCGCGTTGGCCTGGTTGTAGAGGCTCGTGTACCGCGCATTGTCGGTGTGCGTCTCGTTGAACGGGGACGCCTTCAGCATCGACTCCGCGACCTGGGCGAGGTAAGGGTAATAGTTGTAGTAATCCTGGGCGAAGGGCCACTTGAGATAGTTCGGGCCGAAGAAGGTGCCGGCCGGGACGTTGCTGAGTCTGACCGTGACCCCGGCCGCCTTGGCCTGCGCGGCCAGCACCGTGGCCATCGCCACCGTGCCGGTGGCCACCGCCGAGGTGGTCAGGCTGACCGTGAGGCCATCCTGGCCTGCCTTACTGAGCAGGAACTTGGCCTGCTGGATGTCGCCTTGCGCCGGCCGGACCAGCGAGTGGTCGAAGTCGGGGTCGTAGGGGGAGAAGAGATCGTTCGCCACCACCCCGTAGCCGTCGAGAGCCGAGTCGATCATCTGCGGCCGGTCCACGAGCAGCCGCATGGCCTGGCGGACCTTGACGTCGTTGAAGGGCGCCTGGTCAACGCGCATCGTGAAGGGGATGATCTCCCCGGAGTGCGACACGACCGTCTTGACGCCCCCGGTGGTGGCGAGGGAGGCGATCTGCGGCCCGTCGAGCGCACCGGCTCCCTGGATGACGCCCGTGCTCAGCGCGTCCTGCAGCGTGGTGTTGTCGCTGAAGTCGATGATGGTCAGCGTGTCCGCGTAGGGCAGCCCGGACTTCCAGTAGTGCGGGTTGCGGGTGAAGACGCTGCGCTGGCCGGGGGTGAAGCTCTGGTACACGAAGGCTCCGGTGCCGACCGGCTTGGCCGGGTTGAATCCCACCGGCGCGATGTAGAGGTTGTACCAGAAGGCGGCCAGCTGCTCGGCGAAGCTGGAGAAGGGCTTAGTCAGCCGGACCAGCACGGTGTGCGGGTCCAGGGCCTTGGTGTTGGCCAGGTCGATCGGCCCGAGGCCGAACTTGCCCGTGAAGCCGTTCGAGTAGACCCGCTGGAACGTGAACAGCACGTCGGAGGCGGTGAAGTCCTTCCCGTCATGCCACGTCACACCAGGGCGCAGGTTGATGACCCACTCGGAGAGCGACCCCTGGTGCGGGGTGATCGACTGGGCCAGCACGTACTCGACCTGCGCCTGCGCGTCGAGCTGGACCAAGGGCTGGTACAGCGACTGCAGCCGGGACGTGTCAATGTAGGTGAGGCTCTTGTGCGGGTCGAGGGTGTCCGAGCTGGAGCCCCCGGCGAGGCCGAGCTTCAGGTTGCCGCCGCGCTTCAGGGTCCGGCTGGCCTGGTCTAAATGCTGCGTCGCGCCGGCACTGGAGCCGCCGCAGGCGGCCAGGAGGCTTCCGCCGCCTGCCAGGGCACCGGCGGCAGCAATCCCGCGCAGGAATTGGCGTCGCCCGAATTCTGGTCCCGGCCGCGGCGTGCTGCTCTGATCCGGTCGATCCACGGAAACCTACCTCCACGAATTGGCATAGTGCACTAAACGTATTCAGGGAACATGATCGAATAGGCACACGACGGCCCGGCGCGGCATGCGGGACCAATCCTCCCGGTAACGCGCTCTATGCGGATTACTGGCCATAGTGTCACAGGCCGGGTGGTCGCGCTACCCACGCGAATACGCTCCGGCAGCGAGGGGTTACTCGGCACGGTTTACTCGGCAACCAGGAGCACCTTTCCGACGTGCTCGCGGCGCTCGAGGAAACGGTGCGCCGCAGCGGCGTCACTGACGGGGAAGGTGGCGGCAATGGGCACCGTGATCAATCCGCGCCGGATCAGGTCCAGTGACGTGGCCAGCTCATCGGGGGGCGCCAGGCGGAAGCCGATGATGCGCCAGCCGTTCCGGAACACGGGAATCAGGTCGATCGGGACCACCTCGCCGGCGTGCGCGCCACAGATGACGAGCGTGCCTTCCTCCCGCAGCACGGACAGGTGCGCCGGGAACAGCGGGCCGCCCACCGTGTCGAGGACCGCGTCGAAGCGGCGGCCGTCCGTGACCCGCAGGAGGTCCGCGGCGATATCGCCCCCGCCCCGGACGATGACCTCGTCGGCGCCGAGCGCGGAGACCTGCCCGGCCTTGGCCGCCGTGCCGGCCGTGGCCACCACGGTCGCCCCGGCCAGCTTCGCGCACTGGACCAGGGCTCCGGCCACGCCGCCCGAGGCGGACGGGACCAGCACCAGGTCGCCGGGGCGGACGAGGGCCAGCCGGTTCACCATGTGCCATGCGGTGCTGACGGCGCACTGGCCAGCGGCCATCGCGAGCAGGTCATCGGCCGGCTCGAGGGGGACGACTACCTCGGCCGGCACGCAGACCAGCTCACCGTAGCCGCCCCACCGGGTGGTCCCGAAGACCTCGAAGGCCTCGCAGAGATCAGGCCGCCACCGGGCGCACCGGGCGCACCGGCCGCAGCTGTACTGCTGGAACGCGGTGACCCGGTCGCCGGCCCGGATGGGGCCGGTGGCGTCACCCGCGCCGACCACGGTGCCGGCGAACTCCGCCCCGAGGACCATGGGCAGCTCGAACGGCCACCGGGACGTGCCGGCCCGGGAGTCGAGGTCTGAGTGGTTGACCCCGCAGGCCTGCACCTGGACCAGGACGTCGCCCGGGCCGATCTCGGGATCGGGGATGTCCGCGTACTGCATCGCCTCGGCCGGCCCGTACTCGTAGAACGCCGCCGCCTTCACCGCCCGCAACCTCCCCGCCGGGGCCGGCCCAGGTCCCCGCGAGCCTGATCTCCGGGGATGAGGCCGGGAGCGGAAGCCATTCTCCGGCACGCAATTACGTAGTAACTACGCTGCCTCGTTATATACCCGGGTCTCTGGCGGCTGCAGTGACCGGAAACGGCTGGCCTGAAGGCCCCGGCGCGGCACTGTTTCGTCACATTAGTTGCATCCATCATCGGACGCACCCAGGAATCACAACCGAAGCCTGACATGGGCGACCCTAAGCTCCATTGGCCTGACATGGAATTTACTAAGATAATTCGGAGATAAAGCCACCGTCCCGGCCGGGCGGCCGGGCGGAGCTAGCCGGGCCACTCGCCACTCGAGGTGGTGTTTCGAGGAGAATATCGCCGTGAAGAGTAAGATTCAGGCTGATTCCGGTAAATGGCGCATGGGTCATCTCATGCTGGCGGGAAGGATCGGCAACGTGGCAGACGCCCGTGCGGTTCGGCGGCCGGAGCCGGGTCCGGCCGCGGGCTCCCCGCTCCCGGCCTCCCCGCCCGCGGCCCGCGGCGCTCACCCGGTCCGCCGTCTCGTCGGGCGGCGGGCCGCAGCCGGGCTGTTCACCTTATGGGTCGTGTCCGTGCTGGTATTCGCGGCCACCGAGGTGCTGCCGGGCAACGCGGCCAACGCGGTACTCGGGCGCACCGCGGCCAGCAGCCCGGCCGCGCTGCACCGGCTGGAGGCGGCCCTGCACCTCAACCGGGGCCTGCTCGACCAGTACTGGCTCTGGTTCTCC
The DNA here is from genome assembly GCA_963713815.1 of uncultured Actinomycetes bacterium. GTDB lineage: Bacteria > Actinomycetota > Actinomycetes > Streptosporangiales > Streptosporangiaceae > RYN-230. The sequence continues at coordinate 83,175 of CAVQNH010000042.1, forward strand.
GGCCTGTTCACCGGCCACCTCGGCCACTCCCTGGTCAACGGGCAGCCGGTCTGGGGTTACGTGGCCCCGAGGCTCATCAACTCCGCCGTGCTGATGGGCGTCACCGGCGTGATCGGGGCCGGAGCGGGGGTCGCGCTGGGCGCACTGGCCGCGCTCCGCCGGGATGGCTGGTTCGACCACGCCAGCGCGGTGACCGCGCTGGCCGTGACCGCGCTGCCGGAATTCGTGGTCGCGATCGGCCTGATCATCCTGTTCTCCACGGTCGTCACCCACCTGCTGCCCGCGGTATCCCTCCTCCCGCCGGGCAGTTACGCCTGGAACGCCCCCCGGCTGCTGATCCTGCCGGTCGCCACCCTGCTCATCGTGATCGTGCCGTACATCCAGCGGATGACGCGGGCGGCGATGATCGAGGCGCTGGAGTCCGACTACGTGGAGATGGCCCGGCTCAAGGGCGTGCCCATGTGGCGCATCGCCGGAGTGCACGCGCTGCCCAACGCCACTGCCCCGGTGATCCAGGTCATCGGGCTGAACTTCCTCTACCTGGCGGGCGGGGTGGTCATCGTGGAGTACGTGTTCGCCTTTCCCGGCGTGGGCCAGGGACTGGTCTACGCGGTCGAGAACCGCGACATCCCGGTCATCCAGTTCATCGTCGTGCTGCTGGCCGCGTTCTACGTCGTCATGAACATCGTGACCGATGTGATCGCGCTGCTGGTCACGCCCCGGCACAGGATTCCCAGGTAGGACGGAGGACCGGGTGCCCACGACCGTTGCCCCTCCGCACGCGGAGCGGATCCGCCGCCACCAGTGGCTGGCCTCGGTGGGGTCGGCGGCGCGCACCCCGCGCGGCGCCACCGGACTGGGCCTGGCCGGCTTCGTCGTGGCCGTCGCGGTCATCGGCCCGCTCGTCGCCCCTGATTCGCCCACCGCGCTGCTGACCCTGCCGTTCGCGAAGCCGTCCGGGCGGTTCCCCCTCGGCGCCGACTTCCTGGGCCGCGATGTCCTGTCCCGGGTCCTGGACGGCGGCTGGCTGCTGCTGCTGATGGCGGCGGCCGCGACCGCGCTCGGGATCGTCGCCGGGGCGGCCGCCGGGATCAGCGCCGCCTACCTCCGCGGCCGCCCGGACGGGCTGATCATGCGGACCGTCAACGTGATCCTGGCCTTTCCGCAGCTGGTCTTCGCCCTCCTGCTGCTGAGCATCCTGGGCCCCAAGCTGTGGCTGATCGTGCTGGCCGTCGGGCTGACTCACGCGCCCGCCGTCGCCCGGGTGCTGCGGTCGGCCACCCTGGACATCTCCGAGCGGGATTTCGTCAAGGTGGCCGAGCTGCAGGGCATGCGCCCGGTCACGATCATGGCCAAGGAGATCCTGCCCAGCCTGAGCACCCCCCTGATGGTGGAGGCAGGGCTGCGGCTGACCTACTCGATCATCATCATGGCGGGCCTGGCCTTCCTCGGCTTCGGGCAGCCGCCGCCGTCACCCAGCTGGGGGACCATGATCAACGAGAACCGGGCCGGCCTGGCCCTGAATCCCTGGGCGGTGATCATCCCGGCCCTGCTGATCGCGCTGCTCACGATCGGCACCAATCTCCTCACCGACGCCGTCGGGCGGGCCGCGCTGGGCGTGGACCGCAGGCCCGAGGAAGCAGCGCTGCTGGACGAACTGGACCCCGCGGGGATCAGAGGATGAGGCGGGCCGGGGAACGGGCGGCGCAGCCAGCCGCTCATGACGCGGCCGGGGAGCCCGGGGGTTTCCGGCTGGAGGTCCGGGACCTGGAGATCCGCAGCGGGCACCACGGGGCCGCCGTGGTCACCGGGATCACGTTCGCGGTGCGGCCGGGCGACGTGCTCGGCCTGGTCGGCGAGTCCGGCTCCGGGAAGACCACGGTGGCCCTCGCCCTGCTCGGCCACACCCGGCGGGGCCTGTCCGTCACCGCGGGCGAGATCCGCCTGGACGGCATGGACCTGCTGCGGCTGCGTCCCGCCGGGCTGCGGCAGGTGCGCGGGGCCGCCGTGAGCTACGTGCCGCAGGACCCCTCGGCGGCGCTGAACCCGGCCCTGCGGATCGGATACCAGCTCCGGGAGGCGCTGAGAGTTCACGCCCCCGGACCGGGTTCGTTCCCTCGCCAGCCGCCGTCAGCTGCACCGGCTTCGTTCCCTCGCCGGTCGCTGTCACCGGGCCGGCTTCGTTCCCTCGCCGGTCCAGCGCCCCAGTGACACCGACGCCCGGGTTCTCGAGGTCCTCCGCGAGGTACGCCTGGACGCGACCCCGGCCATGCTGCGCCGGTACCCGCACCAGCTCTCGGGCGGGCAGCAGCAGCGCGTCGCGCTGGCTATGGCCTTCGCGTGCCGTCCCTCGCTGATCGTGCTGGACGAGCCCACCACCGGCCTCGACGTCTCGACCCAGCGCCACATCCTCGACACCGTCCGGCGCCTCTGCCACGGCTACGGCGTCGCGGCCGTCTACGTGAGCCACGATCTGGCCGTGGTCAGCGAGCTCGCGGCGCAGGTCGCCGTCATGTACGCCGGCCGGATCGTCGAGTCCGGGCCCTCCGCCCTGCTGTTCGGTCACCCGCTGCACCCCTATACGCGGGGGCTGCTCGCTTCCGTCCCGGTCCCCGAAGGCGGCCGGGTCCTGACCGGGATTCCCGGCCAGCAGCCGCCGCCCGGGGACCGCGGGCGCGGCTGCTCATTCGCCCCCCGGTGCGGCATCGTGATCGACGAGTGCCGGACCCGCGTGCCGGAGCCGGCACCGGTCGCGGGACGCACGGTGCGCTGCCTGCGCGCGGCAGAGGCCGGGGCCGCCCGGGCGGAGCCCGCTCAGGCCGCCGCGGTGCCCAGCCCGCCGCCCGGGGAGATGGTGCTGTCCATCCGGGGGGTGTCAGCCCGGTACGGCCCGGTGCCGGCGCTCGCCGGCATCGACCTGGACGTGCCCCGGCAGGCGTGCGTGGCCGTCGTCGGCGAGTCCGGCTCCGGCAAGACGACGCTGGCCCGCTGCATCGTCGGGCTGCACCGGGACTGGACCGGCGAGATGACCTTCCAGGAGGCCCGGCTCGCGCCCGGCGCCCGCCACCGCCCGGTGCCGGTGCTGCGGCAGATCCAGTACGTCTTCCAGAACCCGTACACCTCCCTCAACCCGCGGAAGACGGTCGGCCAGATCGTGGCCGAACCGCTGCACCGGCTGCTGCGCGTGCCCCGGGGTGAGCACACCGACCGGGTGGTCAGCGTGCTCGAGGACGTGGCCCTCGGCGGCCGCTACCTGTCCCGCTATCCCGATCAGCTGTCCGGCGGGGAGCGCCAGCGGGTCGCGATCGCCCGCGCCCTGATCGCCGAGCCAGCCCTGCTGGTCTGCGATGAGGTCACGTCGGCGCTCGACGTCTCGGTGCAGGCCGTCGTCGTCGAGCTGCTGCGCGCCGCTGCGGCCCGGCGGCACCTGGCCATGCTCTTCATCACGCACAACCTCGCGCTGGTGCGCAGCGTCGCGCAGTTCGCCGTGGTCCTGCGCCACGGGGAGATCGTCGAGGCCGGGCCGGCCGGGCAGGTGCTGGCCGAGCCCGGCAGCGGTTACACCGCGCAGCTCATGGCGGACGTGCCCAGACTGAGATCATGAGGCCGCCCGGGCCGGCGCCTGCGCCGCCTGCGCGTTCCAGAACCCGCACTGGTGCTGGGCCGCGAACGTGGCGGCCGGGATCGCGGCGCTCTGGCCGCCCGGCCGCAGCGACATGAGCTGGCGGCTGGTGTAGGCCGGCCAGGAGGGCTGGCCTGGTGCCTCCGGAACACCCAGCCGGGTGAACGCGCCCCACCAGACGATCATCTGGTGGGATAGCTGCAACTGTGCCGGGGTGAGCTGGTCATACAGCGAGGTCCCGTTGCCGAAACTCGGCCACAGGTATGCGAGCTCCATCGCGTGCCCCGCGCCCCACTGGTAGCCCGGCAGGTCCTGGTTCAGCGCGGGCGCGTGCCGGTCGTCGAACTGGTAGAAGAAGGTGGGCGTCCGGCGGGCGAACTGGGCGGCCAGGTTCTGGGTGGGGCACCCGCCGATCCCGTTGACGAAACCGCTGTCGGTCCAGATCGCCCCGATGGCGTAGGACGCGGTGTACGGGCTGGGGTAGGCGCTCCACGGATAGCGCTGCAGGATCGCAGGGGCCAGCGCGCCGTAGCTCTGGTCCACGAACTGGACGTACTGCTGCTCGGTGTACGAGGCGAACCCCTGCGTGAAGGTGCGGCCTTCGTCGTGGTTGGTCCCCATCAGCAGCGGGACCCTCGCGTAGTCGCCGTCGGCCACCGCGGTCAGGGGCGGCAGCGGCAGGTCCGGCCCACCGGACGTGAACTGCGCCGAGTAACTGGCGCTGGCCGTGAGCAGGGCGGACTCCGGCGTGTTCCGCAGGCAGGACGCGGCGGTGGCCGCGTCGGTGCAGCCCGCCTGGGCGGCGAAGGCCAGCCCGGCGGACTGGGCCTGGGCCGGGGTCTGGGACGGGCAGCTGCCGCTTTCACTGATCGCGCCGCGGAACAGGCCGCGGGCCAGCGGTGAGGTCATCAGCGCGCAGACGGACCAGCCGCCCGCTGACTCCCCGGCGATCGTGACCTGGCCCGGGTTGCCCCCGAACCGGGCGATGTTGCGGTGCACCCAGCGCAGTGCCGCTTCCTGGTCGAGCAGGCCGAAGTTGCCGTTGGCGGTCAGCGCCGAGGTGCCCAGGCCCGGCACGTCCAGGAAGCCGAACACGCCCAGCCGGTAGTTGAGGGACACCACGATGATGTGGTCGGTCCGGACGATCAGCGAGCCGTCATGCTGGTCACCGGCCCCGTTGAGCAGGCCGCCGCCGTGGATCATGACCAGGACCGGCAGCCCGCGCCCGGCCCCATCGTGGGCGGCCGCGCGGCCCGGGCCGTCCGCCGGGGCGAAGACGTTGAGGAACAGGCAGTCCTCGGTGTCCTCCCGGGGGCCGTTGCCGCTGGCCAGCTGGGGACAGCGGTGACCATAGGAGGTCGCGTCCCGGACGCCGGACCAGGGCTGGACCGGCTGGGGCGCCTGCCAGCGCAGCGCCCCGACGGGCGGTGCGGCGTAGCGGACGCCCAGGAACTGGTCAACGCCCTCGGCGTGCTGGCCGCGCAGCATGCCGTCCTCGGTCGAGACGATCAGCCCGCCGCTGCCCCCGGCGGCCTGGGCGGCCTGCGCGGACGCGCCGGTCCTGCGATGAGGCGGGCGGGGCGGCCAGCACGGCCGCGAGAGGGATGGCCGCGGCGAGCCCGGCCACCGCCGGTAAGCTCCGCCACCGCGTCCAGGGGAAACGACCTGACTTTGCGTGCATGCTGGATCTCCTCCTTGAGCCAGCCCGGGCGCAGACCGCACCGGTGGGGCCAGGGCCAGGTCCCGCGGCATGCGCACGAACGCATCAGACCCTCTGATTCTGCAACCATCCGGGCGCCGGAGACAGAGTTGCTTGCTCAAATTTTTCTGTGTCCCCGGCGCCGGCCCGCGCGAGACGCGGGGGCCGGCGCCGGGAGATGGGGTGCGGTGCGAGCGGGCCCGGCAGCGGGGGAGGGGCCGGGTGCGGGCTGCCTCCGGGAGGCCGGGGCGGCGCGGCCTCGGGCATCCGCGCGAGAGATGACACCCCGTGCCCCGGCTCACCAGGGCAGGGGCTGGCCGTCCCGGAAGAAACCGCCGGTGGGCCCGCCGTCCGGGAGCAGCACGGCCCACATCACGCTGGCCGCGCCCTCCGCCACCGGCCGGCCGCCGCGCCCCATGTCCGTGTCGGTCCAGCCGGGACAGACCGCGTTGACGAGGATGCGGTCGCCCCGCAGTTCGCCGGCCAGCAGCCGGGTGAGGGCGTTGAGCGCGGCCTTGGACACGCTGTAGGCGGGCGTGCCTCCGGTCATCCCGGAGATGGATCCGCCCTCGCTGCTGACGTTGACGATGCGGCCATGGGCGCTGCGGCGCAGCAGCGGCAGGAAGGCCTGCGTGGTCCGCCAGGCGCCGACGAGGTTGGTGTCCAGCGCGTCGCGCACCACGGTCAGATCGGCGTTCCAGGCCTGCTGCCACGTGTCGTACAGGATCGCGGCGTTGTTGACCAGGACGTCGGCGCGGCCGAGGTGCTGCGCGGTCCAGTCGGCCGCGGCCTGGATGGTGGCCGGGTCGGTGACGTCCAGCCGCCGGGCGATGACGCCGCCGCCCTCCGGGTCGAGCTGGCGGGCGGTCCGCTCGCCAGCGTCCGGATCACGCGAGCCGGCCACGACCAGGAACCCGCGCCCGGCGAGCTGCCGGGCGACCTCACGGCCGATGCCCCGGTTGGCGCCGGTGACCACGGCCACCGGCCGCCTGTCGCCGTCCTGGCCGCTGCTGCCATCACGGTGCTGCCATCACGGTGCTGCCATCACGGAGCCGCCATCACGGTGCCGCCGTCCGGGCGTCATCACGGGGCGGCCGGGGACAGCGACGGCGGGCGGAACGCGGCGAACGGGTTGGTGACGACCAGGGTCCGGCTCACGAACCGGTAGAGCGTGGCAGGCCGGCCGCCCAGCGATGTCGGCCGGACCGCCGCGGTGGTCGCCTCGATGACGCCGCGGCGGGTCAGCACCCGCTGCAGGTTGGTCGCCGAGATGGGATGGCCGAGCGACGCGGCGTAGATGTCGCGCAGCTGGGCGATCGTGAAGGTCTCGGGGGACAGCGCGAACCCGATGTTGGTGTAGGAGAGCTTGGCCCGCAGCCGGTCCCGGCCCGACTCGGCGATCGACCCGTGGTCGAAGGCGGTGGGCGGAAGGTCCGCGACGGGGTGCCATGCGGTGTCCGGGGGCAGCTGCGGATCAGCACCGGCGGAGACCAGGGCCAGGTACGCCGTGGCCAGCACGCGGCCCCGGGGATCCCGGTGCGGGTCGCTGCGGGTCTCCAGCTGCTCCAGGTACGCGAGGTCGGTGAGATCGACCTTGGTGGCCAGATGGCGGCTCAGGGACGTCCCCAGTCGCTCGTCTGGTCCCAGCGGGCCGCCGGGCAGGGCCCACAGTCCCTCGAACGGCGCCGCGCCTCGCTGCCAGAGCAGCACGTGCAGATCGCCCCGGCGGACTTGCAGGACCACGGCCAGGGCCTCGTGGGAGAAGCGCTCCCCGGGCCACGACGGCGCGGGGGGACGGCGGGGGTCGGCGGTCACCGGCGCCTGCGGCTCATCGTCTGGCACGTTCGCATGGTACTGAGCTACCCAGTTTTAGACTATGAGGCGAAAAGGTTTTATACTCAAAGTCTAAAACCTCCGCGGGAGATTGGGGCCGGTCATGACCAGTGCACGGGCAGACGGAGAGCAGGCCGGCCGGGACTGGGCGGCGGAGGTCCGCCGGCTGGCGGCGCGGCGCGACGCCGTGATCCTCGCGCACAACTACCAGGCCCCGGAGATCCAGGACGTGGCCGATCACGTCGGCGACTCGCTCGCCCTGTCCCGCCTGGCCGCCGCGAGCACGGCCAGCGTGATCGTGTTCGCGGGCGTCTACTTCATGGCGGAGACGGCCAAGATCCTCGCCCCGGACCGGACCGTGCTGATCCCGGAACCCCGGGCCGGCTGCTCGCTCGCCGACACCATCACCGCGCAGCAGGTCCGGGACTGGAAGGCGGAGCATCCCGGGGCCGCGGTCGTCGCGTACGTGAACACCAGCGCCGAGGTCAAGGCCGAGTCCGACCTGTGCTGTACCTCGGCCAACGCGGCGCAGATCGTGGCGTCCATCCCGGAGCACCGGGAGGTGCTGTTCCTGCCCGACCAGTTCCTGGGCGCCTACGTCCAGCGGGTCACCGGCCGGGCCAACATGCACATCTGGCTCGGCGAGTGCCACGTGCACGCCGGGATCAGCCCGGCCGAGCTGCGCCGCAAGGCGGCCGCCGAGCCGGAGGCCGAGCTGTTCATCCATCCGGAGTGCGGGTGCGCGACCGCCGCGCTGTGGCAGGCGGGGGAGGGCGACCTGCCTGCCGATCGCACCCGGATCCTGTCCACCGGGGGCATGCTCGACGCCGCCCGCACGGCCACGGCGCCCACCGTCCTGGTGGCCACCGAGACCGGCATGCTGCACCAGCTGCGCCGGGCCAACCCGGCGGTGCGCTGGGAGCCGGTCAACCCCGGCGCCGTGTGCCGGTTCATGAAGATGACCACGCCGGCCACCCTGCTGCGGTGCCTGCGCGACGGGGTGGAGGAAGTGAACGTCGCCCCGGACGTGGCCCGCCGGGCCCGCCGGGCCGTGCAGGCCATGATCGCCGCGGGGGCGTCGCCAGGCGGGGCATCGCCGGGTGGTGCGCCGGCCGCCGGTGCGGCGGCCGCCGCTGCGACACCCGCCGGTACGGCCGCCGCGAGGGCCGCCAAGTGACCGGCGCGGAGCTGCGCCGCCTGCCCCGGTCGCCGGTGCGCTGGGAGCACGCCGCTGACGTGGTGGTCGTGGGATCCGGGGCCGCCGGCCTGGCCGCGGCCCTGACTGCCGCCGGTCACGGCCGCAGCGTGCTGCTGCTCAGCAAAGACGGTCTCGGCGCGGGGGCGACACCGCTGGCCCAGGGAGGCCTGGCCGCGGCCATCGGGCCCGGCGACTCCCCGGCGCTGCACGAGCGGGACACCCTCGAGGCGGGCGCCGGCCTGTGCGACCCGGCCGCGGTGGCCGCGCTGGTGTCCGACGCCCCGGGCGAGATCGCCCGGCTGGCCTCGCAGGGCGCGCGTCTCGAGCAGACCGCGCTGCACCTGGAGGGCGGGCACAGCCGCAAGCGGATCGTGAACGCCGGCGGTGACGCGATCGGCGAGGAGGTGCACCGGGTGCTCCGGGCCGCCGTGGCGGCCAGCCGCGTCCAGGTCCTGACGCACTGTGTCGCGCTCGACGTCCTGACCGGTGACCGGGGCCCGGTCGGTGGCGTGCTGGCCGGGCTCATCGGCGACTACGGGGTGCTGCAGGTCGGCGCCGTGACGGCCGGTGCGGTGGTCGTGGCCACCGGCGGGTTCGGCCAGGCCTACGCGACCACCACCAACCCGGCCGGGCTGACCGGCGACGGCCTGGCGCTGGCCGCCCGCGCCGGTGCCGAGCTGCGCGACGTGGAGTTCGTCCAGTTCCATCCGACGGTGCTCTGGCAGGACGGGGCCCGGGGCCAGTGCCCCCTCATCACCGAGGCCCTGCGCGGCGCGGGCGCGGTGCTCATCGACGCGGCGGGGCGGCCGGTGATGGCGGGGCGTCACCCGCTCGCCGATCTCGCGCCCCGGGACGTCGTGTCGGCGGCCATGCAGCAGCGGATGGGACAGGGAGACGGGCCGGACGACCACCTCTGGCTGGACGCCACCGCGCTGGGCCGGGCCGTGCTGGAGCGGGATTTCCCCACGGTGACCGGCCTGTGCCGGGAGCGCGGGATCGACCCGGCCGCCGAGCCGATCCCGGTCGCGCCGGGCGCGCACTACTCCTGCGGCGGTATCCGGGCGGGCATGGACGGGCGGACCTCGGTCCCCGGGCTCTACGCCGTCGGGGAGGCCGCGTCGACCGGGGTGCACGGCGCCAACCGCCTCGCGTCCAACTCCCTGACCGAGGCCCTGATCACCGGGCGCCGCGCCGGGGACCTGCTCGGGCGGGAGCTGCCCCGGCCGCCGGCCAGGCTGCGGCTGCCTCCCGGCGGCCCGGGGGTGTCGCCCGCCGTCCGGCCCGCCCTGGCCGCGGCGATGTCCCGGCACGCGGGGGTGGCCCGCGACCGCCGGGGCCTGGAACACCTCCAGCAGGTTCTGGACCAGGCCCGGCCCGCGCACGGGCGGCTGGACCTGGCCATGGTCGAGGCGACCAACCTGCACGGGGTGTCGGCGCTGGTCGTGGCGGCGGCCCTGGGGCGCCCGGAAAGCCGGGGCTGCCACCGATGGCGGGATAAGCCGGCGGAAGGCACCGCCGGCCAGGCCCGGCACACGGTGGTGCGCGCGGATGCGGGCCAGCCCTGGTCGCGCGGGTCCGTCCAGACCGGAGTGGGGGCCTGCGCATGACCCCGGACGCCACGCTGACCAGGCGGCTGATCGCCGCCGGCCTGGATCCCGCCGGCACCCGGCGGCTGGCCCGCCAGGCCCTCGGCGAGGACCTCCGTTACGGTCCCGACGTCACCACGGCCGCGACCGCGGCGCCGGGCCTGCGGGCCGCGGCCGGGGTGGTGGCCCGCGAACCGGGCGTCCTGGCCGGCCTCCCGGTGGCCCTGGCCGTCCTCGAGGCGGCCGGCATCCCGCCGGAGACCGCCGCCCTGCCGGGTGCGGACGGTGACCGGATCGGCCGGGGCGCCGAGGTGCTGCGGATCCGCGCCCCGCTCCGGGAACTGCTCGGCGCCGAGCGGACCCTGCTCAATTTCCTCACCCATCTGTCGGGGATCGCGACCGCCACGCGGGCGTGGGCCGACGCCCTGGCCGGCACGGGATGCGCCGTGCGTGACACCCGGAAGACCACCCCCGGGCTCCGCCAGCTCGAGAAGTACGCGGTGCGGTGCGGGGGCGGCGTCAACCACCGGATGGGACTGGGCGACGCCGCGCTGATCAAGGACAACCACGTGGCGGCGGCGGGCGGCGTGGCCGCGGCCATCGCGGCCGTGCGGGCGGCCGCGCCGGGCCTGCCGCTCGAGGTGGAGTGCGACACGCTGGCGCAGGTCCGGGAGGCCCTGGACGCCGGCGCCGGGCTCATCCTGCTCGACAACATGGGGCTGGCCGGGTTGCGGGCCGCCGTGGCCCTGGCCAGCCGGTACCCGGGCGCCCGGCTGGAGGCCAGCGGGGGGCTGCGGCTGGCGGAGGCCGGGGCCATCGCGGCGACCGGGGTCGACTTTGTCTCCGTCGGCGCGCTCACCCACTCGAGCCCGGCGCTCGATCTGGGCCTGGACCTGCTGCCGTCCTGAGCGCCAGGAGGTCAGTCCGCCAGGCCCACCGCGGCCGCGGCGCCATCTGCCGCACCGGATTCCCCACCACGGGGTTCCCCGCCATCGCTTCCTCGGCCACCGCCGCCCCGGAGGTGCGGGTCTCGCCCCGGCCCGCTGGCGTGTTGAGGTGCGACTCGGCGTTCCGCAGCGTGTTCAGCTGGCCGCCCGCGGTCCAGTACTTGCGGCCCGCGACCAGGAGTTCCTCGGCCGGGAACTTCGTGATCACCTCACAGCCCTCGGCGGTGACGACGAGTTCCTCCTCGATCCGCGCCGCCGACCAGCCATCGCTGCCCGGCCAGTAGGTCTCCAGGGCGAAGACCATGCCTTCCTCGAGCCGCTCGGGATGGTCCAGGGAGACCAGCCGGCTGAAGATCGGCTTTTCCCAGATGGACAGCCCGACGCCGTGGCCGTACTGCAGGCCGAAGGCCGCGGTCTCGTCGGCGAAGCCGAATTCGGGGGCCTGCGGCCACAGCGAGACGATGTCGGCCGTGGTTGCGCCCGGCTTGACCAGCGCGATCGCCTCGTCCATGTACTCACGGCAGCGCACGTAGGCGTCGCGCTGCGCCCGCGACGCGCTGCCCACGGCGAAGGTCCGGTAGTAGCAGGTGCGGTAGCCGACGTTGCTGTGCAGGATGTCGAAGAAGGCCGGATCGCCCGGGCGGATGAGCCGGTCGGAGTACACGTGCGGGTGCGGTGAGCAGCGCTCCCCGGAGATCGCGTTCACTCCTTCTACGTATTCACTGCCCAGGTCGTACAGGACCTTGCTGACCAGCCCCACGCACTCGTTCTCGCGCACCCCGGGGTGCAGGAACTCATACAGCTCGTCGTAGGCCGCATCGACCATGGAGCACGCCTGGGCTCAGCAGGGTGATCTCGTCCGGGTCTTGATGCGCCGCGCTTCCATGAACACCTGCTGGCCGTCCACGGCCGTGATGCCGGCCGCGGCCAGCGCGGCGAGCACCGGCATCTCGGCCACGTCGATACCCAGCGGTGCGCCCGCCAGGCCGTGCTCGTGAAGCACCGCCGCGATCTTGCCGGCCACGTCCTCGGCGATGCCCGCCGCGGGGTGGAACGCGCCGCGCAGCGTGGAGATCCCGGCCCGGGCCCCGGTTCGCGCCGCTCCCTTCGGGGGTGGCGGGGCCGTCGGTGTGATCGAGCCACGGGTTGTAGAGCTGATGGTGCCGGGCGCGGAGCCGAAGTCCCAGACGATCGGCTTGCCGCCGCGGGGCAGCAGCGCGAAACGGATCAGCTTGTCCATCGCCCAGGTGCCGATGTGGGTCGATGTCATGTAGCGGATGTTCGCGAAGTCGAAGCTCAGCAGCGCGCCGAGCTCGGACCGCTCCAGTTCCGCGTTCAGCCGGGCCAGCCGCTCCTCGCGAAGCCTGCCCATGTCAACGCGGTTCTCCCAGTCAACAGCGTTCGGGCCGAAGGTCTGAGAGATTCTCATCGCCATGGCCTGCTGCTCCTCGCCACCATCCCGGGCACCCCTTCACGTCAGCGTCCGGGGATGATCAGGGGCTCCCCGGCGGGTGCCATCCGTAGTATCGCCCGCGTACACCGAGTGTCAAGAGTTACTGAACAGATGTGACCATGTATAGTTCCGGTTAATCGCCGTCAGACTCAGATAGGGCACGCATCGGTGAACGTTAACGTGGGCAGCCTGATCCGGCGGGAGCGTCAGAACCAGGGGCTGTCGCTGCGTGAGCTGGCCCGGCGTGTCGGAGTCTCGGCCAGCATGCTCTCCCAGGTGGAGACCGGCCGCACCCGGCCCTCGGTGAGCACGATCTACGCCATAGCCACCGAGCTCGGCCTGTCGATCGACGCGCTGCTGTCGGACAAGGAAGCGGCGGTGGCCACGGCGACCGCGGTGGCGAGCGCGTCCGCGGGTCCCCGGGTGCGCCGGGGCCCGGTGGGGACCTCGGCCGCCGCCGCTGACCTGGCCAGCCAGCTGGTCCGGCCGGAACAGCGCCGCAAGCTGGAACTCGAGTCCGGCGTCACCTGGGAGCTGCTCAGCGATCTGCTCCCGCACCTGGTGGACTTCATGTTCGTCACGTACGAGCCAGGGGGGCGGTCCAGTTCCTCCGGCAAGCTGATGCGCCACACCGGCACGGAGTTCGCATTCCTGCTGCGAGGCAAGCTGAAGATCCAGGTGGGCTTCGACGAGTACGTCCTGCAGGCCGGGGACGCCCTGGCGTTCGATTCCTCCGAGCCGCACCTGCTGGTCAACGAGGGGACGGAGCCTGCCGAGGGCATCTGGTTCGTGCTGGGCAGGCGGATGACGCCGGAGACCCACGCGGCGCGGGTGACCATGACTGGCGAGGGCACCGTGCTGCGTTATCCCGAGGGCCGGGAGTAAGTCCCCGCCGTCTGCGCTCCCTCGCGGCTGCCCGGCCGCCCTGTTACGTGAGCGTTGCCGAACCGTGCTCCTTCTGGACTCTTGTGCCAGGCTGCCTGTCGCGTTAATCTCACTGAACATCGCGTATGGCATTACTGAACACTGTGGTCGCCCACGGCTCTCGCGCGCCAGCTGGTTCCGGCCGCGCGGTGGCCGGCCCCGGGACTTCGATGGCCAGGGAACCTCGATGAGGAGAGACATGGCGGATTCCTTCCATGTAGGCGTCGGCACCGTCCCGCCCGTGCCGAACCTCGGGCCCGACCAGGGCTGGGTCGGCATGAGCGTGCAGTTCCTGGTGGACGCGGCCGCGGCGGGTGCCGAGCACGTGGTGTTCGGCCGGGCCGTGTTCGCGCCGGGCCAGTCGGAGCACCAGTGGCACCGCCACCCGGGCGCCGAGGAGTTCGTCCTCCTCGTGCGCGGCCAGGGCATCGTCCTCGACGGTGACAACGAGATCCCGGTGTCCGCCGGGGACGTGGCGTTCCACCGCCAGGGCGCCTGGCATGGCTTCCGGAACACCTCGGCCACCGAGGAGGCGGAGATGATCTGGGGCTGGGCCGGGGCGGCGTCCCGGGCCGAAGCCGGCTACGAGCTGCGCTACCCGCCGAAGTAACGGGAACGGGCGGAGCACCTCATGGCGGATAGAGTCGGTCCCGGCCCGGCGGGCCGCGGCTGGCCTGCACCCTGGCGCACCGGGCCGGTGTGGCCGCGGTGAGCGGCTTCGGGGCGGCGCGGTGGCGCCGGTCGGCGGGCATCTGGGTCGCCACCGGGCTGCTGTTCGCGGTCAGCGCGGTCTTCCAGCCCAAGAGCCTGGGCGGCAGCGCCCTGGCCGCGCTGTGGCCCTTCGCCGCGGTGCTCATCCTGGCCGCGGTAGGCCAGACCCTGGTGGTGCAGCAGCGGGGAATCGACCTGTCGGTCCCCGGCTTCATCTCCCTGACCGTCGTCCTGGTGACCCACCTCCCGAACGGTAACTCCGGCAAACTCCTCCCGGCGATCCTGCTGGCCTACGCGATCTGCCTGGCCGCTGGGCTGGTCAACGGGCTGCTGGTCACCAAGGTCGGCATTACCCCCATCGTGCAGACGCTGGGCATGAACGCCGTCCTCTACGGGATCGATCTCGGCATCTCGCAGGGGACGCCGACCCAGACGACCAGCGCCCTGCAGTCCTTCGCCAATGCCTCGGCCGCCGGCATCCCCCTCCCGCTGCTGATCGCTGTGATCGTCGTGGTGGCCCTGGAATTCGACGATCAAGCGCACCAGCTTCGGCCGGCGGTTCGAGGCGTCCGGGGCCAACGCGGCCGCCGGGCGCGCGGCCGGCCTGCGGGGGAGCCGCTACCAGATCTCGGCCTACCTGGGGGCCGCCACCCTCTACTGCACGGCGGGCGTGCTGCTGGCCGGCATCGTCTCCCAGCCGGACCCGTTCCAGGGCAACAACTACCTGCTCCCCTCGGTGGCGGCGGTCGCCCTGGGCGGCACCTCGCTGCTCGGCGGCGTCGGCAGCGTGGTGGCCAGCGCGGCCGGGGCCCTGTTCCTGAGCCAACTTCAGCAGTTCGTGCTGGCCACCGGGGCCAGCGCCGCAGTGCAGAACCTCGTCCAGGCGGGGGCGCTGGCCCTCGCGGTCACGGTGTACGGCCTGCGGCTGCGGCCACGCCGGCTGCTCGCCCGATTGCGGGCGCATCCGCCAGCCGACGACGAATCCCGTGACGGCACCGCTGACCCCAGACCCGGGCCGTACGACGACCATCGGGCCCCCGTGACCTAGGCCGCAGGTCCAAGGCCTGTTCCCGTCCCGTTCACCGCGGCCAGACATCAGATAACGAAGACCCGGCCGCCCACTGCATTCACGCATGACGCGAAGAAGCGGCACATAGTGAGGAGCGACCACGAGATGAGACGACAAGCCAGCCAGCGGGACGAGACGTGGAACGCCGCCAACGCATGACCATCGGGCGCCGCTGCGGTCGCGGCGGTGTCGCTCGCGGTGGCGGCGTGCGGCAGCAGCGCGCGGCAGTAGCGGCAGCAGCAGCGGCAGCTCGGCGAGCGGCCAGACCAAGGCGGTATCAAGCAAGTACCCGTGGTGCGGTCCCAAGCAGGCCTCGATCGCGCTGGCCGACGGCTTCGGCGACAACACCTGGCGCGAACTGACCCGCTATTCCGCGGTCACCGTCGCCGCGCAGTGCCCGAGCGTGACCAAGTACGTCTACGCCAATGGCGAGGGCAACACCCAGAAGGCGATCTCCGACATCAACTCGCTGGTCGCGCAGGGGATCACCGGGATCGTGGACTTCCCGGACGCGGGCAAGGCCATGCTGCCGGAGCTGACCAAGGCCTACCAGGCGGGCACCATCGTGGTCCCGTACCGGGTCTTCCCGGGCGGTACGGCCGGGCAGAACTACAACGCCTACCTGTCCACCAACTTCACCTCAGCCGGGGTGCTGTGGGGACACGACGTGGCCACCGCGCTGCACGGCAAGGGAAACGTGGTGTTCCTCGGCGGGCCGCCCGCCAACTCCCAGAGCCTCGAGGAGTACCAGGGGCTGCAGAGCGTGTTCAAGAACTACCCCGGGATCCACATCATCGGGCAGAAGCCCTACAACGTGACCAACTGGGACCCGGCGATGACGCAGCAGGTCGTGGCGTCGCTGCTGTCCAAGTACCCGAAGATCGACGCCGTGGTCAGTGACTTCGGCACGGCGCTGGCCGCTTCCTTCCCGCAGTTCCAGAAGGCCGGCCGGAAGATCCCGGTCATCGCCACCGAGGACGGGAACTCGCTGGGCTGCGACTACGCCTCGATGCACCAGGGCGACCCGGACTTCAAGCTGTTCACCGTGTCCTCACAGACCTGGATGGTGGAATACGCCATGCGCTACACCATCGCCCTGGCCACCAAAGGCAAGCTGCCCTCGTCCACGGTGGTCCCGCAGCAGAACTACGAGAACTCGGTGACGGGCAGCCCCAACAAGCCGGTCTGCAACCAGTCGCTGCCGGCCACGGCCATCATGTCCAGCGGCCTGACGGCCACCGAGCAGCAGGCGGCGCTCAAGGGGGTCATCCCCAGCCTCACCTCGCTGCGCTGACCCCATGGGCCCGGCAGCGGGGGCCGGGGCAGCGGGCCGACCGCCTGCTGCCCGGCCGCCGTCCCGGCCGGTTCCCGAGTGCCCCGCCGAATCTCGGAATTAACTGAGGAGTAGGCGTCATGGCGTTGACGGCCCAGGATGTTCAGGTGCTCCGGCTCGCTGACGTATGGAAAAGCTTCGACGGCGTGGACGCGCGTCAAGGGGGTCACGTTCGAGGCGCAGGCCGGCGAGATCCACGCGCTGCTGGGCGAGAACGGGGCGGGCAAATCGACCCTGATGGCGATCGCCGCGGGTTCCCTGGCCCCGGACCGGGGCCAGCTGGAACTGAAGGGCGAGCCGGTCGGGGCGGCCAGCCCGGTGGCCATCCACCAGCGCGGGCTGTCCATCGCCTACCAGCACCCGGCGCTGGTGCCCGACCTTACCGTCTACGAGAACATCGCTATGTGGCTGCCCGGCCAGGTCCGGGCGGCCGGGAAGGACGCCCCGTCCTGGGCCCGGTCGCAGCTGGCCCGGGTCGGCTGCCGGGCCGGCCTCGGCCAGCGGGTGAGCAGCCTCACCGTGGCCCAGCGGCATCTGCTCGAGGTGGCCAAGGCGCTGGCCTCCGACCCGGCGGTGCTGATCCTCGACGAGCCCACTGCCGCCCTGGGCGCCGACGACTCCGCGACGCTGTTCGCCGAGCTGCGCCGGATGGCCGCCAGCGGGGTGGCCGTCGTGTACATCACCCACCGGCTGGCCGAGGTGCGCGAGCTCTGCCAGCGGGTCACGGTGCTGCGCGACGGGAGCGTGCGGGGCACCTTCGCAGTCCAGGACGTCTCCGACGACCAGCTCCTCGAGCTCATCGTAGGCCGGGCCGTGAAGGCCGAGTTCCCGGCCAAGGCCGCCGCCGGGGCGCAGGCCGCCGGGGCGGCGGAGGCCCCGGTGCTGGCCGTGCAGAACTTTTCCGCCCGCGCCTTCCACGACGTCTCGCTGACCGCGTCGGCCGGGGAGATCGTCGGGCTGGCTGGGATCGTGGGCAACGGGCAGAGCGAGTTCCTCCGCGCGCTGGCCGGGCTGGGCCGCGCGACCGGCCGCGCTGACCTGCGCGGCGTGCCGCTCAAGCCAGGCCGCCCGGACGCCGCGCTGCACGCCGGTGTGGTGTACCTGTCGGCGGACCGGCTCAGCGAGGGCCTGTTCGGGACCCTGTCGGTCCGGGAGAACGCGCTGGTGTCCGCGCTCGGGCAGTTCAGCCGCTGGGGCGTGACGAACCAGCGGGCCGAGGCCCGCGCTGTCGAGGCGCAGCGGGACAACCTGTCCATCAGGGCGCCGTCGATCGACGCCAACGTGCTCAGCCTGTCCGGGGGCAACCAGCAGAAGGTCCTGCTGGCCCGGGCGCTGCTCAACCAGCAGGTCACGCTGCTGCTGGCCGAGGAGCCGACCGAGGGGGTCGACGTCGGCGCGCGGGCCGAGATCTACCGCATCCTGCGGCAGGTGGCGGACGCCGGCGCCAGCGTGGTCATCGTGTCGTCCGACATCCGGGAGCTGGAAGGCCTGTGCGACCGGGTCGTGGTCTTCTCCTCCGGCCAGGTCGTCGCCGAGCTGCGCGGCGACCGGGTCAGGGAGGACGCCATCGCGCACGCCATGCTGACCTCGACCCGGCGGCGCAATGAGGCCGCCCGGGCGGCCGCCGCGCGGCCAGCGGCCTCGGCGGGCACCGCGGCGCTGGGCCGGGCCCGGTCCTGGCTGCGCGAGGCCGGCCGGAGTGACTATGCCGCCTCCGGGGTGCTGGCCATCGCCATCGTGGTCCTGGCCCTGTACACGCAGGGCCACAACTCGCGCTTCCTGTCCACCTTCAACCTGACCTCGCTCACCGTGCTGATCGCCGCCACCGCGTTCATCTCGTTCGGGCAGGAGTGCGTGATCCTGACCGGGGGCATCGACCTGTCCGTGGGACCGCTGGCCGGCCTGGTCGTGGTGATCGGCTCCTTCTTCGAGAACAGCGGGCGCAGCGCGGTCATCATCGTGGCCGGATTCCTGGTCATGATCGCGGCCGCCGCAGCGGTCGGGCTGCTGAACGGCAGCATGGTCCGGTTCGCCCGGTTCACGCCCATCGTGGCCACGCTGGTCACCTACATCGCCCTGCAGGGCATCTCGCTCGTGCTGCGGCCGTTCCAGGCGGGCTACATCTCCTTCTCCATCCTCAACGCCATCAACCACAGCGTCGGGCCGGTCGCCATCGCGTTCCTGGCGGCAGTCGCGGTCGCGATCGCGATGGAATGGGCGCTGCACCGGGCACGGTGGGGGCGGAGCCTGCGGGCGATCGGCTCGGATCCCGCCGCCGCGTTCCGGCTCGGGGTCCGGCCCAGCGTCACGGTGATCGGCGCCTACGTCGCCTCGGCGCTGTTCGCCTGCGTCGGCGGTGTCCTGCTGATGGCCCAGGTGGGGGTGGGTGATCCGACCCAGGGAGTGAACTACACGCTGGCCTCGGTCACCGCGGTGGTCCTCGGCGGCACCAGCATCTTCGGCGGCCGGGGGTCGTTCATCGGCGCGCTGTTCGGCGCCGTGCTGGTCGAGGAATTGCTGAACGTCACCACCTTCCTGCAGCTGTCCCAGGCCTGGCAGTACTGGGTCCAGGGAGTACTGGTCATGGTGGCGGTCGGCATCTACACCCAGGCCCGGGCCCGGTCCGGCGGGCTGGCCCAGGTCAGGCCGGCTGAGGTCAGTGCTGGCTGAGGTCAGGGCGGCTGAGGTCAGGCCGTCGGCCGGCACGTCACGGACAGTCGCGAGGGAGCGAAACAGAGCATGCGAGCACTGGTCTTCTCAGCGCCCGGCCAGGCGGAAGTCACCGAGGCGGAATGCCCCGCACCCGGGCCGGGCGAGGTCCTGGTCCGGTCGCGCACCGTCGGGATCTGCCACTCCGACCTGGAGCTGCTGGCCGGGCGGTACATCATCCCGATCCGGTACCCGGTCACCCCCGGCCACGAGTGGGCCGGGGAGGTGGCCGAGGCCGGTCCCGGCGTGGACGACGTCAAGCCGGGTGACCCGGTGGTGGGGGAGTGCGTCGTCGGCCCCGGCGGCCGGGACCACTTCGGCTTCTCGATCTCCGGGGCGGCCGCGGAGTACTTCGTGGCCCGGGCCGAGTGGCTGCACAAGCTCCCCGCCCAGCTCACGTGGACCCAGGCGGCCCTGGTCGAGCCGTTCACCGTGGCCTACGCGGCGGTCCGGGCCGGGGTCATCGACCCGAGCGACCGGGTGGCGGTGCTGGGCGGCGGCCCGATCGGCCTGCTGTCCGCGATGGCCGCGGTCGGCCGCAACGCGGCGGTGACGCTGATCGAGCCGCGGCCCGACCGCCGGGCCAAGGCCGCCGAGCTCGGCGTCTCCTCCGTCCTCGACCCGGGCGCCGGGGACGTGGCCGAGCAGGCCCGCGAGCTGACCGGCGGCGAGCTGTTCGACGTGGTCATCGAGTCGGCCGGCCACCCGGAGGCCATGGCCCAGGCGCTGACGCTGGCGGGCAACCACGGCCGGATCGTCTACGTCGGCATCGACGTCGGCAGCACCGTCCCGGCCGAACTGGGCCTGATCCAGGCCCGGTCGCTGCGGATCCAGGGCATCGTCGGCTCGGCGGGCATCTGGCCGCAGGCGATCCGCTTCCTGGCCAGCGGCGTCGTGGATCCCACCCCGATCGTCACCGCC
The DNA here is from genome assembly GCA_963713815.1 of uncultured Actinomycetes bacterium. Classification (GTDB taxonomy): domain Bacteria; phylum Actinomycetota; class Actinomycetes; order Streptosporangiales; family Streptosporangiaceae; genus RYN-230. The sequence goes on from CAVQNH010000042.1 coordinate 103,180, forward strand.
CGCTACCCGCTCGGCGCGGCCACGGACGCGCTCGGTGCGGCCGCCCTGGGCTCGGGGAACATCAAGGTGCACATCGAGGTCGCACCGTGACGGAGATCCAGATGGCGGTGACCCAGATGACGGTGGCACCGTGAGGGCGGCACCGTGAAGGCGGCCGTTTTCCGCGCGCCCGGGGACGTCCGGATCGAGCAGGTTCCCGAGCCTGCCGCGCCCGGGCCCGGCGAACTGCTCATCCGGGTCTCCAAGGCCGCGCTGCTGCGGCACCGACTCCGCCGAGTGGGACCACGGGCCGCTGCTCGCCCGGCCGCCGGTGATCCTCGGCCACGAGTTCACCGGCACGGTGACCGCCGCCGGGCCGGGCACGGACGGGTTCCCGCCTGGGACCCGGGTAGTCAGCGGGGCCGGGATCTCGTGCGGGACGTGCGAGTGGTGCGCGGCGGGCCGGACCAACCTGTGCGCCGGCTACCAGACACTCGGCCTGCACCGGGACGGCGGGCTGGCCGAGCTGGTGCTGCTCGCCCGCGTCGATCTGCCGCCCGGTGCCGGACGGCCTCGGCGACACGGCCGCCGCGATGGCCCAGCCGCTGGCCGTCGCGCTGCATGCGGCCCGGCGCGGCCACGCCGGGCCCGGCCGGTCCTGCGTGGTGATCGGCGCCGGCGGTATCGGCGCATTCATCATCGCGGCCGCGGCGGGCCTCGGCGCCGGCCCGGTGATCGCCATCGACGTCGCCGACGGCCGGCTGGAGACCGCCGCGACGCTCGGCGCGGCGACCACGGTGAACGCGGAGCGCGAGGACGCAGCGGCAGCCGTCCGGGCCGCCCTCGGAGAGCAGGGCGCGGACGTGGTCATCGAGGCGTCCGGCGCCCCGGCCAGCCCGGCGGCGGCGCTGGCCATGGCGCGCCGCGGCGGCGACGTCGTCATCGTCGGGCTCCAGCCCCATCCGGTGCCGGTGGACCTGTTCGCCGTGTCCACCCGCGAGATCGACGTGCACGGCACGCTGGCCCACGTCTGCGGGGAGGACCTGGCCGAGGCGGTCCGCCTGCTGGCCAGCACGCCGCTGGCGGCGGCGGTGCTCGGCGATGTCATCAGCCTCGACGACCTGGTCGGGAGCGGGCTGCGCCCGCTGGCCGAGCGGAAGGCCCACGGCAAGATCGTCGTGGACGTCGCGGGGTCGGCCTGATGGCGCCCGGCGTCCGGGAAGACCGGCGTCCAGGAGGGCCATCATGCAGCTGATGCGGGCACAAAGTCATGTCGGGATCACCGTGCGCGATCTCGACGCGTCCGTGTACTTCTACCACGACCTGCTCGGCCTGGAGATCAGCACCGAGCCCAGCCCCTGGTTCGACGGCCCGGAACTGGGTCATGGCGTCGGCGTGCCCGGCGCCGCGCTGCGCCAGGTCTGCCTGAAACTCGGTGACACCCAGGCTAGAACTGCTGGAGTACCGGACACCGCCGTCGCAGACCCAGGGCCCGCTGCTGTCCCACAGCATCGGGGCCAGTCATGTCGCCTTCCAGGTGGACGACATCCTGGCGGCCAAGGTCTCGCTCGAGGCCGAGGGTGTCCGGTTCTATTCGGACATCAACGTGGTGGACGAGGGCGTGCTGGCCGGCTGGCGCTGGGTGTACTTCGCCGACCCGGACGGCTATCCGCTGGAACTGGTCGAGAACGCCTACGAGCGGCCGGGCGGCCATGCCGCCGGGATCGCCCGCTACCTGGAGACCCGGCCCGCTGCGGCCACGAGCTGACGAGGTGAGCCATGCGCGCGCTGCGCTTCCATCAGCGCACGTGAACTGGGCGTCGAGAAGGTGTCCGAGCCCGGCCCGCCGGGCCCCGGCGAGGTGCTCCTGCGGCCCGTGATGTGCGGGATCTGCGGCACCGACCTGCACGAGTACACCGACGGCCCGATCGTGACCCCGGCCCGCCCGCACCCGCTGACCGGGGCGGAGCTGCCGCAGATCCTGGGGCACGAGTTCTCGGCCGTGGTGGCCGCGACCGGGCCGGGCGTCAGCCACGTCGGGGAGGGGGACCTGTGCACGGTGATGCCGCTCATCTCCTGCGGCCACTGCCACGAGTGTGTGCGCGGGCTCGGCCATCTGTGCCGCACGATGGCCTGCACCGGGCTGAGCAGCGCCTGGGGCGGGCTGGCCGACCTCGCGATCGTCTCCGCCGCGCAGGTGATACCGGCCGCGGACACCATGACCCCCCGGCAGGCGGCGCTCATCGAGCCGGCCGCGGTCGCCGCGTACGGCGTGGACCGCGGGCGGCTCCAGCCCGGTCAGACCGTCCTGATCACGGGGGCCGGCCCGATCGGATCGTTGGCTGCCCTGTATGCGCTCGCGGGCGGGGCCCGCCGGGTGGTGATCTCCGAGCCGGATCCGTCGCGGCGGGCCCGGGCGCGCCACCCTGGGCGAGGGCCTGGGGGAGGTGATCACCGCGGACCCGGCCGCCGGGCCGGTCACCGAGGTGATCGACGAGCTCACCGGCGGGATCGGGGCCGACCTGGCGGTCGAATGCGCCGGCCACGAGAGCGCGCTGAACCTGTGCATCGACGCGGTGCGCCCGGCCGGCACGGTGGTGCAGACGGCGCTGCACATCCGGCCGGCTTCCATCCGGGCCGAGACGCTGGCCCTCAAGGACCTGACCCTGATCGGCACCTGGTGTTATCCCGTGCAGGACTTCCCCCGGGTGGTCGGGCTGGTGGCGAGCGGGCGGCTGCCCGTCGAGCGGGTGGTCAGCTCGGTGGTGCCGCTGGAATCCGCGGTGACCGACGGCTTCGAGCGCCTCATCACCCGCGGGACCGGCGAGGTCAAGGTCCTGATCGAGGTGGGCCCGTGACCCGCCTGGGCGTCTGGTACGACTTCCGCAACCCGGCCCGGTGGCGGGTGCCCTGGCCGCAGCTGTACGCCGAGACCATGGATCAGGCGGCCTACGCGGAGGATCTCGGCTTCGACTCGATCTGGATCTCTGAGCATCACTTCAGCGAGGAGGGCTACCTTCCCTCCCTGACGCGCCGTGCTCGGCGCGCTCGCCGAGCGGACCTCACGCGCCCGGCTGGGCACCGCCGTGCTGCTCGCCCCGCTGCACCACCCGCTGCGGCTGGCCGAGGACCTCGCGGTCATCGACCAGCTCTCGGGCGGCCGGCTCAACGTGGGGCTGGCGCCCGGCTACAAGCCGGATGAGTTCGCCGTGCTCGGCGTGCCCAAGCGCGAGCGCGGTGCGCGCACCGACGAGACCATCGAGATCCTGCAGCTGGCCTGGCGGGGTGAGCCCTTCTCGTATCAGGGCCGGCACTTCCGGTTCGACGACGTGGTGGTCGGGCCGCCGCCGGCACAGCAGCCCGGCCCGCCGATCTGGGTCGGCGGCAACAGCCTGGCCGCGGCCCGCCGGGCCGCGAGGTACGGCGTGTGCTTCATGCCCGACTCCGGCGCCGGCCCGGACCTGTACGACGCCTACCGCTCGCAGCTGGCCCCGGCGGCCGGGCCGCCCCGGGTAGCCACCAACCGGGTGCTGTTCGCGGCGGCCAGCCGGGACCAGGCCTGGGCGATCTGCGCCGACCACTTCATGTACCAGTTCAACGCGTACCGGCAGTGGTTCTCCGCGGCCGGCGACGACGACACCCACGGGGCAGAACTGACCGACCCAGCGGTGCTGTCCCCGGAGCACTACTTCGTGGGCACGCCCGACGACATCCTCGCCGCCATCCAGGCCAGCCAGCAGCGGCTCGGATACGAGGAACTGATCTTCTGGGCCCGGCCGCCGGGTATGCCGGTCGAGCAGAGCACCGCGTCGCTGGAGCTGATCGCCAAGCACGTGCTGCCCGCCCTCCAGGAAGCACCGGCGCCGGGGGGAGGCGCGGTGAACGGGCTCGCCGGGAAGGTCGCGCTGGTCACGGGCGGCGCCTCCGGGATCGGGGCCGGGATCGCCCGGGTGCTGGCGGACGCGGGCGCCTCGGTGGCCATCGGTGACCTGGACGGTACCGCCGCAGACGCCGTGGCCGCCGGGCTGTCCGGGACGGCCCCGAAGCTCGGCGTGCGGCTCGACGTGACCGACCGGGCAGCCGCCGACCAGGCCGTTACCCGGGTCGAGCAGGACCTCGGCCCGGTCGACGTCCTGGTCAACAACGCCGGCATCTCCAGCGTCGCGCCGTTTCTCGGGATCACCGACGAGGACTGGGACCGGCTGATGGGAGTGAACCTGCACGGCGTCGTCGTGGTGACCCAGCGCGTACTGCCGTCGATGCTGCAGCGGCGCTCCGGGCGGATCATCAACATCTCTTCTATGGCCGGCAAGGAGGGACTGCCGAATCTGGCGCACTACTGCGCGACGAAGTTCGGCGTGATCGGGCTGACCCAGTCGCTGGCCAAGGAAGTGGCGGCGCAGAACGTCACGGTAAACGCGGTCTGCCCGGGGGTGGTGCGCACGCCGCTGTGGGACGACCCGGACACGGGGATCCTCCGCGAACTGGACGGGGAAACCGGCTGGCAGGCCTTCCTGGCCGGGATCCCGCTGGGCAGGCCGCAGTCTGCGGAGGACATCGGCCACGCGTGTGCGTATCTCGCGTCCGACTTGGCCATGAATATCACCGGCGAGGCGCTGAACGTCAGCGGTGGCCAGCAGATGCACTGACGGTCGCCGGTCCGCGACCGACGGTCACCCAGTCAGCTCGGCTCTAACGCGCATATCGGTTATCTCGACATGTTCCGAACAAATTTCCCCCGGAATTACTAATCATATTCGGAGTTCTGGGCTGACTACTAATTTCCATTGAATTAGATGGGAATGGCCAGAATCGCAACTTGTGTATGCTAATTCCCCTCCAAAAGCGGGCGGACCTGCGTACCGTGGGTGGATCAAAAGGCACCCAAGGGGAGGGGCTGCCAAATGTGGCATTATGTCTCATTCGGCGCAGGTGTCGGTTCCCGGGCGCGGCGCGTCCGCCGGAAGAAAGGGCGGATCGCCGCAACGGCCGCGATACTAGCGGCTACCTTAACGGGAACGTCGATGGCTGGTGTCCCGGCCGCGTCCGCGAGCCCGCTGGACACCGTCATCGTCACCGCGACCGGGCTGCTGAGCCCGGTCAGCGCCGTGCTGGGCCTGGGCGGGACCATCCTGACCCAGTTCCACCTCATCAACGGGGTCGAGGCGCTGATCCCGGCGGCCCTGGAACCGGTGCTGGGGGCGATCCCGGGCATCACCGTCACCCCGGACGCCGCCGTGAACGTGCAGGCCAACCCGGAGTCGACCGGGCCGCACACGCCGTCAGACGTGTTCCTCCAGGAGACCGGGGCCACCCAGCTGGCCGCGCAGGGGGACACCGGCCAGGGCGTCACCGTGGCCGTGCTGGACACCGGCATCGACAACCTGCCCGACTTCTCGGGCCGCCTGATCGGCGGGGTGGACCTGACCGGCGGGAACAGCCCGTTCCAGGACACGTACGGGCACGGCACGTTCGTGGCCGGGCTGATCGCCGGCAACGGCGCGTCGTCGAACGGGCAGTACTCGGGCGAGGCGCCCGGCGCTCAGCTCGTCTCGATCAAGGTGGCCGGGCTGACCGGCGTCACCCATCTGAGCACGCTGATCACGGGCCTGCAGTGGGCGGTCGACCACCAGGCCCTCTACGGCATCCGGGTCCTCAACCTCTCCCTGGGGTACCAGTCCAGCCAGTCCACGGTCACCAACCCGCTGGACCAGGCCGTGCAGGCGGTGTGGAACGCGGGCATCACGGTGGTGACGTCCGCGGGCAACGCCGGCCCGTTCAACGGCACCATCCTGTCGCCGGGCGACGACCCGATGGTCATCACCGTCGGCGCCCTGGACGACATGGCCACGCCGTCCACCGCGGACGACGAGATGGCCGACTTCAGCAGCGCCGGCCCGACCTCCCGCGACGGCTGGGCCAAGCCCGACCTGGTCACGTCGGGCCGGTCCGTGGTCAGCCTGGCCGCACCCGGCTCGGCCATCGACACCCAGTACCCCTCGGCCCAGGTCGGCGCGGCCAATTTCGTGGGCTCGGGCACCTCGTTCAGCGCCGCGATCACCAGCGGCGCGGCGGCGCTGGTGCTGGCGGACAATCCGGGTCTCACCCCGGATCAGGTCAAGGCACGCCTGCTCGGCACCACCAACCCCGGCCCGGTCGGGAACCCCTTCGTCGACGGCCACGGGGCCCTGAACGCCTACGCCGCGGCCACCGCGGGCCCGATGGACTTCCACCAGTCAGCCACCGGCCTGATCGGCGCCCTGCTGGGCGCCACGGTCTCCCTGTCGCCCACCGGCTCCGCCGACACCTGGAACGCGAGCCTGTGGTCCGGGCTCAGCGTGAATCAGGCGCCCGGCGGCGGCGGGAACTGGAACGGCTGGGCGTGGAGCGGCGCCGACTGGAACGGCTTGACCTGGACCGGCCGGGCCTGGAACGACGGGGGCTGGGCCGGGGCCTCGTGGAACGGCGAAGACTGGACCGGCCGGGCCTGGAACGATGCGGGCTGGGCCGGGTCAGCCTGGAACGGGACCGCCTGGAACGGCTCGGCCTGGGACAGCTCAGCATGGAAGTGACCAGCCCGGCGGGCAGCCGGGCCGTGAAGAGCACGCCCGATACCCCGGGTGACCCGGCTCATCATCGTCGCTTCGTCGCGGGGGGCCTGGTCACCCTGGGCGTGGCCGGATGGCGGCAGCCGGGCCTGGGCCTGGTCAGCGAGAGCCAGTGGATCGTCGCCGCGGCGATGGGCGTCCTCGCCCTGGCCAGCTGGGTGTGGCCGGTCGTCGTGTACCGGGGCGGTGAGTCCGAGGCTTTCAACATGGACGAGGGATTCTTCGTGATCCTCGCCCTGCTGGTCCCACCGCTGCTCACCCTGGGGACCCTGGCCCTGGCCACGATCCTGGCCCAGGCGGTCCGCCGGCGTCCCGCTCATCAAGTCGGCCTTCAACGTCGGCCAGGTGCTCATCGCGGCGGGCCTGGGACTCGCCGTGAGCCGCAGCATCGCTGTCCCCTCGGGCTCGCTGACCGCGGGCCAGCTGGCCGCCATGGTCGCCGGGGTGGCGCGTCTACGTTCTCGTCAACACGGTCCTCATCGCCGGCGTCTGTCCTGCCGATGGGCACCTCCTGGAACGAGTTCACCAGCGACCTTCCGATCCAGATGACGCTGGCCGGCGTGGGTGCCCTGTCCGGCCTGATCCTGGCCCTGGCCATCCAGGCGCACCTGTGGGCCCTGGCCCTGGCCATCCCCGGCGCTCGTCCTGGAACGCCAGCTGATCAGCGCCCGGTTCGCGGCCCTGCACGACCGGAGCCGGATGAAGGGACTGTACGAGGCCACGCTGGAGGCCAACCGGGGGCTGCGCCAGCAGGCCGTGCTCGAGACGATCCTGGGGGCGGTACGGCGGCTGCTGCGCAGCCCGGGGGCCATGCTGACGGCCGACGCGCCGGGCCCCGGGCAGCTGGCCGCCCCGATGATCGTCGCTGACCGGCCGCAGTGGCTGGTGGCCTCGGGACGGCGGAGGGATGAGCCGTTTGATGACGCTGACCGGGGCCTGCTGCAGGCCCTGGCCGCCGTGGGCAGCGGGGCGCTCACCAACGCCGAGCTCTACCAGCAGGTCCACGTCGAGCGGGAGACGCTCTCCTCGATCACCCTGAATATCGGGGAAGGGGTCTGCGCCATCGACGCGGGCGGGGGCCTGACCTTTGTCAACCCGGCCGCGGCCGACATGATCGAGCTGCCCCCGCTCGGCATCATGATCGACGATCCGGTGAGCGACGGGGCCCCGGCCGCCCCCGACTTCCTGCTCGTCCCGGCCCGCGAGGCCATGCGGACCGGCCGCACGGTCCGCGAGGATGACGCCCGGTTCCGCGGCAAGGGCGGCGAGGTCATCCCGGTCGCCTACACCGCGTCGGCCGTGGTGAGCACGGGGCGCCGTCGGGCGCGGTCATCGCCTTCCGCGATATCACCGAGCGCAAGGCGTTCGAGGACGAGCTCCACCACAACGCCTGCTACGACAGCCTCACCGGCCTGGCGAACCGCCGGCTGCTGGTGGACCGCCTGGATCAGGCGCTGCGGCGGTCGGTGCTGGACCGCAAGACCCACGCCCTGATCTTCGTCGATGTGGACCGCTTCAAGAGCATCAACGACAGCCTGGGCCACGTGACCGGCGACGGTTTCCTGGTGGCGATCGGGGCCCGGCTCAAGGCCATGGTGCGCAGCGGCGATCTGCTGGCCCGCTTCGGCGGCGATGAGTTCGTGGTGCTGCTGGAAGACGTGGGCGAGGTGGACGTCGCGATCGCCGCGGCCCGGCGCATCTGCGCCGCTGTCCAGCGGCCCATCGTGCTGCCCGATGGCTACGAGCTGGTGGCCAGCGTCTCGGTGGGCGTGGCCCTGACCGAGCCGGGCAAGAGCGCCGATGACATGCTCCGCAACGCCGACGTGGCCATGTACGAGGCCAAGGCCAAGGGCGGGGGAGGCACCTACAAGGTGTTCGACCAGGCGTCCATGGGGACCCGGTCGTCCGAGCGGCTGCAGCTCGAGGCCGACCTGCGCAAGGGACTCGAGCGGGACGAACTCGAGGTGCACTACCAGCCGTTCTATTCGCTCGATGGGGAGCAGATCGTGGGCGCCGAGGCGCTCGTGCGCTGGCGCCACCCGGCCAACGGGCTGATCAGCCCGGTGAGGTTCATCCCCATGGCCGAGGAGACCGGGCTGATCCTGCCGCTGGGCCGTTACGTGATGGGCCAGGCGTGCCAGCAGGTGTGCTCGATCCGTGACCGGCTCGGCGTGGACCTGCCGATCAGCGTCAACCTCTCGCCGCGGCAGTTCCAGGAAAGCGGGCTCCCGGCGCAGGTGGGAGCGTTGCTGGAGGCGACCGGCCTGCCCGCCGACCTGCTCATATTCGAGATCACCGAGAGCATGGTGATGGAAGACCTTTCTGGTGCCCGCGAGATCATGAAGAAGCTGAACCGGCTGGGCGTGCGCCTGGCCATCGACGACTTCGGCACCGGGCATTCCTCGCTCGCCTATCTCAAGCAGTTCCCCGTCCACGAGGTGAAGGTGGACCGGGCGTTCATCCAGGGCGTGGCCGAGAGCCCGGTGGACTCGGCGATCGTCCGGGCGGTCATCGACCTGGCCAACGCCATGGGCATCGCCGCGGTCGCCGAGGGCGTGGAGACCGGGAGCCAGGTGGCCGGGCTCAAGATGATCGGCTGCGAGGTGGCGCAGGGTTTCTATTTCTCGCCGCCACTGCGCGCCGAGGATTTCGACCAGCTACTCAGCCGCCACTTTGCCCGCTCGGCGGAACTGCCCGGCCTGGGCTTATCGCGATCGATTTGAGGAACGGGCTACCGGCCGCCTGATTGATCCCCCGGCGGGCTGGCGCTGGTCACCGCGCAATTAGTACAATCTGCGCGGCGGACGCTGATGTCGGGCCTGACTTTTGAACCACGATGCCTGGCTGCCCAAGCGGCCGGAGCAGGCGGGGGGACGGATGAGCGAACTCGTCATCGGCGCCCACGAATCCGACACCCACCAGAAGGCCCTGCGGATCAACCTCGATCCGCGGTGGTACGGGACAGTCGCCGAGATCGGGGCCGGCCAGGAGGTCGTGCGCTGGTTCTTCCGGGTCGGCGGCGCCGCGGGCACCATCGCGAAGTCCATCTCCGCCTACGACATGGCCGTGAGCGACGCGGTGTACGGCAAGGCGGACCGGTACGTCTCCGCCGGGCGGCTCCAGGGCATGCTCGACAAGGAATTCCAGCTCAACGTCGAGCGGCTGGACGATGAGCGCGGTGACGAGAACTGTTTCTTCGCGTTCGCCGACACCGTGGTGGCGCGCAGCTTCCGGGGCGGCAACGAGTGCCACGGCTGGATGGGCGTGAAGTTCCAGGCCCAGCCGCGCGACGAGCCGAGCCAGATCGTGATGCACGTCCGCATGCTCGACGTCGAGGCCTGGCTGCAGCAAGAGGCGCTGGGGATCGTCGGGGTCAACCTGCTGTACGGGGCGTTCTTCCAGCACCACGAGCCGGACAAGCTCATCGAGAGCCTCCTCGACCGCCTCACCACGGGCCGCATCGAGATCGACATGATCCAGTTCCGCGGCATCGAGTTCCGCGGCGTGGACAACCGGCTGATGGCGCTCAAGCTGGTCCAGCTCGGCCTCAGCGGCGTGGCCATGTTCGGTCCCGACCGCGAGGTGCTCCAGCCGAGCGAGGTGCTGCGCAAGAAGGCCATCCTGGTGGAGCGGGGCAGCTTCCGCCCGCCGACGCACGTGAACCTGGACATGCTGGAGACGGCCCGGGCCCGGTTCGAGGAAGACCCGGCGGTGGCGGGCAAGCCGGTGCTGGCCCTCACCGAGATCACCATGCGCAACCTGCTCGCGGGCGGGCCCGACGTGGACCGGCGTGACTTCCTGGCCCGCGCGGAACTGCTCGCGGCCTGCGGCATGACGGTCCTGATCAGCAACTACTTCGACTACTACCGCCTGGCCGCCTACATCGCCGAGCGGACCAGCGAGCGGATCGGCATGGTCATGGGGGTGCCGAGCCTCATCGACCTGTTCGACGAGAGCAACCACGTGCAGCTGCCCGGCGGGATCCTGGAGAGCTTCGGGCGGCTGTTCAAGAACGACCTGAAGCTCTACGTCTACCCGCTGCAGCCTTCGCCGGGCGAAGAGCTCACGACCGTGAACGACATCCGGGTCCGGCCCGAGCTGCAGCCGCTGTACGACTATCTCGCGGGCCGGGGCAGCTTCGTCCACCTCGACAACTACAAGCCCGAGTTCCTGCCGATCTTCAGCCGCGATGTGCTCCGCCGGATCGCCGCGAACGACGCATCCTGGGAAACCATGGTTCCCGCGAACGTCGCCGACCTGATCAAGCGCCGCTCGTTCTTCGGGTACGTCAAGGCGAGCCGGTACGAGGACCGGGACTGACGGGACCTGCGGTCCGCACGCCTGCGCAGTGGTGGGCGGGACGGGTCAGCGTGCGCCAGATGATCACTCGCAGGTGGCGCACGGCCCGGAGATGACTGGCGCGGCGCAGGGCCCGCCGGGCCGATGGCCCGTTCAGCGCTCTCCAGGCCAGCCGTCTGGCCAGCTGCCGCGGCCCGCCCAGTGCCCGCCGGGGCGCCGTGGCCAGGTACATCGCCTGGTACTGGCGATCGGCGAAGGCCGCCGCCGCGCGGACGGCGGCCTCCAGCAGCAGGCGGTCCGCCAGCTGGTCCGGTGACTCGGCATGATGGCCTCTCACCGGCTGCGGGAGGAGTTCCCCGAGATCACCGACGACGGCGAACTTGGCGTCGCGCAGGCCTGCGACGAGACCTTCGGCCTGGTCCCGGGCCCAGGCCTGCCGGGCCGCGGGCACGGCCAGGCGCGTCCGCCGCGGCCGGGCGCCCAGGATGTCGTGGGCCAGGATCCGCTTGATGTGCCGGGTGTAGAACCATTCGGGCATCTCACCCGGCAGCGCCTCGTTCATCCGGCGCAGCAGTTCGGCTTCCGGGAGCCCGAGCGAGGAGTTAGCCCGGGCCCGGCTGAGGTCGATACCGCGCGATTCGATGCCGAGGACGGAGGCGAAGCGCATCCAGAGTTCCTCAGCGGGGCCTTCCCGGGGCATGGTGATCACATGAACGTGGTCCGGGGGGATGTGCTGCGACCACGCGTCCAGGACGGCCAGCGTGTCATGCACATTCCAGAACCATGCCCGGCTCCGCCGGTCGGCGGCCGGCCCGATATCGGTGACCCAGTCGAGCCATTCTTCCCATCGGTCGGTGCTGCCGCATTTGACCTTTTCCTGCCATTCGGCCGGAAGCAGGGTGGCGAAGTCCCGCACGGTGAGGATGACGTGCACCTCGGCCGCGAGCAGTGAGCGGACCGCGCGGTCCGCCTGCCGGGCGGTACACGCCGCGAGCAGTTCGTCGGAGATCACCGCCGTCTGGCGGGCGCACAGCGCCTGGCGGGTCAGGACGTCCCATTCACCCGCCCAGGGCTGGGCCGGGTCTGACGCCACCCTCGGGGTCTCACGCAGGTCGCGGCTGGCCCGGGAATGATCCTGGTGGCTGTAGCCCGGCAGCACGACGCCCTGGGCGGCCAGCCACGACCGGTTGCCCCACATCACATCCTGGAGGAACGTCGTCCCTGTTTTCGGTTCCCCGATGTGCAGGTAAATGCGGGGGCAGCCGACGCTTTCCGCCCGTTTTTCCCGGATTGCCGCCCGATGTTTCGGCTCCGCCGGCCTCATACCGAGAGGATAGACAATCTTGAAGCAGCGTTGAATGTAAATCAGGTTTTCCGGGTGATGGCCCGCACCTGCCCCGGCTATTGGCAAGCTAACCTGACCGCTGGTGCACGGATTGCGGTATTCGCGCAGCCGCCTGCTGCTTACTGTTTCACCGCACCGAACGTCAGCCCGCGGACGAAACCGCGCTGCACGACGATCGTGGCCAGCAAGGCGGGAACGACCAGGACCACGCCGGCCGCGGCCAGTTCGCTCCAGTTGGCGAAGGTGGTGCCGATGTAGCCCTCGACGGCGACGGGGGCGGTCTCGGTGTGCGGCCCGGTCAGGATCAGCGCCCCGAAATACTCTCCCCACGAGGCCAGGAACACGAGCAGCCCGACGGTGGTGAGGCCGGGCCAGACGGTGGGCAGCACCACCTTCCACAGAGCGCGCATCTTGCTGCATCCGTCGATCCAGGCGGCTTCATCCAGTTCGCGCGGGACCTCGTTGAAGTAGACCCGCATGAGCCAGATGGTGAACGGCAGCAGGCCGGTCTCATAGGCCAGGATCAGCCCCTGATAGGTGTCGAGCAGGTGCAGGTGCTGGTACATGATGTACAGCGGGATGATGAAGACGACCGGCGGCGCGACGTAGGCCAGCACGAACCAGGTGTTGAAAACCTTGGCTCCCCTGATCGGCGAGCGGGCGAAGGCGTAGCCCGCTGGGACCCCGAGCAGCAGGGCGACCGCGGTGGAGCCGATAGCCACGATGACCGAGTTCAGGACGTAGTGCGCGAACTGCCCGCCGAGGATCTGCGTGAAGTTGGACAGCGTGGGTTTCGTGACGTACCGGGGCGGCAGGGCGAACGCGTCATTGCCGTTCTTGAACGCCGTCGACAGCAGCCAGTACAAGGGCAGCAGGACGAATACCGCGCCCAGCAGCAGAAGAACGAGCGTGACCACCAGGCTGGCGTGCCGCTGCAGGAACCGGCGTCGTGCCCGGAGCGGCTGATTCACCGTTGCTGCCGTTTTAACCATCTCCTCGTTGCGGCGGGCTGGTCCGTCCGCGCTGCCGTCAGCGCCGGCGCATGAGCGCGAACAGGAGCAGCAGGGGCACCGCCATGACGACCACCAGCAGGACCCCGAGGGCGGCTCCGTAGCCGACGTTCCCGTACACGATGGTCTGCTGGTACACGTAGAAATTGATCACTGTGGTGCTCAGGCCCGGACCGCCTCCGGTCAGGACTTCGAACAGGGCGAACTGCTGGAACGCGGCGACGGTGCGCAGCAGGGCGGCCAGCACCACCGCGGGCATGATGGCCGGGAACGTCACGTAGCGGAACCGGTTCCAGGCCGAGGCGCCGTCAACCATGGCGGCCTCGATGGGGTCGCGCGGCGCCCCGATCAGGGCGGCCAGCACGATGACGGCGACGACCGGGACCCCGCTCCACATGTCGGTGATGATGACCGAGGGCATCGCGGCCGCGGATGATGCCAGCCAGTTCGGCTGGGGCAGGTGCAGCAGGCCGAGGTAGTAGTTGATCCAGCCCTGCGAGGTGTTGAGCAGGGCGCTCCAGCTGATGGCGGCGGCCACGCTGGCCACGGTCAGCGGGAGCAGGAAGATCACCCGGAACCCGGTGACGAACCGGTGCTTGCTGGCCAGCAGCACGCCCAGCAGGAGCCCGAAACCGGTCTCGAGCACCACCGCGGCGACGACGTAGATCACGGTGTTGAGCAGGACGGTGTGGGTCACCGGATCGGTGATGATCGTTTTGTAGTTGGCCAGGGTGGGCGGGAAGACGTGGTTGTGGACGCTGTTCAGGCTGGAGAAGCTGAGCCCGAAGCCGGCCAGGAACGGGATGACGGTGACCACGAACACGGCCAGGAACGCGGGGATGGCCGCGATCCGGAAGAACTTGCGGTCGAAGGCGCTCCAGGTCCGCAGGGCGACCTGACGGGCCGGGCCGGGGCGGACCGGCCCCGGGCGGCCGGCTGGCCCGGGGGGACGCCGGCTGGGCTGGCTGAGCAGTTCGGGCTGGGGGCCCGGGCCGTCCAGGCCAAGCTGCCCGCTCATGGTTGCCCCCTCGCTGTCGGGGCCCGGCGGACGCCATGACGGGCGGTCCGGGCCGGCGGCCGGGGCTGGCTCCTGACAGGAGCCAGCCCCGGCCGCGCTGGTGCCGGCGGTCTTCCTACTTCTGGAGGCCCGCCTGCTTGAACACGGTGTCCTGCCCGCTGGCGGCGAACGCCATGGCCTTGGCGGGTGGAGTGCCGTTGATGAGCTGCGAGATCGCGATCTCCTCGTCCTGCTGACTCTGGTTGAAGGCCGTCGAGGGCGGGAACGGCGCCGGCTCGGCGTGCGCGGCGACGTAGGACAGGGCCTGGAGGTAATCGCTGGGCACGCCCTTGATGTCCGAGCTCGCCACCGACTTGTCAACCGCGAGCCCCGGCTCGTCCCGGGCCAGGATCTCGGCCCGGTTGAACGCCGGCGTGGACAGGTACTGCATGAGCTTCCAGGCCGCGTTCTGCTGGTCCTGGGGGACGTTGGGGTTGATGAACATGCCCCAGGGGCCGAGCGGCATGCACGGGCTGCTGGTCGGGCACTGCGGGGCCTGGAAGCCGACCACGCCCGCGATGGGCGAGCCCGCCGCGGGGGCGAACTCGTGGCCCGTGAACGTGGTGATCCCGTCGTAGTCCATGGCCACCTTGCCCTGGTCAAAGTCGTTGACGCAGTTGACCGCGGTGTAGGCCCCGACGCCCTTGGGGGCATCCTTGGTCATCAGTTGCTGGTAGAGAGTGGCCCACTTGAGGGCGCCCGGTGAGGCGAGCAGTGAGTTCCACTTCGGGCCCACCATGAATCCCTTGTTGCTGGCGCTGTAGGGGATGTAGTACGCCTCGCCGAAGTGGAAGGTCGCGATGGCCGCGCCGGCCTCACTGCCGCGGGTGCAGAAGCCGGGGGTGCCGGTCTTCTGGGTGACGGCGTTCGCGTCGGCCAGGATCTGGGGCCAGGTCGTCGGGGGGGTGGTGATCCCGGCCTGCTTGAGCAGCTTCTTGTTGTACGCGAGGATCGCGCCGTCCACGAACTGCGGAAGGCAGTAGAGGGTGCCGTTCAGGGAGCAGTCGCCCAGTTCGGACATGTCGTTCAGGTTGAAGCCGCTCACCTTGAGCTTGCTGTTGGCGACCAGTGGCTTGAGTGGCACGCCACCCAGCAGCCCGACGTCCTGGCTGATCAGTGACGTCGGTCCCTCGTACATCGCGAACGAGCTCGACTTGGCGCGCTGGGCGATGGTCTCCTTATCCAGGATGCCGGCTTCCGGGATCGCGTTCACCGTGACCTTGATGCCCGTGGCCTTGGTGAACGGGGCCAGGTGTGAGGACTGATAGGTCCAGAAGTCCGCGTTGGTCGTCCAGATCGTGATCTGTTTGGCGACGGCGTCCGAGCCGCTGCCGGATGCTCCCGAGGACGACGATGATCCGCATGCGCTGACCAGCAAGCCGACCGCCGCGCAGGCTGCGGCCAGGAATCTTAGGCGCACGTTCCCTCCTTGCCACTGATGAGGCTGACCGCTGAGGACGGTCAGATGAAAATAGCCCAAAGGTGACACAGCTGCCCATACCGGGTTGCTGTGCGCGGGTTTCGGACGTGGCTCGGGCGCCGGTGCCCTGCCCGTGCGGTCGATGGGCCGCCTGGCGTAGTGGCGGAGAACTCGCATCTGTGCATCGCGCTCTCCCGTTGCGGAGCCGGTGGTCGCATACTCGGTCAGCTCAGCGTATTCTGTCAACAAGTTACGATAAACGGATTTCGGTCGTTACCTTTCCTTCGCGGATCAGCGGCCAGAACGCGACATGGAGCCGGGGAGAGGCCTGCGTGGGCGCGGCCGCACGTCGTCGGGGTGGGCAGGGCGCCGGGCCGTTCGCGCTGGGAGGCGGGGGCCGGGCGGCCGCAGGCGGGACTTGACAGTCCCGGGAGGCCAACTCTATGTTGACTTGCGCTTGAGTTAACTGGAGACTGTCAACATTGTGCAATGACTCCGGTGGACTGGGTGGCCAGCATGCCTGCTGGTGATAATTCGTTGACGGATCGTCGGCGAATGAGGAGTGGACTATGTCACCGCAGCGCATCAGAAAGGTGCCGTCGGCGCTGACCCCGGCGAGCCGCAAGAGCCTGGGCGAGGATGTCGCCGAGCGCCTGCGGGATGCCATCCTGCATGGCGAGCTCAGCCCGGGCCAGCGGCTGCGCGAAGAAGAACTCAGCGTGCGGCTGGAGGTCAGCCGGGGCCCGGTGCGGGATGCCTTTATCTTGCTCGAGCGCGAGGGCCTGGTCCGGTCGTCGCGGAACCGCGGCGTGTCCGTGGTCCAGCTCACCCGCAACGACCTGCAGGAGATCTACACGCTGCGCTCGGCTCTCGAGCCGCTGGCGATCAGGCTGGCCATCGAGCGGGGGGACACCAACGATCTGGGCGAGATGGACGGGAGCCTGGACGAGATGAAGTCCGCGTTCTCCCGGCGTATCACGGAGCGGGACGCGGCCCGGCTGGACGTGGAATTCCACGACACCATCTACCAGGCCGCGCACCATCAGCGCCTGTCGAACGCGTGGGAGCAGATCCGGCTGCCTACCTACTGGTTCATGCTCTCCCGCAATGTGGCCAGCCCCGACTGGCGCGAAGGAACGGTCAAGGGACATGCGGAGATTCTCCAGGTCATCAGGAGGGGGGATGAGAATGCGGCGGCGGAGATGATCACCGAGCACATCTCATTCGCTTACGAGCGGATTTTGCAGAGCTACCTGGACTCCATGTCCGACCCGGCCGACGAGGCAGAAACCGGCGACCAGATCCCCGCTCGGCTGACGACCAGCAAACGGACCCCCCTATAACGATCATGATCGCGAGAAACGATGCGACTCGGTAGTCACTGCGCCGAAGGCGGCCACCCCCGGGCCTGCGGGCCGGGAGACGATGACGCGCCCGCCGGCCTGAACCGGGCTGGCGCCACCCGCCCCGCCGGCCTCCGGCGGATCCTCGCCCGGCTGGATGAGTCCGGCCCGCGGCTGGCCCCGCGCGCCGCGGGCGCCGCCGCGGCGGTGATCTAGCCATGGCCACCGTCGTCATCGCCTACGGTGAGCGCGCCCAGACGCCCCTGGAGACCGACCTGCTGGAAGGAATGGGCTACCAGGTCCGCCACCTGAGCGGCATACCGGTTCCGCTGGGCCGCGAGCTGGAGGACGCCGACGCGGTGCTGGTCACCGTCCAGGAGATCACCGACACGATGCTGGAGGCCATGCCCGCCTGCAAGATCATCGCCAGGGTCGGCACCGGCCTGGACAGCATCGACCTGGCCGCCGCCGCCCGCCGGGGAATCCTGGTCACCAACGTCTCCGACTACTCGGTGGACGAGGTGTCAACGCACGCCATCACGCTGCTGCTGGCCTGGGCCCGGCGTCTCCCGCAGTACCTGGACCTCGTCCGGGATGGCCGGTGGGATTCCACCGGCGCCGGGACCATCCGCAGGCTCCGCGGCCAGACCCTGGGCCTGGCCGGGTTCGGCCGGATCGGGCAGGCCACGGCGGTCAAGGCGCTCGGCCTCGGCCTCCGGGTCCTGGTCTGCGACCCGTTCAGGCCGGCCGGGGAGGTGGTCGCCGCCGGCGCTGAGCCCGCCGACTGGGCGGCGCTGCTGGCCGAGTCCGACTACCTGTCCCTGCACGTCCCGCTGACGCCGCAGTCGGCGCATCTCATCGACGCCGCCGCACTCCGGGCGATGAAGCCGTCGGCCGTGCTCATCAACACCGCCCGCGGCGGGCTGGTCAACCAGGCCGCGCTGGCCGCGGCGGTCCGCGCCGGGGACATCGCCGGGGCGGCGCTCGACGTGCTGGCCCAGGAGCCGCCGCCGGGAGACGAGCCGCTGCTCAGCGACCCGCGCATCCTCATCACGCCGCACACCGCCTGGTACTCCCAGGAGGCTCAGCGGGATGTCGCGGTGCGCGCGTGCGAGGACGTGCAGCGGGTGCTGTCCGGCCGCCCCGCGCGCTCCCCGGCCAACGCGCCGGTCGCGGCCACCGCCGAGCCCGCGTCATGACCGGTCCGCTGGTGAACCTGGACGGCCGCCATGCCGCCGTCACCGGGGCAGCCAGCGGCCTGGGCCGGGCTATCGCGCGCACCCTGGCCGGGGCGGGTGCCCGGGTCAGCGTGCTGGACATCAACGCCGCGGGCGCGGACCAGACCGTGGCCCAGATCCGCGAGGCGGGCGGGAGCGCCGACGCGATCCGCTGTGACGTCGCCGACGCCGGCAGCATCGCGGCGGCCTTCGACCAGGTGACCGCCTCCGGGCCGGCCGACATCCTGGTGAACAACGCGGGGATCAACCCGCGCCAGGCCAGCCTGGAGATCACCGACGAGATCTGGGCGCAGACCCTGGCTATCAACCTGACCGGCTATTTCCTCTGCGCGAGGCGCTTTGCCGAGCGGCTCATCGCGGCGGCCCGGGCCGGGAGCCCGGTGCACGGCGCGGTGGTGAACATCAGTTCCATCGGCGGCAGCACGTCGCTGGGCCGGGGCAACTTCCCGTACGGGGTGTCCAAGGGCGCCGTGGACCAGATGACGAGGGAACTGGGCGTCGCCTGGGCCCCGCACGGTATCCGGGTCAACGCCGTCGCGCCCTGCCAGATCGCCACCGACGGCCTGCGGGCGCTCAGCGAGAACCCCAGCGCCGAGGGGCGGCTGATCGACACGTTCCTGCGCGGTATCCCGCTGGGCCGGCTCGCGGAGCCGGACGAGGTCGCGGCCGCGGTCGCGTTCCTGGCCTCCGGCGCCGCGGCGATGATCACTGGCGTGATCCTGCCGGTAGACGGCGGCAACCTGGCCCTCAACGCCGGCGGCACGATCGGCGAATAAGGAGCAGCATGTCGAAAGTGGAACTGACGGTGCCGACCTACGGAATGGCCGACACCGAGAGCGTGGTGCTGCGCTGGCTGCACCAGCCCGGCGAGCGGGTGGCCGAGGGTGAGCCCGTGGTCGACATCGAGACGGCCAAGGCCGAGGTCACCCTGGAGAGCCCGGCCACGGGCATCCTGGGACCGCATCTCGTGGAGATCGATGTCGAGATCCCGACCGGGACCGTACTGACCTGGATTGAGGTGGATGGCGGGTGAGAGCCCACACTGACATCACCGAGGCGCTGCCCGGTACCGGCATCGACCTGGGCGAGACGTCCTCGGCCGAGGCGGCCAGCTGGCTGGACCGGATGCTGCTGATCCGCGAGTTCGAATCCACCGCCGGCCCGCTGGCCACGGCGGGCGCCATCCCGGGCGGGATGCACTCGGCCATCGGCCACGAGGCGGTCGCCGTCGGGGTCGGCTCGGTGCTCCGCACGGACGATGTGGCCGCCGCGCCGCACCGCAGTCATCACGTCGCGCTGGCCAAGGGGATGGACCCGGCGCTCATGATGGCCGAGCTGTTCGGCAAGCGGACCGGCTCCTCGGGAGGCCGCGGCGGTCATATGCACCTGGCTGACTTCGGTGTTGGCTTCTTCGGGTCGAACGGCATCGTCGGGGCCGGGGTCGGGCTGGCCCTCGGCGCCGCCCTCGCCCAGTCCTACCGGGGCGAGCCGCGGGTGGCGGCCGGGTTCTTCGGCGATGGCGGCGCCAACACCGGCCGGGTGTGGGAGTTCGTCAACCTCGCCGCGGCCTGGCACCTGCCGCTGCTGGTCGTCTGCGAGAACAACGGGTACGCGGTCGAGACCCGGATCCGCGACTCGATGGCGGGTGACTCGATCGCCGGGCGGGCCGCCGGGTTCGGCCTGCCGGCCGTGCAGGTCGACGGCCAGGATGTCGCGGCCGTGCACCGGGCCGCGGCCCAGGCGGCGGCGCTGGCCCGGTCTGGCGGCGGCCCGACGTTCATCGAGGCCCTGACCTACCGGCACCTCGGGCACGATATCGGCGAGCGCGGTCAGTACCGCACGGCCGAGGAAGTCGCCTGGTGGGAGCGTCACCGCGACCCGATCGAGCGGCTGCGGGCGGCCCTGGTGGCCCGGGGGGACCTGGATGACGCGGGCTACCAGCAGGCCGCCGGGCGGGCCCGGGACCGGGTCGCCGCGGCCGTGTCCGCGGCCGAGGCGGCGCCACTGCCCGACCCGGCCACAGTCACCGACGGAGTCACCGCCACCGAGCTGAACATAAGGACCGGGTCATGACCGCCACCGACAGCAATCAGGTCACCAGCCGCCGGACCACCCTGTCCCGGGCCTACCGCGATGGCCTGGCCGAGGAGATGGCCCGGGACCCGAGCATCCTGGTCATGGGCACCGACCTGTACGAGCGGGGTGGTCACTGGGCCCAGGTGACCGGGCTCGGGCCGGAGTTCGGGCGCGACCGGGTGCGCAACACCCCCATCTCCGAGGCGGCGATGGTGGCGGCCGGGGTGGGTGCGGCCCTCGACGGCCTGCGCCCGGTGGTGGACCTCAACTTCGCTGACTTCGCGTTCGGCGCCATGGACGAGATCGTGAACCAGGCGGCGAAGGTGCGCTACTGGTGGAACCGCCCGGTTCCGCTGATCATCCGGGGCACGACCGGCTTCGCCGGCGGCGGGGCGCAGCACAACAACAGCCTGGAGGCCTGGTTCTGCCATGTCCCCGGCCTGCTGGTCGCCATGCCGAGTACCCCGGCGGACGCCAAGGGCCTGATCAAGACGGCGCTGCGCGGGGCCGACCCGGTCATCTTCCTGATGCACAAGATGCTGACCGGGCTGCGCGGCGAGGCGGGCGGACCGGACGACCTGGTGCCCTTCGGCCAGGCCACGATCCGGCGGCCCGGCGCCGACGTCACCGTGGCCACCTACGGGGTCATGGTCGGCAAGGCCCTGCGCGCGGCCGAGAGCCTCGCGGCCGATGGCATCGACGTCGAGGTCATCGACATGCGCACCCTCATGCCCCTGGACCTCGACACGGTGCAGCAGTCGGCCCGGCGCACCCGCCGCCTGGTGGTCGCCACCGAGGCGTACCGGCACGGCGGGGTGGGCGGTGAGATAGCCGCGGCGATGTCCGAGAGCCTGTTCGGCGAGCTGGCGGCGCCCGTCCTGCGGGTCGGCGCCGGCTTCGCTCCCGTGCCGCACAGCCCGGTCCTGCTCGACGCGCTCACGCCGGGGGCCGCGGACATCGAGCGGTCGGTACGGGCCGCGATGCGGGCGGGCGGGGCCGGGTAACGATGTCCCTGCCGGACCTGCCCCTCGACGAGCTGCGCCGCTACCAGAACCGGCGGTCCCGGCCGGTGGATGCCCCCGAATTCTGGGCCGGCACGCTGGCCGACGCGGCGCGCTATCCGGTGGCGGCCACGTTCGAGCCGGCCGACTCGGGCCTGCGCCTGGTGGACACCTTCGACGTGTGCTTCGCCGGTTACGGCGGCCATCCGGTCCGCGGGTGGCTGCACCTGCCCGCCGGCCAGGCCAGCCCGCTGCCGTGCGTGGTGCAGTACGTGGGCTACGGGGGCGGGCGCGGGCTGGCCCACGAGAACGTGTTCTGGGCCGTGGCCGGCTACGCGCATTTCATCATGGACACCCGGGGCCAGGGGGCGGCCGGCTCGGTGGGGGACACGCCCGACCCGGAGCCGGCCGGGCCCTCCCATCCCGGCTTCATGACCCGCGGCATCCTCGACCCGGCCACCTATTACTACCGGCGGCTCTACGTCGATGCGGTACGGGCGGTCAACGCCGCGCGCTGCAACGGCCAGATCGATGCGGCCCGGGTCATCGTGGCCGGCGGCAGCCAGGGCGGCGGGCTGGCCCTGGCGGTCGCCGGGCTGCGCGACGACCTGGCCGGCGTGATGGCTGACGTGCCGTACCTGAGTGACTTCCGCCGGGCGGTCAGCGTCGCCGAGCGCGGGCCGTACCTGGAGATCGCCCGGTACCTGAAGACCGACCGCCGCCGCACCGAGGACGTGCTGCGCACCCTGGACTACTTCGACGTCGCGTCGCTGGTCCGCTCGGCGACCGCGCCCGCCCTGTTCTCGGTGGCCCTGCAGGACGAGATCTGCCCGCCGTCCACGGTGTACGCCGCGTACAACGCCTACGGCGGCCCGCGCCGCATCCTGGAGTACCCGTACAACGACCACGAGGGCGGTGAGGGTTTCCAGCGGCAGGCCCAGCTGGAGTGGCTAGCTGACCTGCTCCGGCCGGCTCACGCCTAGCGGATCGGTGATGGCGTAGATCAGGTCGAGTACCCCCTGGCCGACCGGGATGCCCTGGTCCTGCCGCTCGCGCCGGGTGCGGGCCTCCAGCTCGCCGGGCAGCAGCACGCAGCCGCCGGACGGCCCGGCCCCGGCCGCGACCAGCTGCGTGCAGAACCGCGCGGCCTCGGTCTGGTAGGCCTCCGGGTCGGTGAAGGCGGCGATGCTCATCGCCACCAGCACGGCGCCGTTGCCGCCCGCGTAGTCGGGTGTGGGCGCGGTGCCCATCCCGGTGAGCAGGCCGCCCAGCAGCTCGATCATGATGCTCATGCCCGAGCCCTTGTGGCCGCCGAAGGGCAGCAGCGCGCCCCCGGCGAAAAAGTCCGCCGGGCGGGTGGTCGGCTGGCCGCGCGAATCGACGATGAGCCCCGGGGTGACCTCCAGGCCCTCGGCCCCGGCTACCCGGAGCTTGCCCTCGGCGACCCCGGCCGTGGAGAAGTCGAGGACCAGGGGGCCGTACGGGGCGCCGGGTGCGGCCCACGCGAAGGGGTTGGTCCCCAGGGCGCGGCCGGTGCCGCCGAACGGGGCGACGACCGCGCCGGAGTTGCAGAACGCCAGGCCCATCAGGCCGCCGCGGGCCAGCTCGGCGACATACTCACCCAGCCGCCCGACGTGGTTGCAGTCACGGATGGTCACCGCGGCGACGCCATGCTCGCGGACCAGGTCGGCGGCGAGCCCGGTAGCGAGCTGGGCGGCGGGCTGGCCGAAGCCCCAGCCGCCGTCCACGATGGCGGCGGCCCGCTCCCGCCGGGTGATGACCGCGGCGGCCGCGGGACGGATCTGCCCGTCGGCGATCCACGGCGCGTACTGGGCCAGCCGGATCACCCCGTGCGAGTCATGGCCGACCAGGTTGGACAGGACCAGGGACCGGGCCACCTGCTCCGCGATATCCGCGGGGGTGCCGAGCGCGGTGAGCGCCCGCCCGGCCAGCGTGACGAGCTCATCCGGGGAAAACCTGCGGGTGCCGGCCAGCTCTTCTCGATTTGGTCACCTGTTGACAGTAATCAGTTTTTCGTGATGGAGTCAACAACATGTCCCTACCGGAGGTGGAACGGTGATTTCCGGCGTCTACGCCCCCTCGCTGACGGCCTTCACCCCCGGCGGGAGCGCCGATCCCGGGCGCTCCGCCGAGCATGCGCGCTGGCTGGTCCAGGCCGGGGTCGATGGCCTGGTCCCGTTCGGCACGTCGGGCGAGGGCCCGTCGCTGAGCCTGCGCGAGAAGCAGGCGGTGCTGAGCGCCCTGGTAGCCGCCCTGCCCGGGACGCCGCTGGTGCCGGCCATCACCGAGTCGAGCCTCGATACGGCGCTCCAGCTGGTCGAGGCGGTCAACGACGTGCCCGCCACGGCGGTCATGCTGCTCCCGCCGTTCTACTTCCACCCGCTGGGCGAGGATGGGCTGCGCCGGTACGTGAGCGAGATCCTGGCCGCCAGCGCTCATCCGGTGCTCCTCTACCACATCCCCGAGTTCGCGCCGCCCGTGCCGGTCCCGGTGGTGGCCGGGCTCCCGGTCTGGGGGGTGAAAGACTCGGGCGGTGACCTGAGCTACACCCGGGCCGTGCTGGACGCGGGCAAGCAGGTCATGGTCGGCGCGGAACACACCATCGTCGAGGCGGTGCAGGCCGGCGCCGCGGGCTCCATCCCGGGCCTGGCCAACGTGCTCCCCGAGCATCTGGTGGCCGGGGTCGCCGCCGCCCGCGCCGGGGATGCCGCCACGGCGGAGAAGGTCCTCGGGCAGGCGCTGAAATTCCGCGACGAGATGCTGGCCGATCTCGGGCCGCTGGAGTGGATGTCGGCCATCAAGCTGCTCGCGCAATCACGGCACGGCGTCCCGCTGGGCGGTGTGCGGGCTCCGATGCCGGCCGCGCCGGACGGCATCGCCCGCCGGCTCGGGCCGCGGCTGGCCGACCTGATGGCCGAGCTCGAATCCGGTAGCCTCCTGCCGTGACGCGGGCGGGACCGGTGACCGAGGTCTGCAGCGGCCACGGCACCCGGGTGGCCGTACCTGATCAGGAGGAACGCTGTGGCTGATCCGACGCGCCCGGTGGCCATCGTCACCGGCGGCTCCCGTGGTATCGGCGCGGCCGTGACCGACGCGCTCGCGGCCCGGGGCATGACCGTGGCCAGCTTCGACATCGAGCCGCCCGCCCGGCCGGGGCCGGAGGACGCCAGCCGGGCGTACCTGACCGTCAACGTGTCGCGAGCGGACGAGACGCAGCGGGCGGTCGGCGTGATCGCGGAACGTTTCGGCCGGATCGACGTCCTGGTCAACAACGCCGGGATCCTGGACTGTCACGCCGTGCACGACACACCGGAAGACACCTGGGACCGGGTCATGGCGGTGAACGTCAAGTCCGTCTTCCTGATGTCCCGCGCGGTGATCCCGCACCTGCGGGCGGGCGGGGGTGGCGCCATCGTGAACATCTCCTCGGTGCACGCGGTCGCGACCGTGCCCCGGCTGGCCGCCTACGCGGCGAGCAAAGGCGCCGTCCTGTCGCTGACCCGGCAGATGGCGCTGGATTACGCCGACGACGGCATCCGGGTCAACGCGGTCATCGTCGGCGGGGTGGACACCGAGATGTCCGCCGAGCACGGTGCGGCCATGGCCCGCGACGGCGTCACGGTGTCCCCCGGGACCGGGGCCATCGGACGGACCGCGCAGCCTGATGAGGTCGCCAGGGCGGTCGCCTTCCTCGCCTCGGCTGAGTCCTCGTTCCTGACCGGTGCCCCGCTCATCGCGGACGGCGGGATGCTGGCGCGCCTGTTCTTATCAGCGGGACCGCAGAGGCAGACGGTAGCCTGGGTGACGGTCAACAGTTACGCAAACGTGACGAGGGTGGGCAGCCTGCGGTGACGGCCGGTACTGACGGCACAGGGTTGGGTCCCGCCGCGCGCCGGGTGCTCTCCGACGAGGTGGTGGACGCCCTGCGGGACGCCATCATGATGGGCCGGTTCGAGGCCGGGCAGCGCCTCATCGAGCACGAGCTGGCCACGCAGCTGGCGGTCAGCCGGGGCCCGGTCCGGGAGGCGCTGTCGCGGCTGAGCCAGGAAGGCCTGGTGGTCGTGGACCGGCACCGTGGCGCCTCGGTGGCCACCCTGTCCGGCGAGCAGGCCGACCAGA
The DNA here is from genome assembly GCA_963713815.1 of uncultured Actinomycetes bacterium. Taxonomy (GTDB): domain Bacteria; phylum Actinomycetota; class Actinomycetes; order Streptosporangiales; family Streptosporangiaceae; genus RYN-230. Next base: position 128,696 of record CAVQNH010000042.1, read on the forward strand.
TCTACAGCCTGCGCACCGTCCTGGAGGAGCTCGCCGTCGAATGGCTGTGCCAGCTGGCGACCTGTGCGGACTTCGACCGGATGGAGCAGGTGCTCGCCCAGTACGACGATCTGCCGCGCCCGCTCACTCCCCAGGCGGTCGCCGCGCTCGACGTCGAGTTTCACGACGCCATCTTCCGGGCCAGCCATCATGAGCCGCTCTGCCGGGCCTGGGACGGCCTGCGTTCCCAGCTGTACCTCTATCTGGCCCAGCTGGGCGTGCGGGACGGCGAGTTCACCACCGAATGGCTGGACCGCCACCGGCGGCTGCTGCGCGTGCTGCGGACCCGCAAGAGCACCGCGGCGGTCAAGGCCATCGGCGCGCACACCACGGGCATCTACGAGTTCGACGGCAGTGACGGCCCGCGCTGAGCTCCGCTGAGCGGCGGGCTGGACTGCGCGACTCCGCCGCCAGCCGGTTTCAGCGCGGGCAGCACCTGCCCCGCCAGCAGCTCCGCGGTCTGGGTGTCCTGGCCGTTGACCGTGGCCAGGAAGTACTGCACTCCCGCGTCGATCAGCCCCTGGTAGTGCACGATCGCCTCGTCCACCGTGGCGAACAGCGGGACCGTGCGCAGGCCCGCGTCCGGGATCCGGGCCCGGCTGCGCTTGGCGGCCAGCTCGGATCCGGTCTCCGCCAGCGTGAGCAGCGGCGTGTAGTGCGTGCGCAGGATCGAGTCGTAGGGCCGGCCGATGTCGCGGCAGTAACCGCGGAGCACCTCGTACTTGCGCCGGACGGCCGCCAGGTCGTAGGCACCGCCGGTCCACTCGTGCGGGCCGAAGTTTGACGCATCGGCGTAGCGCGCCACCAGGCGCAGGGTGGTGCGTTCGCCGCCGCCGCCGATCAGCATCGGCACCCCGGGCTGCTGCACCGGGCCCGGCCGGACATGCGCCTGGTCGACGTGGAAATGCGGCCCGGTGTGGGTCAGCGGCCCCGCCCAGAGACCGCGGATGACCTCTGCCGCCTCGGCCATCACGGCCAGCCGTTCCGGCGCGGCCGGGAAGCGCAGGCCCAGCTGGCGGAACTCTGCGGCGTCATCCCCGGTGCCCAGCCCGAGCACCAGGCGGCCGCCGCTGATCCGGTCCACGTCGGCCGCCTGCCGGGCGATCAGCGCCGGGCTGCGGTAGTACACGCAGCTCACCAGCGCGATGAGCCGCAGCCGGGTGGTCACCGTGGCGAGGGCGGCCAGCTGGGTCCAGCAGTCCATGGCCCGGAGCGGATGGTCATTGGCCCAGTACGCGTCGAAGCCGAGTTCCTCGGCCCGCACCGCGAAGTCCCTGACCTGCGCCCACTCGGGCAGGAAGGTTCCCACGATCGCGAAGCGGGGGCGCCGCCGGGCCTCCGCGACCCACGGGTGAACCTCGCTCATCCGATCAGGCCGTTCATGATCTCCTCCTCGAGTCACGCAGACCGACGGTGCCGGCCCTGAGGCCGGCCGGTCCAGCGAGGCGGCACGCCCGGCGGGAGATTCGTGCCAGCCCGGCGCAGACCACTTCCGCCTTCGCGCCGGGAGGCCTGGACCGCCCTGGCCTGAAGTCGGTTAACAGTAGACCGTAAGCCGAAGGAAGTTCAAGAGCCCGTTCCGCTAGGCCTGGCCAGGTTCACGATCGAGGGCCGCGGCGAACCCGGTGCTGGCCTCCGTGAGGCAGGAGTGGTACCCGGCCGGGTCCGTGTCGCGCCGTGGCGCCTCCAGCAGCCGGCTGCCGGGCAGCTCGGACGCCCAGATCCGGGCCATCTCGAACGGGTGCTGCGGGTCGGCCCGCGCCCCGATGACCAGGGAGGGCACCTGGACCTGGCGCAGCTCACCAATCCGGCGCAAGGGCGCCGAGCAGGGCAGGTGGGTCAGGCGCACCGCGCGCGGCACCGCGTGCGGGGCGCTGAACTGGGCGGTGAGGCTTCCGGCCGCCGCTGCTGACCGGTGGCGGACCCGGCCGTACTCCGCCGACTGGGTGAACCGGGCCAGGCCGGCCTGGGTTCCGTACCGGCGGAGCAGCGAGCCCACGTGGATCAGCGGCAGCAGGTTGGGGGGCGGGACGGTGTCCAGCCAGGCGGGCCTGATCAGCACCAGGCCGCGCACCCGGGCGGGCTCGCGCAGCGCGAGGGCCACGGCCACGCCCGCGCCCATCGACATCCCGACCACCACCGCGGGCGGGAACCGGAGCCGGTCCAGCAGGGCGGTCAGGTCCGCGGTGAGCCCGGCGAACGTGAAGTCCCCCGGGTCGCCGACCAGCATGGTGGCTCCGTGCGCCCGCAGATCCGGGGCCAGCCGGGTCCGCGCCTGGTCGCCCCCGGCGTACGGCCACAGCTGGCCGCGGTCACCGCCCAGCCCGTGAAGCATCAGCACGGCGCCGGGCGCGGGCCGGCCGGGCGTGGCGCGGCCGGGTTCGAGCCGGTAACTGGCCACGTCGGCATAGTGTTCGCTCGCCGCCGGGGCGGGCGGGCCGCAGCGGCGGGCCAGCAGCGGCCGCGCCGCCCGCGGCCGGGCCGCTATCCAAGGGGCCGCTATCCGGCGGGCCGCCAGCGGGCCGCGTCCTCACGGGCCCACCCAGGGATGGCGGTGCAGCAGCCCGCTGAGCATGTCCCGCACCCGGATGCTGTCCTCCTCGCTGGCGTCCTGCACGATCACCGGGACGGGGCGGGGGAGTGCGGCCCGCAGGCCGGCGATCAGCTCGTAGTCGAGCAGCCCGGTTCCGGCCGCCGCGTAGCCGGAGCCAGGCTGCCCGGCGACGTCCTTGGCGTGCAGGCAGACGATGTCCTGCGCGAGGCTGCCGAAGGCGTCGGCCAGGATGCGCTGCTGCCCGGGGGCCGTGGACGGGTCCACGAGATTCGCCGGATCCAGGACGATCCCGACCAGCGCCGAGTCGCCGCCCAGCTCGCGGAGCAGCCGCCGGGCCGCCGCCGCGCTGGACACCACGTTGGCCATCTCCGGCTCAATCCCCAGCCGGACGCCCGCCGCCCGGGCCGCGGGCAGGAGCTCGGCCAGGGTCGCGCGCAGGTCGTCCCACGCGCTCTGGTCGGCGTTCCCGGGGTGCCCCCGCCACATGTCGGAGGCGTCGCGGGTCCCGGTGCACACGGTCGCGAACTGCGCCCCGAGTTCGGGGATCCGCTCCAGGAACGCCCTGGCCCGGGCGGTGGCCCGGTCTCGCCGCCCCGGGTCCGGATCGATCATGTTGTAGGTCAGCGAGACGCCCCAGATGCCGATCCCGTGGCCGGCGAAGGTGCGCCGGATGCCCGCCAGGTCGAGGCCGGCCAGCGCCTGGCCCGCCGGGATCGTGGGCAGGCCGAAGCTGCTGAGGTTGAGCTGGACGAGGCCGTAGCCGGCCTGGCTCACCGCCTGCGCCACCTGCGTGGCGGTGTCCCGGGGGAAGGTCCGGGCGAAGATACCCAGGTCGGCGTTCATAGCCCGACCGGCGTGCCGTCGGCCTGGACGCTGGCCGCCGTCGCCTCGATCAGCCGGAGGGCTTCGAGGCCGTCCCGGGCGTCCGGGTCGGTGGGCTCGTCGCGGCGCACGGCCCGCGCGAACGCTTCCAGCTGGCGCTGGTAGGGGTCGACCGCGCCGTAATCCGGCGCCGTCCACTCCAGGGACTGTTCGCGGAACACCCGGACGCTGCTGGCCTGCCGGTAGAACGGGAAGTAGGACCGGATGCTGACCGCGCCGCGCTCGCCGAATACCTCGGCCCCCTCGGCGTAGTTCGCGTGGATGTTGGCGCTTATCTCGAACGACGCCGGGGCCCGCGTGGCCCGCATCGAGCCTCGCCAGTGCAGGTCGGCGCCGCTGCGGGAGAGTTCGGCCCGGACCTGGCTCACGTCGCCCAGCAGGTAGCGGACGGCGTCGAACACGTGGGCCCCGTGCGTGCGCAGCAGGTAGGTCTCGCGGTCCGCCTTGAACCGGGCCTCCGCGGACCGGACCGACTGGTCGACGGCGATCGGCGGGAAGAGCGCCGCTTCCGTGCTGGCCCGCAGCACGGTCGGCAGCCGGTACCAGAAGGTCGCACTCGCGATCGCGCCCAGGCTGTCCACCGCGGCCCGCGCGTACTGGATCCCGGGGTCGTGCCGGCGCATCGCCCCCACCTGCACCTTGCGCCCGAGCTTCTCCGCCATGTCCAGCAGCTCACCGGCCTCTGCGCTGGTGACGGCGGCCGGCTTCTCGATGAGCACGTGCAGGCCCGCCTGCAGCGCCCGGACGCCGAGGTCGCGGTGGAAGCGGTCCGGCACCGCGATCAGCACCGCGTCCAGGCCGGCCTGGAGCAGGTCGCCGGTCCGGGTGTAGCCGGCCACGCCGTAGCGCCGGGCGACCGCGTCGGCCAGGACGGTGCTCGGATCACTGACCGCGACGAGCCGCACGTCCGCGGACTTCGCGATGGCCGGAAGGTGGGCCACCTGGGCGATCCGCCCGCAGCCGATCAGGCCGAGCCGCAGTGCTGGCCCGGGCAGGGGTGGCCCGGCGTCATCCGCGGCTGATCCGGGCGTGGTCTGGTCCTGGGTCATGAGTACGTCCTCGTCGTCGGGGGCCTGGGCCCGGAGGTCCGGGGTCAGCGAGGCAATGGCGGCCGGGCGAGCGCCAGGGCCCGTGCGGCGGGATGACGGCGGGCCAGCTCGGCGGCGCCGAGCGCCGCGGCTCCCGGCCCGGTCTGGCTGAGCATGATCGGCACCGGATCGAGCACGGTCCGGAGCGCGTGCTCGCGGGCCAGCTCCTGCCGGGCGGGCGCCAGGATCAGGTCCCCGGCTGACGTGGCCAGGCTGCCGGTGAGGACGACCAGGTCGGGGTCGACGACCGGCATCACCTGGGCTACCGCCTGCCCGATGGCGCGCCCGGCGGTCGCCAGGATCCCGGCCGCGCAGGCGTCACCGCCCCGGGCCGCCTGGACGACCTGCCGGGAGGTGATCTGCCCGGGCTGGCCGGCCGCCAGGGCCAGGAGGGCGGCGCCCTCGGGCTGGCCGGCCCGCATCCGGGCCTGCGCGGTCACGGCCGCCCCGCTGGCGTAGAGCTCGAGGCAGCCACGGCCGCCGCAGATGCAGCCGGGGCCGGACCGCTCGACAGGAATGTGGCCGAGTTCGCCGGCCAGGCCGTGGCTGCCCTGGACGAGCGTGCCCGAGCTGACGATCCCGCCGCCCACCCCGGTGCCGAGCGTGATCAGCATGAGGACCCGGGCCTGCTGCCCGGCGCCGCGGGTGAACTCGGCGTAGGCGGCCGCGTTGCCGTCGTTCTCCACGATCACGGGACAGTTCAGCCTGGCCTGCACCAGCCGGGCCAGAGGGGTGGCGGTGATGCCCAGGTTGACGGCGCTGCGGACGTCCTGCCGGTCCCGGCTGAGCCAGCCCGCGACGGCCAGCCCCACCGACCGGAGGTCACGGCGGCTCCCCGCGGCGGCGTTCCCGGGGGCAGCCTGCCCGCGGGCACCCGGGCGGCGGGCTCACGGGCCACCCGGCCGGCGGCGGGCTCACCGGCCACCCGGGCGGCGGCGGGCTCACGGGCCATCAGCTCGCCGACGACCTCCCCGATCAGCTCCACCGCCTGGTCCGGCCCCTGGATCCGGTGTTCCTGCCAGAGCTCACCGCGGACCGTGCCGGATTCGTCCAGCAGGACGCCGGCGATCTTGCTGCCGCCCAGGTCTACGCCGGCCACGGTCACGCCAGCGACCTCCCTCACATGATTCCTGTTGACTGTTTACAGGAGTCGGCCCAAGTGTCATGGTACTGATGTGCAGCGTCTAGGGCGAGCGTTCCCGCCCGCGGAGGAGATGGCCGATGGAAGCCTTCGTCTCGCTCTGGTCAGCCGATCTGCTCGCGCTCGGCCAGGACGTGCGCCGGGTCGAGGATCGCGTCGAGGGCTTTCACATCGATGTCTTCGATGGGCACAACGTGCCCGAACTGCTCTTCGGCCCGGACCTGGTCGAGGCGTTGCGGGCGTTCACCGCGGCCCGGATCGAGGTTCATCTCAACGTCACTGACCCCCGCTACTGGATCGGCCGTTTCGCCGCGGCTGGCGCCGACATCATCACCGTCCAGTCGGGTCCCTGCGACGACGTCGCCGGGGTGCTGGGCCAGATCAGGGACACCGGCTGCGAGGCGGGGCTGGGCATCGAGCTGGACGAGCCGACCGGCGGGGCGGCCGGGTTCTTCGGCCTGGCCACCCGGCTGCTGCTGCTCGGCACGCCCATCGGGGTCAAGGGGCGGCAGCTGGATCCGGCGACCCCGGCCCGGGTCGCCGATCTGGTCCGGCTGCGGGAAGGGTCACCGCACCACCCGGCGATCGTGGTCGACGGCGGGGTCCGCCGGCATACCGTCCCGCTGCTGGCCGCGGCGGGCGCCGACGGTGTCATCCCCGGCGCGCTCGTCTACGGCGCGGATGATCCCGTGGCGGTGCTCGACGAGATCGCCGCGCTGGCGCCCGGATCCGACCCGCTGGCCGCGTCGGCCTTCTGGTCCGCCGGGGCCTGGACATGAGGGCCGCGGTCGTCCGCGGCCCGGGTGACCTGGCCGTTACCGAGGTCCCGGACCCGTCGCCGCGCGATCATGAAGTCGTCGTGGCCGTGGACACCTGCGGTATCTGCGGGACCGACGTGCACGTCCTGGACGGCGACTACGGGGTGGTCCGCTACCCGGTCATCCCGGGCCACGAGTTCGGGGGAGTGGTGGTCGAGGTCGGCCGGGCGGTCCGCGGCCTGGCCACCGGGACCCGGGTGGCGGTCGACCCGATGGACTACTGCGATGCGTGCTCGATGTGCCGGGCAGGCTGGACGAACATGTGCCTGGACGGCGGCGGGCTGGGCACCACGGCGCCCGGGGCTCTCGCCGACTATGTCGCGGTCAACGGGGCCCGCTGTGAGCCGCTGCCGGAGCCGCTCGGGCTGGGCGAGGCCGGCCTGGTCGAGCCCCTGGCCTGCGTGCTGCACGCGGTGGACCGTCTCGGGCCCGTGCTGGGCCAGGACGTGCTCGTCCTGGGGGCGGGCCCGATCGGGCTGCTCGCCTCGGCGCTCCTCGCCATGTCGGGCGGCCGGGTGGACCTGGTGGACCGCACCGCCGGACGCCTGGCCGCAGGCGAGGCGTTCGGGGCCCGCCGGACCGGCACCTCGGTCCGCGAACTGGACGCGACCTGGGACGTGGTCGTGGACGCCACCGGCAACCCGGCCGCGGTCGCTGACGGCCTGGCGGTCACGCGCCGGGCCGGGCGGATCGCCCTGCTCGGGATCAGCGGGCCGGGCCGGTCGTTCCCCTTCGAGCCGTTCGACATCGTCGCCCGGGAACTGACCATCGTCGGCGTCAATTCGGTCCGGCATACCTTCGGCCGGGCGGCCCGGCTGCTCGCGGCGGGCACGCTGCCGGTGGGCCTGCTGCACGAGCCGCCGCTGCCCCTGGCGGCCACGGCGGAAGCCCTGGAGCGGAGCCGGCGCGGCCAGGGGCTCAAGACCCGGGTCGCGCTGGCGGAGGCGGCGGCATGAAGGCCGTCGTCTACGACGCCCCGCGGCGCTGGCGTTACGGGGACCGCCCTGACCCGGTGCCGGCGGCCGGGGAGGTGCTGCTGCGGGTGGCCGCGGCCGGGGTCTGCGGGACGGACGTGCACCTGGACGCGGGCGAGTTCGGCCCCGTCTACCCGCTCACCCCGGGGCACGAGATCGCCGGCGTGGTCAGCGGCACCGGCCCGGGTGTCACCGGCCTGGCCGAAGGGGACCTGGTCGCGCTGGACAACATGATCGCCTGCGGGCACTGCCGCCAGTGCCGGCGGGCGCGCCCCCAGTTCTGCGCCAGCATGCGGGCCATGGGGGTGACCGACCCGGGCGGCTTCGCCGAGTACGTGGTCGCCCCGGCGGGCAAGTGCCATCCGGCCGGGGACCTCGACCCGGAGGCCGCCGCCCTGGCCGAGCCGGTCGCGTGCGTGGTCCACGGCCTGGACGTCCTGCAGTTGCGGCCGGGCAGCGACGTACTCGTCTTCGGAACCGGCCCCACCGGCCTCATCCTGGCCCAGCTCCTGCGGGGCAGCGGCGCCAGCCGCGTGACGGTGGCCGGCCGGACCCCGTTCAAGCTGGACCTCGCCGCTGCGTACGGGGCGGACGAGGTCGTCCTGATGACGGCGGAGGACCAGCGCCCCGGCGGCGCCCGGGTGGCTGAACTGGCCCCGGACGGCTTCGACGTCGTGATTGACGCGACCGGATCGTTGGAGGTACTGGCGGGCTGCGCGCAGCTGCTGGGCATCGGGGGAACGCTGTTCGTCTACGGCATGACGCCCGAGGCGGCCAGCCTCGCGATCAGCCCCTACGACGTCTTCCGCCGCGAGCTGACCATCAAGGGCTCCTTCTCGCAGGCATTCAGCTTCGACCGGGCGCTGGCCCTGCTGCGCAGCGGCCGGGTGCGGACCGAGGGCATGGTGACGCACCGGTTCGCGCTGCCCGACTACGGCGCGGCGATCGAGGCCGTGGCCCGGGACTCACTCTGCCTCAAGGCCATGGTGCATCCGTGACGGACGCGGGCGGCCCAGGCGGCCCAGGCGGGCCGGCCCCGGGAACACCGCGCCGCCCGGTCACCCGGACTGGATACGGGCCCAGCTCGGCGGGCTGCTGGACTTCTGCGCGGCCGCGGCTGACTGGCAGGACGGCGGATTCGATGGCCTGACCATCACCGGCCAGCGCCAGCCCGGGCCCAAGCACCTGTACGCGACCGCGCGGATGACCTACGGCTTCACGCTCGGCGCCATGCTCGGCCGGCCCGGGTGCGCCGAACTCGCCGGGCATGGCCTGCGGGCGTTGCGCACGATATTCCATGACGACGGCTGCGGCGGCTGGTTCGCCGAGCTCAGCGGCGACGCGCGTTCGGTCACGGTGGCCCGCAAGGAGACGTACGGCCACGCGTTCGTGCTGCTCGCCGCGTCGACCGCGGCGCAGGCCGGCCTGGCCGCCGGGGACCTGCTCAAGGAAGCGACCGAGATCTTCGACCGGTGGCTCTATGACGAGTCAGCCACCCTCTGCGTGGACTCCTGGGACGAGGGCTGGCATGAGCCCGATTCCTACCGCGGCCTCAACGCCAACATGCACGCGGTGGAAGCCTTCCTGGCCGCGTACTGCGCGACCGGGCAGGCGGCCTACCTGCGCCGGGCCGAGGCCATCAGCGCCCGGCTCGTCAGTTTCGCCGCGGCGCGGCAGTGGCGCATCCCCGAGCACTTCACCGCGGACTGGCAGCCGCTGCCCGACTACCACCGCGACCGGCCGGGCGACGGGTTCCGGCCGTTCGGCGCCACGCCGGGTCACGGCCTCGAATGGGCCCGGCTGCTCCTGCAGCTCAGGCTGATCGGGCCGGGCGAGGCGGCCGGCCTGCTCGCCGCGGCCACCGAGCTGTTCCGCCGCGCGGTAGCGGACGGCTGGGACGCCAGCCGGTGCGGATTCGCCTACACCGTGGACTGGCAGGGGCGCGAGGTGTCGTCCCAGCGGCTGCACTGGCCGCTGGCCGAGGCCATCGGCGCGGCGCGCTATCTCGAGGCGGCGACCGGGCAGCCCGGGTACGCGGACTGGTACGCCACCTTCTGGCGGGTGGCCGACCAGTGCTTCATCGACCGCCAGGGCGGCAGCTGGTGGCACGAGCTGGACACCGATGGCAGGCCCGCCGGCACGATCTGGCCCGGCAAGTCCGACCTCTATCACGTGCTCAACGCCCTGCTGCTCAGCCTGCTGCCCCCCGGCCCGGCCGTCGCGGCCGCGCTGGCCGGGCAGGCTGGCTGAGGGCACCGGCCCCGGCCGCCGCTTACGGGGCGGCGGGGAAGAACTCCGGCAGCTCGTCCCGGGCCGCCTGCCGCAGCGCGTCCACGGCCGGGGCAGGCACCGGGCGGTAGGGCCAGCGGAGCCGGGTGCCGATCGGTGCCCAGCCGCCGGTGGCCGCCAGCGCCTTGTCCAGGGCCGCGTTGCCGTAGCCGGCCGCCTGCAGCGGAAACACGTGGGCCGCGAGGAAGGCGTTCAGCCGGGTCTCCGATTCCTGCGCCGCGGCCGGATCGGTGCGCATGGCCTGGTACCAGGAGACCGCTCCGCGGGGAGTCATGCAGGCCACGTTGGAGTAGGAACCGCTCGCGCCCTGCCGGAGCCCGCTCGCGAGGTGATGACCGGCCACGAAGATAGCCAGATCGCCCGCCAGGTCGCGCATCTGCCCGTACCACGCCGCGTCGCCCCCGGCCACCTTGACCCCGATGAGCGGGGGGAACTCGGCCGCGAGGCGGCCGAACATGGCCGGGGTCAGCCGCGTCTTGGCGTGCGGCGGGTTGTAGAGGACGAGGGGCACCCCACCGGCCTCCCGGGCCATCCGGTCGATCGTGGCCAGCACTTCGTCAGCCGACAGCGGGCACCAGTCCGGCAGGATGACCTGGATCGCCGCCGGGTCGCAGGCGGCCGCCACCCGGATCCGGCGCAGCGAGGCCTGCCCGCTCATCTGGCTCGCCCCCAGCTGGCAGGGCACGCCAGCCTGCCGGCACGCCTGGGCGACGACGCCGGTGATCCGGTCGTACTCGTCTTCCTCCAGGCAGTGAAACTCGCTGGCGGTCCCGTTGGTGTAGATGCCGTCCAGCCCGGCGCCGGTCAGGACGGCCAGCTCGTCACGGAGCAGCCCGAAGTCGATGGCCTCGTCCGGGGTGAGGGGCAGCAGCACCGGAGCCCACGTCCCCCGCAGGGTCTGGCGGGTCAGCCGGTGCCCGCCGGAAGTTTTAGTCATCAGTTAACAGTCTACGGGCAGACGGCCACCCCGCCATAGGCAGGCGGCCACCCCGCCATAGGCAGGCGGCCACCCCGCCATAGGCAGGCGGCCACCCGCCACAGGCAGCCGGTGAGCCCGCTGCCCGCGCTCAGTACCGGTTCGCGACGAACAGGGTCTGGGCCGGGAACTTGGTGAGGATCTCGGTGCCGTAGTCGGTGACGACGACCTCCTCCTCGATGCGCGCGGCGGAGATGCCGTCGGAGGCCGGGCAGTACGTCTCCATCGCGAAGACCATGCCCGCCTGGAGCTCGATCGGGTTCTCCAGCGAGTTGAGCCGGGAGATGATCGGCCGCTCGTGCAGGCCGAGGCCGAGCCCGTGCGCGAACTGCAGGCCGAAGGCCGCGAGCTCGTTCTCGAAACCGAAGTCCTGCGCCCGGGGCAGCAGGCGGGCGACGGCGTCGGTCGAGACGCCGGGCTTGATGGCGCCGATGGCGGTGTCCATCCACTCGCGCGCGCGGGTGTAGGCGTCGTGCTGGCTCGCCGTCGCGCTGCCGACCCCGAAGGTGCGGTAGTAGCAGGTCCGGTAGCCGTTGAAGGAGTGGATGATGTCGAAGAAGGCCTGGTCGCCGGGCCGGATGATGCGGTCGGTGAAGTTGTGCGGATGCGGGTTGCACCGCTCGCCCGAGATCGAGTTGACCGCCTCCACCTGGTCGCTGCCGAGCTCGTACAGCCGCTTGTTGGCCAGCGCGACGATCTCGTTCTCGCGCACCCCCGGCTTCAGCACGTCGACGATGTCCTGGTAGACGCCGTTGACCATCGCCGCCGCCTGGTTGAGCAGCATGATCTCGTCCGGCGACTTGATGACGCGGGCGTCGAGCATGGCCTGCTGGGCGTCGCGCACCGTGATGCCCTGCCGGTCCAGCTCGAACAGGAACGGGGGCTCGACGATGTCGAGGCCGAGCGGGGCGCCCGCCACCCCGGCCTTCGTGAGCTCCGACTTGATCTCGGTCACCGCGTCGCGCATCAGGCCCGCCTCGGGGGCGACCGCACCGCGGAAGCCGAGGAACCCGGGCCGCCAGTTCTCGTCCGGCAGCCACGTCGAGTACAGCTTGTGATGCCGCACCGCCGAGCCGAAGTCCCACAGAATCGGGTCCCGGTCCCGGAACACCAGGGCGTAGCGGATCATCTTGTCGCCGAGCGCGCCGCCGATCCAGGTCTGCGTGGTGTAGCGGATGTTGTAGAAGTCGAAGAGCAGGAACGCGCCGCAGTCACTCGCCTCCAGCGCCGCCCTGGCCCGCGCCATCCGGTAGCCGCGCAGCCGGGCGAAGTCGACCCGCTCCTCGTAGTCGACCCCCATGTGACCGGGGGCGCCGAGGGGCCGCACGCCTGCCGGGCGCTCTGCTGGGGTCATCAGGCTTCCTCCTGATCGGAAGGCGCAATCGTTTGCGACTTTACTCGAAGATTTCCGGGTGCTTCTGGAGTTCCAGCCGCGTGCGGCGCACGTGCATGACGAGCACCCGCTCGGCGTCGTCGCGATCCTGCCTGCGGATGCAGTCGAGCAGCAGGCGGTGCTCCAGGTGCGTGGCGCTCAGGCCGTCCGCCATGGCCAGCCTGGTGAACTCGCGCCGGTAGTGCTGGGTCGTGTTCCACATCCGGTGGATGATCTGCCACATCTCGCCCGACGCCGCGCCCGCGTAACTGGACAGGTGGAACTCCCGGTCGGCGCGCATGAAGCCGTCGAGCCCCGTCCCGCCCTCCATCTCGCCGGCCAGCTGGCCGAGCCGGTCCACCACGGCCGCGTCCAGGTTCGGCATGCTGGTGCGCAGCAGCAGGGGTTCCAGCCGCTCGCGGATGAGGTAGGTCTCGACGCACTCGCCGAGGGTCAGCTTGGTGACCCAGGCGCCCGAGTTGGCGACCAGGGTGACGAGCCCCTCGGAGTCCAGCATCCGCAGCGCCTCGCGCACCGGGATGCGGCTCGCGCCGGAGCGCGCGGCGACGTCCTCCTGCCGGATGCGCGTGCCCGGCAGGTAGCTGCCCCCCAGGATCGCGGCGCGGAGGCTGTCCGCGATCCGGTGGCTCGCCACGTTCTCCCGGTAGCCGGGGTCGGCACTCATCATTCGGCCGGGTGCCCCGGATGCCAGAGCCTGACCGCGGCGTCCTTCTCGTAGGCCTTGCCGTCGGGGTAGCTGACCAGCTCGAACTGCATGCCCCACGGGCTGAGGAAGTACTGCCAGCGCTGGCCGGCCGAGGCGTTCCGGCTCGCGACCGGGCCGGCCAGCAGCCGCACCCCTTTCGCGCGCAGGTAGTCGACCGCCTGGTCCATGTCGTCCACGTAGAGGGCGAGGTGGTGGCCGCCCAGGTCACTGTTGCGCGGCTGCGGGCGCTGCCCGGGCAGCGGCTGGTACTCGAAGACCTCGATGTTGAGGCCGAAACCGCCCCGGTAGAACCGGACTTCCCGGACCGCCGCGCGCGGGTTGACGTTGAGGTGATCGAGCATCCAGTCGTCGTCGTGCCGCATCTCGGGCAGGGAGTAGACGAAGTCGAATCCCAGCACGCCGGTGAGGAACGCGTGCGCCTGCTCCATATCCGGGACCGTGATGCCAATGTGGTCGCCGCCGCGCAGCCCGGGGATGCCGCTGTCCATGGGTCCTCCTCGACCAGCCATGTATCCAATATCGTCAAGAGTATGACTGATAACCGCTAGTTTCTCGCCCATTAGCGGTTGATATGGATACATTAGCGCAGTAGCCTCCTGAGCAGCGGTCAGCACATCGAGGGAGATGCCGATGCCACGTGAGAAGCGCCTCCATCCCGCCGAGGGGTGGACCGAGCTGAGCACGACGGCGGCGGACTGGAAGGCGGCCGACCCCGGGCTGCTCGCGTCCATGCTCGGGGAGCTGCACCTCATCCGGGCGTTCGAGGAGACGGTCCTCGAGCTGGCGGGCGAGGGCCTGGTGCACGGCCCGGCGCACTCCAGCATCGGCCAGGAGGGCGGCGCGGTCGGCTCCATCGTCTCGCTCCGCTCGGCGGACGCCGTCAACGGCTCGCACCGCGGCCACCACCAGTTCCTGGCCAAGGCGATCACCCACGTGACCAAGGGCGTGCTGGACCCGGCGGACCTGGTGACGCCGGAGGTCCAGACCGTGCTGCAGCGCACGCTGGCCGAGATCCTCGGGCTGGCCCAGGGGTACTGCAGCGGGCGCGGCGGCTCCATGCACCTGCAGTGGTTCGAGGCCGGGGCGCTCGGCACCAACGCCATCGTCGGGGGCGGCGTGCCGATGGCGGCGGGCAACGCCTGGGCGCAGAAGCACTCCGGCACCGACGACCTCACCGTCACCTACTTCGGCGACGGCGCGGCCAACATCGGCTCGGTGCTGGAGAGCCTCAACCTGACCTCCGCGTGGGACCTGCCGCTCTGCTTCTTCATCGAGAACAACATGTACGCCGTGTCCACCACGGTCGAGGAGGCCACCGGGGAACCGCGGCTGTCGGCGCGCGCCCTCGGCTTCGGCATCCCCGCCTGGCGGGTCGATGGCATGGACCCGCTCGCCGTGCACCTCGCGATGCAGCGGGCGCAGGAGAGGCTCCGCGCGGGGGATGGCCCGGTAGTCATCGAAGCGCTCGTCTACCGCTTCTTTCACCAGAACGGTCCGTTCCCGGGCAGCGCCTTCGGCTACCGCAGCAAAGAGGAAGAGGCCGCCTGGCGGGCCCGCGACCCACTCGGCCGCGTGGCCAGCGAGATGATCAAGCTCGGCCTCATCGACGAGGCGGGAGTGGCGTCCGTCCGCGACCAGGCCCAGCAGGCCATGAGGCTGGCCGCCGGCGCGCTCGTCGAGCAGGACCCGGAGGCCAAGCGGGGGGTCCGCCGCATCCGGCCCGAACTGTGGCCGGACCCGGCCTTCGTGGACGTCGGCATCCGCGGTGACCGGTCCGAGCTCGCCGGCGCGCGCACGGCCGAGCAGCGGGACTTCACCGGCGAGCTGAAGCCGGGCAAGCTCATCGACGCCGTGGCCCGGGTCATGGACCGGCGGATGGGCGGGGACCCGCGCATCGTCGTGCTCGGCGAGGACGTCCACCGGCTGGGCGGCGGCACCAACGGCGCCACCAAGGGCCTGGCCGCCAAGTATCCCGGCCGCGTGCTCGGCACGCCGATCAGCGAGAACGCGTTCGCCGGGCTCGGCGGCGGACTGGCCCTCGACGGCCGGTTCCGCCCGGTCGTCGAGTTCATGTACCCCGACTTCATGTGGGTCGCGGCCGACCAGGTGTTCAACCAGATCGGCAAGGCCCGGCACATGTTCGGCGGCCGCAACGCCGTGCCGCTCGTGCTGCGGACCAAGGTCGCCATGGGCTCCGGCTACGGCTCCCAGCACCTGATGGACCCGGCGGGCATCTTCGCGACCAGTCCCGGCTGGCGGATCATGGCCGCCTCGACCCCCTTCGACTATGTGGGCCTGATGAACGCGGCGCTGGCCATCGGCGACCCGGTGCTGATGCTCGAGCACGTCAACCTCTACGCCTCCGAGGGCGAGATCCCCGTCGACGACCTCGACTACCAGATCCCCTACGGCACGGCCGCGGTGCGGCGCGAGGGGAACGACGTCACGGTGCTCACGTACCTCTCGATGGTCGAGCACGCGCGGCAGGCCATCGAGCAGACCGGCGTCGACGCCGAGCTCATCGACCTGCGCTTCCTCGACCGGGCCAGCCTGGACTGGCAGACCGTGGGCGACAGCATCAAGAAGACCAACGCGGTGCTCATCGTCGAGCAGGGCGCTCAGGGCACCTCCTACGGCGGCTGGCTCGCCGACGAGATCCAGCGCCGCTTCTTCGACTGGCTCGACCAGCCCGTGCAGCGGGTGACGGGCTCCGAGGCGAGCCCCAGCATCTCGAGGGTGCTGGAGCGCGCGGCGATCGCCCGCACCGAGGAAGTCGCCGCCGGTCTCGAGCAGGTGCGCCTCGGCCTCGGGAGGGCCGGCTGATGGCGTCGGTGGTGCGGATGCCGAGCGTGCTGGCGGGCGCGACGGAGGCGGCCATCGCCACCTGGCTGGTCGCCCCCGGCGACACCGTGGCCGTGGGGGACCCGCTCGCCGAGATCGAGACCGAGAAGGCGATCGTCGAGTACAGCGCGGAGGAGGCCGGGGTGGTCGGCCGGCTCGTGCTGGCCGCCGGCGACTCCGGCGAGATCGGCGCGCCCATCGCGGTGCTGGTCAAGGACGGCGAGACGGACGCCGACATCGACGCCGCCCTGGGCGCCGGCGCGGCCCCGGCGGCCCCTGCCACTCCAGCACCGGGGGCACCGGGGGCCACTCCAGCACCGGGGGCCACTCCAGCACCGGGAGCCACTTCGTTCGCTTCTGCCACTCCGGCTACGTCGCCCCCTGCTTCCGCCCCTGACCCGGCCGCCCCTCCCGCCCCGGACGCGGTCTCCCCCTCCGCGCCGGTCCCGTCCGGCCCGGCCGGGCCGGCGATCCCGGCCGCGCACCGGCCGTACGAGAGCCAGCCCGATCAAGCCCCGGCCCGGGCCCGCTTGTTTGCCAGCCCGATCGTGCGCCGGCTGGCCCGCGAGCAGGGCATCGACCTGGCCACCATCGAGGGCACCGGCCCGAACGGCCGGATCGTCCGCCGCGACCTCGAGCGGCTCGCGGGCCAGTCCCGCCCGGCTGCGGGCGGCGCTCACGACGGCGCCCGGCCCGTCCCGCAGCCCGCCGCCGCCCAGGCCGCCCCGCAGCCGCGCCGCCGCCGCAGGCCCCGGCGGGCGCCACGCTCATCCCGCACACGCGTATCCGCCGCGCGATCGCCCGCCGCCTCACCGAGAGCAAGGCGACGACGCCGCACTTCTACCTGACCACCGACTGCGTCGTCGACGAACTGCTCGCGCTGCGCGAGCGGATCAACCAGAGCGCCCCGGTGAGGATCTCGGTCAACGACTTCGTCATCATGGCGGTCGCCGCCGCCTTCCAGGACGTGCCGGATGCCAACGTGACCTGGAGCGACGAAGGACTGGTGGCCGCCGCGTCCGTGGACGTGTCGATCGCCGTGGCGACCGACGGCGGCCTGGTCACGCCCGTGCTGCGCGGCGTCGGGGCCAAGCGCCTGTCGGTGATCGCCGCGGAAGCGCGGTCCCTCGCCGAGCGCGCCCGCAACCGGCGGCTGCAGCAGCACGAGCTGGAAGGCGGCGTCTTCTCGATCTCGAACCTCGGCATGTACGGGACACTCGAGTTCTCGGCGATCATCAACCCGCCGCAGTCCGGCATCCTCGCCGTGGGCGCGGCCACGCCCCAGGCCGTCGTCGTTGACGGCGCCGTCACCGTGGCCACCGTGATGCGCTGCACGCTCTCCGTCGACCATCGCGCGATCGACGGAGCCCTCGCGGCCCGCTGGCTGGCCGCCTTCACGGCCCGCATCCAGGACCCGCTGGGCATGCTCGTCTGAGCCGGCCCGGCCGCGCCGGGCCGCGTCCCGGCCAGCACCGCGGCCAGCGCCGCGGCTGGACCGCTAAGCTGTGGTGGCCCCGGCTGGCGGTTCGTCCTCCCGCTCCCGGGTAGAGGGCCATGACCTGGTCCCCGGGCACGGCTGCCGAGGCCGGCCTGGTGAAGCCCCCCGCTCTGAGGAGGAATGATCCGTGAGCACAGCTGAGCCCCGGGGAGGACTGCTCCTTCAAGACCGGGTGGATAACGGCGTTGCGGTGGTCACGGTGACCGGCGACGTTGACGTGGCCTCCTCCTCCGCGCTGCGGGACGGTCTCTTGCAGGTGGTAGCGGACGAGAACTTCCGCGGGCTGGTGGTGAACCTGGCCGGCGTGAGCTTCATCGATTCGACCGGCATCGGGGTCCTGGTCGGGGTCTGGCGCCGGACCAAGGCCACGGACGGCTGCCTGGCGCTGGCCTCGCCGTCGCGCCAGGCCCAGAGCGTCCTGGACGCCACCGGCCTGACCAAGGTCCTCTCCCTGTACAGCACCGAGGAAGAGGCCGTGCAGGCCTGCGCCGAGCCGGGCATGCCGACCAGCTGAGACGGCCGCCGGACTCCCGCAGCCCCGCGCTTACGGGCGGTGATCCGCCGCGCCGAGCCGCCGTGCGGGGAGGGGCTGGCCGGGAAGCGCGATCGGCTCCGCTGAGAGCCCGAGCAGCGGCAGGTAACGCTCTCGCGGCATCGGCGCGGCGCCGAGCGAGCGCAGGAAAGGGCTGTCCCACTGCGCGTCGATAACCAGGCCACCGGCCACGCCCAAGCGTGCGGCCATGTCGGCGACGGCGATCCTCGCCGCGCCGGGACGCCTGCTGAACAGGGAGTCCCCGCTGATGGTGCGGCCGATGCCGATCCCCATCGCGCCGCCGATCAGGTCACCGTCCAGCCACACCTCGATGCTGTGCGCCCAGCCTTGCTGGTGCAGTTCGATCAGGGACCGCAGCAGCGTGTCGGTCAGCCACCGCGGCTCGCGGCCAGCACGGCACTCCTCAGCCACCTGACCGAACATGGTGTTGGCGGTCGTGTACTCCCCGCCGCGCCGTAGCTGCTTCCTGACGTTGCGCCCGAGGTGGACCTGGTCCACGCTGAGCACCGGCCTCGGGTCAGGCGACCACCACGCCACCCAGTACGGATCATCGCCCCACCCGCCTGCCCCTCCCGCTTCTGTGCCGCCCAGTTCTCTGCCGACCAGGCCGATCGTCCCGTCCGCTACCTGGTCCTCGTACCGGAATTCGTTGATGGTGCGGAAATGGTCATCGGGTGCGGGAAACGGGATGATCCCGCGCCGGTACGCGCCGAGTACGCTCGCCGGGCTCAGGTCCGCGCCGAACGCGACCGGGCTGTCGCTGGCCGCCGCGGCGATTTCGAACGAGTCCCAGTCCGGAAACTGCCTGGCCGGCATCAGCGGGCCGGCCCGGGACCTGGCTCCGCCTCAGGCGGCGGGGCCGGCGGCTGTCCCGGGGCTCTCAGGTACCCCGTCGCGATCAGCCGGGCAATGTTGGGGTCCATGAGCCGGCCGTCAATGGGCGGGAAGGCCACGCCGCTGCCCTTGAGCGCCTGATCGGTATTCGAGCAGGTGTAGTGCGGGAAGACGTGCTCCAGGTACATCTCCGCCAGGGTGAGCCCGGACTCCTGGTCGCGGTCGACGAACAGCGGCAGGAACGTCGTCATCGGGTGGGAGGGGTTGCGGGCGGAAAACCGCAGCAGTTCGCTCACCCACGCGCCGAACGGTATCTCGCGGACCGGGTACCCGTGTTCACGCAGCCGGTCAACCAGGGATCCGAGCAGGGCGTACCTGGGGCTGGCCAGGTGATAGGTGCGTCCGGTCGCCCCTTCGAGCGAGGAGATCTGCCGGATGGCCGCCGCGCAGGTGTCGGCGGGGACGAAGTCGAGCGGCAGGTCAATGTCGGGAGCCAGGCCGGTATCGGTGATGAACTTGATCAGCGCGCACATCTCGGTCGCGGTATTCCACGCGCCGGTACGACGGCTCCCGACGATGTCCAGCGGGCGGTAGATCGCGACGGGCAGGCCCGCGCGCCCGGCGTTCCTGAGGAGTTCTTCCGCCACGAACTTGGTCTCCACGTAGCCGACGCGGAGGCGGTCAGCGTGGGCCAGGGGCGTGTCCTCGGTCACCTCGCGCGCGCCCATGACGCCGAGGCTCGCCAGCACCGCGGTGGTGGATACAAAGTGGACCGGGATGCGCCGGCCGCGGCTGGCCAGCCGGATCACCTCACGGGTGCCCGCCACGTTGGCGGCCCGCAGTTCCTCGTACGGGTAGATGAAGTTCACGGTCGCGCCGACGTGATAGATGACGTCGGTGCTCCGGGCGAGCTCGCGGAATTCGCCGGGGGAAAGGCCGAGGCGGGGCGACGCGAGGTCACCGGGCAGGGGCACCACCCGGTGGGCAGGCAGATCGCCGAGTTCGTAGCGCGCGGCGGCGTCCGTGATGCGCTCCAGGGCGTGCGACGCGTCGCGCGCCCGGACCAGGCACCAGACCCGCGCGGACGTGGTGGCCAGCAGTTCGCGCAGCAGGTGCGCGCCGAGGAACCCGGTCGATCCGGTGAGGAGTACCTCGAGAGGCCTCCTCCAGTCCGGCGGCGGGGACGGCGGGACCGCGTGCCGGAGAGCGGGAACGCCGAGTTCGGCCTCCCGGGCGAAGTCCACCCGGGCCTCGGCGCCGTCCGTGGCCAGCCTGCCCGCGCGGGCGTCCTGGGTGGCCTGGGCGAACCCCCGCAGCGTCGGATCGCGCAGCAGGGAGCGGGTGAGCGGGCGTACGTCGTGCGGGCTGATCCCGAACATGACGCGCGTGTGGGCCAGCATCACCGCGGCCAGCAGCGAGTCCCCGCCGAGCGCGAAGAAATCGTCGTCCAGGCCGACCTGCTCCTTCTTCAGCAGATCAGACCACAGGTAGGACATCCCGGCCTGCAGCGGCGTGGGCCGTTCCCCCTCGTCATGCCCGGGCGGGGGAGTCCGCGGACGCTGCAGGGCAGCCGCGGCTGGCTGTCCGTCCGGCGTCAGCGGCATCCGGTCAACCGCGACGAACGCGGCCGGAATCATGTAGCCGGGCAGGCGGGCGCGAAGAAAGCGGCGCAGGGCCGCGGCTGACGGCGGGCGGTGCGCGTCATCGCCAGCGGCCGCCGCGCGGGTGAGCGTGTAATACGCCGCCAGGCGCGCGCCGCCGGGCCCTGGCCCGGTCGCCACCACCGCCACCCGCCCGATGTCCGGGTGCCCGGCCAGCACGCTCTCGATCTCACCGGGCTCGACGCGGAAGCCGCGCACCTTGAGCTGGCGGTCGGCGCGGCCGGTGACCTCCAGGTTGCCGTCCTCCCGCCAGCGGCCCAGGTCCCCGGTGCGGTACATGACGCTGCCCGGGTCGCCGCGTCCGTCAGGCAGGAACAGTTCCGCGGTGAGCGCTGGCCGGCCCAGGTAGCCCCGGGCGACCCCGCAGCCGCCGATGTAGATCTCGCCGACTGTCCCGGCCGGCACCGGTTCCAGTTTCCCGTCGAGAACCATGATCCGCGTGTGCCTGACCGGCTTTCCCACCGGCACGGGGATCCCGGGCGGCATCGCTTCAGGCTCGGTGCCGACGTCGAAGAGGGCTGAGGTGATGGTGGTCTCGGTGAGGCCGTAGGCGTTCAGCAGTCTGGCCCCGGGTGCCGCCCGCATCGCGGCCCGGCAGTCGGCGGGGTCGGCCATCTCGCCGCCGGTGATCATCAGCCGGATACTCCGCAGCCGCTCGTCATCCGGCCCGGTGATCGCTATTAACTGGTGCCAGTACGCGGGGGTCAGGTCGGTGACGGTGACCCGCTCGTCCTCGATGTAGTGGAGCAGGTCGGCGGGGGCGATGGTGCCCGCCGGCGGCAGCATCAGGGTGGCCCCGCACGCCAGCGTGACGAGTATCTGCTCGATAGAGGTGTCGAAGGCCAGGGAGGCTAGCTGTATCACCCGGTCCCGGTCGGTGATCTGGTAGTCGCGGGATAGTCCGCTGATGACGCAGGCCAGTGAGCCATAACTGACCGCGACCGCCTTAGGGTGGCCGGTGGATCCCGAGGTGTGGATGGCGTAGCACATAGTGTCCGGGTGCAGGCTGACCTGGGGAGCCGTGACCGGCCGGCGCGCAAGTTCGGCGGTGAGGCTGCTGAGGGCGAGCAGCCTGGTCCCGGCTCCGGAGATCCTTCCGGGGGGGTTCAGGGGGCCGTCCGGCCGGGCTAGCGGAGTCGGCCGGGCCGCCAGGATGGCGATCGGCCGGGTTTCTGAACATATCCGGGCCAGCCGGGCCGGCGGGAGCGACGGGTCGAGCGGCAGGTACCCGCTCCCCGCTTTCATGATCGCGAGCAGGCTGCGAACCGCCTCGGCGCCGCGCTCGAGGTACACCCCGATCAGGGTCTCCGGGCCGGCGCCTATCTCCCGCAGGTAGTGGGCGAGCTGGTTCGCGGACTGGTCAAGCTCGCGATAGGTCAGCCGTGTTTCCCCGGTGGCGACGGCGGCGGAGCCGGGCTGCCGCGATGCCTGCCCGGCGAACAGCTCATGGGCGAACGGGGTACCGGGGGGGTGCACCGACCCGGCCGGGTAGTCGCCCTCCCGCCGCATCGGCGCGGACGCTGGCTGGAGCGATGTCCGGCCATGCGCCGGCGATGGCGTCCAGGCACGCCTGCCGGGACATGCCCTCCGACTGCCGCCGCCAGCCGGGCGGCAGCTCAAGCTCGGCCTGCCACAGCGCGTGCTGGCCGCGGTCGTTGACGACGACGGCCAAGGCGTCCTGCGCTGTCTCCCCCGGGCCACTGACGGCAGCCATCAATGTATTCCTATGGAATGTCCCGTATTGAGCAGAGAGTGAGCACACGACATGTCAGAGTAATTACTGCCCACTCCCGGCCCAGCTGACACCGCCTGGATTGCCTGCGGCCGGCATCGCCTGCGCCCGCGCATACCATGGCCGAAGGAGCGAGTGGGAGGAAGCCGCCATGCCCGCGATCACCGATGTCAGCTTCATCGAGATGCGGATCGCCAAGGCCGTCGGCTTCGGACCGCCGCTGGCCGACCCGGCCTTCCAGTGCGTGGTGCTCGATGAGGTGTCCGGGGACCGGCACGTGGTCTTCGAGATCGGGGATGCGGAGGCGTTCAGCCTGGCGGCCAGCCTCCAGGGCCTGGAGTTCGGCCGCCCCATGACCTATCAGTTCGCGGTGGCGCTACTGCGCGGCCTCGGCGGCCAGGTCCGCCAGGTGCGGGTCGATCGGCTGGTGGATGGGGCGTACGCGGCCACGGTCGAGGTGGAGGGTCCGCTGGGCGTGCAGTCGGTCGATGCGCGCGCCAGTGATGCGCTGAACCTGGCCGCGCTCATCAGCGCGCCGGTCTTCGTCAGTGCCGAGGTGATGGACGATTCCGCTAGGCGGCAAGAGGAGGATTCGGCTGAGGCCAGGCTGCTGCGCTTGGCCCCGACCGTTCCACCGATGACGATCACCAGGGAAAAGCCCTAGAGTCACCTCTGCCCCTATGCGGTGACGCGAGCCGGGGGTCTCCCGCAAGGCTGCTGGGCAACGACCCCGGTGGGGAGTCAGTCGGTGTGTGAGCTGGTGCGCCGCCAGGGACTCGAACCCCGAACCCGCAGATTAAGAGTCTGCTGCTCTGCCAGTTGAGCTAGCGGCGCTTGGAACGCAGTGATGCTAACAGTATCCGGGCCCGGGAGCGAACCGGCACATCATCGCCTCCTGATGGCCGCGTACCCCCAGGACGCGCCGTCGATCCGGACACGGCGGGACAGACCGCCACACACCGCTGCTCCGGCTTTTCCCGCTGAGGTATCTGAGGTTCACGAGGTATCGACTCTTTTGCGCCGCTGTGGGATAACCGTGGGGTGCTGCAGGTGGGAAGCCCGGCTAGCCGGCCGGGCTGACGGACTGCCCGGCCGCCCGCCTCATGAAGGCTGCGCCGGCCGGGCAACTGCTGAGGAGGGCCCATGTCAATGATCTCCCGTAGGAAGGCTCGCGGCGGCGGGACCCGGGACCGGGCGCCTGCGCCCGTCCCGCGCCCGGCGGACCGCGGTCCGCGTGCTTCCCGTCGCGGCCGCCGCCGGCATGGTCGCGCTCGCCGTGCCCGCCGCCGCGCCTGCGGCGGTCAGCCACGCCCGACCGGCCACGGCGGTCCCGGACATCAGCCGCCCGATCCTGATCGGCAAGCAGCTTCCGGCTCCGATTTCCACCACAGATTGCCTGGCCCAGATCGGCATCAGCTGCTACACGCCGGTGCAGTACCGGACCGCCTACAACCTGAACTCGCTCTACGCCCGGGGCGTCACGGGCAAGGGCCGGACGATCGTGATCGTCGACTCCTTCGGCTCGCCCACGATCCGCAATGACATCAAGGTCTTCGACAAGCAGTTCGGCTTCCCGAACCCCAACCTGAAGATCGTGAAGTTCGGCAACGTCCCGCCGTTCGACCCGACCAACGAGACCCAGGTGGGCTGGGCCGAGGAAACGACCCTGGACGTCGAGTACGCGCACTCCATCGCGCCCGACGCGAAGATCGTCCTGGCCGAGACCCCGGTGGCCGAGACCGAGGGCGTGACCGGCCTCCCGGAGATGATGAACGCCGAGCAGGCGCTCATCAACGCGGGCGTGGGTGACGTCATCTCGCAGAGCTTCGGCGCGACCGAGAACACCTTCCCCGGCTTCAGCCAGGGCAACTTCTCCAGCCTGCTGAACCTGCGCTACGCGTTCAAGGACGCGCTGGCGCACCACGTGACCGTGCTGGCGGCGTCGGGTGACAACGGCGCCACCGACGCCGAGAGCGACGGATCCACCCTGTACCCGTTCCGGGTGAACTCCTGGCCATCGTCCGACCCGCTGGTCAGCTCCATCGGCGGCTCGCAACTCAGCCTGGACAACGCGGGTAACCGGCTGGCACCCGACGTGGTGTGGAACGACGGGATCGGTGCGGGCGGCGGCGGGGAGTCCGGCGTCTTCTCCCGGCCGCTGTTCCAGACCGGCGTCCGCGGCGTGGTGGGCGGCCACCGCGGCACCCCGGACATCTCGATGAGCGCCGCGGTCAACGGCGGGTGCTGGGTCTACATGTCCTTCGCGGGAATCGAGACGCCCGGCGTCTCTGACCCAGGCTGGTACATCTTCGGCGGCACGAGTGAGGCCACGCCGATCTTCTCCGGCATCGTGGCCCTGGCCGACCAGGTGGCCGGTCACCGGCTGGGCCTGATCAACCCGGCGCTGTACGCGCTGGGCGCCGCCAGCCAGCACGGCGTCAACACGGGCCTGGTGGACATCACCAGCGGGAACAACAGTTTCGGGGGCGTCACCGGGTTCAACGCTGGCCCGGGCTACGACCTGGCCAGCGGGTGGGGCACGATCAACGCCGCACGGTTCGTGCCGGCGCTGGCGCTCACCGCCTCGCACTAGGAACAGGGGCCGGGGCCGCCCGCCGCGAGGGCGGGCGGCCCCGGCTCAGCCGCCACCGTGACTCCGCGGGCCGGCCCCGACCGGGGCCGGCCCGCGGCCGGTTACCGGCTGGACAGGTCGAACGGGCGCAGGTACGGCGCCGGGCGGTACCGCACGAAAGCCGGCGCAGTCGGCGAGACGGTGCTGCCCACGGAGAAGATGTTGTACGCCGGCCCGAGCGCGGCCGCCTGGTCGTTGAGCCTGGCCGGGTCGAGCGCCGCGGAGTTCCACCGGCCGGTGTCGAGCCGGCCGAGCAGGACCTGCGCGGCGGTGATGGTCTCGGCCGGGGTGAACGCGCAGTGCCCGGCCCGGTGCACAAAGATCTGGCGCAGCATCCGCCCGTCGCCCGCCCGGTCCACCACGCTCTGGTAGGCCTGCTCGTTCTCCGGGACCACCAGGCCATCGCCGGTGGTGTGCATGGTCAGCACCGGCATGGCCAGGTGGCCGTTGAAGGCGATGTTCTGCGCCAGGTAGCGGACCGCCGAGGGGCTGGCGCTGATCCGCTGGGCCTGGTTGAGCTTCTGCAGGTCGGCGGTCAGGCTCAGCCCGGCCGCGTGATACAGCGCGGTCACTTCGCCGAGGTCCGCTGACCGGGCGAGCTGCGCGAAGTAGTTCACGCCCGTGTTCCAGGACGGGTTCCCGCCCGCCCGGCCTTCGAGCTCGGCCCGGAACGCGAAGATGAACGGGAAGTCAACCTGGGTGTCCCACAGGAACTGGTTGGCTTCCTGGCCGGCCGCGTCGCCGGGGGCGGGCTCGGGGGACAGCGGGGTGAACCAGCCCGGGGTGTCACCGAGCGCAGCGGCCAGGGCCAGCCGGGCCCGCCCCTGCGGGGTCTGCTGCGCGGTGGTCGCGGCTGTCTCGGCCCCGGTCAGGTTCGAGGTCGGGTTGGTGATGTTGACGACCTGCACCGACGGGTCGACCAGCTGCTGGAAGGCGAACTCCGCGTCCAGCGCGGTGTTCCAGGTGGCCACCCCGCCGGACAGCACACCGCACATCGGCAGCGCGGCACTGAACCGGCCCGGGTAGCGCTGGATCAGGCCCGCGGTGATGATGCCGCCCAGCGAATGCCCCCAGGCGATCGTCCGGCCGGGGGTGCGGTACGTCTGGTCGAACGCGTCGAGCGTGGCGATCTGATCGGGCAGCGCCTGCTGGATCGCCCAGCCGGTCGAGGCGTAGGAGGAACCGGCCAGCGCGTAGCCATGGCTGAGCAGCCAGTTAGCGGTGACCGGATCGCCGGCGTCCGCGGCCGGATTGGCCGATCCCGGTGTCACGTACCCGTGGCTGTACAGGAAGAGCGTCCCGTTCCACGCACCGCCAGGACACTGGAGGAGATAGGTCGCGCCGTCCGGCAGTGAACCATTCACCGTGGTCACAGCGCCGGAGGCGCCGCAGGACGTTTGGGCCAGCGCGGGCGCCGCCGGCGCCAGCCCGATCGCGAGGAGGACTGCGGACAGGGGAAACAGGGCCAGCCGGGCCAGCTTTAACACGACCACGCTCCATTGCGTCAGACGCGCGCCAATAAGTATGGGAAGGACAATAACCTGATCTGCCTGGTTTGCGAAGTAGCGGCACCGCGCATGAACTGCCTGGTTGGGCCGCCGTCAGCCGCCCAGGAACCGGCCGGCCACCTGGGCCAGCCGGGACGGCCGCCCGCTCCGCGCCTCGGCCCGGTCGGCCCAGCTCATCGCCTGCAGCCCGGCGTTGGCGCCGAGCCAGCGCAGCGGCTCGCTCTCCCAGGGCCGCGACCGGTGCCCGACCCAGGGCAGCCGGGTGACGTCGGTGTCGTTCCCGAGCACCAGGTCGGCCAGGGTCCGGCCGGCCAGGTTGGTGGTGGCCACGCCGTCCCCGACGTAGCCGCCGGCCCAGCCGAGCCCGGTGGCCCGGTCCAGCCCGGCGGATGCGCACCAGTCCCGGGGCACCCCGAGCGGGCCGCCCCAGGCGTGCGTGACCTCGACCTCGCCCAGGGCGGGGAACAGGTCCTGCAGGGTCCGGCGCAGCGCGCTGAACACCGCGGGGGAGCGGTCGAACTCGGGCCGGACCGCCGAGCCGAAGTGGTACGGCGCGCCGCGCCCGCCGAAGGCCAGCCGCCCGTCCGCGGTCCGCTGACCGTAGATGATCAGGTGCCGGTAGTCGCCGAACGTCGGCCGGCTGGCCAGCCCGATCTGGTCCCAGACGGATTGCGGCAGCGGCGCGGTCGCGATCATCAGCGAATACACCGGGGCGATCGCCCGGTGCAGCCCCGGCAGGTCCGGCGTGTAGCCCTCGGTGGCCCGGATCACGTACTGCGCCCGGACCGTCCCCCGCGTGGTCACCAGCCGGCCCGGCGCGATCTCGGTGACCGGCGTGCCCTCGAACACGCGGACCCCGCGGCGCCGGACCGCCTCGGCCAGCCCGCGGGCCAGCCGCGCCGGGTGGATGGCCGCGCAGTGCGGCGTGTACGTCGCGCCGACCACCCGGTCCGCGGTGACCTGCTCCGCGGTCTCCGCCGCGGTCAGCAGCCGCACGTCGTCCTCGCCGAACCCGTACGACCGGGACTCGTTGACGTAGTCGATGGCCCGCTCCAGCTGCGCGGGCGAGCGGGCCAGCTGCAGCGCGCCGCCCTTGGCCCAGTGGCAGTCGATCCCCTCGGCCGCGACGACCCGGCCGACCTCGTCCACCGTGTCCTCCATGGCCCGGTACATGGCGATGGCCCGGTCCCGGCCGGCCATCCGCTCCAGCTTGGCCAGGGAGGCCGGGAAGTACGCGGAGCACCAGCCGCCGTTGCGGCCGGAGGCGCCGAAGCCGGCGATCTCCCGCTCGCATACCGCGATGCGCAGCCCGGGGCTGGCGCCGGCCAGGTAGTACGCGGTCCACAAGCCGGTGAACCCGGCCCCGGCGATAGCCACGTCAACGTCGAGATCGCCGGGCAGCGGGTCGCCCGGGGTGAGGTCCCCGGGCACCGAGCCCAGCCAGTAGGACAGCGAACGGTACGGCATCCGCCCATGGTGGCATGTCCCGCCCAGTGCCCGGTCCACCCCCTTTGGGCCCGCCGCTCTCCCCCGGGCGATACCGCCGGCGGGCTCTTTTCCCCCGTCAGGGGTTCGCCGGCCGTATCTTTTCCCCCGGCCGGGGCCCGCCGGCCGGCCTCGCGTGCGTGAGTACTCGCCGCGTCGGGCATCCTGAATCCATGCCCGCTGTTGTGCCCGCCGACGTGCCGGGGCTGCCGGGGTTGCCGGCCCTGCCGGCTCCGCGCCGTCCGTCCGGTCCCTACCGTGTCTGCCTGGTGTGCCTGGGCAACATCTGCCGGTCCCCGATGGCCGAGGTGATGCTGCGCGCCGAACTGGACCGGGCCGGCCTGGCGGACCTGGTCGAGGTGGACAGCGCGGGCACCGGCGACTGGCACCTGGGCGAGCCGATGGCCGGGCAGGCCGGCGAGGAGCTGGCCCGGCGCGGCTACGACGGGTCCGCGCACCGGGCCCGGAGGATCCAGCGGTCCTGGTTCGGCCAGCGTGACCTGGTGCTGGCCATGGATCTCAGCAACCTCGCGGCCCTCCGCGTGCTGGCTCCCGACGCGGACGCGGCCGGCCCGCGCCTGATGCTGTTCCGCTCGTTCGACCCGGACCTGGCCGGCGGGGTCCTGGGCGACCCCTGGGACGGTGCGGTGCCCGACCCGTACGGCGGCCCGCAGTCCGCTTTCGCGCAGTCCCTGGACCTGGTGCAGGCCGCGGTACAGGGCCTGGTAGGACGGCTGGCCCAGCTGCGGGGGACTGAGGCGGGGCCGCCCGGCGGAGTCACCCCGGACGGGCCGCCGGTCGCCGCGGACCGGCCGGGCCGGCCATGAGCGGCCCGGCGGGACCCGGAGCCGGGGAATCCGCACCGGCGGAACCGGGAGCAGAGGAACCGGGAGCCGGGGAGCCCGTGCCGCCGTCCCGCCGCCCCAAACTCGCCCGGCGGGTCCCCGAACTCGCCCGGCGGCTGGCCCGGATCACCGGCGCCGAGGTGCGGGAGATCCGCCCGGCCGGGTCGCAGCATCAGTGGGCCCACTATCAGGTCACGCTGGCCGACGGCCGGCTCGCGTTCGCCAAGGCGGCCCGCCAGGACCTGGGCAGCGTCTTCGAGGCCGAGGCCCGCGGGCTGCGCTGGCTGGCCGACGCGCACGCGGTGCCGCTGCCCGAGGTGCTCGGCTGGGACACGGCGACGCTCGCCGTGACGTGGCTGCCGCAGCAGGACCCGGACCAGCACGCGGCCGAGCAGTTCGGCCGCGACCTGGCCGTGCTGCACGCCTCCGGGGCGGAGCGGTTCGGCACCCCCTGGCCGGGGTTCATCGCCACCCTGCCGCTGGGCGACCGCTCGGGTGACACGGTCACCGTGGCCGCCGAGGCGACCCTGCCTGGCCCGGTGACGGCCGGCGCGGCCGCGGCCAGCCCGGCCATGCTGATGAGCGGCGCGGGCGACTGGGCCAGCTGGTACGCGAGCAAGCGGCTGCTGCCGTACTTGCGCCGGGCCGCTGGCACCGGGGTGCTGACCGGCTCGGACACCCGCCTGGTCGAGGACGTGGTCAGCCGGATCGCCACCCTGGCCGGGCCGCCCGAGCCGCCCCGGCGGATCCACGGCGACTGCTGGTCCGGCAACGTGCTGTGGTCCGGCGGCCGGGGCTGGCTGATCGACCCGGCCGCGCAGGGCGGGCACCGCGAGACGGACCTGGCCATGCTGGCCCTGTTCGGGGCGCCGCACCTGGACCGGATCCTGGCCGCCTACCAGGAGGTCGCCCCGCTGGCCGAGGGCTGGCGCAGCCGGGTCCCGCTGCACCAGCTGCACCCGCTGCTGGTCCACGCCTGCCTGTACGGCCGCTCGTACCGTGAGTCGGTGCTGGCCGCTGCCCGGGCCGCCCTGGCCGCGGGCTGAGGGAGCTGCCCGGATCGGTTCGTTTGCGGAGGTTCCGGCTTTTCCGCAACGAGGACCTCACGGGCCGGTGACCGCCGTCGTGGCCGGACCGGCGGCGATCTGCCGCCCGCGGCTCAGGCGGCCGGTCCCCGGACGTCCGCGCGGGGCGCCGCCGGGCCGGCCTGGCCCAGGTCGTCCGGCTGATCGACGTCGTCCGGCTGGTCACCCTCGTCCGGGTGGCCGTCGCGGGCTTCGGGGGCCAGCGGCAGCGTGATGCGGAATGTGGCGCCCTGGCCGGGCGCGGTTTTCAGCGCGACGGTGCCGTCGTGCGCGGCCACCAGGGCGGCCACGATGGCCAGGCCGAGGCCGGTGCCGCCGGCCGTCCTGGTCCGGGCCTGGTCCGCGCGGTAGAACCGCTCGAACACGTGCTCCGCCTGGTCCGGCCGCAGCCCCTGGCCCCGGTCGGCAACCTCGAGCACGACGCTGGGCACCGGCTGGCGCGGCCCGGCCAGCAGCCGGACGGCGACGGGGGTGCCCGCCGGGGTGTGGGTCAGCGCGTTGTTCATCAGGTTGCCGATGACCTGGCGGAGCCGCACCTCGTCGCCGAGGACCAGGAACGCGGCACCGGACCCGACGTCGAGGGTGATGTCCCGGCCCGGCGCGATGATCCGGGCGTCCTGTACCGCGTCGGCGGCCAGCGTGAGCAGGTCCACCGGGCGGTGCTCGATGGGCCGCTGCTGGTCCAGCCGGGCGAGCAGCAGCATGTCCTCGACCAGCACGCCCATCCGGGCCGACTCCTGCTCGACCCGCTGCATGATCCGGTCCATATCGGCCCGGGTGAGCTGGCCGCCGCTGCCCAGTTCGTTGCTGCCCAGTTCGTTGCTGGCTGGGCCGCTGCCGGTCCCGTTGCCCGGTGGCCCGGCCCCGGTCTCGGCCGGCCCCTCCTGCAGGCCGCCCCGCTGGCGGTAGTACTCCGCGTACCCGCGCATCGCGGTGAGCGGGGTGCGCAGCTCATGGCTGGCGTCCGCCACGAACTGGCGCATCCGCTCCTCCGAGTGCCGCGCGGCGGCCTCGGACCGGGTCCGGGCGTCGAAGGACGTCTCGATCTGGGCCAGCATGGTGTTCAGCGAGCGTCCCAGCTGGCCGACCTCGGTGTGCGGGTCCTGGTCGGGGACGCGGCGGGACAGGTCACCGGCCGCGATGGCCCGGGCGGTCTTCTCGATGTCAGCCAGCGGGCGCAGGCTGGCCCGGACGACGGCCACGCCCACAACGGCCAGGCCGACGATGATGATCACGCTGACGATCAGGTCGATCGCGGCCAGCTGGCTGATGGTCCCGTTGATGTCGCCGAGGTCCACGCCGACGATCAGGGTGGCGTTGCTCTTCTGGGACTGGCCGAAGAAGTTCGTGGACACGACCGGGAACTGCTGGGCGACGATCTGCCAGTTGTCGCTGCCGGACACCGAGCCGACGTTGATCAGGTGGCCGCCGTGGGCTTTGTACCAGGTGCCGGACGTCGGGACGTCGGGCAGCGGGGTCCCGCCCGGCAAGCCGGGCTGTTTGCCGGCCTGCTGGGTCAGTGAGGTGCCGCTCGGCACGATAGCGATCAGGTAGGGGCCGAACGCGGTCACCTGGGGACTCACCCCGCGCCCGGCGTGAATGCCCATCACTTCTTGCTGGTACAGCTCCGTGACCTGCTGGTTGGCCCGCTGGATCTGGTAGTTGCGGAAGACGGTGAGGCTGGCCACGCTGATGATGGCCAGCGCGATGATCACCAGCGCGAGCAGCGCGGTGATCATCTTGACCCGCAGCGGGGTACGCCCAGGCAGCCGCGCCAGGTGTCCCTGCCAGCGGCGCAGCCTCGACGTCGTTGTCATGCCCAGTCAGCTAGGAGGAAGGCAGGCGCAGCACGTACCCGACCCCGCGCAGCGTGTGGATGAGGCGGGGGTCGGTGGTGTCGACCTTGCGGCGCAGCACGGACACGTAGGACTCCACGATCCCGGTGTCTCCCCGGAAGTCGTAGTCCCACACGTGGTCGAGAATCTGCATCTTGGATAGCACCCGGTTGGAGTTGCTCATGAAGTAACGCAGCAGCTTGAACTCGGTGGGGGAGAGCTGGACGTGCTGCCCGGCCCGCCACACCTCGTGGCTCTCCTCGTCCAGTTCCAGGTCGGCGAACTTGAGCCGGGGGGTGGGCTCGGCCCCGTCCCCGTTGGTCCGGCGGAGCACCGCGCGGATCCGCGCGATGACCTCTTCCAGGCTAAACGGCTTGGTGACGTAGTCGTCCCCGCCCAGGGTGAGGCCGCGGACCTTGTCCTCCATGGCGTCCCGGGCGGTCAGGAAGACCACCGGGATGCGGGCCCCGCCGCCGCGCAGGCGGCGGACGACATCGAAGCCGTCCATGTCAGGCAGCATCACGTCGAGCACGATGAGGTCGGGCCGGTGCCGCTGCGCGGCCTGGACCGCCTCGGTACCGCCGGTCGCGGTGAGCACATCGAATCCGGCGTAGCGAAGGCTGGCGGACAGCAGCTCAAGGATGTTGGGCTCGTCCTCGACAACGAGCAGCCTGGCAGCCGGCTGTGCCCGCCCATTAATCGACGGCATGGTCATGATCTTCATTGTCCAGGCTGAACCTGAGTATTTGCTGAAGGTCGCCTGGGGCTGGCCTGTTGATCAGGCGAAATCTCAGCGCGCTCTCAGCTTGCGTCCCGGTCGCCCCAGCGGATGATGGCCGCCGCGCGGGACTCCGCCCCGAGCTTCGCGTAGATGCGGTTCACGTGATTTTTCACGGTCTTCTCGGCGAGCACCAGCTGGGCCGCGATCTCGCGGTTGGAGTGACCGTCGGCGATGAGCGACATGATCTCGGCCTCGCGCAGGGACAGGCCAAGTGGGCGGGCCATGCTGGGGATGCTGACGGTCCTCATCGAGCCTCCATGCCACGGCTACCACCGGTAGGGATGCGACGCATGGTATGAAGATCGACACAGGGAGCGCAAGAGGCCTTTATGGCACAACTTGCACACGATTGCCCGCACCCGGGTCACCGCCCGATCACGGCCCGGGCCGCACTCCCGGATTCGTGATCATGGGGTCACTGTGGCCAGGGCAACCAGTGACCCCATGATCACGACCGCGGGGCCCGGGGGAACTGCCCCCGCGGAGCCGGTCAGCCGACCTTTGAGCCGGTGATCAGCCTCTTGGGCACGGGCTGCCCGTTCTTCATGGCGTCGAACATGCGCAGCGCCTGGTTGTGGTCCCAGACCAGCACGTCGCCCACGGCCAGGGTTTCCGAGCCGCCGATGGGCACCGTGGTGGTCTCCGAGTGGCGCAGCGCGAACGCCACCTGGACGAGCTGGTAGAGCTGGGTGCCCTTGTCCACCGTCAGTGCGCCCGTCGCACCAAAGGCGGCGGGCAGGGTCGCGAACGGGTTGACCAGTGTCCCGGGGCTGGTCATCTTGCTCAGCAGCGCCTTGATGAAGACCCGCTGATCCTGTTCGCGCTGCAGGTCCTGGGTGGCGAACAGGTGCCGGGTCCGGACGAAGCCCAGGGCCTGCGCGCCGTTCAGGTTCTGGCAGCCCTTCTTCAGGTGCAGGCCGGACGCGGGGTCGTTGAGGTTCTGGGGGATGCACATGCGCACCCCGCCCACCGAGTTGACCACGTTGACCAGGCCGCCGAAGCCGATCCCCATGTAGTGGGTGATCTGCAGCCCGGTGGCTCCCTCCACGGTCTTGACCAGCAGCTTGGGGCCGCCGAAGGAGTAGGCGGCGTTCAGCTTGTTCATGCCGAACCCCGGGATGTTCACGTAGGAGTCGCGGGGCAGGCTGACCAGCACGGACTTGCCGCTGGACGGGATGTGCAGCAGCATGACGGTGTCCGAGCGGTGCCCGCCGATGCCCACCCCGGTGGCGAGCTGGCGTTCCTGCTTGCGGGTCAGTCCCTGGCGGCTGTCCGACCCGGTGATGAGCCAGTTCTGCCCGTCCGAGGCGGCCGGCCGGCCCGCGTAGTCGACCAGCACGTTGGCCCGGGTCAGCTTGGAGTTCAGGTAGAAGTACATGACGCCGCTGAGGACCAGGACCACCACGACGACCAGGGCGATGATGGCCAGGATCCGGCGCGGGCGCAGCCACCGCCGGCCCCGCCCCGGCCGGAGGAGCCACGGCCGGAGTAGCCGCGGCCAGATTCCCGCGGGCGGCCGCCCTGGTACTGCGGGCTACGCCCGCCGCCGCTCCCCGCGTGGGCCGGCGGCTGCTCGGGCCAGGCGCCGGGGCTGCGGTAACCGGCCTGCCCGGATGCCCGCGGCGCGGGATCGCGGAACCAGTCATTTGACCCGTCGCTCACGCGGAACCCTCCCACCAGATCGTCACCACAGACCGGCCGGACGTGCCGAGGTCGCGAGGCTGGCCGAGATGCCCCGCCTCGCGGAGCGCCGCTTCCACGTCGCTGGCCCGCTCGGGGGGCAGGCACAGCCGGCGCCTGGTGGTCTCCACCAGCTCACTCCCTGTCGCATAATCGGCCTGAGCCGGACGATTCCACATAGTGTGCCCTGCCCGCAGGCCCAGCGCGTCCAGGATCGCGAGGACGTCGCCCGCCGTCGGTCCTTCCGGCCGTTCCAGGCCGTGGAAGAGCAGCCACAACGGGTTGAGGGAAATCAGCGGGTGCGCGGCGGTGAGTTCCACCACCACCTGCCGGCGGGAGTGCCCGGAGAGCGCCTCGATAAACGGGACCAGGTCCGGCACGTTGTACAGCACGTTGTGGCAGGTGACCAGA
The DNA here is from genome assembly GCA_963713815.1 of uncultured Actinomycetes bacterium. GTDB lineage: Bacteria > Actinomycetota > Actinomycetes > Streptosporangiales > Streptosporangiaceae > RYN-230. The sequence goes on from CAVQNH010000042.1 coordinate 162,937, forward strand.
TCAGCGGGCTCAGCCTGCCCGGCCACGTCCGGCCAGCGGCCCGGCAGCAGCCGGGCTTCCAGGCCCGCCTCGCGCGCCCGCCCGGCCAGCCGGGCGAGCATCTCGCGGTCGGTATCCACCGCGGTCAGCGCGGTGATCCGGCTGGCCAGCGGGAGGCTGGCCGCCCCGGCCCCGGCGCCCACGTCGAGCACGCTCCCGGGCGGGTCGAGCGCGGCCCGTTCGCGGTCGTAGGAGGCCCCGGCCGGCTCCCGGCTCAGCCGGTCCGCCCGGCGGGCGAACACCTCCCGGGGCAGCACCCAGGGCGACTCGGTCACGCCGGACGTGATGTCCTCAGGAATGGCCCACCCGGCCAGGTCGTCCCGCCACTTCTGGAGCAGGTCGCTCAGTGCTGCTATGAGGACCTCCCAGGTCCGGTGCGCCTCAGCGTTTGCGGAAGACCGTGCCGATTCCGGGGACCGTGGCCACGCCCCTGATTCCGCAGTTCCTTCACGCTGTGGCGCGGTCTCGCGCGCTAACCCGAACTCTTCCCAGGTCTGCGGTCGAAGTCCACCGGGGACGGGGGAACTCCAGGAAACTGGGAATTTCGCCCGGCCTGCCCGTCCGGTATCGCGGGGTGCCGGCCGGTCCTGGACCGCCAGAAGGCCCGGCCGCTCTTCGGGCCGGGCCTTCTGGCTCTACTTCTGGGGTGAGTGATGGGATTCGAACCCACGACATCCAGGACCACAACCTGGCGCTCTAACCAACTGAGCTACACCCACCATCGCTGACGGCTGCATGAAGCATAGCGGCGCCGCCGCAGAAGTCTGAACCGGATACGGGCTAACGGGCGATTCAGCCGCCCGGCGGGCCGTCCGCGGCGCCCCCGTCCGGGCCGGCGTGGCCTGCCGGGGCCACGCCGAAGTGGCTGGCGATCTCCCGCGCGGTGGCGGAGTCCGGGCCCGGCTGGGGCACGAAGATCGCCTCGCGGTAGTAGCGCAGCTCCTGGATGCTCTCCCGGATGTCGGCCAGCGCCCGGTGCCCGCCGTGCTTGGGCGGGCTGGCGAAGTACGTGCGCGGGTACCAGCGCCGGGCGAGTTCCTTGATGCTCGACACGTCCACCATCCGGTAGTGCAGGAAGGCATCCAGTTCGGGCATGTCGCGGGCCAGGAAGGCGCGGTCGGTGGCGATGGAGTTGCCGCACAGCGGCACCTTCCGCGCGTCCGGGATGTGGCTGCGCACGTAGCGCAGCACCTGTTCCTGGGCCTCGGCCAGGGTGACCCCGGACGCCAGCTCGCTGATCAGTCCCGAGGTGGTGTGCATGTCACGGACGACAGGCAGCATCTCGTCCACGGCCTCGGCGGGAGGTTTGATCACCAGATCCACCCCCTCATCGAGCACCGTAAGGTTACCGTCTGTAACCAGACAGGCGATCTCGATAAGGGCGTCGCGGGCGAGGTCAAGCCCGGTCATCTCGCAGTCGATCCAGACGAGCCGGTCAGTCATCCCACAAGACTAGAGCCTCGGTGAAGTTCCCTCGCCCAGGTCCCCCGCCAGGTCAGCGCCGTGTGGCCGGCCCGCGAGCGCCCGGATGTGCTCGGGGACGGCGATGCCGGGGGCCAGCGTGGGGTCGGGCATCTGCTCACCGAGCGTGAGGACCGCAGGCAGGACGCCTGCCCAGACGTCTAGTCCGTAGTCGGCGGGGTCGTCACCGGGCGGCCCGGTGCGCACCTTGACCGACGCCTCGGTGAGCGGGACCTCGAGGACCGCGGTGGCGGCCAGTTCCTTGCGGGACGGCGGCCGTGCGGCGGCCCAGCGGCCCGGCACCAGCTGCTCGGTGATGATCCGCAGTGCGCTCATCTGCTCGTCCTCGTCGTGGACCAGCCGGGCGGTCCCGAAGACCACGGCGCAGCGGTAGTTCATCGAGTGGCTGAACACCGCCCGGGCGCAGACGATCCCGTCGAGGTGCGTGACCGTGACGCAGACCTCCTGGCCGTCGGCGGCCAGCAGGCTCCGGTTGGCGGACGAGCCGTGCAGGTAGAGCCGGTCGCCGTCGCGGCCGTACGCGGTCGGCAGCACGACCGGGACGCCGTCGATGGTCACGCCCAGATGGCAGATCAGGCCGGCGTCGAGTACCGCGTACAGGTCCTTGCGGTCGGTCCGGCCGCGCTCCTTGTGCCGGTGCAGGGCGGTCCGGCCCGTGCTGGACAGATCCGTGCTGGACCGATCCGTGCTGGACAGATCCGTGCTGGACCGATCCGTGCTGGATACGGCCGTGGCGGACGGGTCCGGGGCGGATAGCGGGGTCTCAGTGCTCATGATGGATTACGGTATCGAGGAAGTGGACCGTTGACAGTAGCCACTTCACCGGAAGATCTGATGACCACTTTCGCCCCGGACCTGGTACCAGCCCCGCCGCGGGCCTCCCCGCGGGTGCCCGTCAAGCTGCCGGTGGAACTGCCGGTCGCGGCGGACCGGCACGCGCCGCTGCCGCTGACCGGCCAGATCGCGGCGCAGCTGCGTGAGGCCCTGGCGGCTGGCCGGCTGGCCGCCGGTGAGCGGCTGCCTTCGACTCGTGCGCTGGCCGCCGCGCTGGGCGTGAGCCGGACCGTGGTGACCGCGGCGTACACCCAGCTGTTCGCGGAGGGCTGGCTGGAGGGGCGGCACGGCTCGGGGACCTATGTGGCGCCGGGCGCTGCCGGGCCCCGTCCGCCCGCTGCGGCCCGCGCCGTCCCGGCTGAGGCTGCCTGGGTCCAGCCGGACGGGCCGGCCCTGGTCAGCCTGCGGCCCGGCATCCCGTGGCAGGCCGGGATCGACCCGGCGGCCTGGCGCCGGGCCTGGCGTCATGCGGGCACCGAGCCGGTGCCCGCCCAGCCGGAACCCCGTGGCCGCGCCGCCCTGCGCGAGGCCCTCACCGGGTACCTGCGGCGCAGCCGCGGCGTATCCGCCGCGGCGGACCAGATCCTGGTCACCCGCGGGGTGTCGGCCGGCCTCCGCCTCGTCGCCTCCGCGCTGCTCCAGCCGGGAGACCGGGTCGGCGTGGAGGAGCCCGGCTACCAGGCGGCCCGGGCGGTGTTCTCCTCGCGTGGCGCGCAGCTGGTGCCGTGCCGGGTGGACGGGGACGGCCTGGTGGTGGAGGAGCTCCCGGGCGACCTCCGGCTCGTCTACACCACGCCCGCGCACCAGTACCCGCTGGGCGGCCGCCTGCCGGTGCCCCGGCGCCAGGCCCTGGCCGCCTGGGCCCGGGCCACCGGGGCGCTCATCGTCGAGGACGACTACGACGGTGAGTTCCGCTACGACGTCGCGCCGCTGCCCACCCTGTTCGGCCTCGACCCGGACGTCGTCATCTACCTCGGGACGACCAGCAAGACCCTCACCCCCGCGCTGGGGGCGGGCTGGCTGGTCGCCCGGCGGGATCTCCTCCCGGTCCTCACCGCGGCCGCGGCGGACCTGGGGGAGCGGGTGTCCGGGCCGGTCCAGCTGGCCGTGACCGAGCTCCTGGCCAGCGGGGAACTGGAGCGGCACGTGCGCCGGATGCGGCACGAGTACGCCCGGCGCCGCGCGGTCATGGTGACGGTCCTCGGCGGCAGGCTCACCGGGGACACCGCCGGGATGCACATGGTCCTGGAGCTGCCGCCCGGCACGGCCACCGCGGTGGCGGCGGCCGCGCGGGACCGTGGCGTCGAGGTGGCCACGCTGGAGCGCTACTTCGCCGGGCCGCCCGCCCGCGAGGGCCTGGTGCTCGGCTACGGCGCGGCTGACCTGGCTGCGGTCAGCCGCGGCTGCCAGGTCATCGCGGGGATCCTGGCCGGGCTGCCCGGTGCCCGGGGCGCCGGGGCGCCATGCTGACCGCAGAGGGAGCCGGTCAGCCGTTCGGTGTCGATGGCCCCCGGCCCGGACCCACTGCAGCCAGGTACCTGGGAGGCACCGAAATGGCCGCCCCGCGCCCAGTTGCGGCGGCGCTGCTGCCCGGGCTGGACCGAGCCCGGAACGGGCGCCGGGCGGCCCGCAGGCCACTCCCGGGTCACGTGCCACGAGTCGAGCCAGCCGACGATGTCGTGTCCGCGCACCACCGGGCCGTCGGTGAACGGCGCCCACGCGTGGCCGATGACGCCGATCTGCACGCAGACGCGGCCCTCGTTGTTGACCCCGGGGAGACCGTCGCGGGCGGCGGGCGCCCTCGGCTCGCCGGGAAGCCGCCCCGCCATGGCGGCCATCTGCAGCCGGCCCGGGCCGTGCGTCCAGCCGGCCCCCTGCGTCCAGTCCGCCCCGTGCGTCCAGCCGGTGTTCAGCGCCCAGTCCGGGTCCTCGCCCCAGCCAGGCTCCGGGTTCCAGGCCGGGTCGGGCAGCCAGGCCTGCTCCTGCGCCCAGTGCGGCGCGTCGGGCCAGCCGAGCGCCCGCCCGGCCCGGACCACCGGGATGAGCTGGGCGACATCACCCGAGAGCGGATTCCATACCAGGTGAGGGGGGCGCCCGAGTTCAATGAGGCGCTCCGCCGCGGCGCGCGCCGATACCGTCATGGGGTCGGCGTGCAGCACCAGCCAGACCGCCCGCGGTGCGCCGCCCTTCAGGACGCCGCCATCAGCGGCGGCGAGGAGTCGCTCGGCCTCCGGCATCCACGCGTCAGTCACTACGATCCTTCCGAGGGGTCTAGACCGGTGGCCGATCTGGCTCCCTTTAAGTACCTACGCCAGGGCAGCTCAATAGTCCAGAGGCCCGTCCACCGCACGGTGGACGGTGCCTGCGGGCGGCCCCGGGCATGAGCGCGGGACAGGAGTGAGGGTTGTGGCGGATGACGATGTCCCCGGGATCGATGATGTCCGCGGGACCGACGACGTCCCCGGGATCGACGACGTCCCCAGGCTCGGCCGGTGGCTGGGCGAGAACGGTGTCACGGCCACCGGGACCCCGCCCCGGGTGCGGCTGATCGCCGGGGGCCGGTCCAACCTGACCTACCTGCTGGAGCCGGGGGAGGCAGACGCCCGGCTCGTGCTGCGGCGGCCGCCGCTGGGCCACGTGCTGCCCACCGCGCACGACATGAGCCGGGAGTACCGGGTGCTGAGCGCGCTGGCGGGCACCAGCGTCCCGGTGCCCGGCCCGGTGGCCCTGTGCCTGGACGCCGGCGTGATCGGCGCGCCGTTCTACCTGATGCGGTACGTGCCGGGGCTGGTGCTGCGCACCGCCGAGGACGGGGCGCGGCTCACCCCGGTTCAGGCGCGGCAGCTGTCCGAGGATTTCACGGACATGCTCGCCGCGATCCACGGGGTGGATCTGGCCGCCGCGGGGCTGACCGGCTTCGGGCGGCCCGAAGGCTACATGGAGCGGCAGCTGGCCCGCTGGCAGCGGCAGTGGGAGCTGTCCGTCACCCGGGAGATGCCGGGGTACGAGGAACTGACCCGGCGGCTCGCGGCGGGCCTGCCGGGCCAGGACGGGCTCACGCCGTCGGGCGGCACCCTGGTGCACGGCGACTACCGGCTGGACAACATGCTCGTGGCGCTGGCCGGCGGCGTGGCGCGGCCCTCCATCGAGGCCGTCCTGGACTGGGAGATGTCCACCCTGGGCGATCCCCTGGCCGACCTCGGGCTGGCCCTCGTCTACTGGACGGAGCCGGGCGACAGCGACTCGCTGGACGTCGAGTGGGCCCCGGAGATCACCACCGGCCCGGGGTTCCTGACCCGCGCTGAGATCGCCGGCCGTTACGCCGCGGCGACCGGGCGGGACGTGAGCGCGCTGGGGTATTACATGGCCTTCGGCTGCTTCAAGCTCGCCGTGGTACTCGAGGGCATCCACGCCCGGTTCCTGCAGCACAAGACGGTGGGCGAGGGGTTCGAGAAGGAGGGACCGGCGGTCGCGTCGCTCATCCAGCGCGCGCACCACCTGCTCGACGAGGGTGTCTGAGCCCGGGCCGTGAACCGGCCGGGGCCAGCAAGCTGAGCCCGGACAAGGAAATGAGGCCCGGCACCCCGCTCTTGCCGGACCTCATGTCCCGTCCCCGGCTAGTGGCCCGGTGAAAACTCGCGCCGAGCCGACCGTGCCGGGGGGCTGCCGTGAGGTCCGGCACCCCGCTCTTGCCGGACCTCACGCCTTGCTCTCCGGCTGGTTCCCCGGCGGCAACCCGCCGCTGGGGCCTTCCGGAGAAGAACCGTGAGGCCCGACGCCCCGCTCTCGTCGGGCCTCACAAAGAAGACGCGGGGCCCCTCAGGGGGGTTGTCAGAAAGATGTAAGAAATTTTGGCTGGACGACGAGGCCGCCTCGTGCCTGCTAGCCCCCGCAGTTGGGAGAGCACAGGCGCCGCGCGATCGCGCTGAAGAACACCTTGCTGATCTGCGCCGGATTGGTGATGTTGTACGCCTGGCCACTCGTGGCGCTGGCGATCCGCTGCAGCGCGTCGAAGTTCCCGGCGTTGCCGAACTTGATGATGATGATCTCGACCCGCCGCTTCGGGTTGTACAGCGTGCGCAGCTGCTGGACCAGCTGACCGGCACTGATGTCGCCCGGGGCGTTGTCCACCCCGGCCGTCATGACCAGGACCGCGTTGTCGTACCGGGCCTGGTAGGTGCTCGTCATCTGCTTGAAGCCGGCCAGGATCGAGCCGTACAGGGCCGCAGGCAGGGGAACCGGGTTGCCGGTCTTGGCCACCGCGGCGACCTGCTGGCGCCGGGTGATCAGGCCCAGCGGGGCGGCCAGCGGGCCGACCGGCACGAGCTGCTTGTAGGGCAGGCTCCCGCTGAGGTGGCTGGCGAAGGCCCAGTCACCCATCTGGGTCCCGTCGGGGAACTGGGCCAGGCCCAGGACCGCGGCCTGGCCGAGGACCTGTTCCAGGGTCGGGCCGCCGGGGGCGACCGGGGTGGCCATCTGCTTCGAGACGTCCAGCAGCACCAGGTCCCGCGATCCCAGGCTGAGCCGCTGCCAGGCCTGCAGGCTGGTCGCCGCCTCCCCGGTCGCCGCGGGCGGGGATACGATCGGCTGCCCGGTGTTCAGCCCGTACTGGCCGATCCAGGGCGGTGCGCTGCCGGTGCCGGACCGGAATCCCTCGTACCGCACATAGGACGTCGCGTAGCTGGACTGCAGCGCCTTCTCGAACGCCCGGGCCGCCTTCAGCTTGAGCGGGTCCGAGGTGGTCGTCACGTAGGGGTAATCCAGCTGGGGGGTGCCCTGCACCGGGTAGCGGCCAGACAGCGGGTCCTGCGGGTGGGCCCGGTTGAACTGCGCGACCGCCTGCTCGGAGGCGATGGTGACCGGGCGCTCGTCCCGCGGCGGCTGGGCCAGGCTGGCCAGCGAGGCCAGCGCCCCGTTACTCCCGGAGTCCCGGGTGACCTGGACGTTGAACACGAAGTCGGTGAACGCGGCGAGGGTCTTGGCGGTCGTGCCGAGCACGTGCTGAAGCAGCCCCTGAAGCTGGATGAGCGTGGCCAGCCCGGCGGAACTCTGCGCCGGGTCGGGGAACTCCACGTGCAGCCCGAGCGCGCTGGCGGGGCCGCCGACCCGCTGCGGGAGCAGGAACTGCCAGCCCACGTCCGTGCCGAAGGCTGGCATCTGCTCGGCCACGGACCGGGGCATCACGATCATGAGCGGGGACCTGGCCACCGTGATGCCGGTGGGCTGGACGAGCTGGGCTCCGGCCGGCGAGCTGCGGGCCACATCGACCCACAGCGAGGAGTCCGGGATCCAGGCGTCGAATCCGGCGTGGCCGGACGGTGACTTGAGCCCGGACACCTCCGCGGCCGCGGTGGACGGCTGCTCGCTGACCACGTGGACCACGGCACAGTGCCCGTTCACGTCCTTGCGCTGCTTGTTGAACCACTTGCTCACGTGCTCGATCGCCGGGGCGACCTCGTCGGCCGCGGCCAGGTTGACCACGACCGGGTGGTCCGTGCACGACGCCCGGGCCACGACCGCCTCCGCGCCGAACGCGACCAGCAGCGTCGCGGCGATGACCCCGGCCAGCACCAGCGCGATCACCAGCACGAGCCGGCGCGGCCGCCGGCGCCGCTCGGGGCGGTCCGGGTACCCGGTGACTGCAGCGTTCACGGCGTCCCTCGATCAGGAAATCCGTGGTCCTCCACGGCGTTGACCCCCGACTTTATCGGGGCAATGCGGGACAGATCTGGCGGTTCCCCGGTTTGTAATCTGTCAGGGTGTCTGGCCCTATCGAGGTACGCGACCCGGCCGATCCGCGGCTGGCCGACTACGTCTCACTGACCGACTCCGCCCTGCGCCTCAGTATGGAGTCGCGGGACGGGGTTTTCGTGGCGGAAGGGGAAAAAGTCATCCGCCGGGCCCTCGCCGCCGGCTTCGCGGCCCGTTCGCTGCTGGTCACGTCCGCCCGGCTGGCCCGGCTGGGCAGCCTGGTGCAGGAGTGCGCCGGCCCGGTGTACGTGGTGCCGGATGACGTGGCCCGCCAGCTGACCGGATTCCAGGTGCACCGCGGAGCGCTGGCCTCGATGGCCCGGCGCGAGCTGCCCGCGGTCGCGGGGCTGCTGGCCGGCGCGCGGCGCGTGGTGGTGCTGGAAGACCTGGTCGACCACGGCAACGTGGGAGCGATCTTCCGCTGCGCGGCGGCGTTCGGCATCGACGCGGTGATCGTGTCGCCGCGCTGCGCCGACCCGCTCTACCGGCGCTCGGTGAAGGTGTCCATGGGCGCGGTGTTCGCGATCCCGTACGCGCGGATGAGCAACTGGTACGACGGCCTGGCGCAGCTGCGCGCGGCCGGGTTCCGGCTGCTGGCGCTGACCCCGGACCAGTCCGCGACGCCGATCGGCACCGCGCTGGGGCCCGGGACCCGGCCGGACAGCCGGGTCGCGCTGCTGCTCGGCACCGAGGGAGACGGCCTGTCCTCCCGCTGGATGCACGAGGCCGACTCGTGCGTGTGCATCCCGATGGCCCCGCGCGCGATGGCGGCCGGCGTGGACTCCCTCAACGTCGTCGCGGCCGCCGCCATCGCCTGCCACGCCCTCGCTACCCCGATCACCCCTACGGATCAGTCACCCCCATCAGCCCCACGGACCAGCCGCCCCCATCAGCCCCACCAGCACCGGACGTGACGATCTGAGTTCGGGGCGATCATGGCCAGCGCCACTTTTCCGCGGACGGTGCGCCATTCCGGGGTGTTTTGTCCCGTTTCGGCGCACGGTGCGCGTGGGAAACGTGGACGGGAGCGGCTCGTTCACATGCCGGGGGGAGCCAGCGGCGGGGGAGGGTAGGCGGCGCGGAGGCGGCGTTCGGCGTCGGGGGCGGCACCGGCCCGGTCCAGGCCGAGCAGGGCGGCGCCCGCGATCGGCGGCACCTGCACCACGCTGACCTGAGCGCCGGGCGCCGGGCCGGCCAGCCGTTCGGCGATCCAGCTGAGCAGCTGCGGGTCACGGGCGGTGAGCACCCCGCCGCCCAGCACCACGGGAACCGCCGACCCGCTGAGGCCGAGCCGCCGGATCACCGTGCCCGCCATCGTGACGATCTCGTCGGCCAGCCGGCTGACCAGGTCGCGGGCGACCTGATCCCCCTGGGCGGCCGTGGCCATCAGCGGCGGGGCCAGGCCCTGCAGGTCGTCTTCGGAGATCTTGCCCAGGTGGATGGCCACCGCGACGTCGCGGACCTCGGCCAGGCCGAAATGGCCGGCCACCACGTCGCGCAGCGCGGTCTGCGGCCCGCGGCCGTCCTCGGCGCGGATCGCCCACCACAGCGCGGCCCGGCCCAGGCCGTAGGCGCCGCCCCAGTCGCCGGTGATGCCGCCCAGCGCCAGGAACCCGGTGGTCCGCCCGTCCGGGGCGACGCCCACGCAGTTGATGCCGGCGCCGCAGGTCACGGCCACGCCCCAGGGGCGGCCCCGGGGCGTGTCGAGGCCGGCCCGGAGGACCGCGAACGTGTCGTTGGCGACCTCGGTGGTCGTGCTCCATCCCGCGGCCGTGATCAGGCCGGCCAGCCGTTCCTCTTCCTCGGGCAGGTCAGCGTTGGCCATGCAGGCCACGGTGTGCGCCGCCACCGGCCACCCGCCCGGCAGCCCCGCGTCGAGGGCGGCCGCCCCGATCACCGCGCCGATCGCCTCCAGCACCGGCGGGGTGGGGAACGTGCGTACCCCGGGCCCGCGGCCCCCGGCGAGCAGCGACCCGTCCGCGGCGACCAGGGCGATGTCGGTCTTGCTGTTCCCGCCGTCGATGGCCAGGACAGCAGGCAGTTCTGCCGGGCTAGCGCTCATTGGCCCAGGGCAGGAAGGCCTGGTTCTCCGCGATGAGCCGGTCGGCCAGGCCATCGGCCAGGTCGATCTGGCCGACCAGGGGATGGGCCAGCAGCGCGGCCCGGACCCGGTCCCGGCCGCCGCGCCGCGCGGCGTCCACGGCCAGTTCCTCGTACGCGGACACGTGCGCGATCAGCCCGCGCATCAGCGGCGGCAGCGGCGCGGCCGGCACCGGGCGGGCGCCGTGCGCCCCGATCACCGCGGGCACCTCGATCACGGCGTCGTCGGCCAGGAACGGGAACGTGCCCGCGTTCCGGACGTTGACCACCTGGACGTCCCCGGTGTCACCGGCCAGCGAGGCGAGCAGCGCCACCGCCGCCTCGGAGTAGAACGCGCCGCCGCGCTCGGACAGCAGGGCGGGCTTGTGATCCAGGGCCGGGTCGGCGTACATGGCCAGCAGTTCCCGCTCGATCGCCGCGACTTCCTCGGCCCGGGTCGGGCGGGTCCGCTCCTCGGCCACCACCGCGTCGTGCGCCCAGAAGTAGCGCAGGTAATAGGACGGCACCGCGCCCACGTCGTGCAGCACCGACGCGGGCAGGCCGGTGTGCGAGGCGATCTCCTCGCCGTGCGCGGCGATCAGCCCGGGCAGCCGGTCGGTTCCGTCCACCAGGACGGCCCGCTCCCAGGTCAGGTGGTTGAGGCCGACGTGATCCAGCTGGACCTGGGCCGGGTCGGTGCCCAGCAGCCGGGCGAACAGCCGCTGGAACCCGATGGCCACGTTGCACAGGCCGACCGCGCGGTGCCCGGCGTCCAGCAGGGCGCGGGTCACGATGCCGACCGGGTTGGTGAAGTCGATGATCCAGGCACCGGGGTCGGCCCGCTGCCGGGCCCGCTCGGCGATGTCCAGCACGATCGGCACGGTGCGCAGCGCCTTGGCCAGCCCGCCCGCGCCGGTGGTCTCCTGGCCGATGCAGCCGCACTCCAGCGGCCAGGTCTCGTCCCGCTGCCGGGCGGCCTGGCCGCCCACCCGGAGCTGGAGCAGGACGGCGCCCGCCCCGTCGATGCCCGCGTCCAGGTCGGTCGTCCAGCTGACCCGCGCCGGGTGCCCGTACGCGCGCATGATCCGGGCCGACACCGGCCCGACCACGGCCAGCCTGCTCTCGTCCGGGTCGACCAGGGTCAGCTCGGTGACCTTGAGCGCACCGGTCAGCCGGGCCACCCCGTCGACCAGTTCCGGTGTGTAGGTCGATCCGCCGCCCACCACTGCGATCTTCATCAGAACGCCTTCACGTCCGCGCCGGCCTGGGCCACGAAGCACGCGGCTGCGTGCTCCGGACCCAGCTCAGCCAGCTCCGGGGTGGCCTGGTGGCACTGGTCGATGGCCAGCGGGCAGCGCCAGCGGAACCGGCATCCGGGCACCGGGTCGATGACCCGGGGCGGCTCGCCGCGGTCGGTCTCCGCGGTGACGTCCAGCGGGGCCCGCGGGTCCGGCACCGCGGACAGCAGCAGCTGGGTGTACGGGTGCTTCGGTGCCCCCAGTACCTCTTCCACCGGGCCGGACTCCGCGATCTGGCCCGCATACATCACGATGAGCCGGTCCGCGATGTAGCGCGCGCTGGCGATGTCGTGGGTGATGTACAGGATCGAGACCCCTTCCTCGTCGCGCAGCCGGGCCATCAGGTTGAGCAGCCCGATCCGGATGGACACGTCCAGCATGGACACCGGCTCGTCGGCCAGGATCAGCTTCGGCCGCAGGGCCAGGGCCTGGGCGAAGCCGACCCGCTGCCGCTGGCCGCCGCTCAGCTCGTGCGGGTAGCGCTGCAGCACCTCGGCGGCCGGGGTCAGCCCCACCACCTCGAAGACCCGCTCGGCCTCGGCGCGGCCGCTGCTCGGCGGACAGCTCCGGCCGGTGCAGCTTGAGGCCGCGCAGCACGCCGTGCGAGATCCGCAGCACCGGGTTGATGGAGCTGAACGGGTCCTGGAAGACCATCGGGACCAGCCCGGTGTAGCGCAGGGTGTCGGCGCGGGAGCGCAGCCGCGACACCGGCTGACCCTGGAAGTAGATCTCGCCGCTGGTCGGCTTGTACAGCTTGGCCAGCAGCCGGGCGATGGTGCTCTTGCCGCTGCCGCTTTCCCCGGCCAGGGCGACGATCTCCCGGTCCCCGATGTCGAGGCTGACGTCATCGACCGCGTGCAGGGTGCGGCGGGACAGCGCGCCCCCGATCTTGAAGTGCTTGCTGAGTCCTTCGGTGCGCAGCAGCAGCGGCGCCGCGCCGTCCTGGGCCGGGGCGTCACTCATCGCTGCTGCCTTCCTCCGTGGCCACGCTCCCCGCGGCGCCGCCGCCGGCCGCCACGCTGCTCACGCTGCCGGTGGCGGAGCCGGGCGGCGGGGTACCGTTGCGGAGATTTTGATCTGGCCGGTGATCTGGACTGTGCAGCAGGCAGCGGACCTGCACCGGCCCGGCCTGGTAGAGCTCGGGCGGCGTGGCCCGGCACTCATCCATGACCTGGGGGCAGCGCGGCGCGAACCGGCAGCCCGCCGGGGGCCGGGCCAGGTCCGGCGGGGCGCCCGGGATGCCGGTCAGCGGCAGCCGGGGCCCGCGGATCGAGGGGAACGCGTCCAGCAGCCCGATGCTGTACGGGTGGCGCGGGGCGTCGAAGACCTCCCGGGTCGGGCCGAACTCGGCCACCTGGCCTGCGTACATGACCATCAGCCGGTCGGAGAAGTGGCTGACCAGCGACATGTCGTGGGTAACGAAGATGATCGCGAACCCGAGGCGCTCCTGCAGCTCCTTGATCTGGACCATCAGCGAGCGCTGCGCCACCACGTCCAGCGCGGAGGTCGGCTCGTCCATGATGACCAGGTCCGGGGTGAACAGCATGGCCATCGCGATCATGGACCGCTGCCGCATCCCGCCGGACAGCTGGAACGGGTAGCTCTTGAGGTGCACCGGGTCGATGCCGACCATGCGGAGCACCTCGGCGGACCGCCCGGCGATCTCGGGCTTGGACGTCACGCCGTGGGCCCGCATCGCGTCCTTGAACTGCGCGCCGATCGACTTGACCGGGTTGAGCGCGTTCATCGCGCTCTGCATGACCACGGACAGGTCCTTCCAGCGCACCGCGGCCAGCTGGCGGTCGGTCAGCCCGACCAGGCTGCGGCCCTGGAAGGTCACGCTGCCGCCGGTGATCTCGGCCGGCGGGACCAGCAGCTGGGCGATCGCGAACAGCAGGGTCGACTTGCCGCAGCCGGACTCGCCGACCACGCCGATGAACTCCCCGGGGTCCAGGTCGAAGCTGACGTCCTGGACCGCGCGGACCGTGCCGCGGTCCATCGCGTACTCCACGGTCAGGCCGCTGACCTGGAGGATCGGGTCAGGCACGGGTCACCCGCTTCCTTCGCACCGGCCGCAGCGCGGGGTTGCCGATCTCGTCGAAGGCGTAGTTGAGCAGGGCGAACGCCGCCCCGAGCGCGGCGATGCAGGCCCCGGGGGCGAGCGCCCACATGGGCTGGCCGGTCTGCAGCGCCGCGTTGTTCTGCGCCCAGTAGAGCATCGTCCCCCAGCTCTGCGTGTTCGGGTCGCCCAGGCCGATGAACTGCAGGCTGGAGGCGAACAGCACCGCGTACAGCGCGTTGGTCAGGAAGCTCGCCACGATCAGCGAGGTCATCGTCGGGATGACCTCGACCACGATGATGTAGAGCCGCCGCTCCCCGCGGACCCGGGCCGCCTCCAGGAAGTCCCGGTGGCGCAGCGACAGCGCCTGCGAGCGCAGCTGGCGCGCGGTGTAGGACCAGCTGGTCACCGTGATGACCAGGATCAGCACCAGCGTGCCGCCGCCGTGCGCGTACCCGGCGATGATGATCAGGAGCGGGAACAGCGGGATGACCAGCAGCACGTCGGTGAGCAGGCTCAGCGAGCCGTCCCACAGGCCGCCCAGGTAGGCGGCGGCCACGCCGATCAGGACCGCGATCCCGGTCGCGGCCAGGCCGACCACGAACGCGATGATCATCACGTTGCGGGTCCCGTAGACCAGCTGGGCCCACATGTCCTGGCCATAGGCGGTGGTGCCGAGCAGGTGGGCGGTGGACAGGCCCAGCTTCGGGGCGTAGGCGTCCGCGCTGGGGCTGTCCTTCGCGATCAGCCCGGGGAACAGCGCGGCGAACAGGAAGATGAGCAGCAGCACGGTGCCCGTGGTCGCCTTGCGGTTGTGCCGGATCGCGCGGCCCATCCGGGCCAGCGCGTGATCGGCCGGCGGGCGGGTCCGCCCGGCCACCGGGCCGGGCTCGGTGCCGGCCACCTGGCCGGTGGTGTCGGGGGCGGTGGGCATCCCGATGGGCAGTGACATGGCTACCCCGCCGTCCTGGTGCGCGGGTCGAGCAGCGCGGTGGCGATGTCGGCGAGCAGGATGGCGAAGAGCACCGCGACGGTGATGAGCAGGAACAGGGCCTGCTCCAGGGGGTAGTCCTCGCCCTGCACCGCCTGCAGCAGGAGGAAGCCGACGCCCGGGTAGTTGAACACGTACTCGATGAGGATCGCGCCGCTGACCACGAAGCCCAGGGACATGGCGAACCCGGTCAGGTTGGGCAGGATGGCGTTGCGGGCCGCGTAGTCGGTCATGATCCGGCGGCCCGGCAGCCCCTTGGCCCGGGCCATCCGCACGTAGTCCTCGGCCAGCGTGGTGATCATCGTGTTCCGCATGGTCAGGATCCAGGTACCGATCGTGGTGATCAGCAGGGTGATGGCGGGCAGGAACGCGTGGGACAGCACGTCCTGGAAGAAGGTGAGGTTCAGGCCGGGGCTGTCGGTGGACACGTAGTAGCCGCCCTGGGTGGGCAGCCAGCCCAGCGTGATCCCGAAGATCAGCACCAGCACCATGCCCACCCAGAAGTACGGAATCGCCGAGGTGATCACGAATACCGGCGGCACCACGCTGTCCAGCCGCCCGCCGCGGCGCCAGGCGGACAGGATGCCCAGCCCGGTACCGAGGATGAAGGCCAGCACCGTGGTCACGCCGACCAGGCCCACGGTCCACCAGATCGCGCTGCCGATGACCGAGGTCACCGACTCCGGGTAGAAGTCCAGCGACGGCCCGAAGTTGCCGGTGAAGACCTGATGCAGGTAGCTGAAGTACTGGGCGACTATGCCTTTCTGCGTGTTGACCCCGAACAGGACTTCCAGGGCGTGCAGGGTGCCCGGGCCGAGCTGCCCGTGGAACTTGCTCAGCATGGCCAGCGCGGGGTTTCCCGGCATCAGCCGGGGGAGCAGGAAGTTGAGGGTCAGTGCCGCCCACAGCGTTATCACGAAGAAGCCGAGGCGGCGCAGCGCGAATCTCAAGCCGGTCTCCTCGCGATCATGGTCCGCTCCTCATCCAGGGTGTCCGGGCTGACGGTGCTGCGGGCCCGGGGGCGGGGCCCCCGGGCCCGCAGCATCCGCTACTTCGCCTTGAGGTGCAGCAGCACCTGCTCCATGTCCGGGTACGCGTAGGCAGCCGGCTGGGCGTAGGGGTTGCCGGGCGTCGGCCAGCCAGTCAGCGACGAGTCGTCGTACTGGTACCAGTCAACGGCCTGGACCACCGGGATGATGGGCAGGTCGGTGAGCATGACCTGTTCCACCTGGCCAATGATCGCGTGCTGCTGCGTCACCGAGGTGGACGCGGCGTACTCGGTGAACAGCTTGTCCGTGGCCGGGTTGCTGTACCGCTCGTAGTTGGTCGTCGCCGTCTGGCCGATGGGCGCGGTGCCCGCCGAGTCCAGCCAGTTCCGCAGCTCGTAGTACGGGCTCGGGCCGAACGTCTGCTGGTCGTAGAAGGCGAGCTGGTACTTGCCCGTGTAGAGGGAGGCGGTGAAGTCGGTGTTGCTCAGGTTGTCCGGCGTCACCTGGATACCGACCGCCTTGAGGTTCTGGGCGACCACCTGCATCGAGGCGACCCAGTCGGAGTAGTCGCCGATGTTGATGACGGAGAAGGAGAGCTTCTGGCCCTTCGAATTCGCCATGATGCCGTCGGAGCCCATCTTGAACCCGGCCGAGGCCAGTATCTGCTTCGCCTTCGCCGGGTCGTAGCTGTAGTGGTACTTGCTGATCAGCGAGGAGTTCAGCCAGCTGGAGAACGTCGGCGTGACGATGCCGGCCTGGTTGGCGGGCGGCTCATACCCCGACTCGCCGATCGAGGAGACCTTGGCCCGGTCGATCGCGTCCGACATGGCCTGACGGACCTTGACGTTAGCGAGCAGGGGGTTCTTCAGGTTCGGGATCAGTGAGACGTTGACCGTCGGCGGGAACCAGTAGTGGAAGCTGGGGCTCTTCGCCGTGTAGAAGGACTTGATCGACGGGATGTACTGCGAGCCCCACTGCGCCTGGCCGTTCGCCAGCTGGTCATTGGCCGTGTTGTTGCTGGTGAATGCCGGGTACTGCACCTTGGTGACCTTCGGCAGGCCGGGCTGCCAGTAGTGCGGGTTGGCCGTGTAGGTGATGTTCGCCTTGGTGCACGGGTTCACCTTGTACGGGCCGGTGCCCACCGGGTTGCTGTCCGGGTAGGACACCGGGTTGCTGATCTTCGACCAGATGTGCTGCGGCACGATCGGCGTCTGGCCGGCGATGTAGTAGAAGGCCGGCACGGCCGGGTGCTTGAACTTCATGACCACCTGGTTGGAGCCGGACTGGGTCACGCTGGACAGCACCGCCCAGTCCCCGGTCAGGTCCAGGGCCGGGTACTTCTTGATCAGGTTGAACGTGTACACCACGTCCGCGGCCGTCATCGGGGTCCCGTCGCTGAACTTGACCCCGCTGCGGATGGTGAAGGTCAGCGAGGTGTTACCCGACCCCCACTTCCAGGAGCGTGGCCAGCATGGGTGTGGTCTTGCCGTTCTGCAGCGCGTTGACGTAGACCAGCGGCTCGTAGACGAACCCCACCGACAGCAGCGTGTCCGAGCCGTTGAACGGGCTGAAGTTGCAGGTCCAGAGGGCGCCGTTCTCGTTGGAGATGGTGACGGTGTTCGTCGCCTTGGTACTGCCATTGCCGTTGCTGCCGCCGTTGCCACCGCCCTTGCCGGCGCTGCAGGCGGCCGCGAGCAGGCCGACCGCGACGAGGGCCCCGATTGCCTTGAGGCGTCTCATGACTGAAGCCTTTCGGTTTGTGGATGGGAATGTTGGGTTACCGGGGCGCCGTCGACGGCGCCATCTGCCCGGGCGGTGTCCGTCCGGGCGTTATCTGCGTGTGGGGTGTTGTCTGCGGTGCGGGCTGGGCCGGGCCGGGGGTCGTGGCCGGCGTGAGATGCGAGGTCATCGAGGCTGATCTCCGCTCCGGCGGCGTCCGCGGCCAGGGCCACCGCGCCGATCAGCGGGGCGTCGTCGGGGAAGCGGGCGGGGACGAGTTCGGGCGGGAACGGGGTGCCCGCCTTCAGGGCCTCCTCCAGGCCCGGCCGCAGCCGCTCCCAGGACCGGACCAGGCCGCCGCCCACCGCGATCCGGGCCGGGTTCACGCTAATGGCCAGGTTGACCACATGGAATGCCAGTTCGGTAACGAACTCGGTCACCAGCCGATCCAGCCCCGGTTCGCTGGCCGCGGCGCCGAACACGTCGGCGGCTCCCATCGGCTCGGGCGCCCGGCGGGCCAGGGCCTGGCCGCTGATCATGTCCTCCAGCACGACCCGGGCGCCGAGCGGGAGGCCCACGTCGGCGAGCGCGCGGAGGTTGTAGCCGATCTCGCCGGCGGCGCCGTCCGCGCCCGCCACGACCTGCCCGCCGATGACCAGGGCGGTCGAGAGCCCGGTGCCCAGGTTCAGGTAGATGGCCGGGTCGCAGTCCGCCAGGGCGCCCCAGCGCACCTCGGCCTGGGCGGCCGCCTTGGCGTCGGTGGCCATCCGGATCGCCGCCCCCGGGAAGGCGGCGCGCAGCTCCCGGCCGAGCGGGAGGTCACCCCAGCCGCTGATGGCCGGGGCCAGGTCCACCCGGTCCTCGAACGGGATCCCGAAGGTCGAGACGCCGACGGCGGCCAGGGTGGCGCCGGGGGCCGCGGTGCCCAGCAGGTCCCGGGCGGCCTGCACGCCCCGGCCGAAACTGGCCCGGGCACCGAGTTCGCCGCCGCTGCCCACCGTGGCCGAGCCGAGCCGGGTCCCGTCCAGGCTGCAGACCGCGGCGGCAATCTTGGTGCCGCCGAAGTCGAGCCCGAGAATGACGGGAGACGGGAACATGGCGCCTGCCTGGGATAACTCAGCCGATACGATGCCCTTGCGGAAGATTGTTAGGACAGTATCCTAACTATCTAGGGGCCACAAGCCCGCTCTGTGAAGTTCGTCCGGCCGCCTGACCGGGGGCCTGGACGGGTCCTGCCGTGCGGGCGGATGCCGCCTCGCTGGCCTGGGGTCACCCTGGCCACGGGAGCGGCTGGGCGGCTCGTGATCATGACTTGAGTGCCGTTCCGGCGGCACTCAAGTCATGATCACGAAGCCGTGGTCTCTGGGTGCTCGTGGCCCGTGTGGTTTGGCGGGTAGGTAGGGCGCCCGGGGCTGGGACCGGGAGGCTGCTGTGCCCGTCGTGCTGGCGGGCGGGGTTCCTGTCGTGCTGGCGGGCGGGGGTTCCGTGATGCTGGGGGGCGGGATTCCCGTGGTGCTGGCGGGCAGTTCCCGTGGAGCTGGCGGGCAGGTCCCGTGCTGATGCGGGACGATGATGCGGGAGGTGGCAGTGACAGTCACGTCGGCCGGCGGTCTGGACGGCGCAACGACCGGCGTGTCCGGCGCGCTGTCGGCGGCGCGTCCCCCGCTCATCCGGGCCATGAACGAGCAGCTGCTGATCGGCCACATCCGGGACCTGGGCCCCATCTCCCGCGCGGATCTGGCCCGGCTGTCCGGGCTGTCCAAGCCGACCGTCTCGCTGGCGCTGGCCACGGTCGAGCGGGCCGGCCTGGTGCGGGTCGCCGGCCAGCGGACCGGGGTACCCGGGCGGTCTGCCCGTCTCTACGAGGTCCGCCCGGACGCGGGTTACGTGCTCGGCCTCGATATCGGCCACAAATACATCCGGGGGGCCCTCGCCGACCTGGCCGGCGGCATCCTGTCCGCCTCGGCCATCCCCTCGCGGGCGTCCAGCGTCCGCGGCCGGGTCGGTGAGCTCATCCAGCTTGCCGACGAGCTCTGCGCCCGCGCCGGGATCCCGCGGCAGGCCGTCACCCAGACCGTCATCGGCAGCCCCGGCGTCTACGACCCGCGGCGCAACTCCATGGCCCTGACCGGCGGCCTGCCCGGCTGGGACCGGCCCGCGGTCCTGGCCGACCTGCGCGCGGCGTTCGGCCAGTCGCTGGTGGTCGAGAACGACGTGGACGCCGCGGCCCTGGCCGAGCGGACCCACGGGCACGGCCGCGACGCGGACAGCTTCGCGTTCGTCTCGGTCGGCAGCGGGATCGGCATGGGCCTGGTGGTCGGCGGCCGCCTGCACCGGGGCATGCACGGCGTGGCCGGCGAGATCGCCTACCTGCCGATCTCGGGCGGCCAGGGAGCCGACCCCGGCGACGCCCGGCGCCGGGGACCGCTGGAGGCGGCAGCCTCCGCCCCGGCCGTGGTCCGCGCCGCGCGGCGCGCGGGCATGCGGGGCCAGGTGTCCGCGCGCCGGGTGTTCGAGGCGGCCGCCGCCGGGGACGAGCGGGCCGCCGCCGTGGTGGCCGGGGAAGCCGAGCTGGTGGCCAGGGTGCTGTGCTGCGTGGTGACGATCGTCGACCCGGCCCTCATCGTGCTCGGCGGCGGGGTGGGCCAGGCCCCCGGTTTCGCCGCCCTGGTCACCCGCGAGCTCGAGCAGATCGCCCCGGTCATGCCGGAGGTCCGGGTCAGCGCGCTGGGCAGTGACGTGGTGGTGCACGGCTGCCTGGCCGCCGGCGCGGAACTGGCCTGGAAGCAGCTCACCGCGACGCTGCCGGCCGCGCTGGGCCCGGACACCGGGATACCCGCCCAGGCGCAGGCCATGAACGGCTGAGCCAGCCGGGCTCAGCGGGCGGGCTTCAGCGGGCAGGGCTCAGCGGCGCTAGCGGGGGCCGCCGAGCGGGCTCAGGGCTACCCGGGGCCAGCCGGGGCTAGCCGGGGCGCCGGCTAGCGGGAGCGGCTACCGGGAGTGGACGCGGCGAAGTAAGCGCTCGATATCTTCTGCCACAGCAGGATGACGGCGCCCAGCCCGACCAGCCAGGTCAGCAGGGAGACTGTCCGGCTCAGCGCGGGCTCGGCCTGGCGGAGGGCCGCCAGCAGCGACAGCGTGTCCAGCCCGAAGAACACCGTGGCGGTGATCCGCGCCCAGTTCTTCCCGGCCTGGTTGGCCCGGGCCATCCAGATCCACAGGCCGATCCCGATCAGCCCCAGGATGATGGCCAGCACGACCGCGGCCGTCTCCGCCGAATGCAGTTTGGCCGCCGAGAGCGCGGGGTTCGCCTTGTGGATCGCGGTGCGCAGGCTGCCGATGGTGGTCAGGGTCACGATCAGGCTGACCGCGCTGACCGCGGCGCCCACGTACATGAGCCGGACCGCGTTCTGGATCGATGGCGGCGGCGTGGGCTGAACCGGCTCGGGCTCCGCTCCGCCCGTGGGATACGGCTGGTACATGGCTCTCCTGGGGGAATTCCCGGTAGGCGTGCCGAACCGCTAACCGCGGGGTCACCTGGCCGGCAGCGCACTGAGCTTAGCGGCGCGGGCACCGTGTGCCTAGGCCGAACCGCGGCAGGGATTCGGGCGCCGGGGGCGGCGGCGAGCGGCCTCGCAGAACGGACGGGCTTTGATCAGGCGTCGGGGTGCAGCAGCGCCCAGACCACCTTGCCGCCGCCGTCGAGCAGGTGCCAGCCCCACCGGACGCAGCACGACTCGACCACGTTGAGCCCGCGGCCGTTCTCCGCGCAGGGCCCGGGGTCGCGCAGCACCGGGATGCCGGCGCCGGGGTCCGTGACCATGCACATCACGTACGGGGTCTGGCCCAGCAGCCGCAGCCGGACCGGGCAATCGCTGGTGACCGGCGGCCCGCCGGGCACACCGTGCCGCAGCGCGTTCGTCACCAGTTCCGAGACCACCAGGCCGGCCACGTCGGCCAGGTCCAGGAGGCCCCAGTCGCGCAGGACGGTGCGGGTGAAGTCGCGCCCGGTCTTGACGGACTCGGGCGTGGGGTGCAGCCCGCAGGTCGCGGAAGGCTGAGTGGCGGCCAGTTCGTCCAGCATGGGGACCGGGGGGCGCAGCGGACTCGCGTAGCGCATCCCGGAGGGCTCCCCCGTGGAGAGGAGCCACTCATGGCCCACGCTCATGACCTCCGTCTGGACTGGCGAGGCCGCCCGGTGTGCGGTCATCGGGTTCCCGTCTGTCTCCTGGCACTTGATGTGCGTGTGGCGCGCAAGCGCTATCATCGCCTAAGTACCTTGCAAGCGCAAGGGCGGATGCACGTGCAGATGAATGTGCGGGACGCGCGTGCTGGCCGTAAGGAGGCCTCAACGGGAGGAGCTGCTGACGGATTCCTGAGACCAAATCCTTGGGGGATGGCGTGATCTCAGTTCAGCCGGGAAGCGGTCCGACGGTTCTCCGCATCCTTCTCGGTTCTCAGCTGCGGGGGCTGCGTGAGGCAAAGGGGATCACGCGCGAGGAGGCCGGGTACGCGATTCGCGCATCCGGCTCCAAGATCAGCCGCATGGAGCTCGGACGGGTCGGGTTCAAAGAACGCGACGTAGTCGATTTGCTGGAGATGTACGGAGTCAGCGATGAGACGGAACGAGTCACCCTTGTGGCACTCGCCAAAGAGGCGAATTCGCCTGGCTGGTGGCATAAATACGGGGATGTCCTGCCGGACTGGTTCCAGGTGTACGTGGGCCTGGAGGAAGCCGCGGCACTCATCAGGCTCTATGAGGTGCAGTTCGTGCCGGGCCTGCTCCAGACAGCGGACTATGCGCGGGCGGTCGTGGCACTAGGCCAGCCCGGGGCCTCCGCTGAGGAAGTTGAGCGCAGGGTGAGCCTGCGCATCGCCCGGCAGGACCTGCTCCGGAAACCGGGGGCTCCACGGCTATGGGCAGTAGTGGATGAAGCGGCGCTTCGGCGACCGATTGGTGGCAGGGAGGTGATGCGGGCGCAGCTCGAGCGGCTGATCGAGGTGACCAAAGAACCCAACATCACACTCCAGGTAGTGCCATTCAGCTCTGGTGGCCACGCGGCCGAAGGTGGTGCGTTCACGATCCTCCGGTTCCCGGAGGTTGACCTTCCGGACGTGGTTTACGTGGAGCAGCTGACGAGTTCTCTCTACCTGGACAAGCGCGACGACGTGGAACGCTACACCGAGGTCATGGAGCGCCTCAGTGTCGAGAGCGAGTCGCCTGAACACACCACAGAAATCCTGAGCGGAATGCTTGAGGAAGTGGGATAGATGAACACATACAACGGAATGCCTGCAACTGACTTGGCCGATGCTCTCTGGCGTAAGAGCAGCATCAGCAACTCACAAGGGACCTGCGTTGAGCTGGCCCGCCTCACCGGAGGCGAGTTCGCCGTGCGGAACTCACGCAACCCTGAAGGCCCCGCCCTCATCTACACCCGTGCTGAGATCGCTGCTCTGATCGAGGGCGTGAAGCGGGGCGAATTCGACGATTTGCTGGTCTAAGACCAGGCCGTAGTTCCGCGGGGTAACGCCGGGCCGAGGTGCGAAGCCCGGCGCCGTGGCCAGTGGCCGCCGGCCGCCGTGTTCCTGCGCGACACGGCGGCCGGTGCATATCCGCGGTCGCCCGCCCCGGCCCCCGTTCCCCCGCCGGCCCGGTCTCCCGGGCCCATTTTCATGATCGACTTCCCACATATCACCGATCTGGTGCGCCCAAACCCCCACAAATCACCCAGCGGAGTGCGCCAGATAGGTGATAAGTCGTGGACGGGGCCCGGAGCGCGGCTGATGGTGTGACCTGGGGGACTGGTGGGACGGTTCGTGTGCGGGGAACGGGGTGCCGGGCGGGCGGGGATCGCGGGCGGGGACCGGGGCGTCGGGAGGGCGGGGACCGGGGACCGCTGGCGGGGACGGGCGCGGGGGCGGACCGGGCGTCGGCTGGCAGCGGTTAGAGTCCTGACGTGGTTCAGGTACAGGAGGAGCTCGGTCCCGTCCAGCTAACCAAGCGGCTGCTGGTCTGGGAGATAGTCATCGTTTTCGCGCTCTCCCTGGGCGGCAGCGCACTGTTCGCGATCATCGACCTGATCGCCTCGCTGACGGCCAACAAGGCGCTCAACAAGCAGCAGGCCCTGATCGTCGGCTCCCTCGCGCCGGGCCGCCCGCTGCTGGACCTCGTCCTGCAGCTGGCCAACCTGCTGATCGGGCTGGCCCCGGTCGCGCTCGTCTGCTACCTGCTGGTCCGGGAGGGCACGACGCCGTCCGCCGCGATCGGCCTCGACGCCCATGAGCCCGGCCGCGACCTGGCCAAGGGCGCCGTCCTCGCGGCGGTGATCGGCGGCTCCGGCCTGGCCCTCTACATCGCCGCGTTCAAGCTCGGCGCGGCCCTGAACGTGGTCCCGGAGAACCTGCCCGACGTGTGGTGGCGCATCCCGGTGCTGATCCTGCAGGCGGCCCGGGACGGGATCCTGGAAGAGATCCTCGTCCTCGGCTACCTGCTCCGCCGCCTGGGCCAGCTCGGCTTGTCACCGGCCTGGGCCATCGCGATCAGCGCCGTGGTCCGCGGCTCCTACCACCTGTACCAGGGCTTCGGCGGTTTCCTCGGCAACGCGGTGATGGGCGTGATCTTCGCGCTGCTCTACCTGCGCTGGAAGCGGGTCACCCCGTTCATCATCGCGCACGGCCTGATCGACACGGGCGCCTTCGTGGGCTACGCGGTCCTGCACGGCCACGTGTCCTGGCTGCCCTAGCCGCCGCGCGCGAGCAGGATCAGCGGGCCAGGCTGGGGATGACCAGGGCGCCGGGCAGATGCGCGACCGCCGCGCCGGGCAGCACCAGCTTGGAGCGCCGCAGCCCGCTGCCGATGACCACCGCGGGGGCCGCCGCCACCCGCGCGTCGACCAGGACCGGCCAGTCCGCGGGCAGCCCTATCGGCGTGATCCCGCCGTACTCCATCCCGGTCTCGGCCACCGCCACGTCCATCGGCGCGAACGACGCCTTGCGCACGTCCAGCTGCCGCCGGGCCGCGCCGTTGACGTCGGCCCGCGTGGTGGCCAGGATCACGCAGGCCGCGAATCTCGTCTCGCCCCCGCGCTTCCCGCTGATCACCACGCAGTTGGCCGACTCGGCCGGTTCCACGCCGTAGCGTTCACAGAACGCCGCGGTGTCGGCCAGCGCGGGGTCGATCTCCGCGACCCCCGCCGAGTCGCCCGCCAGCGTCCCGGCCAGCGCGCCGAGCGCACTGGCCACGGCCGGCGCCAGCAGGTCCGGCCGGTCGCCGGCCGGGACCACTTCAAGATCACCCATGGTCATCTGCACCCGGCTATCCTGCCACCATGTCCGAGCCCGCCGCCGCGCCCGGGGTTCCCGCGTCCACGGACGGGGCGGCCGCCGGGCCCCCGTCCTCCGCCGGGCGCACCACCGGGTACCTGGAACGGATCGCCGAACTCAATCCGGTGCTCGGGGCGGTCATCACCGTCAGCCCGGACGCCCTGGACGAGGCGGCCGCCCGCGATCAGGACCCCGCCGGCCCGCGCGGCCCGCTGCACGGCGTCCCCATCCTGATCAAGGACAACATCGACGTCCGCGGCCTGCCCGCCACGGCCGGGTCGCCCGCCCTCCGCGGCGCGGGAGACCGCGGCGACGCGTTCCTGGTCGCCCGGCTGCGCGAGGCGGGCGCGGTCATCCTGGGCAAGGCGAACCTGTCCGAGTGGGCCAACTTCCGCTCCTACCGCTCGACCAGCGGCTGGAGCACGCTGGGCGGCCAGGCCGCGAACCCGCACGCCCTGGACCGCAACCCGTCGGGGTCGAGTTCCGGCTCGGGCGTGGCCGTGGCGGCGGGGCTGGCCCCGATGGCGGTCGGCACCGAGACCGACGGGTCGATCGTGTGCCCGGCCAGCGCGTGCGGGGTGGTGGGCCTCAAGCCCACGCTGGGCCTGGTCAGCCGGCACGGGATCGTGCCGGTCTCGTCGGCCCAGGACACCGCGGGACCCATGACCCGGACCGTCACCGAGGCCGCGGTGCTGCTCGGCGTGCTGGCCGGGCCGGATCCCGGGGACCCGGTGACGGCGGCCGCGGAGGGCCGGCCCGCTGACTACACGGCTTTCCTGGACGCGGGCGCGCTGGCCGGGGCGCGGCTCGGCGTGTGGCGGGACGGCCCGCACGAGGCGGGCGACACGATCATGGCCGTCCTCGACCAGGCCCTGGACGTGCTGCGCGACCTCGGCGCCACCGTCGTCGACCCCGTGGAACTCCCCGGCGCGGCCGGAATCGAGGGCCCCGAATGGTCGTCGTTGCTGCACGAATTCAAGCGCGACATCAACGGGTACCTGCGCGCACTGCCCGGCCCCGCGCCGAGGTCGCTCGCGGACCTCATCGACTTCAATATCCATAACGGTCCGTCCGTGCTCGCCCGCTTCGGCCAGGAGATCTTCCTCCAGGCCGAGGCCACCAGCGGGGACCCCGCGGACCCGGCCGCGCAGGCGACCCGGGCCGAGGCCACGGCCCGGGCCCGGGAGGCGCTGGACGGGCCGCTGGCCAGCCGCCGCCTCGACGCCATCGTCACGCTGACCGCGAACCCGGCCAGCCTGACCGACTACGTGCTGGGCGACAACGGGGTGTTCCACACCTCGGGGCCGTCCGCGGTGGCCGGGTACCCGGCCATCTCGGTCCCGGCGGGCCAGGTCAGCGGGCTGCCGGTCGGACTGTCGTTCCTCGGCCCGGCGTGGAGCGAGCCCGTGCTGATCGGCCTGGCCTACGCGTTCGAGCAGGCGTCGCAGGCGCTGACCTGGCCGTCCCTGCGGGGCACGGCCGGGGCTGGCGTGCGGGCCACCAGGCCGGCCAGCGGGGAGCACAGCGCCTTCCGTTCAGGAAGCTGATCGCCCTACCGGGCGACGCCGGGCGGGCGTGCCGCCCACACGGCATCGGGCTCGGGGCCGACTGCGCGCTCAGGCCTGAGGCGACGGGTAAGCACCAGGGCGCATGCGGTGGCCGCGATAAACACGAGCAGGGTGAGCACGTAGTAGTTGCCGACGATCAATTCCAGCCCACGCCAGGTGAACTCGACTGCCGCCCGGCTGTTACCGCGGTTCGGCGCGAGAAGCAGCAACCCGCGCGGCAGCAGCTGGGCCTTAGGGTCGTAGCCGCCCTGGCTGCCGATAGGCAGGGGCCACCAGCCGAACAAGCCCACCACCAGCGCGGCGCCGAGGATCCGGTAGCCGAGGCGCCGTGGCCCGTACGCGGCGAGGACAAGTGCCGGCACCACGTAAACGTAGTGGTGCGACCAGGTGACCGGGGACACCAGCAGGCCGGTCGCGGCGCACGCAACCAGGCCGAGTAGCTCGTGGCCACGCCGGCTCGCCAGTATCGAGGTGGCGAGCCCGGCGATGCCGACGACGACCGCCGCGACCAGCCAGTACGCGTGCGCATCGGGCCCGGCGTGGGTAAGGCGCAGTATGACGCCGTTAAGGGACTGGTTGTCCAGGTGGAAGGGTTTGCTGCCCGGCCGGGTGATCTTCCCGCCCCAGTAGACCGCGGAGGCGTGCGGCAGCAGCGCGAACCCAAGTCCTACCGTGACCGCGAAGGTCAGCGCGCTGACCGCCGCGGCCTTTACTCGCCGCGTGAACAGCAGGTACGGAATGAAGATCAACGGCGTGAGCTTGATCCCGGCCGCCAGCCCGATTCCGATGCCCTTGCCCTTGATGCGGTCCGGCAGCGCGAGATCGCCCACCACCAGGGCCAGCAGCACGAGGTTGATCTGCCCGAAGAACAGTGTCATCGCAACCGGTTCGAGCCAGAGGCCCACCGCGGCGATCGCAAACGCTGCCGCCGCCCGGGCCAGGCCGGCGGGCCGCCCGGCGAGTCCCAGGCAGAGGTACGCCACCACCGGCAGCAGCCCGATCGTGAGCACCGCCAGCCCGACCTGCCAGGTCGCGAACGACGCACCGCTCCCCGCAGCGAACAGGAGCGCGGCGAACGGCGTGTAGGTGAACGGCAGCTTCGCCGCCCCGAGCTCCAGCGCGTAGAGCATCGCCGGCTGGTTCCGCACAGCGATGCCGCCATCCCGGTAGGCGGCCGTGTCGATCTGCGTCCAGTAGTACTGCGGGGACGCGTGGACGAGCAGGGCGTAACCGGCCACGGCCAGCAGGAACAGTGCGACCGCGGCCATGAGCCAGGCGGCTGGCCGTATTCGAGTCACCGCTCCGTCTCCTCAGCCTTGAACCGGCCTGGTCCAGTCTGAGCCGGGAGGAGGACCGGCCTCCAGGTCGTTCGTCCAGCCGGGCGCTCCCCCTGGACCCCGGCCCTCCTCCCGGCATGCCCAAATCCGGCCCGGAAACGCCCCAGAAACGAGCACAACCGTGCCTTGACCCCGGCCCGCTCTTTCAGGGATGTAAAGCCGTCGGCGCGTGATGGATCTGACTGATGGCAGAGCCGTGGGGTTCACGGGCGGCTGCGGAGGCGGCCATGGACGACGCGGTGCTCGATAGCGTCGAGCGCGAGATCGATGACGTGCGCGATGGGCCCTGCCGGGCCTGGTTCTCGCCAGTCGTCACGTCAGTCACTGGTGTCTCCTCCGTCTCGGGGGTTACATCGTTGAAATTACAGTCCCGTGCAGCTTAATTACGTGGTGTTGGCCCTTAGGGGCGTGTCTCATAGATCTTCGGGTTCGGCTAGTGTGGAACTTCTCGGGTGAATGAGCACCTGATCCGTCATGACCTGCTGGATGAGGAGTGGGAGCGACTGGCCCCGCTGGGTCCATGGCTCACTGCGGGGATAGGCTCTGCCAACGACGGACGTCCCTCTCGGGAAAGGCGGGCATGCGTACTGAGCTACGGGCAGCCGCGTCAACTGTCGTCTATGAAACGCTCACAGCGGTGCGCGCTCCGCTGCTATCCCGCCGGTTCCAGCGGGCTGTAGCGAGCGCACCCGGGCCTGTCAACGTGAACATCGGCGCAGGCGAGGTCCGCGTCCCCGGCTGGATAAACACAGATGTCACCTGGTCCTCGAAGATGTACCTCGACGCAACTAAACCCTGGCCCGTCCCCCAGGGAAGCATCGACCGGATTTACGGAGACAACGTCATAGAGCATTTCTCGCTGAGCATGTGCCGTATCGTTCTCCGAAATTTCTACCACGCGCTCCGCCCTGGTGGCGGTATCCGCCTTGCAACTCCCGACGTCGAACGCACCGCGCGCGCCTACTTGGAGGATCCTCAACTGACCGCCGACCACCTGGATAGGCACCGGCGACATGGTTACCCTGCCGAGCACTCAGTGGACATGCTGCGCATCACTTACGCCTTCCACGGTCACCACCTTGGTTATTGCTTTGACTGGGAGGCGCTGTCCGCCGAACTGACAGTTGCTGGATTCGTTGACGTTCGCCGGTACGAGGCTGGGGAAAGTGATGACCCTGCGTTCAGTGGATTGGAGAGCCGCGACGAGCCAACGGAGGCGGCCACGGAGTTGATCGTCGAAGCACGCAAGGCAGCCTGAGTGGAACCCTGCCCTTCACTTGCCTTCCTTGAAGGGCAAGGCGGTACTCGATGTGGGGGCGTGGGACGGTTTTTCTCGTTCGCCGCCGAACGAGCCGGAGCAAGCAGAGTCGTTGCCGCCGATGGCCCAGTCTGGGACAACAGAACCTGGGGTTCGAAGGCGGGCTTCGAGTTGGCGCGCGGGGCGCTCGGCTCCCGAGTGGAGGACCGCTAGCTGAATTTTTACGAAATCCCGCCTGAGCGGGTGGCATATTCGATGTGGTGCTGTTCCTCGCCGTGCTCTACCACGTCGAGGATCCCATTCTTGCTCTCAAGCGCCTGGCCGCTGTCATTGGGGAGCTGCTCGTGGTAGAGACGGCCATGGACTTCGTTTGGACCAAACGGCCTGCAGCGGCGTTCTATCCAGGTAAAGAGCTCGGTGGGGATCGCATCAATTGCGGCAACGGGGTGTTTCACACCTCGGGGCCGTCCGCGGTGGCCGGGTACCCGGCCATCTCGGTCCCGGCGGGCCAGGTCAGCGGGCTGCCGGTCGGACTGTCGTTCCTCGGCCCGGCGTGGAGCGAGCCCGTGCTGATCGGCCTGGCCTACGCGTTCGAGCAGGCGTCGCAGGCGCTGACCTGGCCGTCCCTGCGGGGCACGGCCGGGGCTGGCGTGCGGGCCACCGTGCCGGCCAGCGGGGAGCGCAGCGATAGCCTGCGCGTATGGACTCCTGGCGTGGCGTAAGCGTTCCTGAACTGCCGGGGCGCGGCCCCGAGCCCCTCGTGTTCGACACGGCGTCCGGCGAGCTGGCGGTCGCCGCGGCCGGCCCGGAGGCCACGCTGTACGCGTGCGGGATCACCCCGTACGACGCCACCCATATCGGGCACGCCGCCACGTTCATGGCCTGGGACCTGCTGGTCCGGGCCTGGCGCGACGCGGGTCACCGCGTGAACTACGTGCAGAACGTGACGGACGTGGACGACCCGCTGCTGGAGCGGGCCGCCCGGGACGGCGAGGACTGGCGCGAGCTGGCCGACCGCGAGATCGACCGCTACCGCGAGGACATGACCGCGCTGCGCGTGCTGCCGCCGACCCGGCTGGTCGGCGCGGTCGAGGCCCTCGGCGTCATCGAGCGGTTCGCGGGCCGCCTCGCCGAGCGCGGGGCCCTGTACGGCATGGACGGGGACGAGTACTTCTCCCGGGCCAGCGATGAGGCGTTCGGGTCGGTGTCCGGGCTGGACCGCGACGAGATGCTGGAGCTGTTCGCGGAGCGCGGCGGCGATCCCGGCCGCCCCGGCAAGAAGGACCCGCTGGACGCGCTGGTCTGGCTGGCGGCCCGCCCGGACGAGCCAGCCTGGGGGTCCCGGTTCGGCCCGGGCCGGCCGGGCTGGCACGTGGAATGCGCGGCGATCTCCACCGAGTACCTGGGCCCGACGTTCGACGTCCAGGCGGGCGGCACCGACCTGATCTTCCCGCACCACGAGATGAGCGCCTCGCACGCCCGGGTCGCGCTCGAGCCGGGCGCGTTCGCGCGGCACTACGCGCACGCCGGGATGGTCCGCCTCGACGGCGAGAAAATGTCCAAGTCGCTCGGCAACCTGGTGTTCGTGTCCCGGCTGCTGGCCGACGGGCACGACCCCATGGCGGTCCGGCTGGCCATCCTGGCGCACCATTACCGGGACGACTGGGACTGGACGGCGGCCGGGCTGGCCGCCGCGGCGGACCGGCTGGCCCGCTGGCGGGAAGCGGTGCGGGTGGCTGGTGCGGCCGCGTCCCTGCCCGCCGCCGAGGCCGTGCTGGCCGGGGTGCGGGAGCGGCTGGCCGACGACCTCGACGCCCCGGGGGCCCTGGCTGTCGTGGACGGCTGGGCCGACGACGTGCTTGGCGGTGACCAGGACGGTGCCGGGCCAGCGTCCGGCCGCAGCGGCCAGCCCGGCGGCGCGGCTGGTCCGGGACACCGTGGACGCCCTGCTGGGCGTCAAGCTCTAGGTACGACCCGAGGCATGCCCTGCTCGGCGTCACGCTCTAGGTGCGCCCTGCCCGGTGTCATGCCCTGGGTACGGCCTGCCAGCAGGTACGGCCAGCTCGCGGGTGCGGCCGGCCTGCTACTCCGGCCGGTACTGGCCGTCGGCGCGATAGCGTGATATCGAGGAGCGATATCACCTTTCCTGACCGCGTCCCGGAGCTACTCATGACTGACGTCCCCCCGGACCTGCCCGGCCCTCCCGATCCTGCCGAACAGGCCGGCCCCCCTGAGCCGCCCGGCCCTTCCGAGCCTGCCGGGCCCCCCGTCCCGCCCGGTCCTTCCGAGCCTGCCGGGCCCCCCGTCCCGCCCGGCCCCCCTGAGCCCGCCGGTCCTCCTGAGCCGCCCGGCCCTCCCAGCCGGCTGGACCGCCAGGCCGGCTGGACCCGCCAGGCCGGCTGGACCGCCAGGCCGGCTGGACCTGCCAGGCCGGCCGGACCTGCCGGGCCGGCCGGACTTCCTGAGATGGCCGGGCCCCTGGAGACGCCGGTCTCCCCGGACGAGCTCGGGCCTTTCATCCCGCCGGAATCCCCGGCCGATGCCGAGGCCATCGACGCCTCGCGGCTGCTCGTGCAGGCCGTCGGGCAGCTGCCCGCGGCGGACCGCGACCGGGTCTACGCCTGGCTGCTGCGCACCGGGATGCGGCCGTCGTCCACGGGGGTACCCGGCCCGCTGGCCCGGCGCGTCGGCTGGGCGGTCGGTACGCAGGCCGGGGTCCAGACGCAGACCCGGGAATGGGGGGCCAAGGTAGTGGCGGACCTGGTCCGCGGCTCGTCCTCACCGGCGCAGCAGATGGTGCCGGTCCGGTTCTCGGCGGATCAGCACGCCCGGCTGCGGGCCTGGTGCACCGAGCACGGGTTCTCGATGGCGACCGTGATCCGCGGCCTGGTGGACCGGTTCCTGGAGAGCCAGCAGCCCGAGCGGGACACCCCGTAGCCTGCTGGCCCGCCGCCCTGCTGGCCCGCGGCCCTGCTGGCCGTGCCGCGCCGCACGCCCGCAGCCCGGTTAGCAGCAGCCCGGCTAGCCGCGCGGGGTGATCTCCGCCCGGCGCAGCAGCTGCTGGTCCGGATCCAGTTCGACGGCCAGGGTGAGCACCGCATACTCCCCGTCGAGCTGGACGACGGTGCTGGTCTGCCCGTTACCGCCGCAGAACGTGCCGGGCTGGCACGGTCCCGCCCAGGCGCTCGCCATCCGAAGCTGGCGCAGCAGCAGGGCGGTGTCGATGGACCCGGACACGGGCAGCTCCGCGGGCCAGGGGCGCCCGCCGTCGGTCAGCGACGCGTTGAGCAGGTCGATGAGGGCCTGCGTCTGCCGCCAGAGGGGGGAGCCGGCCGCGGGCGGCACGGTGAGCGTCAGCGACTGGACCCGGGGCGGGTTCTCGGGCGTGAGCTGGATCTCCACCTGCGTCTCGCCGTGCTCACCGCGGAGCCACCAGCGGCAGTGTGCGGGGGAGTCGAACTCCGCCGGCCGCGGCGCAACCGGGTCCTGGGGCCCGCGGTCCTGATGGCCGGAGTTCTGCTGCCCGGAATCCCGGGCTGCGGGTCCGGATGGGCCGGCGTCCTGGGTTCCGGGCCCGGCTGGGCTGGCGTCCCGGCCGTCGGCACGCGGTGGCCCGAGGCGCTCCCACATCCGGGCGATCTTCGCGCGGCGCCGGTCCAGCGGCTCGTCCAGGGCGACGTTCTCCGCGAACAGTTCCACCGCCACCCCGTCGTCCCAGCGGGTCAGCAGCTGGGTGACGGCCTCCTGGGCCCGCAGCGTCTCCGGCCAGGGCCCGCCGGGCGCGGGCGCCGGGCCGGAGACCACCGGCCCGGCCCGGTCCTCGGCGGCGGCGGCCCGCAGCACTTCGTCCATCAGCCTCGCCGCCAGCACCGACGCGCCCGCGTAGGTGCTGTTGGCCAGCACGATCACGCCGAGGCCCGTATCCGGGTGCCAGCGCATGTGACTCCCGAAGCCGGGGTAACCGCCGCTGTGGTACACCAGCCGTCCCCACGCACTGGTCTCCTCGGTGAACAACCCGAACCCGTAGCCGTTCTGGCTGCCCGCGGCGGGATCGCCGGGGA
Organism: uncultured Actinomycetes bacterium; assembly: GCA_963713815.1. Taxonomy (GTDB): domain Bacteria; phylum Actinomycetota; class Actinomycetes; order Streptosporangiales; family Streptosporangiaceae; genus RYN-230. The sequence continues at coordinate 195,728 of CAVQNH010000042.1, forward strand.
ACCGCGGCTGGGCCCGGGGCATGGTGACGGCAGGCTGCTGCATCTCCCGCCGGGTGGCGGGATACAGCGGATGCGGATCGCCGCCCCGCTCCCCGCCCGGCGGGAAGGCCGCGGCGAAGCCATCCACCCAGCGGGCCAGGTCGCGGACACAGCTGAACACCCCGCCCATCGGCGCGAACGCCCCGCTGGGGTCCGGGGTGAGCTCGGTCCAGCCGTCCGGGCCGCGGGCATATCCGCGGGCCAGCCCGGCGGAGTCGAACTCCCCGGCCTCGAACCCGGTCCGGGTCATCCCGAGCGGGCTGAGCAGCCGGGCCCGCACGAAGTCCGGGTAGTCAGCCTGGGCCGTGGCGGAGATGACCCGCCCCAGCAGCGCGTAGCCGAGGTTGGAGTACTCGAAGCGGGTGCCGGGCGCCCAGGCCGAACGCACGCCCCGGGCCAGCAGCGCCGCGAACTCGGGCAGCGGGGTGCCCTGCTGCCGGTCACCCCAGGGGTCGTCGGTGGGGAAGCCCGCGGTCATGGTGAGCAGGTGCCGCAGCGAGATGGCCGGTGAGTCCTCCGTGACCCCGCCCTGGCCGCGCAGTTCCGGGACGAAATCGGTGACCGGGTCGTCCAGCCGGAGCAGGCCGGCGTCACGCAGCGCCAGCACCGCCGAGGCGGTGAAGCTCTTGGTCATGGAGGCGATGCGGAACACCGTGCCGGCGTCGGGCGGCGGACCGCCGACCCAGCGCTGGCCTGCGCCTCCCTCGTGCGCCAGGGTCCCGCCGGCCACGATCCCGTACGCGATGCCCGGCTGGCCCTCGCCGCGCTGGTAGTTCCGCACGATCTCATCGGCCGCCGCGGCGGCACCGGACGGAAGTTCCCGGGGGGCGGCCGGGCGGGCGGGGGCGGGCTCGGCTGGCCGGCCGGGCGTGCCTGTCCTCCAGATCAACGGAGTCCTCCACATCAACGAACGAGACCGGGCCAGGCAGCGCGGGCCCGAAAGGGCGCTGCCACGTAATATGTCATCCGGCCCGGCGCCGGCCGCTGGCGGACTGCCCTCGCCGGGGCCGAGGGCCTTGCTGTCAGCCCGGCATGGTGCCCGCGGCCGGCGAGGCGGAGAGTAGGTAAAGGTGACTGCGCGGCAGACCAACTGGGCCGGGAACATTGTCTACCGGGCCGCCCGGGTGGCCCGGCCCCGCAGTGTGAGCGAAGCCCGGGAACTGGTCGGCGAGAACGGCCAGGTGCGCGCGGTAGGGACCGGCCACTCGTTCAACCGCATCGCCGACACCCCGGGCGTGCTGATCTCGCTGGCGGACCTGCCCCCGGTCGTCAACATCGGCCCGGGCGCGTCGGCCACCGTGGCGGGCGGGGTCCGCTACGGCGAGCTCGGCGAGCAGCTGAACGCCGCCGGCTACGCCCTGCCCAGCATGGCCTCGCTGCCGCACATTTCGGTGGCCGGGGCGGTGGCCACCGCGACGCACGGTTCGGGGGACGCCCAGGGGAATCTGGCCACGATCGTGTCCGGGCTGGAGCTGATCACCGCCGACGGCGGCCTGCGCACCGTGCGGCGCGACACCGGGGGTGAGGAGTTCCGCGGCTGTGTGGTCGGCCTGGGGTCGCTCGGGCTGGTCACCGCGCTGACCCTGGACCTCGTCCCGGCCTTCACCGTCCGCCAGTACGTGTACGAAGGCCTGCCCGCGGCCATGCTGCAGAGCCATTTCGATGAGATCTTCGGCAGCGCGTACAGCGTCAGCGTGTTCACGAACTGGCGGGGTGACCGGCACGGCCAGCTCTGGCTCAAGGTCCGGGAGGGGGAGCGGGACGGCTGGCAGCCGGCCTTGCGGTGGATGGACGCGACGCTGGCCGACCGGCAACTGCACCCGGTCCCGGGCGGTGACCCTGACCACGCCACCCAGCAGCTGGGCGTGCCCGGGCCATGGCAGGAGCGGCTGCCGCATTTCCGGGCCGGGTTCACCCCCAGCAGCGGGGCGGAGCTGCAGTCGGAGTACCTGGTGCCCCGGCAGATGGCGGCGGGGGCGTTCGACGCGCTGGCCAGCCTGGGCAGCCTGATGGCCCCGGTCCTGCAGATCGCCGAGATCCGCACCGTCGCCCCGGACGACCTGTGGCTGAGCCCGAGTTTCCAGCGGGACACGGTGGCCCTGCACTTCACCTGGATCAGGGACACCGCGGCGGTCACGCCGGTGATCGCCGCGATGGAGCATCTGCTCACCCCGCTCGGTGCCCGCCCGCACTGGGCCAAGGTGTTCGGGATGCCCCCGCACGTGGTGCGCGCCCTGTACCCGCGGTCAGCCGATTTCCAGGATCTGCTGAGTCGCTACGACCCGGACGGCAAGTTCCGCAACGGCTTTATCGACAAGTACTTTCCGTCCCGGCACTGAGAACGCCCGGGCGGCCGGGACGTCCGGGTGGCCGGCGGACGTCCCGGCGGCACGGGAGCGTCCGGGCGGGTCAGCTGCCGCTCGGCTGGGGCACGTGGCAGGCGACCTTGGGGTTCACGCCGAGGTAGTTCAGCGGGCCGGCCAGGATGGTCACCACGATGGTGCTGGCCTTCGTGCAGCTCGAGATGGAGCCGCTGTAATAGTGCCGCTGAGCTCCAGCGATGGCACCGATGATCAGCCAGATCACCAGCAGGGCCGAACCTATGCGCACGGCTACCTCCAGTAAGTGAGTTCGCTGGAGCGCGCCATGCGTCGCCCAGGGCCTGAAAATGTCGGCGCCAGCGTATCGCCGAAGCCCGGTCTCGTCCCCTCGTGCCGCGATAGTGCATCCTTGTTGTGATAAGTGCCCTGCGTCCGGCCGCGACCAGGGCGTGGCTGCAGCCGCGCCAGTTGTCAAGGCGAGTTTCCGTGCGGTGGACAAATGTGCGAAGTTCGCCTCTGACATGCGCGGTTATTCCCAGAATGGCATTCTGTGCTGGCCTCCGCAGGGGCGTGCCCAGCAGCCTGGAGGGCATGGACAACACACCTTCCGTCTCAGGCTCCAGCGCGTTCTCCCGTCAGCCCCGGGTGCGGGTCAGCTCCCCGGCCGACGTCCTGGCCGTCGTGCCGCACCTGCTCGGCTTCCATCCCGGCAAGAGCCTCGTCGTGATGGGAGTCGGCCGGCCGCGCGCCCGGGTCCAGCTGGCCTTCCGCTACGACCTCCCCGACCCGCCCGATGCTGTCCACGCGGCCGACATCGCCGAGCACGCCGCCGAGGTGCTGAGGCATCGCCGGCTCAGCACCGTGATCGGCGTGGGCTACGGCCCGGGCGCCCTGGTCACGCCGGTCGCGGACGCCCTGGCGGCGGCGCTGCGGCAGGCCGGGCTGCGGTTACACGAGCTCATGCGGGTCGAGAACGGCCGCTACTGGTCCTATCTGTGCCAGAACCCCGAGTGCTGCCCCGCCGCAGGCGTGCCGTTCGACATCCGCGCGAATCCCGCGGCCGCCGCCATGACCGTCGCGGGCCTGGTCGCCTACCCGGACCGCGCCGCGCTGGCCAGTACGGTCGCCCCGGTCACCGGCGCCGCGGCCCGGTCCATGGAGCAGGCCACCCGCCGGGCCCGGGAGCGCGCCGCAGACCTCATCGCGCAGGCGTCGGCCCCGGGTACGGGCCGCCCGGCGAGGCTGCTGGTGGACGAGGGGCGGCGCGCAGTCCGGGAGGCCATCGACACGTACCGGGCCGGCGGCCGCCTGCTGGCCGACGAGCCGGTCGCCTGGCTCACGGTGGTCCTGGCCCATCTCCCGGTCCGGGACGACGCCTGGGCGCGGATGGATGCCGGGTACCGCGCCGCGCACCTGCGCCTGTGGACCGACGTCGTCCGGCGCGCCACCCCGGCCTACCTCCCGGCCCCGGCGTCGCTGCTGGCCTTCACCGCCTGGCAGTCCGGTGAGGGGGCGCTCGCCAACATCGCGATCGACCGGGCCCTGGCCGCGGACCCGGGATATTCGCTGGCCCAGTTGCTGCGCGACATCATGGACGCGGGAGTTCCGCCCTCGGCCGCGCGGGTCCCGATGACGCCCGAGCAGGTGGCAGCGAGCTACGACCTGGCGGACGAGAAGCCGGGACGGACGGCCAGCCGGGCCAGGACGGCCCGCGGGCGTAAGGCTCCCCGAAAGCAGCCGTCCCGGTAGCCAGGCCCGGGCGCGCCGCAGGCGTGCGACGGCTCCCGGGAGCAGCCGGCGCGGTAGCCGGGCGGGGGCAGCGCCGGGGCGGGGTTTCAACGGGACGGCTACTGCAGGGTAAACTTCCCCCGCCGTTCGCCGGAGTCGGCCCGGGAAGTTGCCCACATGAGCCCGCTGCGTTCGCCCTCAGTATCGAGGCCGGGCCGGCCTTGAGCGAGGAGAGGCAAGAGTGACTGACTCTAGCAGTAGCGGTATAGGGCCGCAGAGTAATCATGGTGGCTCGGTTGACCTGGATCCCACGGGCGTGACGCAGCCCGGGCCAGGATCAGCCGGGCCGGGATCAGCGGAGCCCGGGCCGGGCCCGGCCGGGACCGCGGCGGTCTTGCCTGCCGGGGTCCGGCAGGCGCATGAGGCCGCGGTGGCCACGATCCAGGCGGCCTACGCGGCGGTGCCGGCCGGCACGAAGGTCAGGCTGGCCAAGCGCACCTCCAACCTGTTCCGGTTCCGTGATCAGTCTGCGGCCCGGGCCGCCGAGCTCGATGTCTCCGCGTTCAGCCGGGTGCTGCACGTCGATCCGGCCGCCCGCACCGCGGTGGTCGGCGGCATGACTACCTACGAGGACCTGGCGGACGCGACGCTGCGGCACGGCCTGATGCCGTTCGTGGTGCCCCAGCTGAAGACGATCACCCTGGGCGGCGCGGTCACCGGCCTGGGCATCGAGTCCACCTCGCTGCGCCTGGGCATGCCGCATGAGTCGGTGCTGGCCATGGAGATCCTGACCGGCGACGGCCAGGTGGTCACGGCCACCGCGGACAACGAGCACGCGGATCTGTTCCGCGGATTCCCGAACTCCTACGGCACCCTCGGCTACGCCCTGTCGCTCACGATCGAGCTGGAGCCGGTGGCGCCGTTCGTGCACCTGCGGCACTTCCGCTTCAGTGACCCCGAGTCGTGCATGGAGGCCATCGCCCAGATCGGAGCCGAGGGCAGCTACGAAGGGCACCGGGCGGACTTCGTGGACGGCGCGATGTTCAGCCTGGAGGAGATGTACCTCACGGTCGGGGCGTTCAGCGACGTGGCCCCGTGGACCAGCGACTACACCGGCAGCCAGGTCTTCTACCAGTCGCTGCGCGGAGCCCGGGAGGACTTCCTCACGATCCGCGACTATCTGTGGCGCTGGGACACCGACTGGTTCTGGTGCTCCCGGCCCTTCGGGGTGCAGAACCCGGCGATCCGCAGGCTGTGGCCGCGCCGCTACCGGAGGTCCGACGTGTACCGCGCGCTGGTCGCCTTCGACCGGCGGCACGGGTTCTCGGCGAAGCTGGCCGAGCGCCGCGGGCAGCCGCCGCGGGAGTTCGTCGTCCAGGACGTCGAGATCCCGGTGGGCCGGGGCGCCGAGTTCCTCCGCTTCTTCGCCGCCGACGTCGGGATGAGCCCGGTCTGGCTGTGCCCGCTCCGGCTGCGCAGCGATCAGGCCTGGCCGCTCTACCCGCTGGCCCCCGGCGAGGTGTACGTGAACTTCGGCTTCTGGGGAACGGTCGCGCTCCCTCCGGGCCGGGAGGACGGGTACCACAACCGGCTGGTGGAGGACGAGGTGGCCGCGCTCGGCGGGCACAAGGGGCTGTACTCGGCGTCGTTCTACACCGAGGAGCAGTTCTGGGCGAGCTACAACGGGCCCGCCTACACCGACCTCAAGGAGAGATACGACGGTGGTGGCCGGCTGGCCGGCCTGTACGAGAAGTGCGTGCGCGGCGTGTGAGCCCCGCACCCTGAACCGGACGCGGTCAGCAGCACCTGAGCAGAGCCGGACGCGGCACGGCAGGGCAGGCAGCAGGAGGGATGGCAGGGATGGCACTAGCCGACGTGTTTGAGAAGGTGGCGGGGCCGGACGCCCCTGTGGAATTCCGCGCCTACGACGGGAGCCGGGCCGGCTCCCCGGACGCCCCGGTGCGGATCACGGTGCGTTCCCCGGTGGCGGTGTCCTACCTGGCCCAGGCGCCGGGTGCGCTGGGCCTGGCCCGCGCCTACGTGTCCGGGCACCTCGACCTCGAGGGCGACATGTACGAGGCGCTCTCCCGGATGCTCCAGGCCCAGCAGGTGCGCATGGACCTGGCCGAGCGGCTCCGCCTGCTGCAGGACCTGGGCGGGCCCCGGCTGCTGCTACCCCGGGTACCGCCGCCACCGCAGGAGGTCAGGGTCAACCGCCGCTGGATCGCCGGGCGGCTGCACTCCAAGAAGCGTGATGCCACGGCCATCTCGCACCACTACGACGTGTCCAACACCTTCTACGAGTGGGTGCTCGGCCCGTCGATGGCCTACACCTGCGCCTGCTACCCGAGCGCCGACGCGACCCTGGAGGAGGCCCAGGCCTACAAGCACGATCTGGTGGCCCGGAAGCTGGGCCTGCGCCCGGGGATGCGGCTGCTCGACGTGGGCTGCGGCTGGGGCGGGATGGTCCGGCACGCGGCGCGGGAGTACGGCGTCAAGGCCCTCGGCGTGACCCTCTCCGCGCAGCAGGCGGCCTGGGGACAGCAGGCCATCGAGCGCGAGGGCCTGGGCGGGCTGGCCGAGATCCGCCACCTCGACTACCGCGACGTGCCCGAGGGGGAGTTCGACGCCGTCAGCTCGATCGGGCTGACCGAGCACATCGGCCGGGCTCAGCTGCCCGGGTACTTCTCCTTCCTGTACGGCAAGCTGCGGCCTGAGGGACGGCTGCTGAACCACTGCATCACCCGGCCGGACGATCGCCAGCCGGGCCGCGTGGTCGGCGGTTTCATCAACCGCTACGTGTTTCCCGACGGTGAGCTGGAAGGACCGGGCTACCTGATCTCGCTCATCCACGACACCGGGTTCGAGGTGCGCCATGAGGAGAACCTGCGCGAGCACTACGCGATGACCCTGGCCGGCTGGTGCGCCAACCTCGACGCGCACTGGGACGAGGCGGTGGCCGAGGTCGGCGAGGGCACCGCCCGGGTGTGGCGGCTGTACATGGCCGGCTCACGGCTCGGCTTCGAGCGCAACGTCGTGCAGCTGCACCAGGTGCTCGGCGTCAAGCTGGACACCCAGGGCCAGGCAGGCATGCCGTTGCGGCCCGACTGGGAGCCGCAGGCCCAGGTGCCCGCGGCCAGCTAGCCGCCCGGCCAGCTAACCGGCCCGGCCGGGTGGGCGGGCCGGGCGGGTGGGCGGGCCGGGCGGGTCAGAGGGTCCTGCGGACGGCCCGCCCCCGATAGCGGAGAATGGCGGCATGGAAACTGCGCAGCCCGGGCCGGGCGGCCCGGTCCGTGACATCGTCCTGCTCGGCTCGACGGGCTCGATCGGGACCCAGGCCGCGGACATCGTGCGGCGCAATCCGGGCCGGTTCCGGCTGGCCGGGCTGGCCGCGGGCGGGGGCAATCCCGGGCAGCTGGCGGCCCAGGCGCTCGAGTTCGGTGCCGAGGTGGTCGCCGTGGCCCGCGAGGACGCCGCGGGTGAGGTACGCGAGGCACTGCGCGCCCAGGCGTCCGGGGCCGGTCACCCCCGCCCGCTGCCCAAGGTCCTGGCGGGCCCGGACGCGGTGGCCGAGGCGGCCACGTGGCCGTGCGACGTCGTGCTGAACGCCGTCACCGGGTCGGTCGGCCTGGCCGCCACGCTGGCGGCCCTGGAGGCCGGCCGGACGCTGGCCCTGGCCAACAAGGAATCCCTGATCGTCGGCGGCCCGCTGGTCGCGGGCAAGGCGGCCCCGGGCCAGATCGTGCCGGTCGACTCCGAGCACTCGGCCATCGCGCAGTGCCTGCGCGGCGGCCGGGCCAGCGAGGTGGGCCGCCTGGTGCTGACCGCGAGCGGCGGTCCCTTCCTCGGCCGTGGCCGGGCCGAGCTCGAGCACGTGACCCCAGCCCAGGCCCTGGCCCACCCGAACTGGACCATGGGGCCGGTCGTCACGATCAACTCGGCGACGCTGGTCAACAAGGGCCTGGAGCTGATCGAGGCGCACCTGCTGTTCGGCATCGGGTTCGACCGGATCGAGGTGGTGGTGCACCCGCAGTCGGTGATCCATTCCATGGTCGAGTTCACCGACGGCGCGACGATCGCGCAGGCCAGCCCGCCGGACATGCGGATCCCGATCGCGCTGGGACTGGCCTGGCCGGACCGCGTGCCCGACGCCGGGCCGGCCCTCGACTGGAGCCGTCCCCACACCTGGTCTTTCCAGCCGCTGGACCACGAGGCGTTCCCGGCCGTCGGGCTGGCCCGCGAGGCGGGCCGCACCGGCGGTACCGCCCCGGCTGTCTACAACGCGGCCAACGAGATCTGCGTCGAGGCATTCCGCTCGGGCCGGATCGCCTTCCCGCGAATCGTGGACACGGTGGCGAAGGTAGTCTCTGAGCATGAAAGCGCGGCCCAGGACGCGGTAACCCTGGAGGACGTGCTCGCGGCGGACCGCTGGGCGCGGATCCGCGCCCTGGAACTGACTGGCGAAGGACGAGGCGGCGTGCGCGAGGCCCACCGCGGGACACGCGGAGAAGGGGAGTCGGCCGGATGACCCTGCTCGGCTGGATCATCTTCATCTTCGCCCTGCTCTTCTCGATCATGCTGCACGAGTTCGGGCACTTCGTCACGGCGAAGAAGTTCCGGATGAAAGTCACCCAGTTCTTCGTGGGCTTCGGGCAGACCCTGTGGTCCACGATCCGGGGCGAGACCGAATACGGCGTCAAGGCCATCCCCGCGGGCGGTTACGTCAAGATCGTCGGAATGACCGCCCTGGAGGACGTGGACCCCGAGGACGAGCCGCGCTCGTTCCGCAGGAAGCCCCCCTGGCAGCGGATGATCGTGCTGGGCGCCGGATCGTTCATGCACTTCGCGCTGGCCTTCGTCCTGCTGTTCATCCTGGCCGGGGCCATCGGCCTGTCCAACACCAACTCCTCCACGATCGGGGCCATCGACCCCTGCGTGCCGACCAGCATCACCGCCACCAGTTGCGCCAAGACCAACCCGGCGTCCCCCGCGGTCAAGGCGGGCCTGCGCACCGGTGACAAGATCATCGCGATCGGCGGCACGAGCGTGCACAACTGGACCCAGCTGGGGGCGGCGATCCGCGCGCAGAAGCCGGGCACCCCGGTGGCGGTCATCGTCGTCCGGGACGGCCACCAGGTCATCCTGCATCCCTCGCTGGCCGTGGTGAACGGGCGTAAGGGCGCCTACCTCGGCGTCTCCCCGGCGGTGCTGTTCGCAACGGTGAACCCGGTCCGTGCCGTGACCTACGCGGGCTCGGAGTTCGGCCAGATCGTGGTCGGGTCGGTGAAGGCCCTGGGCAGCATCCCGAAGGCCATCCCCGAGCTGTTCGCGAAGAACCGGAGCAGCACCGCGGGCGGCAACGTCACCAGCGTGGTCGGCGCGGGGGAGTACACCGGCCAGGCGTTCGCGGCCAACGTCGGCTGGCAGACCAAGGTCTCGATCGTGCTGTTCATCGTCATCTCGCTGAACATCTTCGTCGGCCTGTTCAACCTGCTGCCGCTGCTCCCGCTGGACGGCGGGCACCTGGCCGTCGTCATCTACGAGCAGATCCGGACCTGGATTTTCCGGCTCCTGCGCCGGCCCAATCCGGGGCTGGTGGACATGCGCAAGCTTCTCCCGCTCAGCGTCGGGGTGTTCGCCCTGCTGGTCGGGTTCGGCCTGCTGCTGATCGCGGCTGACCTCGTGAACCCGGTCCATATCCCCCAGTGAGGATGATGCGGACCGGCGGGCCGCCCCGGGATGTTTGTGCCCGGGGCGGTGGTTGGTACAAGTGGTGCGTACGTGATGAATGCAGACATCTGGATACCGCGACCCTTCGGCCAAGACTCCGTTTGGACCAGGACACAGTGAGGGACAAGGATCATGAGTATTGATCTAGGCATGCCACAGCCCGCGGCCGAGCCCGTGGCGCCGCGGCGCAAGTCGCGCCAGATCATGGTGGGCAAGGGCAAGCACGCGGTCCCGGTGGGTGGCGGTGCACCGGTATCGGTGCAGTCGATGTGCACCACGGTGACCGCCGACGTGAACGCCACGCTGCAGCAGATCGCCGAGCTGACCGCGTCCGGCTGCCAGATCGTCCGGGTGGCGGTGCCGTCGCAGGACGACGCCGACGCGCTGCCGGAAATTGCCCGTAAGTCGCAGATACCGGTGATCGCGGACATTCACTTCCAGCCGAAGTACGTGTTCGCCGCCATCGACGCGGGCTGCGGCGCGGTCCGGGTCAACCCGGGCAACATCAAGGCGTTCGACGACAAGGTCGCGGAGATCGCCCGCGCCGCCTCGGCGGCCGGGATCCCGATCAGGATCGGCGTGAACGCGGGCTCCCTCGACAAGCGCCTGCTGGCCAAGCACGGCCGGGCCACCGCCGCGGCCCTGGTGGAATCGGCGCTGTGGGAATGCTCGCTGTTCGAGGAGCACGGCTTCACCGACATCAAGATCTCCGTGAAGCACCACGACCCGGTCGTCATGATCGCGGCCTACCGCCAGCTGGCCCAGGCCTGCGATTACCCGCTGCATCTCGGGGTGACCGAGGCCGGGCCGGCCTTCCAGGGCACGGTCAAATCCGCGACCGCGTTCGGCGCGCTGCTCGCCGAGGGGATCGGGGACACCATCCGGGTGTCGCTGTCCGCGCCCCCGGTCGAAGAGGTCAAGGTGGGCACGGCCATCCTGGAGTCGCTCGGCCTGCGCGACCGGGGCCTGGAGATCGTGTCCTGCCCGTCCTGCGGCCGCGCCCAGGTCGACGTGTACACGCTGGCGGACCAGGTCACCGCGGGCCTCGAGGGCCTGGAGGTTCCGCTGCGGGTCGCGGTGATGGGTTGCGTCGTCAACGGCCCCGGCGAGGCACGCGAAGCGGACCTCGGTGTCGCCTCCGGCAACGGCAAGGGACAGATCTTCGTCAAGGGTGAGGTCATCAAGACCGTGCCGGAGTCGCAGATCGTGGAGACCCTCATCGAGGAGGCCATGAAGCTCGCCGAGGCCATGCCGGCCGACCAGCCGTCCGCCGCGCCCCAGGTGAGCGTCTCCTGACGCGCGGGCTGCAGCCCGGCCGCCCCGCAGGCAGGCGGGACTAACTGGCTGCTGGCTAACGAGCGGCCGGCTCGCAGGCCGGCTGCTGGCCAGCCAGCCGCGTGACCGCGTCCACCACGGTGGCGCGGCGGCGGTCGCGGTCCGGTGCGGCCTGGCCGAACTCCGGGTTCATCGAGGCCCATGCGGTCGCGACCGACTGGACCAGCGCGAGCAGCTCGACCGGGCCGTACCGGGCGGGCAGCAGGCCCGCCTGCTGCGCCTGGGCCAGCTGGTCCAGGCGGGACCGGTTCACGGCCACCACGGCCTGCAGCGGCGCTCCCTGCGGGCGCTCCAGCCGGTACCAGACGGACAGCCGCAGTGCGGCTGGGTCGTCCTCGAAGTAGTCGAACAGCCGCCCGGCGTAGCCGGGCAGGTCGGCCGCGTCGAACGGCACCTGCTCCAGGTAGCCGGCGACGTGCGCGGTGAAGGCCGCGCCGAAGAGCTGGTCCTTGCTGCCGAAGTAGGCGTAGATCATGGCCTTGTTGCAGCCTGCGGCGGCCGCGATGCGGTCGATCCGGGCGCCGGCGATGCCGAAGGCCGCGAACTCATCGGTCGCCGCGGCCAGCAGCCGCCTCCTGGTCCGGTCCGCGTCACGCGCCATTCGTCCACGGTAGCAACTAACTGGTCAGTTGACATCTCGGTAGCCGCGGCGGTTTCATAGAGATATCCAACTAGTCAGTTAGTAGCACGGCGATCGCCGCCCCGGGATCGCAGTACGGCCGGGCGCCACGGACGATCGCGACACCGCGCGGAGGCATCTATGGCCAGAACCTGGCTCATCACCGGCAGCTCCCGTGGCCTCGGGCGGGAGATCGCCCAGGCCGTCCTGGACCAGGGGGACAGCGCGGTCGCCACCGCCCGCCGTCCCTGGATGCTCGACTATCTCGTGGAGCGCTACGGCGGCCGGGTCCGGGCCGTGGCCCTCGACGTCACCGACCCGGCGGCGGCGCGCAAGGCCGTCCAGGTGGCGGTGGATGAGTTCGGCGGCCTCGACGTGGTGGTGAACAATGCGGGATACGCCACGTCCGCGGCCATCGAGGACCTCCCGGACGAGGAGTTCCGGGCCCAGCTGGACACCAACCTGCTCGGTGTGGTCCACGTGACCAAGGCGGCCCTGCCGGTGCTCCGAGCGCAGCGCTCGGGTCACTTCATCCAGATCTCCTCGATCGGGGGGCGGGTCGGCGGTACCCCCGGGATGGGCGGCTACCAGACGGCCAAGTACGCCGTGGAGGGGTTTTCCGAGGTCCTCAGCAACGAAGTGCGGCCGCTGGGCATCAAGGTCACCATCGTCGAGCCGGGGGCGTTCCGCACCGACTGGGGCGGCTCGTCGATGCGCATGCTGCCGGTCAGCGAGGATTACGAGACGACGGTGGGCGAGATGGACCGCTACCGCCGGGCGGTGGATGGCCAGCAGCCGGGTGACCCGGCCCGCGCCGCGAGGATCATCACCGAGATCGCCGCCCTGGACCAGCCGCCCCTCCGGCTGCTGCTCGGCTCGGACGCGGTCCGCATCGCCGCGGAATCGGCCCAGGCCCGGGCGGCGGAGGCGGCCGAGTGGGCGGCGGTCAGCCGCTCGGCCGACTTCGGGGCCGGGACCTAGCCGGCCTGGCCCGGCCGACTCTGGTGGCCGCAGCTTGTTCGCCGGCCTGGCCCAGCCGACTCTGGTGGCCGCAGGTTCTAGCCCACCTGACCGTCGGGCTGGCCGTCCGCGAGGACCAGCTCGCCCACGTGCTCGCGGAGCAGGGTGACAGCCTCCTCGTGCAGCAGGCCATCGGTGATGAACGTGTCCACCTCGTCCAGGCTGGCGAAGGAACTCAGCCCGACGATGCCCCACTTCGTGTGGTCCGCCACGACCGTGACCCGCCGGGCGGCCTGCACGAAGGCCCGGTTGGTCTCCGCTTCCGCGAGATTGGGCGTCGTGAGGCCGGCGACCGGGTCGATGCCATGACAGCCGAGGAAGAGCAGGTCCACGTGCAGGGAGCGGATCGCTATGTCGGCGATCGGCCCGACCAGCGCGTCCGACGGGGTGCGGACCCCGCCGGTCAGCACGACCTGCGGCGTAGCGCCGAACTGGCCGGCCGCCCGCGGTGTCCCGAAGATGCTCGCCACCCGGACCGAGTTGGTCACGATCGTGAGCCCGGACACGTCCAGCAAGTGCTGGGCCAGGGCGAACGTGGTCGTCCCCGCAGAGAGCGCGATCGCGGTGCCGGGCGTGACCAGGTCCGCGGCCGCCCGGGCGATGGCCTCCTTCTGCGGCTTCTCCAGCACCGACTTGGCTTCGAAGCCGGGCTCATGGCTGCTGGGCGAGCCGGGCAGCACCGCCCCGCCGTGCACCTTCTCGATCAGCCCCGCCCGGGCCAGGGCCTCCAGGTCGCGGCGGATCGTCATATCGGACACGCCGAGGCGCTGGGTGAGGTCGCTGACCCGGGCGCTACCGGCTCGCCGGATGTCTTCCAGGATCAGCGATTGGCGGTGTCTGGCGAGCATCCCTGGACCTTCCTTACCCCCGCGGGCGGGACCGGCGGTGTGTGCGGCCGACCTGTGATGACGCCGGAACCGGATCTTTATATCTTGTGCGTTGACGATCGAGTCTGTGTGTTTTAGCTTAAGGCTCCAACAAGGGGTGTGCCGTTCCCGATCTTGAACCGGATTGAGAGCGCTAACCTAGGCGGGGTCAGCCGCCCGGGCGCCCCGAATGTGGCTGAGCACCGGAGCTTCGTGACCGCCCAGCCTCGGAACACGACGACGATTCGAGGACAGGCGATGCAGCGAAGGGGGCCCAGGATCGCTGCTGGCCTCTTTCGTCCAGCGGAGCCCGCGGGGCGGCACGGACCGCGGAGTTCTCCGCGTCCGGGAGCTAGCCCGCTTCGCGAAGCTGCCTCGCATCCGCGGCAGCTTCCGCGGGCCGGTCCGCCGGGGGGCGGGCCACCCATCCGCTTTCCCGGTGCGCCGCGCTGTGGCGGCACGCCGAGCATTGAGGAACTTCTCCTGGAGGTAGGTAGATAGATGAAAGTCGAACCCAAGGTCAACGAGGCCATCGAGACTCTGAACATGAAAGACGGCCCGACCCGCCGGCGCCTGCTCAGCGGGGCCGGCCTGGTGAGCGCGTCGGCGGCCGCCGCGGGCCTGCTCGCTGCCTGCTCATCAGCGAGCACCACGGCGTCCGCGGGCACGATCGGGAACTTCCCGAAGACACCGGCCTGGAAGTTCTGGTTCGTCAACCACGTCTACACCAACCCGTTCTTCGTGCCCACGCAGTACGGGTTCCAGGACGCCGCCGCGCTGCTCGGCCTGGCCAAGCCCAACTGGGGCGGCTCGGCCTCCACGTCCAGCGTCTCGCAGATGGTCAGCTACCTGAACAGCGCGGTGTCGGCCAAGGCCGACGGGATCGCCACCACGGTGATCAGCTCGACCGGGTTCACCACCCCGGTGATGAACGCCATGAACGCGGGCATCCCGGTCATCAGCTACAACGCGGACGGCACGGTCAACAGCAAGGGTGTCGCCGACATCGGCACCAACCGGCTCTGCTACGTCGGCCAGGCGCTGTACACGTCGGGCCAGCAGCTCGGGCAGCGCATCCACTCCCTGGTCACCACGCCTGGCGACATCGTGATCTTCATCGCCACCCCGGGCACGGGCAACATCCAGCCCCGGCTCGACGGTGCGAAGTCGATCCTCGCCCCGATGGGCTACACGATCGCCGAGCAGGCGACCGGCGCGGCCACGAACCAGGAGCTCCCGGCGGAGAAGTCCTACCTGGCCGCGCACAAGAGCCTCAAGGGTGCGTTCGCGGTGGACGCAGGCTCGACCGAGTTCCTGTCCCAGGCGCTGTCGAGCGCCGGCCTCAAGATCCCGTCCGGCGGGTTCGACCTGACGCCGACCACGCTGAGCGCGATCAAGGCGGGCGGGCTCGACTTCACCATCGACCAGAACCCGTACCTGCAGGGCTTCCTGCCGACGCTCTACCTCTACCTGTACAAGCTGTCCGGCGGCCTGCTGTCCCCGCCGGACACCGACACCGGCCTGACCTTCGTGGACAAGTCCAACGGTGGACCCCTACCTGTCCACGCCGAGCCGGTACGAGGGCTCGACCACCAAGGAGAAGTACATCCAGCGGGCGGCGGGGCCGATCAAGAACCCGATCGGGACCACCAGCACGTGAGGCACCTCCAGGCTGTGACATTTCGAGTCATAGTCTGGCTGTAGCACAGGCGCGCCGACGGCGGACGCCAGGTCCGCAGAGGCGGACGGGTGCCCGCCGTCGGCGCGTGAAAGTCATCGTGGACGGGAAGCAGATACATGAGCGAGACCGCTGAACAGCATGCGGAGGTGGGCGGTCAGCCGCCGGCCAAACCGCGAGCTTCCGGTACGGGTCAGGGCAACCTGCTGCGAAGAGCGGCGCGCGGTCTTCATCCGGCAGCGCGAGGCGACCATCCTCGTGGTCACGATCGCGCTGCTTGTGTACTTCTCCGTGGCCTCCTCGTCGTTCCTGACCTCCAGCAATATCTCCAACCTGCTGTCCGGGTACGCGGCGCCGATCATGATCATCGCGATCGGCGAGGTGCTGCTGCTGATCTGCGGGGAGATCGACCTGTCGGTCGGCTTCGTGCTCACGTTCTCGCCGTTCCTCATGCACTACCTGATCGACTACTACAGCGTCCCGGTGATCCCGGCCATCCTGCTCTCGCTGCTCTTCGGGGTGATCGTCGGCTGGGTCAACGGGTTCCTGACCGTCACGGTGGGCCTGCCCTCGTTCATCACGACGCTCGGCACCGGCTTCATCCTCTACGGCCTGGTGCTGACCACCTCGAACGCCTACCCGGCCAACATCCCGGTCAAGGCGGCGAGCTACGCCAAGATCTTCGGCACCCAGAGCGGCTTCGGCCAGTGGTCGCCGATCATCTGGGGTGTCGTCCTGGTGATCATCTTCCAGATCGTGCTCACCCGGACCAGGTACGGCCTGCACACGATCGCCACCGGCGGCAACCTGCTGGGCGCCCGGGAAGCAGGCATCAACGTGGCCCGGGTCAAGTACACCGCCTTCATGATCACCGGATTCATGGGTGCCCTGGTCGGCCTGCAGACGGCCTTCTACGACAACACCATCGACCCCAGCGCGGGCCAGTACACGCCGATGTTCTACGCGGTGACCGCGGCGGTCATCGGCGGCACCGCGATGCTGGGCGGCACCGGGACGATCATCGGCGCCTTCCTCGGCGCGATCGTGCTGGCCACCCTCCAGGACGGGCTGTCCATTCTGGGAGTCAGCGCGAACCCCCTGAACATCATCTTCGGTGCCGCGATCATCATCGCCATGGTCGCCAACGTCCGGCTCGCACGACTCCGAGCAGCGGGGAGAGAGTAATGACCACCGAGCCCACTCCCGACGGCGCCGCGGTCACGACGGCCGCGGCGGCCGACCCCGACGCCCTCCGGGCCGAGCACGTCAGCAAGCGGTTCGGGGCGGTGACCGCGCTGCACGACGTCAACCTGCACCTGGGCAAGGGGGAAGTACTCGGGCTGCTCGGCGACAACGGCGCGGGCAAATCCACCCTGCTGAAGATCATGTGTGGCTTCCAGCCACCGTCGTCGGGGCGGCTCGTGCTCAACGGCGAGGAAGTCGTGCTCAAGTCCGTGGACCACGCCCGGGAACTCGGCATCGACGCGGTCTACCAGGACCTGGCCCTGATCAACCAGCTCAGCGTGTACCACAACATGTTCCTGAACCGGGAGATCGTCCGCGGGCGGCTGCTGAACAACCGGGCCATGAAGCGCATCACCCAGGAGCAGCTGGACAGGATCGGGATCGACATCCCCTCGATCGACGTCGAGGTGGCCAAGCTGTCCGGCGGCCAGCGCCAGGCCATCGCGGTGGCCCGCTCGGTGTCCTCCGACGCCAAGGTCCTGCTCCTGGACGAGCCGCTGGCCGCGATGGGCGCCAAGGAAGCGGCCATGATCCTCGAGCTGATCAAGGACCTCAAGCAGCAGGGTGAGGTTTCCATCATCATGATCGCGCACAACTACGGCCAGGCGCTGGAAGTGTGCGACCGGATCAACCTGCTGCAGCACGGCGAGATCACCTTCGACAAGCTCAGCAAGGACACCTCGGTGCAGGAACTGAACGACATCGTCATCGAGGAGTACCGGCGCGCCCTGGCCGACCGGCAGGCCCAGGCCGACCAGCAGAAGTCGGCCTGACCCGGAGGTCCCTGGCCAGCCCCCGCGGGGGCTGGCCGGACCGGGCCGGGGCATCGGGCAAGATGACTGTCATGCCAACGCGCCGCCGGATGCCCCGGTCCCGCCGGATGAGATCGCTGCGCCCCGCCCGCCCGGCCGTGCTGGCGGCTGCGGGCATCGCCGCGCTCGTGGCCGTGGCGGGCTGCACGGCGTCAGGCGGGGCCGCGCCGGGTTCACCCCCGAGCCCGGCGGCAGCTGCCTCCGGCTCCTCCCGGGCGAGTGCGTCGGCGCTGAGCTGGCACTCCTGCTCGGCCGGGGGGGCCAGCCTGCAGTGCACCCGTCTCACGGTGCCGCTGGACTACGCCCATCCGGGCGGCCGGAAGATCACCCTGGCCCTGTCGCGGGTGCCGGCCACCGCCCCGCGCAGCCAGCAGCAGGGCGACCTGCTGGTCAACCCGGGCGGCCCGGGCGGCAGCGGCCTCAGCCTCGCGGCGTTCGTCGCGGCCGGGCTCAGCCCGCAGGTAGCCGCCGACTACAACATCATCGGCTTCGACCCGCGCGGGGTGGGTTCCAGCGTCCCCGCCCTGACGTGTGACCCCTCGTTCTTCTCCGGGGAGCGGCCGGACTACATCCCGTCCACCGCGGCCGCGGAGCAGACTCTCATCGGCCGGGCCCGGAGCTACGCGGCGGACTGCGAGAAGCGCTTCGGCTGGCTGCTCCCGTACATGACGTCCGTCGACGTGGCCCGGGACATGGACTCGATCCGGGCGGCGCTCGGCGCCCCCACGATCAGTTACTTCGGCTATTCCTACGGGACGTACCTGGGCCAGGTGTACGCCACGCTGTTCCCGCACCGGCTGCGCCGCATGGTCCTGGACAGCACGGTGGATCCCCGGGGCGCGTGGTACGCCGACAACATCGCCCAGGATTACGCGTTCGAGGGCCGGATGGAGGCGTTCTTCTCCTGGGTCGCCGCACACCACGCCGCCTACGGGCTGGGCAGCACCCGCGCCGCGGTGGACCAGGCCTGGTACCGCGCCCGGGCCCGGCTGCAGGCCCACCCGGTGAACGGCCAGATCGGCGCGGACGATTTCGACGACACGTTCCTGCAGGGCGGCTACAGCAACGCGCTGTGGCCCGGCCTGGCCGCGGCGCTGTCCGCGTACCTGCGCAGCGGGTCCTCCAGCCAGATCGTCAGCCAGTACCAGCAGGAGGGCGTGCAGGGCGAGAACGAGTTCGCGGTCTACAACGCGGTGGAGTGCAGCGACGTGAACTGGCCGCGGAGCTGGGCCAGGTGGAACTCCGACACCCGCCGGGTGTACCGGACCGCACCGTTCCAGGCCTGGGACAACGCCTGGTTCAACGCCTCCTGCGCGTTCTGGCCGGTGCGGGGCCCCGCGAAGCCGCTGCAGATCAAGGGCGCCGGCCTGCCGGGCATCCTCATGCTCCAGGGCACCCTGGACGCGGCCACTCCCTACGCGGGTGCGCAGGTGGCGCACCGGCTGCTGCCCAGCGCCCGGATGGTGGTGGTGGAAGGCGGGGGGAACCACGGCCAGTCCCTCGCCCAGCCGCCCAATACCTGCGTGGACGGCTACCTCAACCGTTACCTGGCCACCGGCGCCCTGCCCAGCCGCCCGGGCCTGGTCAACGCCACCTGCCCGGCCCTGCCGCCGCCCGCGCCGACCACCTGACCTGCCTTGGGGCGCAATCCTGATGACGGACCGATACGCTGGGAGGGTGCTGCGCACCAAGGCGTCGCGGTCCTCGTCGCTTCGCCTGCTCAACGACCGCGATCGCGACGACGTTCTCGAGTTGTGCGACCGGGACCCGGTGGTGAACGTCTTCGTCAGCTCCCGGGTTCATGAGGCAGGCCTCGATCCGGTCCGGCTCGGCGGCCAGATGTGGGGCTACGTGCCGGGGGGCAAGCTGATCTCGGCCTGCTACGCCGGGGCCAACCTGGTCCCGGTCGGCGCGACGCCCGCCGCCGCGACCGCCTTCGCCGGGCGCGCCCGGCTCCAGGGCCGGCGCTGCTCGTCCATCGTGGGCCCGGCGGAAGCCGTCAGCCAGATGTGGGAACTGCTGCGCCCCTACTGGGGCCAGCCCCGGGAGATCCGCGAAGCGCAGCCGGTCATGGCGATCTCCGGGCCGTCCCCGGTGGCCGCCGACCCGCAGCTCCGCCGGGTCCGGCCCAGCGAGCTCGATGTCCTGCTGCCGGCCTCGGTGGCGATGTTCACCGAGGAAGTCGGGGTCTCCCCGCTCGGGCCGGACGGGGGCGCGGCCTACCGGGCCCGGGTGGCCGAGCTGATCGCGCTCGGGCGGCGCGTTCGCCCGGATCGAGGACGGCCGGGTCATGTTCAAGGCCGAGATCGGGGCCGTCACCCCGCACGCCTGCCAGGTCCAGGGAGTCTGGGTACGGCCGGAGCTCAGGGGCCGGGGGCTCGCCGTCGCCGGGATGTCCGCCGTGGTCCAGGAAGCGCTCCGGACCATCGCCCCCGTGGTCTCGCTCTACGTCAACGACTTCAACGCCCCGGCCCGCGCCGTCTACCGCAAAGTCGGCTTCACCGAACGAGCCACCCTCACCTCAATCCTCTTCTGACCCCGCGTGGCCCGAGAGGCCAGCGGAAGCTCCGTCCTGTTACCCGTGAGTAGCTAGGTGGCTGTCGGGGGTTTCCGGTGAGGGTCGTCCCGCCCGGGAAGACAGGCGTGTCCTCGCCGAGTCCGGCGAATGGCGGGGGGTCCAGGGAGGTCGCCCCCGGACAAAATTAGACCGAAGGGGACGGGCATGCCGGAGGCGGGCCCGTCCCCCCGGTCCCCCTGTCGCCGTCTCGCCCGTAGCCCGAACATCCCCTCCCAGCGAGATCTGCACCGTAGGCTAGACGGCATACATCGCACTAAGTTCGCAAAGAGCAGATAGAGCCATGTTGTGACAGAGCCGCAGCTCGAGGCAGCCCGGGAAGCCGCCGGGCGTTACCTGCGCGAATTACTGCTGCGCCCGGGCCGGTACCGCCAGCTCTGGGAATCTCGCGCGCAGCGATCACGGCCCGGCGCGATCAATCACCTCGCCGTGGCCGACGTGCTGGCGCAGTACCTGTGGAACTCACCGCGCGTGTCGGGTCATTCGGATGTGCTGCCGCATCAGCTCAAGGACACCGTGGGACGGGCCCTGTCCGGCCGGCTGCTGAGCCGGTCCACCCTGGACCTGTTCGTGTCCGCGTTCGGCTTCTCCGAGCAGGAGCAGGAGCGGCTCTGGCGGCTGTGGCGCGGCACCGGCCGGATCACCGTCCTGGCCGGGCCGCGGGCGATGCGTTCCGGCGCGGCCGCCGAGGTGGCCGGGGTGCTGGGCCCGCGCCGCCATCAGACCGTTTCCCTGCATGACCATGCCTACGCCGACGCCGAGCGCAGGCTGGCCCGGACCCGCACGCTGCAGGTCGTCGAGGCCCTGGCCGACGGGGTCGACCGGATCCCGTACCTGTACGACACGAACGCGGTCACGCTGGAACTCGGCCAGGGCTGCGCGGGCGCGCCCGGGCCGGTCCACCAGATCGGCGAGCTGTACGGAACCGACATCCACCTGGCCCGCTCGCTCAGCCTGGGCGAGACGACCACGCTGGAGTACTGGACCTCGTACCACTATCACAGCAATCCCACCGACCCCGACGAGCGGCAGTACCGCCGGGCGGTGATGAACACGCTGGACAACTTCGACATGCGGATCGAGTTCCACCCGGACCAGCTGCCGGAAGCGGTGTGGTGGGCGGTCTGGGACGGCGTGGAGGGCCAGGTGCTGTCGCAGGAGCAGGTCACCCCGGACAGCCAGCACTCCGTGCACCGGTACCTGCGGTCCCTGGAGCGGTCGGTGGTGGGCTTCCACTGGCGCTGGGAGCCAGCTGGCGCGATGCCCTAGCATCGGCAGCGTGTCTGATGCGCAGAAGGCCGTGATCGCCGGGGGTGAGGCCGCCCGGGACAGTGCCGCCAGCCTTGCCCATGCCTCCGACGATGTCATCAACCAGGCGCTGCGCGCGATGGCCGCCCGGCTCACCGGCCAGGCCCCGGAGATTCTCGCGGCCAACGCCGAGGACATGGCCGACGGCCAGGCCGCCGGCCTGGGCCAGGGCCTGCTGGACCGGCTCCGCCTCGACCCGGGCCGGATGCAGGAAATGGCCCGGCAGATAGGGCTGCTGGCCGACGCGCCGTTCCCGCCCGGGATGACCCCGCTGGGCGACCTGCCCGGTGGCCCGTCCGGCGGGAGGCTGCGGCTGGCCGAGCGGCGGGTGCCGGTCGGGGTGATCGGCGCGAATTTCGAGGCCCGGCCCAACGTGACCATCGACATCGCCTCGCAGCTGCTCAAGTCGCGCAACGCCGGGGTGCTGCGCACCGGGGGTGCCGCGCTGCGTTCCGCCGCGGCCCTGGCCGACCACGTGATCGCCCCGGCCGTGCAGGACGCGGGCCTGGACCCGCGGGTGGTGCAGCTGGTCCGGTCGGCGGACCGGGAAGCCGCGGTCGAGCTGGTCCGCCAGCCGGGGCTGATCCCGCTGGTCATCCTGCGCGGCAGCGGGGAGACCACCCGCAGCCTGGCCGCCGAGGCGGCCCGGTCGGGGGTGCGCACGCTCGCGCACGCCGACGGGGGCGGCGTGCTCTACCTGGACCGCGCGGCCGACCCGGCGATGGCCGCCGAGATCATCACCGCGAGCCTGGACCGGCTGGGCGTGTGCAACCGGCTGAACCTGCTGCTGATCTCCGCGCAGGCCTGGGACCAGCTCCTCGAGGTGGCGCTCGGGCCGGTCCGGGCGCTGGGCATCACGCCCTCGCTGCCGCCGCACGCCCACCCGCTGGGCCACGAGTGGGCTCTGGACAGCGGCCACGAAGCCACCCTGACCATCGCGCCGGCGGACGGCCCGGCAGCCGCCGCCAGGCTGGCCAACGACTGCACGTCCGGCCTCGCGGCGGGCATCGTCACCGCCGATCCCGCCGCGGCCCGCGAGTTCCTGGACGCCTACCGGGGGACTGGCGCGTTCTGGAACGCCACCACCCGGCTGCTCGACGGGTTCAAGCTGCGCGGGGTGCCGGAGACCGGCATCAACGTGGACCACGTGCCCGGCCCGCGCGGCCCGGTGACCTTCCAGGACCTCTGCCTCCGGCAGTACGTCCTCGTCCCGGCCTGATCATGGGCGGCCTGAGCCGACGGGGCCTGAACCACGGGGCCTGAACCACCGGGCCTGAACCACTGGGCCTGAACCACCGGGACTGAACCATCAGGCCCGCCGGACGGGGCCTGGCTAACGCCGCCTGACCGGGGCCCGGGTGCCCCGACCTGCGGCGGTTACGAGACAGTAGCCCCCAAGGCCGCCGGCGGTTATCCTGACCGGGCTATCGGCCGCTGCTGGCGGGGCACCGGCCACGGCGAGAAGGAGCGCAGGGACACGGCCTAACCCGGCGCCGGGGCCGGGCCTGCCGTGCGTGATGACGGAGACGCTGGTGAGCTGGTGCAGCCGGTCGGCCGAGCCCCGCGAACGGCCCGCCCTGCTCGAAGTCAGCGGGCTCACCAAGAGCTTCGGCCCGCTTCCCGTGCTCCGTGAGGTCAGCCTCCGGGTCGGGCACGGCCAGATCGTCGCCGTGGCGGGCGGGAACGGCGCGGGCAAGTCCACCCTGATCGGGACCATCGCCGGCGTGCTCGACGCCGACGCGGGCGAGGTGCGGTTCGCCGGGCGGCCCATGCCGTCGCGGCCGGGCCAGGTGCGCCGGGCCGGCATCGAGACCGTATGGCAGGAGCACGGGCTCTGCGACGACCTGGACGCGGTGGCCAACATCTTCCTCGGCCGCCCGGGCCGCTGGGTGGTCCGGGAGTCGGCCCTGCGCGAGCAGGCCGCCACGCTGCTGCGCCGGGTCGGAGCCCGTGACCTGCGGCTGGACGTGCCGCTCCGCGTCCTGTCCCGCGGCCAGCGGCAGCTGGTCGCGGTGGCCCGCGCGCTGCTCACACCACCCCGCCTGCTCGTGATGGACGAGCCGACCGCCTCGCTGGGCGTGGCCGAGACCGCCCTGGTGGAGTCGATCCTGCGGGAAGCCCGCGAGGCAGGCGCGAGCGTGCTGCTCGCCACGCATGACCTGGAGCAGGTCTTCACGCTGGCCGACCGGATCGTGGTGCTCCGGGACGGCGCCGTCGTCGCCGACGTGTCCCCGGTCGAGGTGCAGCGCAGCGACGTGGTCGCGCTCATGTCGGGGGTCGAGGCCGACTCCATCGCCAGCCGCCAGATCA
This sequence comes from uncultured Actinomycetes bacterium, assembly GCA_963713815.1. Taxonomy (GTDB): domain Bacteria; phylum Actinomycetota; class Actinomycetes; order Streptosporangiales; family Streptosporangiaceae; genus RYN-230. The sequence continues at coordinate 219,314 of CAVQNH010000042.1, forward strand.
GGCGGCTGCAGAGCCTGGCCGACCAGCTGTCCGAGGCCGAGCCCGCCGCCTCGCTCCCGCTGATCGTGTCGGCCATGGCCGGGGCGCTGGAAGTGGACATGCTCTGCGTGCACCTGCTGGAGACCACCGGTGAGCAGCCGGTGCTGCGCCGGCTCGCGGCGACCGGGCTGCCCGCGGGACTGCTGGAGCTGAACGCGGCCCTCCCGGTCGGCCCGGAGGGCGGCCCGGCCGGGCTGGCCGCGGCCGGGAGCGCGGTCGTGGTGGTGGACGACCTGCAGACCCGGGTCACCTGGCCGGCGGGCACGGCCGCGGCCGCCGCGTCCGGCGTGCGGAGCGCCTGGGCCGCCCCCATCGTGGGCAGCGACGGCGTGCTGGGCACGGTGTCCGGCTACGCCGCCTCCCCGGGCAACCCGGCGCCGGAGCGGCTCGAGCTGGCCACCATCTACCTGCGGTACGCCGCGTCCGCCATCGAGCGTGAACGGCTGCTCACCGAGGTGTCCCGGCGCAACCGGGTGCTGGAATCGCTGCGCGGGCTGCTGGAGAGCCTGGCCGGGCCGGAGCGGCTGCAGGGCGGCCTGGAGATCTCCCTGCTGGCCCTGCTGGACGGGCTGGGTGCGGACACCGCGGCGGTGATGGCCGACGACGGCGAGATCCCCGGATGCCGGTGCATCGCCGGGGAGGCCGGCCCGCTCGTGCTGCCCGGGCTGCGCACCGCGGCCTCGGCCGTGCTGTCCGGCGGGGACGGCCTCCCGGCCCGGCTGGTGGCATCCGGGCTGGCCGCGGGCCCGCTCCGGCTGCCTGGCCAGCGCGGCGCGCTGGTCGCCCGGTGGAACCCGGGCCAGACCGTCACCGAGGATGCCCTGGAGCTGCTCGACGACGCGAGCCGGTCGCTGGCCCTGGCCATGGAACGGGAGTCGCTGGAGACCGCGCGGCGCGAGGCGGCGGCGCTGCGCCGGTCGCAGACCATCCAGCGGGACATGCTCTCCTCGCTCAGCCACGAGCTGCGCACCCCGCTGACCGCCATCCACGGCTACGCCTCCACCCTGTGCCAGCCCGACCTGACCTGGAATCCCGAGGCCACGCGCAGGTTCCTGGGCTCCATCGCCGCGGAGTCGGCCCGGATGGAGCGCCTGGTCGGCGACCTGCTCGACTCGACCGCGATCGAGTCGGGCGTGCTGCGGCTGCAGCGCGACTGGTGTGACCTGGCGCTGGTGGTCAGCGCCGCGGCGAACTGCCTGTCCCGGGGGCCTGCGGTGCGGGTCCGGGTGACCGAGGGCCTCGAGCCGGTCTGGGCCGACCACGACCGGCTCGAGCAGGTATTCGTCAACCTGCTGGAGAACGCGGCCAGCCACGGCGCGTCGCCGCGGGGCACGGACGTCACCGTCCGGGCCGGCGGCCCGCCGGGCTGGGCCGAGGTGGAGATCACCGACTACGGGGCGGGCATCCCGGCCGGGCTGGCCGGGAAGATCTTCGAGCCGCGGGTCCGGGGCACCACCGAGGTGGCGGGCACCGGGCTGGGGCTGCCTATCGCACGGGGGATCGTCGAAGCGCACGGCGGCACCCTCGTGGTGGCGCCGGCGGACCCCGGGGCGTCCTTCGTGGTCGCGCTCCCGGCCGATCCGCCACCAGGGTCCACCGGCGAGCCGCCGGCGCATCCTGGAACGTGGCGGAGGAAGCGGAGGAACAACGTGGTGGCTGACAAGACGGTCGTCCTCATCGTGGAGGACGACCAGAACATCGTCGACCTGGTCCGGTCCAACCTCTCCGCCCGCGGCCATGACGTGATCGTGTCCAAGGACGGGACCGGGGTCAGCGAGGTCCTCCACGCGCGGGGTCTCGATGTGGTGCTGCTGGATCTGATGCTGCCCGGGCGGGATGGGTTCGAGCTGTGCCGGGAGATCCGGGAGCAATCCGGGGTCGGCATCATCGTGCTGTCCGCCCGCCGGGCCGAGACCGACAAGGTCCGCGCGCTCAACCTCGGCGCCGACGACTACATGACCAAGCCGTTCGGCATCGAGGAACTGCTGGCCCGGATCAACGCGACGCTGCGGCGCAGCAAGCCCTCGGCGGACGGCCGCCCGGAGCCGGGCGTGGTGCGGATCGGGGACGTCGAGATCGACCTGGAACGCCGGCGGGTCACCAAGGCCGGCGGCCTGGTCCACCTGACCCCGACCGAGTTCGCGCTGCTCCGCCAGTTCGCGGTCAGCCCGGGGGAGCTGCTGACCCACGCGACCCTGCTGCGCCGGGTGTGGGGCCCCGGCTACGAGACGCAGACCGAGTACACCCGGGTGTACGTCGGGCGGCTGCGGGCCAAGCTCGAGCGGGCGGGGGATGAGCCGCTGTTCATCACCGAGCCGCGCTCCGGCTACCGGTTCGCCACAGCATGACGCCGGCCGGGGCGCGCCGCCCCCGCGGCCGGGGCCGGCCATGAGCCCGCCCCGGGCCGGGCGGCTGGTCTCCGCGCTGATGGCCGCCCTGGCTGCGGCCGGGCTGGCCAGCGGGAGCCTGGCCGGCTGCGAACGACCCCCGGCGCCCCGGTCGGCGGCGGCCCAGGGTGAGGTGATCCCCTCGGTCGCGGCCAGGGCCTTCACCACGGGCTTCTCAATGATGCGCAGGCTGAAGACGGTGACCCGGCTCGGCACGGGGAAGATCGGGATACTCCTGCCGGACACCACGACGTCGCCGCGCTACGCCGAATTCGACGCCCCGTACCTGGCCCGCGCGCTGCAGGAGGCGGGCCTGAGCCGCAGCCAGTTCATCATCACCAACGCGCAGGGCAGCGACGCGACCGAGCAGGCGCAGGCGGAGTCGGACATGACCCAGGGCGCTACCGTGCTGCTGCTGGATCCCATCGACTCGGGGGTGGGCGCGTCGATCGAGTCGGCGGCCGCCTCAATGGGCGTCAAGGTGATCGACTACGACCGGATGACCCTCGGCGGCACCCGGGCTTACTACGTGAGCTTCGACAACGTCGCGGTGGGCACCCTGATGGCCCGGGGGCTGGTGAGCTGCATCCGGGCCTGGCACGTGCGCCGCCCGGACGTGCTGGTGATGCGGGGCGCGCCGACCGACAACAACGCCACCCTGTTCGCCCGCGGCTACGACCGGGTGCTCCGGCCGTACTTCACCTCCGGCCGCTACGCCGCCGCCGGGCAGCCGCCCGGCAGCTGGAACCCCACCAGCGCGCAGACCACGTTCGAGGAGCAGTACACCGCGAACAACAAGATCACCGCCGTGCTCACCCCGAACGACGACACGGCCAGCGCGGTCATCTCCTACCTCAAGACGCTGAACACCCCGCCCCGCGCCTTCCCCACCACCGGGCAGGACGCCACCCCCGCCGGGCTGGCCAACATCCTGGCCGGTTACCAGTGCGGCACCGTGTACAAGCCGATCTACCTGGAGGCGCAGGCGGCCGCGGCGCTCACGCTGTACCTGAGGGCGGGGCTGGTCCCGCCGCCCAGCCTGGTCAACGGCACCACCTTCGATCCCACCAGCCGGGTACGAGTGCCGTCCGTGCTGCTGCGGCCGGTGTGGGTCACCGCGGCCAGCATGGCGGCCACGGTGATCAGGGACCGGTTCGTGACCGCCGCCCAGCTGTGCGCCGGCCCGCTGCGGACCGCCTGCCGGCGGGCCGGGATCGCGAGCTGACCGCGGATGGCCCGGGCGAACGTCACGATCCCGCGCCGCGGCGCGGCCGCCTGGCTGGCGCCCGGCGAGAGCGGCGCCATCTCCGTGATCACCGGCCTCATCGTGATCGGGGTCATCTTCCAGTCGCTGAACGGGCACTTCCTGTCCCCGGTGAACCTGACCGACCTGCTGGTCCAGGGCGCCGTATTCATGCTGCTGGGGATGAGCGAGGTATTCGCGCTGCTGCTGGGCGACATCGACCTGTCGATCGGCTTCGTGTCCGGCATCGGCGGGGTGATCACCGCGGAACTGCTCATCGGGTCCCGCAACTGGCCCTGGTGGGCGGCCGTGATCACCGCCCTGCTGGTCACCACGGCCATCGGCGCCGCGCAGGGCACCCTGATCTCCCGGCTCCGGCTGCCCTCGTTCGTGGTGACCCTGGCCGGCCTGCTCGCCTGCCAGGGACTGATGATCTGGATCCTCGGCTCGGGCGGGACCCTGCCGATCTCCGACAACGTCATCAACGACCTGGCCAACGGCTGCCTCACGCCCGGCCGCCAGCTGGCTGCTCATGGCGGCCATCGTCGCCGCGTTCACGGTCGTCACCATCCGGCGCGACGCCGAGCGCCGGGCCGGCGGTACCGGGCCGCCGGCCAGCCGGACCGCCGCCAAAGTCGGCGCCGCGGCCGCGGCGGGCCTGGTCATCGTGGCCGTGTGCAACACCAACCGCGGCGTGCTCAACCCGGTCCGCGGGGTGCCGTGGGTGGTGCTCATCGTCCTGGGCGTCCTGTTCGCCTGGTCGTTCCTGCTCAACCGGACCCGGTTCGGCCGGGACGCGCACGCGATCGGCAGCAACGCGGAAGCCGCCCGGCGGGCCGGGGTCAGCCTGGCCACGATCCGGACCGTCTCCTTCGCCCTGGCCGGCCTGACCGCCGGCGTGGGCGGCATCATCTACGCCTCCGAGCTGCGGTCGGTGTCGTCCGGCACGGACGGCGCGACGCTCGTGCTGTACGCGGTGGCCGCCGCGGTGATCGGCGGGACCAGCCTGTTCGGCGGCCGCGGCAAGCCGCTGGACGGCGTGCTCGGCGGGATCGTCATCGCGGCCATCTACAACGGCATCTACCTGCTGGGGATGAGCGCGGCGGCGCAGGACCTGATCTTCGCCCTGGTGCTGCTGGCCGCGGTCAGCGCCGACGTCCTGGCCCGCCGGGGCCAGGCCAGCCGCCGGGCCTGACTCCGGGCTGTTCTGCCGCTACCTCGGCCAGAGCCTGGGTGCCGCGATCTTCGGGGCCATTTTCAACGCGGCGCTGAGCGGGAAGCTGCACGCCGCGCCCGCGCCGCTGCGGCGCTGGCTGCCGGGCCAGGTCAGCGGGGTCTCGGCGGCCCTGGCCCGGCCGCACGCCCCGGGTCAGCAGGCACTGGTCGAGGCGGCCGACGATTACCTGCGGTCCGCGCTCGCCACCGCTACCAGCCACGTCTACGCCGCGCTCACCGTCGTGGCCGCGCTGACCTTCGCGGCCGCGCTGCTGATCATGCCGAGACGGTTCAGCACGGAGGCCGGGGAGAGCGCCTCCACCGGGCCCGGCCAGGACAAACCCGCCCCGGTGAAAGGCGGCTGAAACCCAGGCCGGTGAAACCTGGCCCGGGAAACCCGCGCCGGAAAAACGAAGTGACCGCCGGTCCTGGCGTTGGTAGGCTCTTGGCTCTTGTGCCCACACCCGACGCCATCGAGGTGATGACCCATGCCCTCGGCCAGCGGGATACAGCAGGACCCGCCGCCCGATTCCCCTACCCTGACCCCCGCCCCGGCGGCCGCAGACCCGGGCGGGGCCCCCGATCCGGTCCTCGTTGCGGAACGTGAATACCTCAGCCAGTCGCGGCAGTTCCTCCGGCTGATGCGCGAGGATGTGCTCTCGCTCCGGGCCCTGGGCGGTGACCCCGTGTCCGAGGAGTACCTGAAAGCCGACCTGTACCGGCGGGCGGAAGCGCTCAGCGACCTGCCGGACACCCCCCTGTTCTTCGGCCGGCTCGACTATGCGGGCGCGGATGGCGGCGAGTTCGCCGGTGAGCGGTTCCACGTCGGCCGGCGGCACGTGCACGACCCGGACGGGCACCCGGTCGTGGTCAACTGGCGGGCGCCCGTGTCCCGCCCGTTCTACCGGGCCAGCCCGGCCGAACCCATGGGACTGGAGCTGCGCCGCCGGTTCGGGTTTTCCGGCGGCGAGCTCACCGCGCACGAAGACGAGGTGCTCACCGGCGGCCCGGCGGCCGCCGGCCAGGCGGTCCCGGTCAGCCGCATCCTCATCGAGGAGATCGAGCGGCCGCGGTCCGGGCCGATGCGCGACATCGTGGCCACCATCGCCCCGGACCAGGACGACATCGTCCGGGCCGGCCCCGATCACACACTCTGCGTGCAGGGTGCACCCGGAACCGGGAAGACCGCGGTCGGCCTGCACCGGATCGCGTACCTGCTGTACGCCTACGCCGGCCGGATGGCCCGGGGCGGGGTCCTGGTCATCGGGCCGAACCGCGCCTTCCTCTCCTACATCCGTAACGTGCTGCCCGCCCTCGGCGAGATCGACGTCACCCAGACCACCCTGGCCGACCTGCTGGCCCGGGTGCCGGTCCGGGCCCGCGACAGCGTCCCGGCCGCGCGCGTCAAGGGTGACGCCCGGATGGCCGGGGTGCTGCACCGGGCGGTGTGGGCCGGGCTGCGCGAGCCCGCCGAGCCGGTGGTCGTGGTCCGCGGGTCCCGGCGCTGGCGGGTCAGCCAGGGTGAGCTGGCCGGGCTCGTCGCGGAACTGCGGGAGCGCGGGGTCCGCTACGGCGCCGGCCGGGAGATGCTGGGCCACCGGATCGCCCACGTCATCCTGACCCAGATGGAAACGGCCGGGGAGACCTGCGACGACCGTACCCATGAGGCGGTGCGGCGGACCCGGCCGGTGCGCGCGGCGGTCGACGCCATCTGGCCCAAGGCGGACCCGGTGCGGCTGGTGCTCCGGCTGCTGTCCGACCGGGAGCTGCTGGCCCGGGCCGCGGAGGGGCTGCTGGACGAGGCCGAGCAGCAGGCCATCCGCTGGGATCCCGCGCCCCGCGGTCCGGCGTCGGCGCGCTGGACGGCGGCGGACACCGTCCTGGTCGACGAGGCCAGCGACCTGATCGAGCGGATCCCCAGCCTGGCCCACGTGGTGCTGGACGAAGCGCAGGACCTGTCCCCGATGGAGTGCCGCGCGATCGGCCGGCGGTGCGCCACCGGGTCGGCCACCGTGCTCGGCGACCTGGCCCAGAGCACCGCCCCCGCCGCGGCCGGCAGCTGGCCCGGGCTGCTCGCCCACCTGGGCAAGCCCGGCGCCGAGGTCCGGGTGCTGGAGACCGGGTACCGGGTGCCGCGGCAGATCCTCGACTACGCCAACCAGCTGCTCGGCGCGCTCGCCCCGGGCCTGGCCCCGGCCCGGTCGCTGCGCCAGGACCCGGCCGCGCTGACCATCCGGCACGCGGCCGGCGGCGACCTGCCCGGCGCCCTGGCCTCCGCCTGCGCCGCCGCCGGGGACGACCCGGGGTCCACCGCCGTGATCGCGGCCGATGACCAGGTGCCGTCGCTCACCCGCGCGCTCGGCGCGGCCGGGATCCGGCACAGCGTGCTGGACGGGTCGGTGGACGGGCTGGCCGGCGGCGGCCTGGTGGTGGTGCCCGTCACCCTGGTCAAGGGCCTGGAGTTCGACCACGTCATCGTGGTCGAGCCGGGCCGGATCGCCGCGGCCGAGGCCCGCGGCCTGCACCGGCTCTACGTCGCGCTGACCCGGGCCGTGTCCCGGCTCACCGTGCTGCACGCCGGGCCGCTCCCGGCTCTGCTAGCCCGGGGGGGCGACCCCCCCGGACCGCTCTGCTAGCCCGGGGGCCCGAGGCCCCCGGAGCCCCCCGCTTGCCCGCTCCGGTAGGCACTTCGTCTGCTGCGGGTGCCGGGTTGATCGCCGGCTCGGAGGGAACCCGCCTCCGGCGGGCCCCGCCTCCGCGGCGATTGCCCGGGGGGCGACCCCCCGGAGCCCCCCACTGGCCCGCTCCGGTAGGCACTTCGGCTGCTGCGGGTGCCGGGTTACTCGCCGGCTCGGCGAGGACACGCCTGCGGCGCGCCTCCCCTCGCCGGCGAGCTACTGGTCCTTGATCACTGAGGTGATCAGGCGGGCTGAGTCCGCGAAGGACAGCGCGGTGGCGCGCAGGTGGTTGAAGAACATGTTGTAGCGGTCGACTTCCACGACGTTCTCCACGTACAGCGCGCTGGTCAGGTCCTCGAGATAGACGACGTCCGGGTCGGCCCGCTCCGGGAAGGCGAGGATCACGAACGGCCGTCCCATGGCCGGGTGAGCCCCGGCCCCGAACGGCAGCACCTGGACGGCGACGTTCGGCAGGGTGCTCATCTCCAGCAGGTGCTCCAGCTGCATCCGCATCAGCCCGGTGCCGCCGACCCGGCGGTGCAGCGCCGCCTCGTCGAGCACCGCCCACAGCTGGGGCGGATCCTCCGTGACCAGGGTGGGCTGCCGGGCCATCCGGACGGCGACGTTGCGCTCCACCGCCTCCGGGACACCGTCCACCGCTCCCGCGGCGATCACCGCGCGGGCGTAATCCTCGGTCTGGAGCAGTCCCGGGATCAGCGTGACCTCGTAGATCCGGATCTCCGAGGCCGCGCTCTCCAGCCCGATGTACGTGGCGAACCTCGGCTCGATGGCGTCGCTGTACGCGTGCCACCAGCCCTTCTGCCGCGATTCGCGGGCGAGTTGCACCAGGCTGTCCTGCTGTGGGCTGGGCACGCCGTACAACTGGAGCATGTCGCGGACGTCCCGGGGTGAGACAGATACCCGGCCTGTCTCGATCCGGCTGATTTTGGACGTCGAGCATTCCAGATGCTCGGCGACTTCCTCACAGGTCAGGCCGGCCGCGTCGCGGAACCGGCGCAGCTCCAGCGCGAGCCGGCGGCGCCGTACGGTGGGGCTCTGCTGCGTGGCCGTAGGGATCTCCTTCTGTCCGGTATAGCCCTTGCCATCAGTGTGGCACCTGTTACGGCGCCCCGTGCCGCTTAGCCTGAGCAGGGCCACGTTCCCGGCGGGGGAACTCCTCACCTGGGCATAAGCGGTTCTGGACTGCTGTCATGGTTAGCTCCCGTTAGAGTGCATTCGTCGCGACGCGGCTCGCGGATTGCGCCTGGCCGCCGGTTCTCCGGCCTCCGGCCCGCGTGCGCGGCGGAACGTGCGAAGTCCTGAATGCATATTGCAAATAGCAATCGCAAGCGTCATCCTGATCTAAGAACTCTTCGCTGTCGTCTGATTACTAGAGGTGATTTTGATGGTCATGGGAGCTCCTCAGGTGAGTTCCCTGTCGCCGCCGGACCAGGCCTACCTGGACCAGCTGGACAGGCTGGCGCCCGAGCTGGCCAAGCAGGGAATGACCACGAACTTGATGGCCCCGGCGGGCCGGGTGCCGAGCCTGCGCGTGGTCAACCCCGCGGCACCGGCGCTCGCCGAGGACGTCTACGCGGGCTGCTGCGAGGACGGCAGCTGGTGGTTCTGGTGGTCGTGGGCCGAGCGGATCGCGGCCGCTACCGAGCTGGAGCGCGCGGCGGAGCGGGTCGCGCACGTGCTGTCCGCGCCGCACGGCAGCTGAGTACGGCGGCTGGGCCCGGTGACGGCCCAGCGGGGATGCGGCCCGGGGAGACCGGGCGCCGCATCCGGGGATGAGGATTCCGGCGGGCCGGCCACGCGGGCTGGCGCCGCGGAATTACGTACCGCGGCCGGCCCGGGGAAATTACGGCGAGGCTGACGGCCGGGCCGTGGCCGGACCCGCGCCGGAGGCCAGCCCGGGAAAGGCGACGGTCCGGCCCAGCCAGGTCGTCGCGCGCAGCGCGCAGGCCCGGGCCTGCGCGGCACCCCAGGTACGCAGCCGGGAGTCGTCCAGGGCGACGATACCCAGGTAGGCGGCGGCGACCTGATTCTCCAGGTAGCCCGCGAGCGAGATCGCGGCCCGGGTGCCGTGCACCGGGAAGGGCAGCCGGTAGGCGGGCTGGGCGGCCACCGGCTTGACCCCCAGCGAGGTCAGCATCGCTTGCAGCTGGTCCCGGGCGACCTCATGCTGGGTCCAGTCCCGCAGGGCCTGGACCCGGGCCGCGGTGCCCAGCTGCGCACCGGCAACTCCGTAGCCGTAGATGGCCGCGTTCTCCGCGGCCAGCGCGGACTGCAGCGCGGCGGCGGTCCGCGCCCGGCCAGCAGGATCGGTGGTGGCAGGCCCGGCGGCCCCGGTCATCCGCCCGCCTGGTGCGTCCGCAGCAGCAGGGCGTGGCTGGCCTCGGAGGCCGCGATGCTCGCCATCAGCTGGGCCAGGGCCGGGGGAGCCAGGATCAGGCGGCTGTCCAGCGACCGGGCCGCGCCGGCCTCGGCCGCCTCGAGGGCCGCGAGGGTCGCGGCCGGCCCGGAACCCGTGGCGGCGGTGCCGGCCGCCGACGGCGTGGTGTCCGGGCTGGCGCTGTGACCGGCCGGCTCGATGAGCATCGACGTGAGCCGGGCCAGGTGCTCGCGGTGCTGGGCGAGCAGCGGGCCGAGGGTGCCGGACAGCGCCGGCGACCCGGCCATGGCCGAGCGGTACCGGGCGATCAGCGCCTGCTCCGTGCCGATCGCGCCGCGCAGCACGGCCACATCCGGCCCGGGTTCCGGCGGGGTGCCGAGCGCCCCCACGCCTTTGCAGCCCGCTGCCACCAGCGGCACCGTCATCACGGCCGCGGCGAGCACGCTGCGCCGCCTCAGATCTGCCCGCACCGCTCCTCCAGTCCTGTCCCCGGGGTGCTCCCGCTGAGCGTAGGGGCAGCGGGCAGGTGCCCGGAGGGCGCCACCCCGGATGGTCATCCCGGGCTTCCCGGACGGGCGCCGGGTGGGGGAGCGGGCCGGGTGGGCCGGGGGTTCGCGGCGGAGAAATCTCAACTGCCGGGCGAGCCGGAGCGCGGACGGGCCGAGTCCCGGCGCGGGCCGGTTAGGCTAGATCGCGCCAGACAACAGCACAGGTCGCGGACGAGGAGGTCGTGATGCGTGGTGAATCCCGTCACGTACCGTCACGCCCGCGTGCAGCCAGTCGCGGCGAGGGCTCCGCGGACACCGCACGAATCACCCGGGTACTCGAGCCGGTCGTCCGGTCCGCGGGCGTGGACCTGGAATCGGTGAAGGTCGCGGCGGCCGGCCGGCGCCGCCTGCTCCGCATCGTGGTGGACGCCGACCGCCGCCCCAGCCTGGACGACATCGCCGAGCTCAGCCGCTCGCTGTCCAAGGAACTGGACGACTCGGGGGTCATGGGCGAGGCCGCGTACACGCTGGAGGTCAGCTCGCCCGGGGTGGACCGGCCGCTCACCGAGGCCCGTCACTGGCGCCGCGCCCGGGCCGGCTGGTGCGCGTCCCGCTGGCCCCCGGGGCGCCGGGGCACCCGGGCACCGTCGAGGGCAGGGTGATCAACGCCGGGGCGGATGCGGTGGTCCTGGACATCGCCGGCCAGCAGCGCGAGTTCGGCTACCAGGAACTTGGACCCGGCCAGGTGCAGGTCGAGTTCGGCGGCGGGGGCGCCGCCCACGACGACGACCCGGGGGACGAGGGGGAGCCAGATGGACATTGACTTGAGCGTCCTGCGCAGCCTGGAAAGCGAGAAGGACATCTCGATGGACCTGGCCATCAAGGCCATCGAGGATGCGCTGCTGCGCGCCTACCAGTCCACCACGGGCGCCGCGGCCACGGCCCGGGTGGAGATCGACCGCGGCAGCGGCCACGTCACCGTCTGGGCCAGCGAGCCCGCCGAGGACGGGGCGGCGGGCCGCGAGTACGACGACACCCCCGATGGCTTCGGCCGGATCGCCGCGACCACCGCGCGCCAGGTGATCCTGCAGCGGCTGCGTGACGCCGAGGACGAGCTCACCTTCGGCGAGTATGCCGGCCGGGAGGGCGACATCGTGGCGGGTGTCATCCAGCAGGGCAAGGACCCGCGGGCGGTGCTCGTGGACCTGGGCAAGATCGAGGCCATCCTGCCCCCGACGGAACAGGTGCCCGGGGAGCGCTACGCCCATGGTGAGCGGCTGCGCTGTTACGTGCTGCACGTGCGCAAGGGCTACCGGGGACCGTCGATCACCCTGTCGCGGACCCACCCGAACCTGGTGAAGAAGCTGTTCGCGCTGGAGGTGCCGGAGATCGCCTCGGGCGCGGTGGACATCAACGCCATCGCGCGCGAGGCCGGGCACCGCACGAAGATCGCGGTCAGCTCGCACCAGCCGGGGGTGAACGCCAAGGGAGCCTGCATCGGCCCCATGGGCAGCCGGGTCCGCAACGTGATGACCGAGCTGCACGGCGAGAAGATCGACATCGTCAACTTCTCCGACGACCCGCCCCAGTTCGTGGGCAACGCGCTGTCCCCGGCCCGGGTGCTGCGGGTCAACGTCATCGATGCGCAGGCCAGGGTGGCGCAGGTCATCGTGCCGGACTACCAGCTGTCGCTGGCGATCGGCAAAGAGGGGCAGAACGCGCGCCTGGCGGCCCGGCTCACCGGATGGAAGATCGACATCCAGCCGGACACCCCGCGTGACCCCGGGGGTGCGGGCCGCCCGGCGCCGGCCGCCCGGGAGCCAGCCGCTCCGGAGCCGGTCACGCAGGAGCCGGCCGCTCCGGAACCGGCCGTCGCGGAGTCCGCGGCCGCTCCGGAACCGGCGGTCGCGGAGTCAGCGGCCAGCCCGGAACCGGGTGCCGCGGAACCGGCTCACACCGCACCGGGACCGGCGGACGGCGACGCAGACGGGCCGGGCCGCGGGGTGCCGGAGGGTGCAGCCGGCCAGGAAACCAGTGCAGAGCCGGGCGCAGCGGGAACCGTGCGCGGTGGCGCCGACGCGCCGGCGAGGTAAGCTAGCTACGACAATGGCCAGACGGTCCCCGCGGCCGGTGCTTTCCGCACCTGCGATTCGCACCTGCGTAGGCTGCAGAGTCCGTGAGGCCAAGTCTGACCTGCTGCGCCTGGTAGCGGTCGGGGGTGACATCGTCCCTGATCCCCAGGCGCGGCTGCCCGGCCGGGGCGCGTATCTGCATCCCAGCCAGGAATGCTTCGAGCTAGCTCAGCGCCGCAGGGCACTACCGCGGGCGCTGCGCCAGCCGGCACCACTCGGTGCCGGCCCACTCGGGGACTACCTGGCGGGACGATGCGGTACGGGCCCTCATGGGCTGCCGGGTGAGTCCCCAGGACCAGCCCGGCCGGGTGAGACGGTCGAAGCTAAAACGGCAGCAGTGCCGGGAAAGCGGGATCAGTTGTGATGAGCGCGCGATGAGCACTCGGCGATGAGAACCAGAAGCTGAGGCCGGCCGGAGCACGCGCTGCCCCGGATCGGCCACTAGGGCCCGGCGGAGCCGGGCCGACAGAGGGAGCGCAGTGGCGAAGGTCCGGGTATACGAACTCGCGAAGGAGTTCGGGGTAGAGAGCAAGGCCGTGATGGCCAAGCTCCAGGAAATGGGCGAGTTCGTCCGTTCGGCGTCATCCACCATCGAGGCGCCAGTAGTTCGCAGGCTTAAAGATGAGTTCGGGTCCCAGGCGACCCAAGGCCCCGGGCAGAAGGTCTCAGGGGCAGGGCGCCCCGGCCCCTGGCCGTCCGGCTGACGGCAACGGCGGGCGCCCGGGGCCCCGGCCTGGCCCGGCCCGCCCGCAGGCACCGGCCGCGGCGTCGTCTGGCCCCGAGGTCAGCGACCGCCCGCAGGCCACCCCCAGCGCGCCGGCGCCGAGCCCGGCGGCGGCCGCCCCACAGGCGCCCGCCGCGGGCGAGACGGCCCAGCCGGCTACCGCGGGTCCCAGTGGCCCCGCCCCCGCTGCGCCGCGGGCCCCGGTTCCCCCGGTGCCTTCTGATGCCGGCGCGCCGGCCCGCCCCGCGCAGCCTGGCCGCGGCCCGGTGCCCGGCCCCCGGCCCAGCGTCCCGCGTCCCGGTGGTTCGGGGCAGAGCGGGACCGGCGCGGGCCAGAGTGGTCCAGGACAGAGCGGCCCAGGTCAGGGTCAGGGACAGAGCGGCCCAGGACAGGGCCAGGGACAGGGCGCGTCCCGGCCTGGTGCCCCCCGGCCCGGCGGCCGCGGTGGCCCGCGGCCTGGCCCGCGTCCCGGTAACAACCCCTACGCTCCCGTCGCCTCCGGCATGGGCTCGGCCCCGCGTGGCGCGCCAGCCCGGCCGGGTCAGCCCGGACCGGGCAGCGCCGGTCCGGCGTCCCCCGGCCAGGGTGGTCCCCGCCCGGCGGTCCGCGTCCGGCGGGCCCGCCCGGGCCAGGCGGCCCGGGACGGCCCAGCCCGGCGAACATGGCCCGTCCCGGCGGTCCGCGTCCCAGCCCGAGCAGCATGCCGCCGCGGCCCGCCCGCGGTGGCCCTGGTGGCGGTCCCGGCGGTCCGGGCCGGGGCGGTCCCGGCGGCGGCGGTGCCGGCGCAGGCCGCCCAGGTGGCGGTGGCCGTGGCGGTCCTGGCACGGGTGCCCCCCGTCCCGGTGGCGGCGGCGGCGGTGCCGGCCCACGTCCCGGAATGACGGGCGGGCGGCCAGGCGGCGGCGGTGGCCGCGGCCGGAGCGGCACCCAGGGTGCGTTCGGGCGGCCCGGTGGCCGGCCTTCGCGCGCCCGCAAGTCGCGCAAGGCGCGCCGCCAGGAGTTCGACAACATGCAGGCGCCCGCCATTGGCGGCGTCTCCATCCCGCGCGGTAACGGCCAGGCGATCCGGCTGTCCCGCGGCGCCTCGCTGAGCGACTTCGCGGACAAGATCGGGGTCAACCCGGCCTCGCTGGTCCAGGTGCTGTTCCACCTGGGCGAGATGGTCACCGCGACCCAGTCGGTGAACGACGAGACGCTGCAGCTGCTCGGCGCCGAGCTCAACTACAGCGTCCAGGTCGTCTCCCCGGAGGAAGAGGACCGGGAGCTGCTGGAGTCGTTCGACATCGAGTTCGGTGAGGACGAGGGCGGCGAGGAAGCCCTGGTGGCCCGGCCGCCGGTGGTCACCGTGATGGGCCACGTCAACCACGGCAAGACCCGGCTCCTCGACGCGATCCGGCACACCAACGTGGCGGCCCGCGAAGCGGGCGGGATCACCCAGCACATCGGTGCCTACCAGGTCACCACGGAAGTGGACGGCCAGGAACGCAAGATCACGTTCATCGACACCCCGGGTCACGAGGCGTTCACCGCCATGCGGGCCCGCGGCGCCGAGACCACCGACCTGGTGGTGCTCGTGGTCGCGGCCGATGACGGCGTGAAGCCGCAGACCACGGAGGCGCTGAACCACGCCCAGGCGGCGGGGGTGCCGATCGTGGTGGCGGTCAACAAGATCGACAAGGAGGGGGCGGACCCGCAGCGGGTGCGTTCCCAGCTCACCGAGTACAACCTGGTCGCTGAGGAGTTCGGCGGCACGACGCTGTTCGTGGATGTTTCCGCCCGGGAGGGCATCGGCATCGAGGAACTGCTCGAGGCCGTCGTCCTGACCGCGGACGCCGAGCTGGACCTGCGGGCCAACCCGGTGCAGCAGGGCCAGGGCGTGGCCATCGAGGCGCACCTGGACCGCGGCCGCGGCCCGGTGGCGACCGTGCTGGTCCAGCGCGGCACGCTGCACGTCGGCGATTCCATCGTGGCGGGCGAGGCGTTCGGGCGGGTCCGGGCGCTGCTCGACGAGAACGGTGCCTCGGTGCCGGACGCTCCCCCGTCCCGGCCAGTGCTGGTGCTCGGCCTGACCGCCGTGCCGGATGCTGGGGACAGCTTCCTGGTCGTCAACGACGACCGGGTGGCCCGGCAGATCGCGGAACGCCGCGAGGCGCGCGAGCGCAACGCCATGTTCGCCCAGCGGCGCCCCCGGGTCACGCTGGAGGACCTGGAGTCCGCGCTCAAGTCGGGCGAGCGGGAAGAGCTCCTGCTCATCATCAAGGGCGACGTGTCCGGGTCGGTCGAGGCCCTCGAGGACGCGCTGCTCAAGATCGATGTGGGCGAGGAAGTGAACCTGCGCGTCATCGGCCGGGGCGTCGGCGCCATCACCCAGGACGACGTGAACCTGGCCATCGCGTCCGAAGCGGTGATCGTGGGCTTCAACGTCCGGCCCGCCGGCCGGGCCGGGGAGCTGGCCCAGCGCGAGGGCGTGGACATCCGCTACTACTCGGTCATCTACCAGGCGATCGAGGAGATCGAGGCGGCCCTCAAGGGCATGCTCAAGCCCGAGTTCGAGGAGGCCCAGCTCGGCACCGCCGAGATCCGGGAGGTCTTCCGGGTGCCCAGGGTGGGCAACGTGGCAGGCTCCCTGGTCCGCTCCGGCACCATCCACCGGAGCAGCAAGGCCCGGCTGATCCGCGACGGCGTGGTGATCTCGGACAACCTGACCGTGGAATCGCTGCGCCGGTTCAAGGAGGACGCGACCGAGGTCCGCGAGGGCTACGAGTGCGGTATCGGCATCGGGTACAGCGATATCCGGGTCGAGGACGTGATCGAGACCTTCGAGATGCGGGAGAAGCCGCGGGCGTAGCACCGCTACCCCCGGTCCCGGCTACGGCCGGGACCGGGCGGCCGCGGCCAGGAGGGGCGCCGTGTACCTAGGTGGCCTGACGCTTGACCTGCTGCTGGGTGACGTGCGCTCCCTCAAGCAGAAGAGGTCGGTGGTGGCTTCGGTGGTCGCCGAGGTCCGCCGCCGTTATCCCGGCGTCGCCGTGGCCGAGAGCGGGCACACCGACCTGCACCGCCGGGCCGAGATCGGGGTGGCGGTAGTCTCCTCGACGGCCGCTCACGCCGTGGAGGTCCTCGACGCCTGCGAGCGCCTGGTGGCGGCGCGCCCCGATATTGAACTGCTGTCCGCGCGGCAGCGGCTGCTGACCGAGGAGGAGTGAGCTACCCATGGTGGACCAGGCGCGGGCCCGGAAGCTCGCTGACCGGATCGCCCAGATCGTGGCGGAAATGCTGGAGCGGCGGATCAAGGATCCCCGGCTCGGCTTCATCACGGTGACCGAGGCCCGGCTCACCGGCGACCTGCGGGAGGCGACCGTCTTCTACACGGTCTACGGGTCATCCGAGGAACGGACCGCGACCGCGGCCGCGCTGGCCAGCGCGACCGGCGTGATCCGGTCCGAGGTCGGCCACCAGACCGGGCTGAAGCACACGCCCTCGCTCACGTTCGTGGCCGACACCCTCCCCGAGGGCGCCCGGCACATGGAGGATCTCGTGGCCCGGGCCCGGGAGGCGGACGCCCGGCTCGCCGAGGTGCGTGAGGGCGCGGTACCGGCCGGCGACCCGGACCCGTACCGGGACCCGCCGGGCGCGGCCGGTGACGACGACCTGGACGACGACGACCTGGACGACGGCCCGGACGGGGATGAGCCGGGCGCCGGGGACCTCGACGGCGACCTTGATGACCCGGACGACGGCGACCTGGGCGGCCAGCCGAGGGCACGGCGCCAGGTACCGGCGGCCGGGATGTTCTCGGCGGAACGTCCGCCGCGGCGATCACGGCGCGGGATACTCACCAGCGTGACTGCCGCGCCGACCCAGGCTGATACTGCGATCGATCGGGCCAAGGCCGTGGCGCTGCTGGACGCGGCGGATGAGGTATGCCTGGCCTGCCATGTGCGCCCGGACGCCGACGCGCTCGGGTCCATGCTGGCCGTCGCGCACGCGCTGCGCACCCCGGGCCGCCGGCCGCAGCGGGTCGTCGCCTCGTTCGGTGACGACCCGTTCGAGGTGCCGGAGATCCTCCGCTTCCTGCCCGGGCTCAGCCTGCTCAGCCCCCCGGACGCTTACCCGCACCGCCCCGAGCTGATGGTCACCTTCGACGCGGGCAGCATCGACCGGCTGGGCATCCTGGCCGGGCACGCTTCCCGGGCCGACCAGCTGATCGTCGTGGACCATCACGCCTCCAACACCCGGTTCGGCACCGTCAACCTGATCGACCCCGGGGCAGCCGCCACGGCCATGCTCGTCCTGGACCTGATCGACGCCGCCGGCGTGGAGCTGACCCGCGACATCGCGTTCGGCCTCTACGCCGGGCTGGTCGCCGACACCGGCTCGTTCAAGTACCCCGCGACCACGCCCATCGTGCACCAGGCGGCCGCCCGGCTGCTGGGCACCGGGATAGAGCCCGGCACGGTGGCCCGCGAACTGTGGGACCGGGCCCCGTTCGGCTACCTCGGGCTGCTCTCGGCGGCCCTCGGCCGGGCCGTGCTGGAGCCGGACGCGGCGGCCGGCCTCGGCCTGGTGTGGACCTCGGTCAGCCGCGCCGACCGGGCCGCGCACGGCCTGCCCATGGATGCGGTCGAGTCCGTCATCGACGTGGTGCGCCGCACCGACGAGGCGGAAGTGGCCATCGTCCTCAAGCAGTCCGACGACGGGCTGTGGCAGGCATCCGCCCGCTCCAAGGGCAAGATCGACGTGGGCCGCGCCTGCTCCCGGCTGGGCGGCGGCGGGCACCGTAATGCGGCCGGCGTCACGCTGGCCGGCAGCGCCGAGGACGCCATCGCACGGCTGCGCGGGCTGCTGGCGGAAAGCAGCTAGGCCGATGGCCCGGGACGCCCGGGAGAACGCGCCGAGCGGGCTCATCGTGGTGGACAAGCCCGGCGGAATGACCTCCCATGACGTGGTGGCGCGGATCCGCCGGCTGGCCGGCACCCGCCGGGTGGGGCACGCCGGCACCCTGGACCCCATGGCGACCGGGGTGCTCGTCGTCGGGGTGGAGAAGGCGACCCGGCTGCTGGGCCACCTCACCCTGACCGAGAAGGAGTACCAGGCCACCATCCGGCTGGGCCAGGCCACCGACACGGGCGACGCCGAGGGCACCGTCCTCACCTCAAACACGGGGCTCACCCCGGGCACCCCGGCCCGGCCGGCGGCCCGCCTGACCAGGGCCCAGGTGGAGGCGGCCGCGGCCGCGCTGACCGGGGAGATCCAGCAGGTGCCCCCCGCGGTCAGCGCGATCAAGGTGGCGGGGCGCCGGGCCTATCAGCTGGCCCGCGAGGGAGCCCCTCCGGTGCTCCCGCCGCGGCCGGTGACCGTGTGGTCGTTCACCGTCCAGGCCCTCCGCCCCGCCCCGGGCGACCTGCTCGACGCCGACGTCGAGGTGCGCTGCTCCAGCGGCACCTATATCCGGGCCCTGGCCCGCGACATGGGGGACGCCCTGGGCGTGGGCGGCCACCTCACCCGGCTGCGCCGGACCCGGGTCGGCCCGTACGACCTGAGCGCCGCGCACGGGCTGGACGAGCTCGCCGAACGGCTGACCGTGCTGCCGCTGGCCGAGGCCGCGGCGGCCGCCTTCCCGGTCCGGGAGCTCACCGCGGAGGAAGCCCGCTCCCTCTCCCACGGCGGGCGGCTGCCCGGCCTGGGCGGCGCGGCCGGCCCGGTGGCGGCGTTCGGGCCCGACGGCACCCTTATCGCGCTCGTGGAGGAGAAAGACGGCGTGGCCCGGCCGCTCGCCGTGTTCGTTCCGTGACCCGGCGGCCGGCCCGGCCTGCGTCCCGGAGGCTGGCCCGGCGCCCCCCGTTACCCGCCCCCGCAGGCCCGGGGCTGGGCGGGGGACGGGCCGGGAATGGTTTTCGTTGCGGCGAATTTGAATTATGGCGGCAGGCCGCGTGGCCCACGCTGTCCCGGGGCCGCCCGGCGAGCGGTGGTCCCTGATCACGCGGCGCCGTCCGGCACAATGGCAGATGCGGGCAGCCAGCCCGCGGGAGGAGAGCGTAATGCCGCACACCAGCGATACCCGGATCCTGGGCTACGAGCCGCTGCTCTCGCCCGCGGCGCTGCTGGAGGAACTGCCGCTCGGTCCCGCCCAGGCGGACATGGTCGAACGATCCCGGGCTGAGGTGCGCGCCGTGCTGGACGGCGAGGACGACCGCCTGCTCGTGGTGGCGGGCCCCTGCTCGGTGCACGACCCGGCCGCCGGGCTGGACTACGCGGCGCGGCTGGCCGCGCTCCGCGACTCGCTGGCCGGCGAGCTGCTGGTGGTCATGCGGGTCTACTTCGAGAAGCCGCGCACGGTGACCGGCTGGAAGGGGCTGATCAACGACCCCGGCATGGACGGCAGCCATGACGTGCACCGGGGCCTGCGGATGGCGCGCCGCTTCCTGCTCGACGTGGTCTCCCTCGGCCTGCCGGTGGGCTGCGAATGGCTGGACCCCATCACCCCGCAGTACATCGCCGACGCCGTGGCCTGGGGGGCGATCGGCGCCCGGACCACCGAGAGCCAGGTGCACCGGCAGCTCGCCTCGGGCCTGTCCATGCCGATCGGGTTCAAGAACGGCACCGACGGCGACGTGACCGTGGCCGTGGACGCCTGCCGGGCCGCCGCGGCGGGGCACACCTTCTTCGGCGTCACCCGGGCCGGTGCGGCGGCGGTGGTCACCACCGCCGGGAACCCGGACTGCCACATCATCCTGCGGGGCGGCCGGCCCGGCCCCAACTACGAGCAAGCGCCGGTGCTGGGGGCGCTGGACCAGGTGGCCCAGGCCGGGCTGGACCGGCGGGTGATGGTGGACGCCAGCCACGGCAACAGCGGCAAGGACTACCGGCGCCAGCCGGTCGTGGCCGGGGTGCTCGCCGACCAGATCGGCGCGGGCGAGCCGGGCATCGTGGGCATCATGCTGGAAAGCTTCCTGCAGGCCGGGCGGCAGGAGCCCGGCGACCCGGCCACGCTGGTCTACGGGCAGAGCGTCACCGACGCGTGCATCGACGTCGATGCCACCGCGGAGGTGCTGAGCGGCCTGGCTGCCGCGGTCAGGCGCCGCCGGGACGTCACGCCGCGCCGGGCGGTCGCGGGGAGCGCCGCCGCGCCGGCCCCCTAGGCTTGCAGGTACGAAAGACCCGCCGCGGCCTCCCGCGTCGAGCATCGAAGGAGCAGCACCGTGCAGCGCTGGCAGGGCCTGGATGACGTGCCCGGAGACTGGGGCCGCTCGGTCGTGACCATCGGCGTGTTCGACGGCGTCCACCGCGGCCACCAGCACATCGTGGGCCGGGCGGCCGGGGCCGCGGCCCGGCTCGGGCTGCCCGTGGTCGTGATCACCTTCGACCCGCACCCCATGGAGGTGGTCCGGCCCGGGTCACACCCCCCGCTGCTGTGCAGCGTCCGCCGCCGGGTCCAGCTGCTGGGCGAGGAAGGCTGCGACGCGGTCTGCGTGCTGCCGTTCACGCTCGAGCTTCTCGCAGCTGGGGCCGGATGAGTTCGTCCGGGCCGTGCTCGCCGACCGGCTGCACGCCCGCTGGGTCGTGGTGGGGGAGAACTTCCGGTTCGGCCACCGGGCCGCCGGCGACGTGGCCCTGCTGGCCGAACTGGGCGAGAAGTACGACTTCGGGGCGGAAGGGGTGCCGCTCCTCACCGAGCACGGGGTCACGATCTCCTCCAGCGGGATCCGGGACCTGCTGAACCAGGGGGACGTGGCCGGCGCCGCGGCGGACCTGGGCCGGCCGCACCGGGTGGAGGGGGTCGTGGTGCGCGGCCAGCAGCGCGGCCGGGGGCTCGGCTTCCCGACCGCGAACCTCGAGACCGCCCCGAACACCGCCATCCCCGCCGATGGCGTGTACGCGGGCTGGCTGGCCAGCCTGGACGCCGACGGCCAGGACGAGCAGCGCTGGCCCGCCGCCATCTCGGTGGGCACCAACCCGACGTTCGACGGCCGGGAACAGACCGTCGAGGCCTACGCGCTGGACCGGGACGACCTGGACCTCTACGGCAGGCACATGGCGGTGGACTTCGCGGCCCGGCTGCGCGGCATGGTCCGGTTCGACTCCGCGGACGAGCTCGCCGGGCAGATGCGCCGGGACGTGGACCAGGCCCGTGACCTGGTCGGTGGCGGGACCGCCTGACACCGCGCCTGAGGGCGGCCCTGAGGACAGCCTGGCGGGGCGGCCTGGCGGGCGGCCGTGTGGGCACCAGCGGGGGCGGCGTGGCGACCCGGCGTTTACGGACCGGCCCGCGTGATACCTTTAGGTAACGGCCGGCATGTTCCGGCCCGGTCTGCTGCACCCTCAAGCGGCGGGCCGAGGGGCTTCCCCGCACTTCCAGTCCTTATCTGGGCCGCGCTGAGCCCCGCCCCGTAACCTTGCGACAAAGATAGGAAAGCCACGTGCCGCTGGACACAGGCGTGAAGAAGGAGATCATCGCGGACAACGCGACCAATGAGGGTGACACCGGCTCGCCGGAAGTCCAGGTTGCACTGCTGACGCGACGGATCAATGACCTGACCGAGCACCTCAAGGTGCACAAGCACGATCACCACAGCCGTCGCGGCCTGCTGCTTCTGGTCGGGCGCCGTCGGCGCCTGCTGAAGTACCTGGCTAGCTCGGACATCGAGCGCTACCGTGCGCTCATCAGCAAGCTCGGCCTGCGCAGGTAGGTCCGGGACAACTCAAGAACGTACTTCCCGCGGCCCCCGATCCCGGAGCGCTCAGGGCGCCAGGACCGGTCCTCGGTAGTGGTTCTCGGGTCTCGTGCACGCGTTCCTGCGGGAGCGCGGCAGGCGGGCCGAGGGCTTCGATCGAAGACCGGGCCGGCCGCTGGCCGGGCCAGATGGAACGGACTCGACGGCACCAGGTTGCGACCTGGGCCGGAGAGCACCGGCCGGACAGCACCAGCCACGTGCCACCGGCGGCGGGCGGAGCGGGACCTCAGAAGGAGGTCTCACCCATGGAGGGTGTGTTTACCGCCGAAGCCGTTATCGATAACGGCGCTTTCGGCACCCATACGATCAAGTTCGAGACCGGCCGGCTGGCCCGCCTGGCCGCCGGATCCGCCGTCGCCACGCTGGACGACGAGACGGTCATCCTGTCCGCCACGACGGCGGGCAAGCATCCCCGGGAGGGGCTGGATTTCTTCCCGCTCACCGTGGACGTCGAGGAGCGGATGTACGCGATCGGCCGCATCCCCGGCTCATTCTTCCGCCGGGAAGGCCGCCCGTCCGAGGACGCGATCCTCACCTGCCGGCTGATCGACCGGCCGCTGCGCCCCTCGTTCGTCAAGGGCCTGCGCAACGAGGTCCAGGTCGTCGAGACGATCCTCGCGCTGAACCCTGAGCACCTCTACGACGTGGTCGCCATCAACGCGGCGTCCCTGTCCACCATGCTGGCCGGGCTGCCGTTCTCGGGGCCGATCGCCGGCGTGCGGGTCGCCCTGATCAAGGGCCAGTGGGTCGCGTTCCCGACGCACGAGCAGCTGAACGACGCCACCTTCGACATGGTGGTCGCGGGCCGGATGCTGCCCGACGGTGACGTGGCGATCATGATGGTCGAGGCGGAGTCCACCACCGGCACCATCGGGATGCTGGCCGACTCCTCCAGCGGCGCGGTCGCGCCCACCGAGGAGACCGTGCCGGAGGGCCTGGAGGCGGCCAAGCCGTTCCTCAAGCTGCTCTGCGAGGCCCAGCAGCAGGTCGCCGACCAGGCGGCCAAGCCGACCGGCGAGTTCCCCGTGTTCGTGGACTACCAGCCGGACGTCTACGACGCCGTGGCCCGGGAGAGTCTCCGACGAGCTGGCCCGGGCGCTGACCATCGCGGGCAAGCAGCAGCGCGACACCGAGACCGACCAGGTCAAGGCGCTCGCCGTGGAGAAGCTGGGCAGCTCGTTCGAGGGCCGCGAGAAGGAGATCAGCGCCGCGTTCCGCGCGCTGACCAAGAAGCTGGTCCGGGAGCGGGTCATCCGGGACGGCCTGCGCATCGACGGCCGCGGGCTGAGCGACATCCGCCAGCTGTCCGCCGAGGCGCACGTGCTGCCCCGGGTGCACGGCTCGGCCCTGTTCGAGCGCGGTGAGACGCAGATCCTCGGCGTCACCACGCTGAACATGCTCCGGATGGAGCAGATGATCGACACGCTCAACCCGGAGCGGACCAAGCGGTACATGCACAACTACAACATGCCGCCGTACTCCACCGGGGAGACCGGCCGGGTCGGGTCGCCCAAGCGGCGCGAGATCGGCCACGGCGCGCTCGCCGAGCGGGCCCTGCTGCCGGTGCTGCCGAGCCGCGAGGAGTTCCCCTACGCGATCCGCCAGGTCTCCGAGGCGATCGGGTCGAACGGCTCGACGTCCATGGGCTCGGTCTGCGCGTCCACCATGTCGCTGCTCGACGCCGGCGTGCCGCTGCGGGACATGGTGTCCGGCATCGCGATGGGCCTGATCTACGAGGGCGGCGAGTACGTCACGCTGACCGACATCCTGGGCGCCGAGGACGCATTCGGCGACATGGACTTCAAGGTGGCCGGCACCACGGAGATCATCACCGCGCTCCAGCTGGACACCAAGCTGGACGGGATCCCGGCGGCCGTGCTCGGCGCGGCGCTGCGCCAGGCCCGCGGGGCCCGGCTCACGATCCTCGAGGTCATGCGCGAGGCGATCGACGCCCCGGGCGAGATGAGCCCCCAGGCGCCGCGGATCATCACGATCAAGGTCCCGGTGGACAAGATCGGCGAGGTCATCGGGCCCAAGGGCAAGATGATCAACTCGATCCAGGAGGACACCGGCGCCGAGATCACGATCGAGGACGACGGCACCATCTACATCGGTGCCACCGACGGCCCCTCCGCCGAGGCCGCGCGGACGACGATCAACGCGATCGCCAACCCGCACATGCCCGAGGTGGGCGAGCGGTTCCTCGGGACCGTGGTCAAGACCACCACGTTCGGCGCGTTCATCTCCCTGCTGCCGGGCAAGGACGGCCTGCTCCACATCACCCAGCTGCGCAAGCTGCACGGCGGGGCGCGCATCGACAACGTCGATGACGTGGTGAAGGTCGGCGACAAGATCCAGGTGGAGATCCGCGAGATCGACGATCGCGGCAAGCTGTCCCTGGTGCCCGTCGAGGTCGTCGAGCGTGAGGCGGCCGCCGGGAACGGCGACGGGGGCGCGGGCGGCTCGTCCGGCTCCCCGGACTCGGGCGGCGACCGGGCTCCTGCGGGCCAGGGCGCCGGCGGCGAGAGCCACCGGACCCGGCACCGCGAGCGCCGGCACAGCGACAACTCGTGACCACGCCGGGCGTGCGTACCGGGCAACCAGATGACGGCACGGGGGCCGTCCGGAGCAGCGTGCTGCCGGGCGGCCTCCGGGTCATCACCGAGGCGCTGCCGTCGGTCCGCTCCGTCGCGTTCGGCATCTGGGCGGGGGTGGGGTCCGCTGACGAGGGCCGTGCCCACGCCGGGGCCACCCACTACCTGGAGCACCTGCTGTTCAAGGGCACCAGGCGGCGGACCGCGCTGGAGATCTCGGCCGAGATGGACGCGGTCGGCGGCGAGCTGAACGCGTTCACCGGCAAGGAGTACACCTGCTACTACGCGCGGGTGCTGGACGCCGACCTGCCGCTGGCCATCGACGTGCTGTCCGACATGGTGACCAGCTCGCTGATCGAGGCGAAGGACGTCAACGCCGAGCGCGGCGTGATCCTCGAAGAGATCGCCATGAACGACGACGATCCCTCCGACACGGTGCACGAGTCGTTCGTCGGCAAGCTGTTCGGTGACACGCCGCTCGGCCGGCCGATCCTCGGCACGGTCGACTCCATCAACTCCATCACCCGGGACCAGGTCGCCGAGTACTACCGGGCCCGGTACACCCCCGACCACCTGGTCGTGGCGGCGGCCGGCAGCCTCGACCACGACACGGTGGTCGAGCAGGTCCGGCACGCGTTCGCCGGCGTGCTCCGGGGCGATGCCCGGCCCGCGGGGCCGCGGCTCGCCACCCCGGGCGGGCCGCCGGCCGTGGCCGGCGCGGTGCCCGGGGATCCGGCCCGCGGCGTGACGCTGGTCTCCCGCGGGATCGAGCAGGCCAACCTGATCGTCGGCTGCGAGGGGCTGAGCCGGACCGACGACCGCCGGTTCGCGCTCGGCGTGCTCAACGCGGCCCTCGGCGGCGGCATGTCGTCGCGGCTGTTCCAGGAGGTGCGCGAGAAGCGCGGCCTGGCCTACTCGGTCTACAGCTTCACCTCCCAGCACGCCGACACCGGCATGTGGGGGGTCTACGTCGGCTGCCTGCCGTCCAAGGCCGACGACGTCCTGGCGATCTGCCGGGACGAGATCGCCAAGGTCGTGTCCGGCGGCCTGACCGACGCCGAGCTGGAGCGCGGCAAGGGCCAGGTCCGCGGCTCGATGGTGCTCGGCCTGGAGGACCCGTCCTCCCGGATGAGCCGGCTGGGCAAGTCCGAGCTGGTCTACCCGCGGCTCGAGCCGGTGGACGAGATCCTGGCCTCGATCGAGGCGGTGTCGCACGAGGCGGTGCGCAGCGTGGCCGAGGAGGTCCTGACCCGGCCGAAGGTGCTGGCCGTGGTCGGCCCCTACGACGACGACGCGCCGTTCGTCAACGCGCTGGCCTAGGACGGGGCGCCGTGATCAAGGTCGGTGTGCTGGGGGCACGGGGCCGGATGGGCAGCGAGGTCGGCCGGGCCCTGGCCGCCGCGGACGACCTCGAGCTCGCCGCCGAGGTGGACGACGGGGACGCCCTGGAGGGCCTGACCGGCTGCGCGGTGGTGGTCGACTTCACCCACCCCGGTGTGGTCATGGACAACCTGCGCTGGTGCATCGGCCACGGCCTGGACGTGGTCGTCGGCACCTCCGGGTTCGGCGACGACCGGCTGGCCCAGGTACGGTCCTGGCTGGCCGACGCGCCCGGGGTGCGGGTGCTGATCGCGTCGAACTTCTCGGTCGGCGCGGTGCTGATGATGCGGTTCGCGGCCCAGGCCGCGCCGTTCTTCGAGTCGGCCGAGATCATCGAGATGCACCATGCGGGCAAGATGGACGCCCCGTCCGGGACCGCGTCCCGGACCGCGTCGATGATCGCCTCGGCCCGCTCGTCCGCTGGTCTCGGCCCGATGCCGGACGCCACCGCGACCGCGGCCCCGGGGGCCCGGGGCGCCGAGCTGGACGGGGTGCACGTGCACTCGGTGCGGCTGGCCGGGCTGGTGGCCCACCAGGAGGTCCTGCTGGGCGGGCACGGCGAGACGCTGACCATCCGGCACGACTCGCTCGACCGGGCCTCGTTCATGCCGGGCGTGCTGCTCGGCGTGCGCGGGCTGGCTTCCCTGCCGCCCGGCCTGACCTTCGGGCTCGAACCGCTGCTCGGCCTGGCCTGACCGCTGCGCGGGGAGGCTGTCGGCGGGGGCGGGTAGCCTCACAGGCATGTGCCGCAGCATCAAGACCCTGCGCCCGCCCTACGCCGAGGACGTCACCGACGAGGACGTCCGGGCCGCAGCGCGCCAGTATGTCAAGAAGATCAGCGGGTTCCAGCGTCCCGCCAAGCACAACGCGGAGGCCTTCGAGCAGGCCGTGGACGCGGTGGCCAGCGCGACCGAGGTGCTCCTCGCCCAGCTTGAGATACGGTAAATGGACGACAAGCGCGGCAGCGCGCCTGGCGAGTCCACCGGGGGACGGGCATGCTGAGAACGATCCTGAACGTGATCTGGCTGGTCCTGTGCGGTTTCTGGATGGCTATCCTCTACGCGCTGGCCGGGCTGGTCTGCTTCGTCCTGTTCTTCCTCGTGGTGACCATCCCGCTCGGGATCGCGGCCTTCCGCATCGCCGGCTACGTGCTGTGGCCGTTCGGCCGGTCGATCGAGGTGCGCCGGGACGCCGGGCTGGGCTCCGTGATCGGCAACGTCCTCTGGATCGTGCTCTTCGGCTGGTGGCTGGCCCTGGGCCACCTGACGACCGGCATCGCGCTGTGCCTCACCATCATCGGCATCCCGCTGGGCCTGGCCAACTTCAAGATCATCCCGATCTCGCTGGTGCCGCTGGGGGTCGAGATCGTCCCGTCCGGCCAGCTCTACCCGGGCTATAGCAGCTGACCGGCTCAGGGCTGGCCCATGGTCGCCGCGTGCGAGATCAGCATGGAGTCGGGCGGGGTGACGTCCACCCCGTCCGGGTTGCTGAGGTAGCCGGGCTTGCTGCCCGCGACCCCGGTGTGGCCGTACTGCCAGACGATCCGGTTGCTGACCGGGTCGATCACGATGACCCGGTGGTTGTAGTCGTCGTTGACCAGGATGTCGCCGTTGGGCAGGGGCAGGGCCAGCGACGGATGGTCCAGCCCGCCGAACCGCCACCGCAATTGCCCGCTCGCGGTGAACTCCACCACCTGGCCCGGGGTCGAGTAGTCCGCGGTCAGGTAGAGCCCGGGGTAGACCTCGTTGGTGTCGGACGGGTAGCTGACCCCCGGCGGGTTGGCCGACCAGGAGACGTGGCCGGACAGGCTGACGGCGTTCACCCAGCTCCCGTTGATCTCGGTGACCAGGTACTTGCCGTTCGTCATGGGGAAGGCGCCGTTGGGGCTGCCGAACCGCCGGGGCGGGTCGTGCCAGCAGACGCTGCTGGTGTGGCCGATGATCCGGGCCGGCCAGTGCGCGGGCGGCCTGACCAGGATGATCCGGCAGTTCTTGATGTCGGCTGACAGTATTTCCCCGCCGGGCAGCAGCATCGCGTCATCGGGGTTGGACACGTGGTTCGGGCCCGAGCCGGGCACCCCCGGAGTGCCGTACCGGTAGGAGATCCGGTGCGTGGCGATGTTGATCACGCTGATGACGGAGTCGTCCTCCTCGGTGGCGATGATGTCCTTGCCGTTGGGGGAGAAGAACGCGTCGTCGGGCACCGTGAAGGTCTGGCCCCGGGCCAGGTCGCCGGGCTGCGGGAACTGCCACCGGATCCGGCCCTGCGGGTCGATGACCAGGAGCCGGTTGTTGTGGTTGTCGGCGATCAGGACGTCAGCCGGCAGGGCGGCCGGATCGGAGTGCGGCGCCAGGTGGCCGCGGCCGCGGGGCGGGCTCAGCCACGGCGCGCTGGCCAGGGCGAGATCGCCGGGACCAGAACCGGTGCCGGTGCCGGAGCTGGGCCGGACCTGGAGCCGGTGCCGCCGCCCCCGCCCCCGCCGGGCGTCCGGGCTGAGCGGGCGTCCAGCGGGCTGCCGGGGGATACCGGCGGGATGGCCGCGGCCGGGCTGACCAGCCGGAACTCGGTGACCGTGGGCACCGGGCGCTTCCCGTCGTCCCCGCCGACCAGGAACGCGGTGCCGCCCACCACCCCGGCGCCCGCGTTGGCCACCGGGACCGGCAGGCTGCCCGCCACGCGCCGCCGGCTGGCCCGGCTGGTAGCGGATCACCGCGCGGCTGGTCGTCAGCGTGGCGGACGGGCTGGCCGTGGCCTGCCCCGGGCGGGCCGGGGCGGTCTGCCCCCCCGCGACGTACACCGCCCCGCCGAGCGTGAACGCCGCCGCCCCGGTGGTCGGCTCCGGCAGGTGCCCGGCTACCGCTGCCGCCGTCATTTTCCGCCCCCTAACGGTCTGACCGCCGGCCCCGGGGCCCGCACCGGGAAGGCTTATCCGCTGGATGTCGTTCGTGGTGCCGTGGCTGGTCTCGGCCGCCGAAGACCCAGATCTGGCCGCCCAGCACGGCGACCGCCGGGTAGCGGACCGGGACCGCCAGCCGCGCCGCGACGGTGAACCGGCGGCCGTCCGTGGTGGCCAGGACCGTCGCGTCGTACGCGGTCCCGTCGTACCCGCCCAGCAGGTATGTGGTGCCGCCCTGGGTCACCGCGGCCAGGTCTGAGCGGGGGCGGGGCAGCCGCCCGGCGGCCGTGCCGGTGCCCCGGGCCGTGGGACTGCCGTGGGCCGTGACCTCCTGCCCCTTGTCGTTGAGCACCGTGATCTCCTGCACCGTGGCCGCGCTGCCCTGCTGCCCGCCGCCGAACACGAAGGTCCGGCCGCCTATCGTGGCTCCGGCCGCGTCGTGCGTGGGGACCGCGAGGCGGCCCACGCGGGTGGTGCTGCCGGTCGAGAGGTTGAGACGGCGCACGGCGGCGGTGGAGGTGCCCTGGAGCGTGAGCCCGCCGGCGATGAGCAGGTCAGGGCCGTGAGGCAGGACGACCTCCCGGGCCAGCCCGGACGGGAGCTGGTAGGGGGCCGGGGTCACCTGCAGGCTGAGCGCGCCCGCCGCCGGCGGCCCGGACGGCCCGGCTGGGCCAGGCGCGCTGCCTGCCGCCGTGACCGGGTGAGCCGTCCCGGAGCCGCCGGAGTGCGGGGCGTGGCCCGGCCCGCCGGCCGAGCAGGCCGCGACCAGCAGGACCAGCCCGATCCCCGCCGCGGCTGCCATCCGGGAGGCCGGCCGCCGTGCGGACAGCGGAGGGCGCCAGCGGGAAGCGGGCCGGGCCCGGACACCGCTCAGCGGATCCCTGCGCCGCACGGCATCCTCCTCCCGCTCGGACCAGGCGGGCTTGTCCCGCCTGCCTCCCTCCGGGGCCCGGCGTGCCGGACCTCGCGGTGCTCCCTGTCCGCGTGGCTTCGCCGGCCCGGCGTGCCGGACCACACTGTCCCTCCCGCCAGCCTCGCACCGCCCTCTGAGCGTGGCGGGCCGGAGCCGGAAACTAGGTAATCACCTGGCCCCGGAGATACTGCTTCTCCCCGGCCGGCGGACCGCCACACCCGGCCCTGGCCCCGCTGCGGCCGGGACCATTCCGCTCCGGCGGGGCGCGCGCCACGGGGCGTGCCGGCCGGCTCTTCCGGCGGCCCGGCCGCGGTCTAGGGTGACGTAAATGGAGCTTCGCGTACTCGGTCACACCGGAGTCAAAGTCAGCCCGCTCTGCCTCGGGGCGATGATGTTCGGCGCCTGGGGCAATACCGACCACGACGATTCGGTCCGGATCATCAAACGAGCCCTCGACGCGGGGATCAATTTCATCGACACCGCGGACGTCTACTCGGCGGGGGAGTCCGAGGAGATCGTGGCCAAGGCGCTGGCCGGTACCCGGCGCGAGGATATCGTCCTGGCCACCAAGGCGCACGGCCCCATGGGCCGGGACCCCAATGAGCGCGGCAACTCCCGCCGGTGGCTGATCCGCGAGTGCGAGAACAGCCTGCGCCGGCTCGGCACCGACTACATCGACCTGTACCAGATCCACCGGCCCGACCCTGACACGGACATCGACGAGACCCTGGGCGCGCTCAGCGACCTGATCCGGGCCGGGAAGATCTGCTACGCGGGCAGTTCCACGTTCCCGCCCTCCCAGATCGTCGAGGCCCAGTGGACCGCGGAGCGCCGCGGCCGGGAGCGGTTCGTCTGCGAGCAGCCGCCGTACTCGATCCTGGTCCGCGGGGTCGAGACCGAGGTCCTGCCGGTCTGCCAGCGGTACGGGATGGGTGTCATCCCGTGGAGCCCGCTGGCCGGCGGCTGGCTGTCCGGCCGCTACCGCAAGGGCCAGGACCTCCCGGTCAGCCGCCGCGCGGAGCGGATACCGCAGCGCTACGACATGTCACTGCCGGGCAACCAGGCCAAGCTGGACGCGGTCGAGCAGCTGGCCGTGCTGGCCGAGCAGTCCGGCCTGACCCTCATCCAGCTGGCCATCGCCTTCGTGCTCAGCCACCCCGCCGTCACCGCGGCGATCATCGGGCCGCGGACCATGGAGCAGCTGGAGAGCCAGCTCGCCGCGGGCGACGTGACGCTCAGCCCCGGCATCCTGGACCGGATCGACGAGATCGTGCCGCCCGGCACCAACCT
The DNA here is from genome assembly GCA_963713815.1 of uncultured Actinomycetes bacterium. Classification (GTDB taxonomy): domain Bacteria; phylum Actinomycetota; class Actinomycetes; order Streptosporangiales; family Streptosporangiaceae; genus RYN-230. The sequence continues at coordinate 250,426 of CAVQNH010000042.1, forward strand.
CAACTCCCCGGACGGCGGCTACGAGCCCCCGTCCCTCACCGACCCGTCCCGCCGCCGCAGGTAGCCGCGCGTCGAGAGGCGGAGGGCCTGCACGCAGGCGGCGATGACGGGATGGGTGCCGGCGCCCCGCCGGTAGGCGAGGCGGGTGCGCCGGAAGACCGGGAGCGGGACCAGGCGCACCCCCGGGGGTGGCTGCTCGGCCCCGAGCTGCGGGACCAGCGCGACGCCCTGCCCGGCGGCGACCAGCGCGAGCACGGCGACGAAGTCGTCCGCCTGATGGCGGACCCTGGGCACGAAGCCGGCGGTCTCGCAGATCCGCATGGCGACGGCGTGGCAGAGCGTGCCCGGGCTGCCGACGATCCAGTCGCGGTTCCGGGCCCCCGCCAGCGGCCCGCCTGCGGCCCCGGCCTGCCCGCCTTCCGGCACGGCGAGGAACACGGCCTCGTCGAGCAGCGGGACCGAATCCAGGGCGGGATCGGGCCGGGCGGGCGTGATGTCGTAATCGTGCAGCAGGGCCACGTCGAGGCTCTGGTCGCGCAGTGCCCCGGGCATGGCCACCGGGTCCAGCTCGGTGACCCTGAGGTCGAGGGCCGGATGGTCGCGGCCCAGCGCGACCAGGGCCGGGGGCAGCAGCGTGCGGACGGCGCTGGGGAACGCCCCGATGCGCACGGTTCCGGACAGCCCGGTGCGCGCGGCCGCGAGCGACGCGGTGGCCGCTTCCAGGGTGGCCAGCACCGTCTCGGTGTGCTGTACGAGAGCCGTGCCAGCGGGCGTGAGCGTGACGCCCCGGCCGATGTGCTCCAGCAGTGGCACGCCCGCCTCGCGTTGCAGCGCGGCGAGCTGCTGAGACACCGCGGACGGCGTGTAGGCGTGAGCCTGGGCCACCGCGGCGATGGTGCCCAGGTGCGCCAGGTCCCGCAGCAGGCGCAGGCGGCGGACGTCAAGCATTAGCTCAGCTTACGTCTGTGGCGAAGAACGTGAACTGGTCCTTGGCGGTCGGTCCGGGGCAGGGTGGAGCCATGACCCTGACTGGCCTGTACGTTCCGCTGATCACCCCGTTCGGCCATCGCGGCGCGGTGGCCCTCGATGCGCTGGAGGCCCTGGCGCACCAGGTCCTGGACGCCGGGGCCACCGGCCTGGTCGCGCTCGGCACCACCGGCGAGCCGGACACGCTCACCCCGGCGGAGCGGCGCTCCGTGATGGACGTGGCCGCGCGGGTGTGCCGCGAGCGGCACGCGCCGCTGCTGGCCGGCGCGCACACCCCTGAAGACCTCCGGGCCCTGGGCGAGCGGCCGGAGGTGACCGCCGCCCTCAGCGTGGTGCCGCCGTTCGCCCGTCCGGGCGAGGCCGGCGTGCTCGCCTATTTCACCCAGCTCGCCTCCGGCAGCCCGGTGCCGCTCGTCGTCTACGACGTCCCCCGCCGGACCGGCCAGTACCTGACCGCGGAGACCCTCAGGCGCCTGGCCGGCGTGCCGGGCGTGGCGGGCCTGAAGTACGCGCCGGGCGGGATCAACGGCGACACCGTCGCGCTGCTCGCCACCCGGCCGGACGGCCTCGCGATCCTCGGCGGTGACGACGTGTTCATCTCGCCGCTGCTCGCGCTCGGCGCGGACGGCGGCATCCTGGCCTCGGCGCACGTGGCCACCGCCGAGTTCGCCCGGCTGATGGGCCGGTGGCGCAGCGGTGACGTGACGTCGGCCCGGGCGCTGGGCGGCCGGCTGGGCACCCTGTCGGCCGCGCTGTTCGCGGAGCCGAACCCGACCGTGATCAAGGCTGTCCTGCACGCCCAGGGACGCATCCCGACCCCGGCCGTGCGGCTGCCGCTCCTGCCGGCCCAGCCCGGTTCCGCGGACACGGCCCTCCGCCACCTCGGCGCGCTCGAAGCCGCCGGGGCCGCCCGCGGCTGACCTCACGCGGCCCCTGGCCGCCTCACGCGGCGCCTGGCCGCCTCACGCGGGCCGTGGCTGGCTCACGCGGCCCGTGCCGGCCTCAGGCGGTGGCGGTGCTGGCCGCGTCCTCCAGGCCCAGCTCGGTGATCGACGTCTCGCGCATCTTGAACTTCTGGACCTTGCCGGTCACGGTCATCGGGAAATCACCGGTGATCCGCAGGTAGCGCGGGATCTTGTAGTGCGCGATCTGGCCCCGGCAGTACTCCCGCAGCTCCTCCTCGGTCAGGGTCTCGCCGGGCCGCAGCTTGACCCAGGCGCAGATCTCCTCGCCGTACCGGAGGTCGGGCACCCCGATCACCTGCACGTCCTCGATCGCCGGGTGGCCGTAGAGGAACTCCTCGATTTCCCGGGGGTACACGTTCTCGCCCCCGCGGATGATCATGTCCTTGATCCGGCCGACGATGTTCAGGTACCCGGCCTCGTCGATCACGGCCAGGTCGCCGGTGTGCATCCAGCGGGCCAGGTCGATCGCGTCCGCGGTCTGCTCCGGGTCGTCCCAGTAGCCGAGCATCACCGAGTAGCCCCGGGTGCACATCTCGCCGGTGACACCGCGGGGCACGGTGAGCCCGGTCTCCGGGTCCACGATCTTCACCTCGACGTGCGGGTGCACCCGGCCCACGGTCGAGACCCGCCGCTCCATGTCGTCATCCGCCGTGGTCTGCGCCGACACCGGGGATGTCTCGGTCATCCCGTAGCAGATCGTCACCTCGGTCATGTGCATCTCGCTGACCACCCGCTTCATGACCTCGACCGGGCACGGCGACCCGGCCATGATCCCGGTCCGGAGGGTGGACAGGTCATAGGCCGGGAAATCGGGCAGCGCCAGCTCGGCGATGAACATGGTCGGGACGCCGTACAGGGACGTGCACTTCTCGGCCGCGACGGCCCGCAGGCTCGCCGCGGGATCGAAGCCGGGGGAGGGAATGATGATGGCCGCCCCGTGCGTGGTGCAGGCCAGGTTGCCCAGCACCATGCCGAAGCAGTGATAGAAGGGCACCGGGATGCAGACCCGGTCCGCCTCCGTGTAGCGGCAGCCCTCCCCGATGAAGAACCCGTTGTTCAGGATGTTGTGGTGCGACAGCGTGGCTCCCTTCGGGAACCCGGTGGTGCCGCTGGTGTACTGGATGTTGATCGGGTCGTCGAAACCCAGCACCGCCTCGCGCTCGGCCAGCTGGTCCTCCCCGCCCGCGATCGGCATGGCGCCGACCACGAACAGCTCGTCCCAGTCCGCCGAGCCCAGGTAGATCACCCGTTCGAGGCCGGGAAGCTCCCCGCTGACGTCCTCGACCATGGCCCGGTAGTCGCTCGTCTTGAACGACTCCGCGCTGACCAGCAGCCCGACCCCGGCCTGGCGCAGCACGTAGCCCAGCTCGTGACTGCGGTAGGCGGGATTGATGTTGACCAGGATCACCCCCGCCTTGGCCGTGGCGTACTGCATCAGCACCCACTCCGGGCAGTTCGGCGCCCAGATGCCCACCCGGTCACCGGCCTTCATCCCGGCCGCGATCAGGCCCCGGGCCAGCGTGTCGGTGTCCGCGTCGAACTCCGCGTAGGTCCAGCGCCGTCCCGACGGCACATCGACGAGCGCTTCCCGGTCGCCATGGGTGGCAGCGATACGCCTCAGGTTCGCGCCGATGGTCTCGCCGAGCAGCGGATGCGGCGAGGTTCCGTGACTGTAGGACAGCGGTGCTGGACTGGTCATGACCCATCCTCCGACGTTGGATGCCACCATAATTCCCGGTCCGGGCCCTGATGGGAACGATCACCCCCGATGGCAGGGCCGCCGGCCGGAGGGAAGAGACCCGTGAGCGGTCGCGGTCCGGGCGTGGCGGGGTTACTGTCGAGTTGGAGGGCCGGGCGGCTGGTAGGTGCGCACGCCGCGCACGCCGCCGCTCCCGCTCCCGGGAGTAGCCATGGAGTCGTGGATTGTCTGGCTGGTCCTCGCCGCCGTGCTTGGCGTGGCCGAGATCATGACGACCACGCTGGCCTTCGGCCTGATCGCGGCCGGCGCGGTGGTGGCAGGCGTGGTCGGCGTGGCCGGTGCCGGGCTGCCCTTCCAGCTGATCGCGTTCGCGGTGGCCTCCGCGGCCGGGCTCGGCCTGGTCCGCCCGATCGCGATGCGGCACATCAAGCAGCCGCCGCTGCTGCGCACCGGGACCTCGGCCCTCGTCGGGCGCTCCGCCAAGGTCGTCGAGGAGGTCACCGACGACGGCGGGAAGGTCCGCATCGGCGGGGAGCTATGGTCGGCCCGCCCGTATGACGAGTCCCAGGTCATCCCCGTGGGCTCCACCGTCAACGTCTTCGCGATCGAGGGCGCCACCGCACTCGTCCACCCGCGGGAGTAGACATGGAAATAGCCGCGCTTGTCGCCGCCCTGGTCGTCGTCATCCTCATCCTGCTCACGGTCGGCAAGACCGTCCGGATCGTGCCGCAGGCCCGGGCCCGCAACGTCGAGCGGTTCGGCCGGTACCGCAAGACCCTGGAACCCGGGATGAACTTCATCCTCCCGTTCGTGGACCGGGTCAAGCCCCTCATCGACCTGCGCGAGCAGGTGGTGGCCTTCAGGGGACAGCCGGTGATCACCGAGGACAACCTGGTGGTGAGCATCGACACGGTGCTGTTCTTCCAGGTCACCGACCCCCGGGCGGCAGACTACGAGATCGTCAACTACATCCAGGCCATCGAGCAGATCACCGCGACCATGCTGCGCAGCGTGATCGGCAACATGGACCTGGAGCAGACGCTGACCTCGCGCGACCAGATCAACATGCGGCTGCGCGGCGTGCTCGATGACGCGTCGGGCAAGTGGGGGCTGCGGGTCACCCGGGTGGAAATCAAGGCCATCGACCCGCCCAAGAGCGTCATCGACGCGATGGAGAAGCAGATGCGGGCCGAGCGGGAGAAGCGGGCCGCCGTGCTGACCGCCGAGGGTGTCCGCCAGTCCAAGATCCTCACCGCCGAAGGTGAGAAGCAGAGCAGCATCCTGCGGGCCGAGGGAGAACGGCAGGGCCAGATCCTCCGGGCCGAGGGCCAGGCCCAGGCGATCGGCACCGTGTTCCAGGCCGTGCACGACGGCGACGCCGACCCCAAGGTGCTGGCGTATCAGTACCTGCAGACGCTGCCGCAGCTGGCGCAGGCCCAGGGCAACACGTTCTGGGTGATCCCGAGTGAGGTGACCACGGCGCTCAAGACCCTCAGCGGTGCCTTCAGCGGCCCCGAAGGCGGCAGCCAGGCACCAGCGCCCCGGGCTGACTCACCCGTCGAAGGAACCCTCCCTGCGCCGGTCGAAAGGATCCTCCCCGCGCCGGCCGAAGCGACCCCGCCCGCGCCTGCCGAAGCAACCCTCCCCGCGCCGGTCGAAGCGACCCTCCCCGCGCCGGCCACCCCCAACGGGACTGTGGATAACCATTAACGAGTTGACCCTACGGTCTCGGTAGACCCCGCCGGGGGAGGGAGAAGGGAGGGGGCGCGCTAGGTCGCGGGCGGGTGCCGATGGCCGGTCCCCCGGAGCCCAGGGCCGCCGGGGCGAAAGGCGGCCGGGCCGGCCGGGGGACCGGGGCGCCTTAGAGGCGGATGGCCAGGCCGATGGTCAGCAGCGCGCCGAAGGCCAGCTGGAGGCGGCCGGTCATGCCGAGCGCGCTGATCAGGGCCGGGCCGGTGGCCCCGTGGCGGACCGTGCGGACCGGGGCCAGGGCCAGGGGGAGGGCCGCGAAGGCCAGCAGCGTCAGCGGCCGCGCCGCGGCCATGGCCGCCGCGACCAGGAACGGGACCACCACGCACGCGACGTACAGCAGCCGGGTCCGCGTGTCCCCCAGGATCACGGCCAGGGTGCGCTTGCCCGACACCGTGTCCGTCGGGATGTCCCGGAGGTTGTTGATCACTAGCAGCGCGCAGGCCAGCAACCCCACCGGGAGCGCCGCGGCCAGGGCCAGCCAGGGCAGCGAGTCCATCTCCACGAACGCGGTCCCGGCCACCGCGGCCAGCCCGAAGAACGCGAACACGGCGATCTCGCCCAGGCCGTGATAGCCGTACGGGTGCCGCCCGCCCGTGTAGGTCCAGGCCGCGGCGACCGCCGCCGCGCCGACCAGGACCAGCCACCAGGAGGTCACCGCGGCCAGGACGAGCCCGGCCACGCAGGCCACCGCGAAGCAGCCGAGTGCCGCGTCCCGGACCTGCCGGGGCGGGGCCACCCCGGCGGCCACCAGCCGGAGCGGGCCGACCCGCACCTCATCGGTGCCCCGGATCCCGTCGCTGTAGTCGTTGGCGTAGTTCACCCCGACCTGGAGGGCGAGGGCGACGATCATCGCGAGGACTCCGCGCCACAGCGAGAAGTGGCCGTAGCCGAACGCGACCCCGGACCCCACCACGACCGGGACGATGGCCGCGGGGAGGGTTCGCGGGCGTGCTCCGGCGACCCAGTCCCGTGCTGCGGCCACTAGGGCCGGACCCGGGAGGGCACGAGCGGGACCGCTGCCGTCACTGGCCAGAGCCGCGGGTCACGGCGCCGCGGGTCACGGAGCCCGGCGGCGGAGCCGAGGCGGCTGATGTCCCGCACCGCGCCGGTGGACGCCGAGGTGGCCAGGGCCGCGTAGACCCGCAGCGCCTCGCTGACCGTCCGATCCCGGTTCGCGGCCCGGTAGCCGCCCAGCTCTGCGAGGATCCGCTCGCGGCGGGCCGCCAGGTCCGCGTCGGGGACCGCCAGTTCCAGCGACCGGGCCGGGATGTCGATCTCCACGATGTCGCCGTCCTCGGCCAGCGCGATCATCCCGCCCGCCGCCGCTTCCGGTGCGGCGTGGCAGATGGACAGCCCGGAGGTGCCGCCGGAGAACCGCCCGTCGGTGACCAGGGCGCAGGCCCGGCCGAGGCCCTTCCCCTTGAGGAAGCTGGTCGGGTACAGCATCTCCTGCATGCCCGGGCCGCCGCTGGGCCCCTCGTACCGGATCAGCACCACGTCGCCCGCCTCGACCTTCCCGCCCAGGATGCCCTCGACCGCGGCCTCCTGGCTCTCGAACACCTTGGCCGGGCCGGAGAAGCGCCACAATTCCTCGGGGACGCCGGCCGTCTTCACGATCGCGCCCTCAGGGGCCAGGTTGCCGTAGAGCACGGCCAGGCCGCCGTCCCGGGTGTAGGCGTGGGCCAGATCCCGGATGCAGCCCTCCGCCCGGTCCTCATCCAGGCTGGTCCAGCGGGCCTCCTGGGAGAACGGCTTGATGGTGCGGACGCCGCCGGGCGCCGCGTGGTACAGCTCGACCGCCTCCTCGGTGACCGACGGCGAGCGCAGGTCCCAGGCGTCGAGGAACTCCCCGAGCGAGGAGCTGTGCACCGTGTGCACCCCCGGGTTCAGCAGCCCGGCGCGGTTCAGCTCACCCAGGATGCCCGGGATACCGCCCGCGCGGTGCACGTCCTCGACGTGGTAACGCTCGCTGCTCGGCGCGACCTTGCACAGGCACGGCACCCGGCGGGACAGCTCGTCGATCTCCTTGAGCCCGAAGCCGACCCGCGCCTCGTGCGCCGCCGCCAGCAGGTGCAGGATCGTGTTGGTCGACCCGCCCATGGCCACGTCCAGCGCCATCGCGTTCTCGAACGCGTCCCGGGTGGCGACCGACCGCGGCAGCGCGGACTCGTCGTCGCCCTCGTAGTAGCGCTGGGCCAGCTCGACGACCAGCTGACCGGCCCGCTCGAACAGCCCGCGCCGCGCGGCGTGCGTGGCCAGCGTGGTGCCGTTGCCCGGCAGGGCCAGGCCCATGGCCTCGGTGAGGCAGTTCATCGAGTTCGCGGTGAACATCCCCGAGCAGGAGCCGCAGGTCGGGCACGCGGCTTCTTCCATCTCGGCCAGCGCCTCGTCGGACACCGACGGGTCGGCCGCGGCGACCATGGGGTTGATCAGGTCGAGCTTGCGCGGCTCGCCGGAGGCGGTCACCTCGCCCGGCCGGGCCCGCCCGGCCTCCATCGGGCCGCCGGACACGAACACGGTGGGGATGTTCAGCCGCAGTGCGGCCATCAGCATGCCGGGCGTGATCTTGTCGCAGTTGGAGATGCAGACCAGGGCGTCGGCGCAGTGCGCGTTGACCATGTACTCGACGGCGTCGGCGATCAGCTCCCGGCTGGGCAGGGAGTAGAGCATCCCGCCGTGGCCCATGGCGATCCCGTCGTCCACCGCGATCGTGTTGAACTCGCGGGGAACCGCGCCGGCCGCCTTCACCGAGTCGGAGACCACCTGGCCGACCTCGCGCAGGTGCACGTGGCCCGGCACGAATTCGGTGAAGCTGTTGGCCACCGCCACGATCGGCTTGCCGATGTCCTCGCCGGCTACCCCGCTCGCGCGCATGAGGGCGCGCGCCCCGACCATGTTCCTGCCGTGGGTGACCGTCCGGGACCGAAGCGGTGGCATGACCTGCTCCCCTCAAGGGTGTGGAGCCTTCAGCGTACCGGCGGCGTGCCCTCCGTGCGGCGCGCGGCCGCCAGCAGGGCGGACCATGATCGTGGTGGATTTTGCCTCGCCGGCGGCGCAGAACCCACCACGATCATGGCCGGGATGGGAGGCGGCGCCCGCCGCGGCGCCCGCGCGCCGCCGCCGGGCGGGCGGCGGGTGCGGTCAGCGGCGGGGCAGGGCGGTCTCGGCCGCCTCGTGGATGCGCTCGATTTCCTCGCGGGTCAGCCGCTGCTCGCGCCGGGCCCGGGCCTGGGCGCGCAGGTACTTGCGGAGCCGCCGGCCGCTGAACACGTCCACGCCGCCGATCCGGGCCACGGTCCACGGGACCGTCGGGCCGTAGATCACCATGGCCGGGCGGATCCGCTGCTTGCGGCCGAGGGTCTCGCTGATGAGCCGGCCGGCCATGGCCGCTTCCATCTGGGCGTGCTTCAGGCGGCTGGTCTGGCTGTACGGGCCGTGGTAGAGGTGGCCGCCCTGGGTGGCCCGGAGCGGCAGCCGGCGGTCCCACCGCTCGGAGTCCACCGCGAACACCCCGGCCGGCCCGACGATCAGGTGATCGATGATGCAGTCGCTGCCCGGGATGGCCCGGCCGTTCAGGGTCAGGTAGCCGGACCGGCGGGCCAGCAGCAGCCGCCGCCGGGTGCGCCGCTGCGCGGACGTGACCCGGACCGCGGCCGGGATGACCGCGGTGGTCCGCGACCGGTGGATGGTGTCCAGGATCGCCACGATGGCCGCGGCGGTCAGGCCGGCCCGCCACTCGAGGAAGATGCCCACCACGATGCCGGCCGCGGCCGCCAGGACCGCGCGGCGGATCCAGATCGGCATCCGGGGATCCGCGGCGAAGCTGGACAGCGGATGCTCATGACCCGGATGACGGTCACCCGCGGTGACGATCCCGCCGTCGGAGCCGTCGCCCGGCCTCCGGCACGTCCGGGTCGTCCGCCCCGTCCCGGACGGCCGCCCCGCCCGACGGCAGGCCCGGCCGGGACGGCCGGGAACTCACGGGTGTCCGCCGCGTCCCCCGGATCGCCGGCCTCCAGATCACCGGCTCCCGGGTCCGCGTCCGCATCCCCGGCCCCCAGATCCCCTGCGGCCAGGTCGAACGCCTCCGGCGGGTCCGGCGCCCCGGCGCCGGACGGCTGACCGGCAGCGGCGGGCTCGGGGCCGGCGGGGCCCGTGCGCCCCGGCGGCGCCCCGGACGTGCCCGGCCGCGTCATCCGATCCACCGGTCAGAGCGTAACCGATGCAATGCGTAGCTGTCTGGCAACATCACGTGACACACCGTGAATGCGCCGAACCTGGCTTCTGGACCCGGGCAAATCGGGAGACTACGGTGCGAAATCGTGACCGACATTCATGATCTGACCGTGACCGAGCTGGCCGCCGCGATCCGCCAGGGTGAGCTGTCGCCGGTGCAGATAACCGCCCACTACCTGGACCGTACCGAGCGGATGAACGCCGATGTGGGAGCGTTCTTCACGATCACCGCCGAACGGGCCGCGGACCAGGCCAGCGAGGCCGAGAAGGCGGTGAGCCAGGTCGGGGAACCCGGCGAACTTCCCCCGCTGACCGGCATCCCCATCCCCATCAAGGACCTGAACATGGTGGCCGGGGTGCGCCAGACCCTCGGCTCCGCCGCCTTCGCCGACAACGTCCCGGCCATCGACGATTACGTCACCGCGGCGCTCCGGGCCGCGGGGGCCGTGATCACCGGGAAGACGGCCACCCCCGAGTTCGGCCTGCCCTGCTACACCGAGACCGCGGTCGGGCCGCCCGCCCGGACACCCTGGGACCTGGGCCGGTCCGCGGGCGGGTCGAGCGGCGGCGCGGCGGCCGCGGTGGCGGCGGGCCTGGCCCCGGCCGCCCAGGGCAGCGACGGCGGCGGCTCGATCCGGATCCCCTCCAGCGTCTGCGGCCTGTTCGGGCTGAAACCGTCCCGGGGCCGGATCTCCAACGCCCCGCTGCTCCCCGACCTGGCCGGGCTGGGCACGGAGGGCCCGCTGGCCCGGTCGGTGGCGGACGCGGCGCTGCTGCTCGACGTGATGACCGGCAACCAGCCCGGGGACATGTACACCCAGCCGCCGCTCCCGCCGGGGGAGACGTTCCTGGCCTGCGCGCACCGGCCGCCCGGGCGGCTGCGCATCGGCCGGACCCTGGAGCACCCCATCGAGGGCGCCACCGTGCACCCGGACTGCGTGGCCGCGTACGAGGACGCCAGCGCGCTGCTGGCCAGCCTGGGGCACGAGGTGGAGGACGCGGCCATGCCGTTCGGCCCGGACGCCGTGCCCGCGTTCGAGACGGTCTGGTACGCGATGGCCACCCTGGCCCCGGTCGATCCGGCGCGCGAGGACCGGCTGCTGCCGTTCACCGCGTACATGCGCGAGCGGGGCCGGGAGACCCGGGCCAGCGACCTGATTTTCGCCCAGGCGTACCTGCAGCTGACGGTGCGCCAGGCGCTGGCCGTGCTGAACGGCTACGACGCGCTGCTGATGCCGACGCTGGCGTCCCCGCCGGTGCCGGTCGGGTACTTCGAGGAGGTGCCCCCGGCCGAGAACTTCGAGCGGCAGAAGGCCTTCACCCCGTTCACCGCGCTGTTCAACGTGTCGGGCCAGCCGGCCGTGAGCCTGCCGCTGCACTGGAACGAGGCCGGGCTGCCGATCGGCGTGATGCTGGCCGGCCGGGTGGGGGAGGAGGGCACGCTGATCTCGCTGTCGGCCCAGCTGGAGGAGGCCCGCCCGTGGCGGGACCGCCACCCCGCCCTATGGTGAGGCTCCATTGTCAGGCGGGGGCTACTCGCGGGTAGGCCGCCGGTTATAGTCCGGTATCGGTGATCAGATGACCCTGGGACGACCGCGCTCCAGGATCGCCTGGCGGGTGCTCCGCGTGGCGATCCCGGTGCTGGCGTGCGCCGCCCTGCTCGGCGTGCTGGCCTTCGGCTACGGCACGGTGCCCGCGCTGGGCCCGGCCCTGGATCCCGGCCGCGGCGTCTGGACGTCGGCCAGCGGCGGCGAGCTGCCGCACTCGCAGGCGCTGAGCCTGCCCGGCCTGGACCACCCGGTCCAGGTGTCGTTCACCAGCCACGGCGTGCCGTCGGTCCGGGCGGCCAGCCAGCACGACGTGTTCCTGGCCCTGGGCTACCTGCAGGCCCGGTTCCGGCTGGCCCAGATGGACCTGGAACGGCGGCTCGGCGAGGGGCGGCTGGCCCAGCTCGCGGGCCCGGCCGACGTGGGCTCGGACAAGTTCGAGCTGCGGCTGGGCCTGGTCCGCACCGCGGAGCAGGAGTGGGCCCAGATGCCCCGGTCCAGCCCGGCCGCGCAGGCCCTGGTGGCCTTCAGCCGGGGGGTGAACGACGACCTGGCCCAGGTCCGCCGGGACCGGCAGTGGCCCGCCCTGTTCTCGCTGGCCGGGGTGTACCCGGGCGACTGGACGCCGGTGGACAGCCTGGTCATCCAGGGCGACCTGACCGAGCAGCTGGACTTCACCACCACCCCGCTGGACTACGCGCTGCTGGAGCGCTCGCTCGGCCCCAAGCGGACCATGGCCTGGTTCCCGGTCCTCCCGCCGAACGAGCAGCACCCGTACGACCCGGGCCCGTACCGCAAGGCCGGCCTGGTCCCGCTCCAGCCCGGAACGTCAAGTTCACAATCTTCCGCAACGAAAACCGCCCGCCGTACTCCCGCACCGAGCCGCAGCGCCGCCGCGGTGACCGCCACGCCTCCCACCGGGCCGGCCGCCGGTCCGGGGCACGTGTCTGCAGGCCAGGCCACCGCGGCGGCCGCGCTGCTGGCCGCCGTGAACGCCCTGCCCGCCGGCCAGATCCACACCTACCCGGACAGCAACGCGTGGGCGGCCAACGGCCCGGCGGTGGCCGGCGGCCGGTCGATGCTGGGCGGGGACCCGCACCTGCCGCAGACCATCCCGTCGATCTGGTACCAGGTCGCGCTGTCGGCCCCGGGATACGCGGTGAGCGGCGTCACCGTCCCGGGCCTGCCCGGTATCCTCCTCGGCCACAACCAGCACATCGCCTGGTCCCTCACCGACACCCAGAACCAGGCCACGCTGTTCTACACCGAGCGGACCAGCAAGTCCCGGCCCGGGCAGTACTTCTGGGACGGCGCGTGGCGGCGGATGCGGCAGGTCCACTACACGATCGCGGTCCGGGGCGCCGCGGCGCAGCGGCTGACCGTGGACCTCACCGTGCACGGCCCGATCATGACCCAGGCCGGGCAGACCACCTCGGTGGACTGGATGGGCAATGTCCCCTCACCCGACCTGGCCGTGCTCCTGGCCATCAACCAGGCGCATGACTGGGCCCAGTTCCACGCGGCGCTGGCGAACTGGCGGGCGCCCTCGCAGAACTTCGTGTACGCCGACGACCGGGGCCACATCGGCGCGATCTCGGCCGGGTACTACCCGGTGGTCCGGCACGGCCAGCCCTGGCTGCCGATGCCGGGCACCGGCGCGGACGACGTGGCCGGGGTGATCCCCTACCAGGCCGTCCCGCAGGCGTACGACCCGCCCGGGCACGTCCTGGCCACCGCGAACCAGCGCCCGGTCGGGCCGTCGTACCCGTACTACATCGGGACCACGCGCCGACTTCTTCGACCCGGGCTACCGGGCCAGCCAGATCTACGCCTCGCTGCAGGGCCGGCGCGGGCTGACCCCGGCCGACTTCGCGGCCGTGCAGACCAGCCTGACCGACCCGCTGGCCCAGCGCATGCTGCCCAGGCTGCTCGCGGCGCTGCGCCAGCCCGGGGCGCGGCTGACCGCCCGTCAGCAGCAGGCCGCGCGGCTCCTGGAGGGCTGGAACGGCGCGATGACCGCCAGTTCGGCGGCCGCGTCGGTGTGGTGGACGTTCTGGACTGACTACCTGACCGCGGTCTTCCAGCCGTGGTGGCACACCGCGGCGGTGCCGGTGCACCGGGACCCGAGCGGGCTGAAGGTCTCGCCGGACCAGGCCAGCCTGGACGAGGTGCTGGAAACGTGGACCCTCCGCGACCCGGGCAACGCCACGTTCACCGCGCCGGGCGGCCCGCCGCGGACCGCCCCGCAGGTGATGCGGGCCGCGTTCGCCACCGCGGTGGCCCACCTGTCGTCCCGGCTGGGCGCAGTGCCCTCCCAGTGGGCGTGGGCCGGCTGCACAGCCGGCAGTTCCCGTCGCTGACCCAGGCGGACGCGCTCGGCTACGGCCCCCGCGCGGCGGGCGGGGACCCGTGGACCGTGGACGCTGCCGACAGCGGCCTGGTGGCCCGCCAGGGACCCAGCTGGCGGATGATCGCGGCCTGGACCGGCCCCGGCACGGGGACCGCGGAGGGCATTTACCCCGGCGGCCAGAGTGAGAACCCGGCCTCACCGTGGTATGAGGACCAAGTGGCTGACTGGTGGAACGGGCGCTATCTGCCGATGCCGCCGGCCGGGTCGGCGGCGGGGGTGATCCGGTGGACGCTGCGCCCCTGACCCCGGCCCGCTCTCTGACTCCTGCAGGGCCCCTGACTCCTGCAGCTCCGTGACTCCGGCCGCTCCTGACTCCGGCCCGCTCCGTGACCCCGGCCGGCTCCGTGACCCCGCCCGCTCCGTGACCCCGGCCCGGCTCCGTGACCCCGGCCGCTCCGTGCCCGGCCGCTCCGTGGCCCCGGCCCGCTCCGTGGCCCTGGCCCGCTCCGTGACCCCGGCCCGCTCCGTGACTCCGGCCCGCTCCGTGAGCCCGGCCCGCCCCATGGCCCCGGCTTGCCCGCGCCTGGTTGAGACAGCTGGGGCGTTGGGACAGCGTGCTTGTCTGATCGACGCGGCCGGGGGTGGCCATGTCTGACCTGAACCGGCTGGGCAAGCGCGGCGCGTACCGGCTCGGGCGCCTGGGCGCCCCGCCGCCCGCCCCCGCCGGGCCGCCTGCCCCGCACTACCCCTCGTGGGTCCCCGGGCACCGGGGCCCGGCGGTGTTGTGGCTGCTGGGCGGCCTGGCCGCGGCGGTCCTGATCGCGCTGGGGGCCGCAGCGGGCTGGTGGTTCCTGCCGTTCGTGGCCGGCCTGGCGGCCGGGGCCGCGGCGCGCTACGGGCGCTGGCGGCTGCGGGTCGCCCTGCCGGCCACGGCGCTGGTCGCGGCGATCGGCTGGGCCATCCCGCTCGGCTGGCAGGCCCTCCATGGCGCCCCGGTCCGCGCGACCGCGCGCGTGGTCGCGGCGCTGGCCGGGCTGCCGGCGCACGCCGTCGTCGCCATCGCCGCCACCCTGGTGGTCGCGGTCCTCCAGGCCCTGGCCGGCCTGTGGCTGACCTGGGCCCTGATTCCCAGGCAGTAGGGCCCGCGGCCCGGTGCCCACGGGCGTTCCGGGCGGGCAGCGGGCCCGATAGAGGCCAAACTCTGCACACAAGGAGGTAACTGGGGCCGTAAGGGTTGTGCGCCGCGCGGCCGGATGGCCCGATCATTGAAGGGTGACGAGCGACGAGACCAGACGGAGGGCCGCGGCCCACGGGGTAGCTACGAGCTACCTGGACTGGCACGGGCGGCGGGTCGAGGTGAGCCAGCGGACGCTCGACGCCATCCTGGATGCGCTGGGCGAACCCCCCGGCGAGATCATGGGGGCCCCAGACGTCCGCGCTGAGGACGAGACCGGCACCGTCCTCGTGGCTGAAGGGCCTGGCTGAGGGGCTTGCGGCTGAAGGGCCTGCGGCTGAGGGGCTTGCGGCTGAGGGGCTGCGGCTGAGGGGCCTGCGGCTGAGGGGCTTGCGGCTGAGGGGCTTGCGGCTGAGGGGCTGCGGCTGAAGGGCTTGCGGCTGAAGGGCCTGTGATTGGTGGGCCTGCGGTTGGCGGGCCTGTGATTGAAGGGCTCCTGGCCGAAGGGTCCCTGGCCGAGGGGCCCGTGGTGCCGGGGCCCGAGGACCGGTCCTGGGGCTTCGCGGTCCAGCTCTACTCGCTCCGCTCCCGCCAGTCGTGGGGGCACGGCGACCTGGGCGACCTGGCCGACCTGGCCGCCTGGAGCGCCAGCGACCTGGGCGCGGGCTTCATCCTGATCAACCCGCTGCACGCGGGTGAGCCCATGCCGCCGCTGAGCCAGTCCCCCTACCTGCCGATGAGCCGGCGCTTCACCAGCCCGCTGTACCTGCGGATCGAGGACATCCCCGAGTACGCGAAGCTCACCGCCGGGGACCGGGTGCGCATCGACTCCCTCGCCGCGCCACTGCGGGCCCGCAACGCCACCAGCGAGCTACTCGACCGGGACGGCGTGTGGCGGGCCAAGCGGACCGCCCTGCAGATCATCTACCGGCAGCCGATGACCGCGCAGCGCCGCGCCGAGTTCGACGCCTACCGGGCCCAGGAGGGCCAGCCGCTGGACGACTGGGGCCTGTGGTGCGCCCTGGCCGAGATCCACGGGCCGGACTGGCGGGCCTGGCCGGAACCGCTGCGCGCCGTGGGCTCCCCCGAGGTCGCGGCCGAGCGGGCCCGGCTGGCCGGCCAGACCCTGTTCCACACCTGGCTGCAATGGCTGGCGGACGGCCAGTTGTCTGCCGCCCAGGACGCGGCGCGGGCCGCCGGGATGCGCATCGGCATCATCCGGGATCTCGCCGTCGGCTCCCATCCGGGCGGTGCCGACGCCTGGGCCTGGCAGGACGCGATGGTCTCCGGGGTCAGCGTGGGCGCCCCGCCGGACGAGTTCAATCAGCGCGGCCAGGACTGGAACCAGCCGCCCTGGCATCCGCAGCGGCTCGCCGCCCAGGGGTACGCGCCGCTCGCGGACCTGATGCGCGCCGCGCTGCGGCACGCCGGCGGCCTGCGCGTCGATCACGTGATGGGGTTGTTCCGGCTCTGGTGGGTGCCGCGCGGGATGAGTCCGGACCAGGGCACCTACGTGCGGTACGACCACCGGGCCATGGTCGGCGTGCTGGCCGGCCAGGCAGTGTCAGCCGGGGCGCTGGCCATCGGCGAGGACCTGGGCACGGTGGAGCCGTATATCCGGGAGTACCTGGCCGACCAGGGGGTGCTCGGCACCGCGATGCTCTGGTTCGAGCGCGGCCCGGATGGCGCGCCGCTGCCGCCGGGCAAGTGGCGCCGCAACTGCCTGGCCATGGTGGGCACGCACGACGTGCCGCCGATCGCGGCCTTCGTGACCGGGGAGCAGGTGGAACTGCGTTCCCGGCTCGGCCTGCTGACCCGTTCTTACCGGGAGGAAAGCGACGAGTCCGACGCCGTAGTCCGCGCCTGGCAGGAGGTCCTGGAGGTCGAGGGACTCCTGCCGGCCGGTGGCCGGCCCACTCCGGCGGAGTTCACCGTGGCCTGCTACGCGTTCCTGGCCCGCACCCCGGCCCTGCTCATCGGGGTGTCCCTGGCCGACGCGGTGGGGGACCGGCGGCCGCAGAACATCCCCGGCACCACGGACGAGTACCCGAACTGGCGGGTCCCGCTGTGCGACGGTGAGGGCCGCGCAGTGTCCCTGGATGACCTGGCGGATTCCCGCATGGTCCGCGCGGTGGCCCGGGCGGTCGCCGGGCACCCGTGACCTGGCGTCCACGCCTCCCCATCGCGCGGCGGAGCCGCCAGCCCGCCGCGGGCCCGGGCCGCCCGGCAAAGCTGTGGCGCGACCGGCGCTTTGCCGTCTTCCTGACCGCACAGACCCTCTCGGTGGCCGGCGACTCGTTCGCCCTCATCGCGGTCCCGCTCCTGGTGCTCCGGGCGACCGGATCCGTGGCCCAGATGGGCCTGCTCACCGGGGCGGCCGGGATCGCCGCCGTGGTTGCGGGCATCTTCGCCGGCATCCTGGTCGACCGCCTCGACCGCTGGATCCTGATGGCCGCCTGTGACCTGGCCCGGATGGTCCTCTACGGCCTCATCCCCCTGGCCTGGGCCCTCGATCCCCAGGTCTGGCTGTTGTACGTGATCCTCCCCCTCTGCGCCGCGATCGGCATGATCTTCCAGGTCGGCTACGTCACCGTCGTCCCGGCCCTCTCCGGCCCCACCCGCATCACCGAAGCCAACGGCCTCCTCTACGCCGCCCAGTCGGCAGCCGCCGTCGCCGCCCCTCTTCTCGCGGGACTGATCTCGGCGCTGCTCGGCCCGGCTAACGCCATCGCGGTCAACGCCGCCAGCTTCGCCGTCTCCGCCGCCGGGGTCCTCGTCGTCCGGCACGGTCTGGCCTCCCGCCCTAAGAGAACGACAGACTCCGTTGCGCCCGCGGGGCCGGTCCCGGCTGGCTGCTCCGCAACGCCATCCGGGACGGCCACCCCGGGCGCCTCCGGCGTGGCCACCTCCGAGGAGCCGGTGTCCGGCTCCCCGGACCGGGCCGGGCCTGGCGGGAGTTGCTGGCCGGAGCGCGGTTCCTGTGGAAGCACCCCACGTTGCGGGCGCTGACCGTTCTGCTGACTTTCTACATCTTCGCCACCGAGGGCCTGCCCGACGTGCTCATCTACTACGTCAAGCACGACCTCCACCAGGGCGACGGCGTCGTCGGCCTCGTCCTCGCCGTCGCCGCCCTGGGCACCGTGGCCGGCGCCCTCACGGTCGCACCCCTGCGCCGCAAACTCAGCTTCGGCACCACCTGGACCGGCGCCGTCATCGTGAGCGCACTGGCCATCGCCGCCCTCGGCGCGACCGGCAGTGTCCCGCCCACCGCCGTGCTAGCCGCCTTCTACCTGGCCTGCGCCAGCGTGGCCGGCATCGCCTCCATGTCCCTCCGCCAGCAAGTCACCCCGGACCACCTCCTCGGCCGCGTGACGGCCGCCTTCTGGACCATCCACTTCTCCCTGGGCCCACTCGGCGCAGCCCTCCTGACCTGGACCGCCGGCCACTACGGCGTAATGACAGCCTGCCTGGCCAGCGGCGGAACGTGCCTGGTCATCGGCACGGTCGGCCTGGTCACTCCGACCAGGCGCCCAGCCACGCGTCCCGGTGTAGCCGCAGCCGAGACCTGACCGGGGCGTCCCGGGTGCCGGTCTCGCATGGCATTGCGGAGCAGCCATGCGAGACCCGGCCCCGGGGCGCCAGGGGGTACCAGGTTTCTACGCCCCGATCACAGTTACCCGGCGCAAGTCACCCAGGGCCGCGATAGCGGGGTTTCAGCCTCAGGCAGCGTGCTCCTCAGCGTCGCGGACCTGGCAGCGCAGGGCGCGCTGGATGGAGTCCCGGTTCTCCAGCAGGAGCCGGCGCAGGCCCGCGGGCGGGTCGGCCCGGTCGATGTAGGCGTCGGTGAGCGACACAGTGTGCTCGGAGATCTGGGTCAGCGGGTAGGCGTTCGTGGTGAACCACTGCGCCATGTCGCTGCTCCAGTTTTGCCAGATCTCCCCGACGACGTCGAAGTACCGGGTGGCGTACGGCGCCAGCAGGTCCGCCTGGTCGGGATCGTTGAAGCCGTTCAGCGTGGCCCGGAACGCGGCGTTCGGCAGCGTGCCGCTGATGATCGCCTGCCAGGCGGCCTCCTTGGCCTCAGGTTCCGGGATCGCGGCCTGGCAGGTGGCGGCCCGTCGTTCGCCCGCGTCGGTGGAGTCACGGCGCAGTTCCGCGTCGATCTCGGCGGGTCCGGCGGCGCCCTGGCTGCACAGCCGGTGCAGCAGCCGCCAGCGCAGCTCGGTGTCCACCACCAGGCTGTCCATGTACGCTGACCCGTCCAGCAGGCCGCTCAGCAGGGCCAGGTCGCTGCGGGAGCTGGCCAGGCTCGCGAACGCCTGGACGTAGGCAAGCTGGCGGTCCGAGCCGGGCGCGGCCCGCTCGGCCAGGCCGAGGAGCGTGCCGGCCGCCTCATTGGCGCCGCGCGGGCGCCAGGCCGGGTCGGTGAACCGGCGCAGCGCCATGGCGGACTGCCGGAGCAGGGTCTGCACCACGGAGATGTCCTCGGCGTGATCCACCCCGGAGCTGACCAGCTCGACGTAGTGCCGGGCCGCCATCTCCGCGTCCCGGCACATGTCCCACGCGGAGGCCCAGCACAGCGCGGCGGGCAGCGACTCGGTGAACTCCCCGATGCTGGTGATCAGCGTGGCCAGCGAGCGGCTGTCGAGCCGCATCTTCGCGTAGGTCAGGTCGTCGTCGTTGACCAGGACCAGATCGGGCTGGAGCTCACCGGCCAGTTCCGGCAGGACCGTGCACTCGCCCGCGATGTCCGTCTCCACCCGCCGGCGCCGGACCAGCCCCTCCCCGGTCCGGTCGTACAGGCCGACCGCGATCCGGTGGGCGCGGAGCACCGGATGGCTCGCCGGAGCCGTCTGCACCACCGTGAACTCGGTGAGCCGGCCCTCGTCGTCGAGGTCGTACTCCGGCCGGAGCGTGTTCACCCCGGCTGTTTCCAGCCACTGCTTGGACCAGCCGGACAGTTCCCGCCCGGATGACTCCTGCAGGGCGCCCAGCAGGTCACCCAGGGTGGCGTTGCCCCAGGCGTGCTCGCCGAAGTAGCGCCGTACCCCGGCCAGGAAGTGGTCGCGCCCCACGTAGGCGACGAGCTGCTTGAGCACCGACGCGCCCTTGGCGTAGGTGATCCCGTCGAAGTTGACCTCCACCGCCGCGATGTCGGGGATGTCCGCGGCGATCGGGTGGGTCGAGGGCAGCTGGTCCTGCTGGTAGGCCCAGGCCTTGTGCAGCTGGCAGAACGTGGTCCACGCGTTGGGCCACCGGGTGGCCTCGGCCTGGGCCAGGGCCGAGGCCCAGGTGGCGAACGACTCGTTCAGCCACAGGTCGTCCCACCAGCGCATGGTGACCAGGTCACCGAACCACATGTGCGCCAGCTCGTGCAGGATCGTGTCGCCGCGCAGCTCCCGGGCGAAGTCGGTGACCCGGGAACGGAACAGGTAGTCCTCGAGGAACGTCACGCAGCCGGCGTTCTCCATCGCGCCCGCCTTGTACTCCGGCACGAAGACCTGGTCGTACTTCCCGAACGCGTACCGCACGCCGAAAATGTCATGGTAGAAATCGAAGCCCTGCCTGGTCACCTCGAAGATTTCCTCGGGGTCCAGGTACCCGGCCAGCGACCGGCGGCAGTAGATGCCCAGCGGGATGCCGTCGTGCTCGCTGGTGACCTGGTAGTACGGGCCGGCCACGATGGCGGTGATGTAGGTGGACATGACCGGCGACGGCGGGAAATGCCACCGCCTCGTGCCGTCGGCCACGGGATGGCCGGCCACCGGCTCGCCGCCCACGTCGGCGGCCATGTTCGACAGGACCAGCCAGTCCTCGGGAGCGATCACCGAGAACTCGAAGGACGCCTTCAGGTCAGGCTGGTCGAAGCAGGCGTAGACGCGGTGGGCGTCGAACGTTTCCAGGTCGGAATACAGGTAGATGCCACCGTCCGACGGGTCGGTGAAGCGGTGCAGGCCCTCGCCGCTCCGCGAGTACGCACACTCGGCCACTACCCGCAGCTCGTTCGTGGCCTGGAGGCCGTCCAGCGCGATCCGGTTGCCGTCGAACGCGCTGATGCTGACCGGGTCGCCGTTCAGGACGATCTCCCGGACGGCCGGGGCGGTCAGCTCGATGAAGCTGGCCGTGCCCGGGGCCGAGCAGTGGAACCGGACGGTGCAGGCGGACAGGAAGGTACCGTCACCGCCGGCGAGATCCAGTTCCACCTGATATGACCGCACATCGAGGAGTTGCCGCCGGTCACGCGCTTCCTCGCGGGTGAGATTGTTCGCCACGTGCCTGGCACCCTTTCCATGTCCACGATGTCGGTGTCCACGTCTTCGCCGTCCGGAGTTCATCCGGGCGGCTGCCCCGGCATTTTCCCATGGCCGGGTAGCGGAATGCGGTCGGGCGTCCGCCGGTTGCAGGCTGAATGGGAGCAGCCGCGCCCTGACGTCCGGCCCGCGGTCCCCGAAAGCCTGTTGACTGGCCAGCCGATGGTCTGGCCCCGCCCCGTCGAGAAGGAGCCCCATGGCCGAGCAGGAGCCTACCCCGGTCGATTTCTGGTTTGACCCGCTGTGCCCGTGGGCGTGGATCGCGTCTCGCTGGATGCTCGAGGTGGAGCAGGTCCGGCCGGTCCAGGTCAACTGGCACGTAATGAGCCTGGCGGTACTGAACGAGGGCAAGGAGGACCTGCCCGAGCGGTACCAGGAGCTGATGAAGCAGGCCTGGGGCCCGGTACGGGTCGCGATCGCCGCCGAGCAGAAGTTCGGGCCCGACGTCCTCCTCCCGCTCTACACCGCGCTTGGCAACCGTTTCCACCTCGAGAAGGCCCCGAAGGACCGGGCCACCATCGAAGCCGCGCTTACCGAGGCCGGGCTGCCGGCTGACCTGGCTGACGCCATGGATTCCACCGAGTACGACGAGGCGGTGCGGGCCTCGCACGCGGAAGGCATCGACCGGGTGGGTTACGACGTGGGCACCCCCGTCATCTCGGTCAACGGCACCTCCTTCTTCGGCCCGGTGGTGACCCCCATCCCGCGCGGTGACGCGGCCGCCAAGCTCTGGGACGGCGTGATGCTGGTCGCCCAGACCGACGGCTTCTTTGAGCTCAAGCGCAGCCGGACGCGCGACCCGATCTTCGACTAGTCCCGGCCCGGGCCTGCCCGCCCCGGACTTCCGGTGAACGCGGGCAGGCCCCCGGCTGCGGGCTGGCCGGTCAGGCCGGCGCGCCGCAGTCTCTCGCCGGCCTGATCCTCCGCCGCGCACGCGGGTTCTGACAGACTGGCCCCGTGCGCGTCTACTTGGGATCTGACCACGCCGGACTGGAACTCAAGACGGCCCTGATCAAGTGGCTGGGCGAAGCCGGCCACCAGGCGGTCGACTGCGGTCCGGCCAGCTACAACCCGCAGGACGACTACCCGGTCTACGTGATGCGCGCGGCCAGTGCGGTCGCCGCGGACCCCGACAGCCTGGGCATCGTGATCGGCGGCTCCGGGAACGGGGAGGCGATCGCGGCCAACAAGATCCGCGGTATCCGCGCCGCCATCGCCTGGACCCAGGAGACGGCGAGCCTCGCGCGCCTCCACAACGACGCCAACGTCCTGAGCCTGGGCGCCCGGATGTACCCCATCCCGGACGCGGTCAGCTTCGCCCGTGTCTTCGTGGAAACAGCGTTCTCCGGCGAATCCCGCCACGCCCGCCGCCTCGCGATGATCGCCGAGTACGAGAAGACCGGCGAGCTTCCCCCCGAACCCCCGGCCAGCTAACCGCCCAATTCGCCGGCCGGCCTCAGCGCCCGCCCCGCTTCCGCGTCCGGTGCCGCTTCCCCCGCCCGCCGCTGCGTCCCCGCCCCGCGTCCCCATTCTGGCCGGGCGTCTTCGGCGTCCCCGGTGATTTAGCCTTCCCCGCCGCCGCCGCTGGCTCGGGGCCGCCGCGCGCCCCGATGGTGTGGCTGGGGATGGTGTGGCTGGGGCGGTTGTGGTCTGGGATGTTGCGGGCGAGGGTGCGGCGGCCCTGGGTGCCGCTGGCCGGGCCGGCAATGACGCCTCGGGCGCCCGCGGTGGCGCCGCAGGTGACGGCTCCGGGTGTGGAGAGCCGGACCGGGCGGATGTACTCCGCGGCGTTGGACAGTTCCGCGGCGGCCTCGTGCTCAGGCCGGGGCCGGGACACGTCCCTGGCCCGCATGGCCGCACTCAGCGTGATCTTCATCCCCGGCATCGGCACCCTCCACCGGCTACCCTTTCCACCCCGCCGCAACTCAGTCCCCCCACCCCGGATGAAATCCCGCAAATCCCCGCAGGGCGAGAAGAGGCCGTGGCCGGCCGTGGCCGGCCGGCGAGTGGTCCACCCGGTCAGCCCGGCACGAGAACTTTGCGCCGGCTGGCGCAGAACCTCGGGCTGACCTACCGGGACGACGGCACGTGGCGGCCAGCAGGCGAACGATGCCGAATACCTGCGCCGGGAAGCCGCACCTGCCAGGCAACCTCCCGTGCCAAGGCTCATCCTCTCGGGTCCGGGCGGTCAGCTGGTGCGCAGTTCGTCGAGCACGCGCTGGATGCGCCGGGTGCGCGTCTCGGCGGTGCGTGCTCCGGTGATGGAGAGGACGTGCCGCCGCTGGTTGCTGTAGGACAGGGCGGCGAACCGGTCGGACATGAGGGGATCGGCGCGCAGGGCATCGGTGAGGTCGGCCGGTAGGTCGACTGTGCGGGGCGTGTCATCGCGTTCGAGGTCGACGGTGATCTTGTCGCCTGCGGCGATGCCGGCGGCGGACCGTATGTCGGCGCTTACGGGGATCTTGGGCTCGCCTCGCATGGTGGCGATGGTGCTGGCGTAGCGCGTGCCGTTGATGGTGACGCTGACCGGGATGCGCTTGCCGCCGCCCAGCGCCGCCACGACCTCGTCAGGGACCCGGATGCCTGTAGCGGTCCTGCCGTCGAGCTGCAAGGTGGTGGTGAATTCCATGGTCATTGTCCCGTCTCTGCGGAGGATGGATGCTGAGGCGGCCGGTCAGGCCGCCGAGGTCGCCACGCGGTGGTACAGGTGTGCGCTGACCAGCGCGAGCCAGGTCCAGGCGAGGATCACGGCGCCGGTGAAGGCCAGGACACCGGCGCTGCTGGCTGCGCCGCCGGTCGCGATCCCCGCGAAGGCCGCGAAGAACAGCACTCCTGTGGTCAGCGAGAAGAACGCCCAGCTGAGCTGGCGCAGTCTGCGGAACTGCCAGGCCAGCACGAGGCAGGCGGTGATCAGGCCGAGGAAGCCGACGCCGCCGAAGACGATATGCAGCGTCCCGTGCCAGCTCGGGGTGACCGTAGGGCCGGGCGGGGTGCCGGCCGGGAAGCCGTCGGCGGGGTCGGCCAGGAAGAATCCGGCACCGACGAGGCCGGCGGCATAGACACCGAGGAACCAGCCGCTGGCGGCGTTCACCCGCTCGGCGCGCCGCTGGCGCACTACGCCGGCGGCGGCGGCGCCGACCATCAGCCCGGTGAGCACGAGCACCAGCACGTGGATCCACCCGAGGGCGCCGTTGGCGAGCAGGCTCCAGTCGTTGTGGGCCAGGCTGAAGCCGGAGCGGGTGAGCGCCTCGGCCAGTGAGGCGGCGACATAGAACGGCCCGGCGATCACGCCGTAGCCGAGCAGTGACTTGGTGACCCGCACGGGTGCGGGCGGGCAGTCGGCGGCCGGGCGGCCGTTCTGGATAGCTGCGGTGGGCATGGGAGCACTCCCTTCTAACTGAACTGCACCGACCAGTACATGCATGAAACGCTACTGTACGGTACAGTTCAGCGTCAAGGAGGTTCTCGTGGCTGGACGGAAGGGCGCACTGATCCTCGACACCGCGCGGCAGATGTTCCTGGAGAGGGGCTACGACGCGACGAGCCTGGATGATGTCGCCGCTGCGAGCGGCGTCTCGAAGACCACCGTCTACAACAACTTCCAGGACAAGGAGGGCCTGTTCAGCGCGGTCGTGCTCTCGGTCACCGAGCGCGCGGAGCAGATCATCTCGGAACTGGGCGCCACCCTCAGCGAGAACGAGCCGGTAGCCGGACGGCTGACCGCGGTCGCCCGCGCCCTGGCCTACGGCGTGCTCAACCCGGACGTCGTGCAGCTGCGGCGGCTAGCCATTTCCGAAGCCGTGCGGTTCCCCGACATCGTCACCGCATACTGGGACCGCGCTCCGGCGCGAACCCTGGCCCTTCTCACCGAATCGTTCACGCAGATGACCGCCCAGGGCGAGCTGGACACCGACGATCCCGCGACGGCGGCAGCGCTTTTTGCCTACGCAGTCCTGGGCTTGTACCAGGACCAGGCGCTACTGCAACCCAGCCGCCCGCTGACCCGCGCCGACCTCGACGAGCACGTCGACAAAGCGGTCGCCGCGTTCCTGCGGGCCTACGCGCCGACCGCACACCCCCAGGCTGTACCCCAGTAACCAGAACTGAGGTCTCCGCGCACCGCCGCGATTGTGCACCTTGAGGACTGCCCGTCTCTGGGACACAGACGCGCAGATTACTCTCATCTGCGCACCCAGCGCCGGCCCTGTCCCGTGGCCACCGGCGCTCAGAACGGCAGCACAGCGCGCGTTCTCCCAGGGTCACGGTCATGCTGCACTCCGCCCAGCTCTCGGTGTCGATCTGGCGATCGGCGGCTCATGATGTATGACTCTGCACGGTTGGCTGGGGCAAGAACTTCCGCGCCTGCTTGATATGGAGGCGTTCGCGCGCAGGCGGTTTCCGTAAGTCGCCGGGGCGGCGCGGCAGGCGGCGAACCGCGAATCGCAGCGGGTGGCAGGGTGAGGCATCTCGCCGCGGCGTTTATTGTGCCGCGGGAGATGTCCGCCCAGCCACCCGCCGGTGGCTAGTCATGGCCGAAGGCCGTGCTCAGCCAACCGAGGGCATCAGGAGCGGACGAGCCAAGCCGGAGACGTGGCCGAAGGCCGTGATGAGCCGCAAAATCAGAAGATCGTGGGGCACCAGGGCGCCGGATCCCAGGACAAGGCGGCCGAGAGCGTCGCGAGGGCGCCGGGGCGGACCTCGGTGGCCAGCCCGGCCCGGGCCAGCACGCCGAGGGAAGTCCCGCCGAGATACGCCGCGCCGAGCGTGGCCGCCGGCAGGACGATGTCCGGATCCGCCGAGGTCCGCTCGCACTCCGAGGTCCCGGGCCCGGCCGTGGTCCCGGCTCCCGCCAGCACCGGCCCGGACCCGCGCACCCGCCAGCGCCCCGCGTTCCACGGGCACATCTCGTCGGCGACCTCGATGACCAGGTCGACCGGCGCCGCGTAGCGCCGCGCGGTCATGGCCCCCGGCACGTCGATGATCCTCACCCAGAGCCCGTCGCTGATCTGGGGCCGCGCCCGCCGGGGGTCGGCCAGCAGGTGCAGCAGCGGGTCGTCGGCCGGCCGGAGCCGGGCTGTCACCTCGCTGACCAGGTCCCGGCTGAGCAGGTCCGCCCAGAGCGCGGCGGTGGCCGCGGGGTCAGCCGCGATCAGCTCACGGATGTCGAGCGTGGAGTCCGGGAGGAATGTTTCCTCGTCCCACCGGGACCGGCCGGTGTACACGGCGTAGCCACGGGGACCCGTGTCGTCCTCGGCGATCACGCAGCGCACCGGCGCGGAGCCGGGACGGCCTTCGTCGGGGTCTTCCAGGACACGGTTCCACCAGGATTCGTTCCGGACGAACAAGCCCGGCTGGGCAGGCAGCAGTGTGTCGTAGACCTTGGCCAGTTCGGCCAGGGCCGCCTGCGGCTCGGTGATGCGCAGCCGCAGGGCCGGATCGGCCGGAGCCTGGGACCTGAGCGCGCCCTCCCCGTACCGCAGCGTGAAGCTCGCGTGCCAGGAGGCGCGGCCATACCCGAATCGGCCGTAGATCCGCGCGTCGGAGGCCCACAGCACCGCGATGGGCTCGCCCCGCTCGTGGATGTCGTCGATCTGCCGGCGCATCAGGCTGGACAGGATGCCGCGGCGGCGGTGCGACGGCATGACCGCGATCCAGGTCACCCCGGCGGCCGCCGCCAGGGCGCCGGGCACGGTCATCCGGAAGCTCCAGATGGCGGCGCTGGCCACCGGGGTGGTGCCGTCGAACGCGGCCAGGGTGCGGTCGAACTCGATGCGGTCCAGCATCTCCGCCCGGTGCTGCTCGGTCGGCGGGCCGTCGAGGAAGGCGTGCTCATTCGAGCGGCGGAAGGCGTCGAGCTCGTGCGCTTCGACCGCCCTGATCGGGAAGTGCGCTGCCATGCCCGCATTCCTACCTGCTTCCCCCTCGGATGCGCCAATCAGTTTGGGAGCGTGCCAGAGCAATGTGGGTGCGGATACAGTTCGCCCATCATGGTTTCCCGGCCACTCACCCGTTCTGCCCGGCTGGCCCGATCGGTGGCGGTCAGGGTGGCCGCTCAGATCCGGGGCCAGTTCATCACCCGCAACCGGCGGATGGCCTTCGTGCTGACGATCGCCACGCTGGCCATCGGGGTGGCGGCGGTGCACCTGTCGGAGTGGTGGTTCTCGCCGGGAATGATGATCCTGCCGGTGCTGGCGGGCGGGCTGCTGCTGTGGCCGCGCGCGCTGCGGATCCTCTTCGGCCTGGTCGCGGTCATGCTGGTGTACGACGGGCTGTACGACCGCGCGGGAGCCGGCATCATCGCGACGGTCGTGGTCACGGCGGTGTTCGCCGACGCGCTGGCCCGGACCCGGTGGAAACTCGGCGTGCAGGGGCTGCGCGGGGACCGGATGCTGATCGAGCTGCGGGACCGGATCCGGGCCCAGGCCCGGCTGCCCGAGCTGCCCGCGGGCTGGCAGTCCGCCGCGGTGCTCCGCCCGGCCGGGGGCTCGTCGTTCGGCGGCGACTTCCTGGTCTCGTCCTGTGACGGCAAGACGCTGGAGGTCGCGCTGGTCAACGTGTCCGGCAAAGGGGTGGACGCCGGGACCCGGGCGCTGCTGCTCTCCGGGGCGTTCGGCGGCCTGCTGGGATCGGTCCCCCAGGGGGAGTTCCTTCCCGCGTGCAATGCCTACCTGCGCCGCGGGCCGTCGGTCGAGGGCTTCGTGACCGCCGTGCACCTGTCCCTGGACCTGACCACCGGCGAGTACCTGCTGGCCTCGGCAGGGCATCCGCCGCCCGCCCAGTTCGACGCGGGCAGCGGTACCTGGAAGGTGACCCAGGCGCGCGGCATCGTGCTGGGCGTGGTCCCGGATCCCCGGGCCACCCCGGTCCACGGTTCCCTGCGGTCCGGGGATGCCCTGATGCTGTACACCGACGGCCTGGTCGAGGCGCCGGGCCGGGACATCGACGCGGGCACCGACCGCCTGCTGGGGGAGGCCACCCGCCTGGTGGCGGCCGGCTTCCGCAACGCCGCCACCGAGCTGGTCCGGGTGGTCAAGGCCGGCGGTGGCGGCTCCGACGACTGCGCGCTGGTTCTCATCTGGCGGACGTGATCCCGCGGGCCGGGCCGACCGGCCGCGATCAGACCGTTAGGGGGCTGGTTCTGCCGCCGGGGCGCGCGGCGGGGCCCCGGGTGAGGGCGCGTAGGCCTGCCGGCTGCGGAGCACCTGGAGAGCGTGCTCGACCAGGGCGATCAGGGCATCCCGGCAGGTCCCCCGCTGCCGGGCGTCACACAGGACCACGGGCACCTCGGGATCCAGGTCCAGCGCCGACCTGACCGTCTCGCGGCGGTACCGCCGGGCACCGTCGAAGCAGTTCACGCCGACCACGAACGGGATGCCGCGCCGCTCGAAGTAGTCCACGGACGGGAAGCAGTCCGCCAGCCGGCGGGTGTCGGCCATGACGATCGCCCCCAGGGCACCGCGGGCCAGCTCATCCCACATGAACCAGAACCGGTCCTGGCCCGGCGCGCCGAACAGGTAGATGACCAGGTTCTCGCGGATGGTGATCCGGCCGAAGTCCAGCGCCACGGTGGTGGTGCGCTTGCGTTCCACCCCGTCGAGCCGGTCCACCGCGGCACCCGGCTCGCTCAGCGGCTCCTCGGTGCGCAGCGGGCGGATCTCGGTCAGCGACCCGACCAGGGTGGTTTTGCCTACTCCGAAGCCCCCCGCGATAAGGATCTTGATGGTGACGGGCGTCCGCCCGGGGCTGGCGGCCCGGTCAGAGGCGGCGTAGGCCATCGACGACCTCCTTCAGGATCTGCACGTCTGGCAGCCGGGCCGGCGGGATCGGGTGGTGGATTGCGACGAGAGAACGGTCCTGCAGGTCACCCAGCAGGATCCGGACCACGCCCAGGGGCAGGTCGAGATCGGACGCGATTTCCGCGACCGAGGTCGGCAGGCGGCAGATCCTCAGCACCGCGAGGTGCTCCGGATCCAGGGACGAGGTATCCAGATGGGCCCCGCGCACCGCCGTGATGATCGCGATCAGGTCGAGGGTCTCCCCGGTCGGCCGGGTCCGGCCGCGGATCAGCGCGTACGGCCGTACGACCGGGCCGGCTTCCTCGTCCAGCCAGTGATCGTCGGGCGACGGCATGCCGGGGTCAGTCCGTGACCTCCCCGGCCGTGCCCGGCCGGGGGTTCACCGACAGGTGCTGGCCGACCCGCTTGACCAGGATCGCCATCTCGTAGGCGACCAGGCCCGCGTCCGCGCTGGCCGGGCTGAGCACCGCGAGGCAGCTGCCCTCACCGGCCGACGTCACGAACAGGAACGCCGTGTCCATCTCCACGATGGTCTGCCGGACGACACCCCCGCCGAAGTGGCGGCCCGCCCCCCGGGCGAGGCTCTGGAACCCGGACGCCACGGCGGCCAGGTGCTCGGCATCCTCCCGGGTCAGCGCGTTCGACGCGGCGATCGCCAGGCCGTCGCGGGACAGGATGACCGCCCTGTTCACGTCGGGTACGCGCACCACCAGGTCATCAAGCAGCCAGTTCAGGTCGCTGGCTGAACCCGGGCCTGCGCCATTCTCCTGCTCTGCCCCACTCATCTGCTTCCCCTGCCGTCACTCATCGTCCTGATGGCCGGCCTCCGCGGGGCTGGGCTCCGCGGGGCCGGGCTCGGCGGGACTGGCGTCCCCGGGGCTGGGCTGTGCCTCAGCGCCGGTCGTCGTCTCGGTGGCCTTCGCCGGCGGGTCGAAGAGCGAGCGTCCCCGCTCCCAGCCCTGCTGGATGGCGGTGATCGTGCTCCTCGCCTCTTCGGGCGAGCGTTCTTCCTGGGCTGCCGGGGCCGCCACGGAATCCCCGTTCGTGGCCGTGTGCCCGTACAGCGTGTTCTCCCGCAGTTGCGGGGCCAGGCTGGCCTGGCGCACCCGGCGCGGCAGCGAGTCCGAGTCGGCGAGGTCCTCGTCACCATCGCCCAGCTCGCGGTACCCGGGGGACTCCGCGGGCCCGGGGTCGATAACCGGCGGCCAGGCTTCCGCGTCGCCGGGATCCGGGAACCCGTGGAACCCGTTCCGCCCGTTGCCGGTCTCCGCGGCGTCGCCCGCTCCCTGGTCGGGCCATCCGCCCGCGTCGTTCGGGTCGGTCCAGGTCTCCGCCGCGACGTGGGCCGTCCACGGATCGGCTCCGCTGTCGGCCGGCCACCGCTCGGCCGGCCACCGCTCGGCCGCGTCGTCCACCGCGGCCACGGCAACCCGGCTGGGCCCCGCGGCCGGCCCGGTGGCCCGGACCGGGTCGCCGGTGACCGCGGTGAAGCTGCTCGTGTCTTCCCGGGCGGCATGCCGGCCGCTCAGCTGCACGCTGGTGCCCTGGTCCGCCCCGTCCTGCTGGTAGCTCTCCTCGGTGATGACCAGGGTGATCGGGATGAGCACGATCGCGGTGGTCCCGCCGTACGGGGAGCCCCGCAGGGAGATCCGGATGTTGTGCTTCCTGGCCAGCTGGCTGGCCACGAACAGGCCGAGCTGGTCGCTGCCGGACAGGTCGAACGGCGGCGGGTTCTCCAGCAGGTCGTTCAGCTCGGCCCGCCGCTCCTCGCTCAGCCCCAGCCCGCGGTCCTCGATCTCCACCGCGAACCCGCGCCCGACCACGTCCCCGCTGATCAGCACGGGGGTGTTCGGCGGCGAGAACACCACGGCGTTCTCCGCGAGCTCCGCGATCATGTGGATGACGTCCGCCACGGCGGGCCCGGCGATGGCGGCCCGGGTACTCGTGGTGACCTTGATCCGGGTGTAGTCCTCGACCTCGGCCACGGCCGCCCGCAGCACGTCCACGAACGGGACGGGCCGGCGCCAGGCCCGGGCGGGCGCGTCCCCGGACAGGATGATCAGGCTCTCCGCGTGCCGCCGCATGCGGGTGGTGAGGTGGTCGATCCGGAACAGGTCCTCGAGTTCCTCCGGCTCCCGGGCCCGCCGCTCCATCGCGTCAAGCAGGGCGAGCTGGCGGTGCAGCAGCGACTGGCTGCGCCGGGCCAGGTTCCGGAAGATGTCGCTGATGCCCTGGCGCAGCCGCGCCTGGCCCACGGCCGCTTCCACCGCGGTCTCCTGGACCGCCACGAAAGCCTGCCGGACCTGGCCGATCTCGTCCGAGCTGGCGGGCAGCTCGGGAGCGTCGGCGGTCACGTCCACGTCCTGGCCGGCCGCCAGCCGGCGCACCACGTCGGGCAGCCGTTTATGCGCCAGTTCCAGCGCCGCATCGCGGAGCGCGGCCAGCTCCCGGACGATGCCCCGGCCGACCACGAGCGACACGAGGATGGACAGGATCACCGCGAGCAGGCCCAGCCCGCCCGCCAGGATGAGCTCCAGGTACGTGTGGTCAGAGTTGGACGTTGCCTTGGCGGTGATCACGTCCGAGGCCTGCGTGGCGGCCTTGGACAGGCCTGCAGCGACGCCGCCCACCGCGGCTTCCCACTGCAGCGGCTGGACCGGGGGCGGGCCGGCGGTCCTGGTGTCGCTCATCACCCGGTCTTCCAGCCCGGTCAGGGCGGTGGACGCCTGCGGGCTGATGTCGTGGGTGTAGTAGCCGCGGTACTGCGGCTGCAGGTCCGGCAGCGTCTGGGCGTAGAGGGCCCGGCGCGCCCCCACCAGCTGGGTGAACAGCTGGCGGTCCGCGGCGGGGAACGACCGCGCGGCCAGGTCGCCGGAGATGACCGAGCTCTCCTGCAGCATCAGGTCCTCGGCCCGGCCCATCCGGATGAAGGCCTGCGCCTGGGTCACCAGCGTGGCGTTGGTCTGCTCGAGGATGGCCTGGTCGATGACCGAGTAGGAGTCGGCCACCATCGCGTTGTACTCGTCCAGGGCCCTGGACTTGCTGATGATCTGGGAGTGCACCTGGGCGCGCAGCCCCGGGAGGGTCTTGACGTCGGTCAGCAGGGTGGCGATGGCCTGCTTCTCGGGCGCGGTCGCGTTGTTCATCGTGCCCGGCGAGTTCAGGTCGGTTTGCAGCATATGGGCCACGGCGTCGGTCTTGCTCTGCTGGACCTGGAGCGAGGCCAGGTTGGCGCCGGTGGGACTGGACAGGTACACGATCGCGAGCGGCCGCTCGGCGTCGATCTGGCTCAGGAACGCGCCGGTCGGCACGCCGGTGACGTTCTTGATCGTGGTGGCCTCGGACAGCGTGAGTGCTCCCCGGGCCGTCAGGAACGTGGCGAACACGTACAGCGCGATCAGCGAAAGCACCGGGACAAGAGTGAGCAGGAAGATCCGCTGGCGGATGGACCGGAGACGCAACCCCATGGCTCAGGCCTCGAAGTGGTAGTGGAACGGATTGTGACCACATGGCTACGAAGGAGCTTCGGAGACCCCCCCGAGGTTCGAGAGCGTAGCAGTCGGTAATGTGCCTTACTGGGAAAATGCTGTATGAGCCCAGCTTGCGGGCATTTATCCCTATTTAGGGGTAAACGGAGCGTGCTGGTGAGCCTGGAGGTGTTCAGGCGCCGGCGGGGCCGGCCCGCTGCCTTCTGGCCCCGCTGCCTTTTCGTTCCTGGGCCCTCTGGTTCACCGCCCTCTGGTTCACCGCGCCCTCGGACTCCCGGGTCCGGCGCCCCTGAGGTTCGCCGCCTCCCCGCGGGTGCGCACTACCTGGGCTTGCGCTGCCGCCCGCCCGGCCTCGCCGGCCCGTCGCCTGCCGTCCCTGGTTCGGCATGGCCGTGTTCCCGGCAGCCGCCCCGGTGCCCTGGACCGTCAGTTCGGGCTAGGCTGCCGGCCGGGTCCGGGGGCCGTCGCGCCTGCCCGGGCCGGCCCGGATGCGGGCCGCCCGGCCAGCCCGCGAATATGACATTGGTGTCAGTGAATGGGAGCCAGTCCCGGCCGGGGCCCGCGGCAAAGGCGCGGACCGGCTGGCGCTGTACCGTCGCGTATAGATTGCGTTCGGTAACCTCGCCCGGCAAGCGGGCCGGCCGCGCGTCACGGCCCTCACTGATATCGCTGAGATGCTGCCAATTCGTAACGCACCTGAAACATATCCCGGCGGCCGTGACATTATCGCGAACATGGCTCTGACCTGCGGCGATGCTCCGCCGCGGGGCTAGCCCGGGTCAGCAGCAAATCCCGGGAAACTCCACTAGACTGCGCGTTGCTAATGGCCCACGCAATGTGATACGCAGCGCCATGCCTGCCCCGCGCGCGTGCCCGCCAGGCGGCTGGGCATAATGAGATAGTACGGTTCGGGTGAAGGCCGGGTTGAACGTGCGGGGCTTCATCGGGACGATCTGCGACACCGGTGTCAGGTGACGTCCATGTCATTGTTTGCATTTTGTACGGCAAGTGTGCGGTGATGGGTGCTGTGATCCAGGGGGTACCTCGATTGGATGAGCCACGCGGCACGGCGGTGGCTTCTCCGTCCGCGGAGGCCATCGGGTCGGCTGCGGCTGCCCAGGCCTCGGGCGAGAACTTCCCGGTGGCGCTGCGGCTGCTGCCGGGCCGGTACCGGCGGCGCCTGGAGGCGGTCTACGGGTTCGCCCGGGCCGTGGACGACATGGGCGATGAGGCCCCTCCTGACGAAAGATCCCAACTCCTGGACGAGCTGGAAGCCGACCTCGGTCGGCTTTACCAGTTCCAGGACCCGGCCCTGCGGGAGGCGCCCGCCCTGGCCAGCCCCGCCCAGGACGGCCCCGTCCAGGACAGCCCCGTCCGGGATGGCACGCCCGCCGCCCGGCCCGCCCGGGGACGGGCCCCGGATCGGGGTGGTCCGCGCGCTGGCCGCGGTGGTGGGGGAGTGCGGCGTCCCGCAGCAGGTGTTCGCGGACCTGATCCGGGCCAACCGGCAGGACCAGGTGGTTACCCGCTACCCGGCCTTCAGCGACCTGGCCGGCTACTGCGAGCTGTCGGCCAACCCGGTGGGCCGGATCGTCCTGTACGTCTTCGGGGCGGCCACCCCCGAGCGGATGATCCTCTCCGACCGGGTCTGCACCGCGCTGCAGCTCGCCGAGCACTGGCAGGACGTGGCGGAGGACTACCAGGCGGGCCGCATCTACCTGCCGGCCGAGGACATGGAGCGGTTCGGCTGCGCCGAGAGCGACCTCGCCGCCCCGTCGGCCGGGCCGCACCTGCGGGCCCTGATGGCGTTCGAGGTGGAGCGGGCGGGCCGGCTTCTGGACGAAGGCGCCCCGCTGGTGGGGAATTTGCACGGATCTGCCCGGGTTGCCGTGGCCGGTTACGTCGCGGGCGGCCGGGCCGCCCTGGCCGCCATCACGGCGGCCGGACATGATGTGCTGCGCGCTACCCACAAGCCGCGCCGCGGCCGGCTCGCCAGGGAGATGTTGAGGGCTTATGCAGCTGGGAGGTGATGCGATGGACGTGGCGGCGGCCTACCGGCACTGTGAGGAGATCACCTGGTCTCAGGCGCGCAACTTCTCCTATGGCATCCGGCTGCTGCCCCCGGACAAGCGGCGGGCCCTGGCGGCCGTCTACGCGTTCGCCCGCCGTATCGACGACATTGGTGACGGCACCATGCTCGCGGCTGACAAGCTCGCCGCCCTGGCCGCGGCCCGGGCCAGCATCATGGCGGTGGCGGGCGGAAGCGCCCCCGCCACCCTGGGCACCCCGGGCCCGGAAGCGGCCGGGGCCGGCGATCCCGTGCTCGTGGCCCTCGACGACGCGGGCCGGCGGTTCCCCATCCCGCTGGAGGCGTTCGGCGAGCTGATCGACGGGTGCGAAGCTGACGTGCGGGGCACCAGCTACACGACGTTCGAGGACCTGCGGGTCTACTGCCGCTGCGTGGCCGGCTCCATCGGGCGGCTGTCCCTGGGGGTGTTCGGGACCCGCGATGTGGCCACGGCCGCCCCGCTGGCCGACGCGCTCGGCGTGGCGCTCCAGCTCACCAACATCCTGCGCGACATCCGCGAGGACTACCGGGACGGGCGGATCTACCTGCCCGACGAGGACTTCAAGCGGTTCGGCACCGAGCTGCGCCCCGACGGCTCCGGCTGGCCGGCCGCCGACCCGAAGCTCGTGGACCTCGTGGTCTTCGAGACGGAGCGGGCCCGTGACTGGTACGCACGCGGGCTGCGGCTGATGCCGATGCTGGACCGGCGCAGCGCGGCGTGCACCGGCGCCATGGCCGGGATCTACTACCGCCTGCTGCAGAGCATCGCCGCCGCCCCGGAGCTCGTGCTGCAGCGCCGGGTCTCCCTTTCGCCCGGCCAGAAGGCCATGGTGGCGGTCAGGTCACTGGCCGGCGCCGCGCTGCGGTCCGGGCGCGCGGGGCCGTCCCAGCCCACGACGACCGCGGGAGCGCCCCGATGAGCCCCGAGCCGCACAGCGCGGTCCCGGCGCGCCCCGGCCAGTCGGGTGCCGGCCAGCCCACTGCCGGCCAGCCCGCTGCCGGCCAGTCGAGTCCCGGCCAGTCGAGGGCCGGCCAGGACCGGGGCGGGCGCCATGTGGTGGTGGTCGGTGGCGGGCTGGCCGGGATCACCGCCGCGATCGCGCTGCGCGAGGCGGGCAGCCGGGTCACGCTGCTCGAGTCCCGGCCCCGGCTGGGCGGGGCGACCTGCTCGTTCACCCGCGGCGGCCTGGTGGTCGACAACGGCCAGCATGTGTTCCTTGGCTGCTGCACCGCCTACCGCGAGCTGATCGACCGGCTGGGGATGACCGGGTCGGTGTCCCTCCAGGACCGCTTCGATGTCATGGTGCTGGGCCCGCACGGCCAGGCCCGGCTGCGCCGCACCCGGCTACCCGGCCCGCTGCACATGGGCCAGGCGCTGGTTACCTACCCCCTGCTCTCGCCCGCTGAGCGGCTCCGGGTCACCCGGGCCGCCCTGGCCATGCGGTTCCTCGACCCCTCCCGGCCCGGCCTCGACGCGCAGCGCCTGGGTGACTGGCTGGCCGCCCGGGGGCAGAGCGAGCGTGCCCGGCGGGTGCTCTGGGACCTGTTCACCGTGTCCGCGCTGAACGTGGCGGGGGACGACGCCAACCTGTCCCTGGCGGCCACGGTGGTGCGCACCGCGCTGCTCGGGGCCCGCGATGCGGCGGATATCGGCACGCCAGCCGTCCCGCTCGGCGACCTGCACGGCCAGGCCGCCGCGCGGCTGCTGGACCAGCTCGGCGCGAGCGTGCGGCTCGGGGCGAAGGTGACCTCGGTCCAGCCCCGGCCGGGCGGCGGTTTCCAGGTGCAGCTGGCCGACCGCGGGGTGAGCGATGCCGCGCTCACCGCGGACATCGCCGCGGCGGACGGGGTGGTCCTGGCCGTGCCGCCGGAGGCCGCGGCCCGGCTGCTCCCGGAGGGTGCCGCGGCTCCCGGCCCGGGCCCGGAGCGGTGGCGCGAGCTGGGCGCTTCCCCGATCGTCAACGTGCACGTCCTGTACGACCGGCGGGTGACCCGGCTGCCGTTCGCGGCCGCGGTGGACTCGCCCGTGCAGTGGGTCTTCGACCGCACCGGGCCCTCGGGGCTGGCCGCCGGGCAGTACCTGGCCGTCTCCGTGTCGGCCGCGGATGACGTCGTGGACACGCCTGCGGCCCAGTTGCGGGAGCAGTTCGTGCCCGCGCTGGAGGAGATCTTCCCCGCCGCGCGTGACGCGCGGATCACTGACTTCTTCGTCACCAGGGAACGCCGGGCCACCTTCCGGCAGGAGCCCGGCTGTGGCGAGAAGCGGCCGGGAGCCACGACCAGGCTGGCTGGCCTGGTGCTCGCGGGCGCGTGGACCAATACCGGGTGGCCCGACACGATGGAGGGTGCCGTGCGAAGCGGACTGTCCGCAGCGCGTGAGCTGCGACGCGATATCAACCAATCACGCCGCGAGGCTCCTGTGGCCGCGCGGGCGGCCGAGGTCGCCGGGGCCACGTCGTGACCGCCGTGATGCCCGCGGGCGTGGAGACCGCCCGCGATCTCGTCGGCCCGGCGATCGCCGCGGCGGTGGACCGGCTCAGCCCGGAAGTCCGCACCGTCGCCGCCTATCACCTGGGGCTGGACGGCAGCGGGGCGGGCAAGGCGCTGCGCCCGGCGCTGGCGCTGCTCTCGGCGAGGGCGGCCGGGGCGTCGCCGGAGCGCGGCGTGCCCGCCGCGGTCGCGGTGGAGCTCGTGCACAACTTCTCGCTGCTGCACGACGACATCATGGACGGCGACACCGAGCGCAGGCACCGGCCGACCGCCTGGACCGTGCACGGCGTCGGGGCGGCCATCCTGGCCGGCGACGCGCTGCTCGCGCTGGCCCAGGACATCCTGCTGGAGGACACCGCCGCCCAGGGCATCTGGGCCGCGCGCTGCCTGTCCGCCGCGGTCCTCCGGCTGATCGCGGGGCAGGGCGCCGACCTGGCGTTCGAGCAGCGCAACGACGTGAACCTGCCCGAGTGCCTGACCATGGCCGGCGACAAGACGGCCGCGCTGATGGCCTGCGCGTGCAGCATCGGGGCTATCCACGTCGGCGCTGCGCCCGGGCTGGCCATGGGCCTGGCTGGCTTCGGCGCCCACGCTGGGCTGGCCTTCCAGCTGACCGACGACCTGCTCGGCATCTGGGGTGCGCCCGAGGTGACCGGCAAGCCGGTCCGCGCGGACCTGCGGGCGAGGAAGAAGTCACTGCCCGTGGTGGCCGCCCTGGACAGTGGCTCCCCGGCCGGGGAGGAACTGGCCGGGCTGCTGGCCAGGACCGAGCCGCTGAGCGAGGAAGACCTGCTCCGGGCGGCACGCCTCGTCGAGGAGGCGGGCGGCAAGGACTGGACCGAGAACGAGGCCGCGGCGCAGCTGGCCGCGGCTGAGAAGTGCCTGACCGAGACCGGCATGCCCGACGAAGTGCGTGCCGAGTTCGCGGGGATCGCTGAGTTCATCACGGCGCGCCAATGGTGAGCGGTCCTGTGATCAGGCGTCGGCTGACGGGACGCCTGTGATGACGACTGTGCCCACTGGTGAGCCGTGAGGTCGCGGTGATCAGAGATTGACAGGTTGACCGCTGGTGCGGGCCCTCAGAGCTGAGGACCCGGCGGTGCTTACGGCGGTCAGCGCCGACTCAAGGCCGCGCTCTGGTGTGGCTGCTGAGTCAGGTGCTGATGCGGAGCAGTGTGGTGAAGGCGAGGCGAGACGATGACAGTGACGCACGCGCGATCTGGCGGTCCCTCAGCGCTCTCGGGCGCGGAGGCCGCGCTGGCCCGCGCCCGCGACCACTTGCTCGGCCTCCAGCACGAGCAGGGCTGGTGGCAGGGGGAGCTGGAGACCAACGTCACGATGGACGCTGAGGATCTCCTGCTCCGGGAGTTCCTGGGCATCCGCACCGAGGAGGAGACCGCGGCCGCTGGCCGGTGGATCGCCTCCCAGCAGCGTGCCGACGGGACGTGGGCCAACTATTTCGGCGGCCCGGGAGACCTGTCCACGACCGTCGAGGCCTACGTCGCCCTGCGGCTGGCCGGGCACCTGCCCGGCGCGCCGCACATGGCCAGGGCAGCCGAGTGGATCAACGCCCGGGGCGGGATCCGGGCCACCCGGGTGTTCACCAGGATCTGGCTCGCGCTGTTCGGCCAGTGGTCCTGGGATGACCTGCCGGTGATGCCTCCCGAAATGGTGTACCTGCCGGCCTGGTTCCCGCTTAATGTGTACGACTGGGCCTGCTGGGCGCGGCAGACGATCGTGCCGCTGACCGTGGTGGGCTCGCTCCGGCCGGTCCGGTCCCTCCCCTTCGGCCTGGACGAGATCCGGGCGCCTGGCCACGATGGGCCAGGTGACCGGGCCCGCAAGTCGGCCCAGGCCGCGGACCGGACCGGTTGGGATCTCGCCTTCGGCGGGCTGGACCGGATGCTGCACGTGCTCGAGCGGCACGGCCACCGGACCCGGCCGGTGCGGGCGATGCGGCGCGCCGCGCTGCGCCGCTGCGCGGACTGGATCATCGCCCGGCAGGAGCAGGATGGCTGCTGGGGAGGGATCCAGCCGCCCTGGGTGTACTCACTGATCGCCCTGCACCTGCTCGGCTACGGGCTCAACCACCCGGTGATCAAGCGCGGCCTGGCCGGGCTGGACCGGTTCACCATCTACGAAGACACCCCCGACGGCCCGATCCGCAGGCTCGAGGCCTGCCAGTCACCGGTGTGGGACACCGTGCTGGCCGTCGTCGCGCTGGCCGACGCCGGGCTGCCGCCCGACCACCCCGCGATGACCAGGGCGGCTGACTGGCTGCTCGACGAGGAAATACCCGGCCCGGGTGACTGGCAGGTGCGCCGGCCCTGGCTGGAGCCGGGCGGCTGGGCGTTCGAGTTCGACAACGACGGCTACCCCGACATCGACGACACCGCGGAGGCCGTGCTGGCCCTCCGCCGCACCGCGCAGGGGGAGGTCCAGGGTGGGCAGCCCCGCCACCCCGCCATCGGCCGCGGGCTGCGCTGGATCACCGGCATGCAGTCCGCCGACGGCGGGTGGGGCGCGTTCGACGCCGACAACACCTCCACGCTGGTGACCAAGCTGCCGTTCTGTGACTTCGGGGCGGTCATCGACCCGCCGTCGGCCGACGTGACCGCGCACGTGGTCGAGGCGCTGGCCGCGGAGGGCCTGGCGGGCAGCCGGGCCGCCCGCCGGGGCGTGGTCTGGCTGCTGCGGGCCCAGGAGGAGGACGGTTCCTGGTTCGGCCGCTGGGGCGCCAACTACGTGTACGGCACCGGCGCCGTGGTGCCCGCCCTGATCGCGGCGGGGGTGCCGCCGTCCAAGCCGGTCATCCGCCGCGCGGTCCGCTGGCTGGAATCCCGCCAGAACCCGGACGGCGGCTGGGGCGAGGACATGCGTTCCTACGACGACCCGCAGCTGGCCGGGCACGGCACATCCACCGCGTCCCAGACCGCGTGGGCGCTGCTGGCCCTGCTCGCGGCGGGTCCGCCGGGCCCGGCCGCGGAGGCGGGGGTGCGCTGGCTCGCCGAGCACCAGCGCGCGGACGGCACCTGGGATGAGCCGCAGTACACCGGGACGGGCTTCCCCGGCGACTTCTACATCAACTACCACCTGTACCGGCTGGTCTTCCCGGTGTCCGCGCTGGGCCGCTACCTGGGGGCCCGGCCATGACCCGGCTCCAGGCGGCCAGCGTGCGGGTGCGCCGCAGCCCGGTGACCGGGTCCGGGCTGCTGGTCTGCGCCCCGCTGCGGCTGGAGGCCAGGGCGATCCGGCGCGGACTGCGCGATGCAGCCCAGGCCAGTGCAGCCCAGGCCAGTGCGGGCCAGGCCAGCGCGGCCCAGGCCGGCGCGGCCCAGGTCGGCGCGGGCCAGGTCGTGGCGACCGGCTACGGGCCGCGCCGGGCCAGCGCCCAGGCGGCCACACTGCGCCACCAGCCGTTCGCGGCCCTGGCCGTGGCCGGCACGGGCGCCGGGCTGGCCGCCGACCTGCGCCCCGGCGACCTGGTGGTCGCGAGCGAGGTCAGTGACGGTCACAACGTCATCCCCTGCGCCTCGGCGATCCTGCTGGCGGGCGAGCTGCGCCGGGCGGGGCTGCGGGTCCGGGTCGGCCGGGTCGTCACCGTGGACCATCTGGTCCGTGGCGCCGAGCGGGAACGACTGGCCGCGACCGGGGCCCTCGTTGCGGATATGGAGTCGGCGGTGCTGGCCGGCGCGGCGGACGGCAGGCCGCTGGCGGTGGTCCGGGCCGTCTCCGATACGCCAGACCGTCCCCTGGTCAGCCCCGGGGCGCTGGGCGGCGGGCTGGCCGCGCTGCGGTCGCTGCGGGCCGCCGGGCCCGCGCTGGCCCGGTGGGCCGCGGCCGTGGGGCAGCGGCAGGTGCTGCTGGCCGGGCCGCGCTCCTTCTGCGCCGGGGTGGAGCGGGCCATCGAGATCGTGGAGCGGGCCCTCGACCAGCAGGGGCCGCCGGTCTACGTGCGCAAGCAGATCGTGCACAACTCCCACGTGGTGGCCGGGCTCGAGGAGCGCGGGGCGATCTTCGTGGACGAGCTCAGCGAGGTGCCGGACGGCGCCTGCGTGGTGTTCTCCGCGCATGGCGTGTCCCCGGCGGTCCGCTCCGAGGCCGACCGCCGCGGGCTCACCACGGTAGACGCCACCTGCCCGCTCGTGGCCAAGGTGCACGCCGAGGCACGCCGGTTCGCCTCGGACGGCTACCTGGTCGCGCTGATCGGGCACGAGGGGCACGAGGAGGTCGAGGGCACCCTCGGCGAGGCGCCGGACTCGGTGGCCCTGGTCCAGACGGCGGAGGATGTCGGCGCGCTCCAGCCGCCGGACCCGGGCAAGGTGGCCTACCTCATGCAGACCACGCTGGCCGCCGACGAGGCAGCGGACATCGCCGAGGCGCTGCGCGACCGCTTCCCCGCCGCCCGCGCGCCGGGCAGCGACGACATCTGCTACGCGACCACCAACCGGCAGCGCGCGGCCCGCGTCGTGGCCGCCGACTCCGACCTGGTGCTGGTGGCCGGGTCGGCGAACTCATCGAACTCTGTGCGGCTGGTGGAGACCGCGCAGCGGGCGGGCACCACCGCCTACCTGATCGACGGCCCGTCCGACATCGAGCTGAGCTGGCTGGCGGGGGTGTCCACGATCGGCCTGACCGCGGGCGC
Source organism: uncultured Actinomycetes bacterium (assembly GCA_963713815.1). Lineage (GTDB taxonomy): Bacteria > Actinomycetota > Actinomycetes > Streptosporangiales > Streptosporangiaceae > RYN-230. Next base: position 291,934 of record CAVQNH010000042.1, read on the forward strand.
GTCCGCGCCCCCGGCGGTCGTGCAGGACATCATCACCGCTCTGACGGGCCTCGGCACCGTCGAGGTCAGCGAGCGTGTGATCACTACTGAGAACATCCGATTCAGCCTGCCCAAGGAGGTTAGGCAGTCATGAGCGTGTCCCTACGCCAGAGCATGCGCATCGGCTCGTACTTGATGCGCCAGAAGCTGACCAGGACCAAGAAGTTCCCGCTTCTGGTCGAGCTGGAGCCCTTGTTCGCGTGCAACCTGAAGTGCGCGGGCTGCGGGAAGATCCAGCAGCCGCACACCCTGCTCAAGCAGCGGATGCCGGTGGAGCAGGCCCTGGCCGCCATCGAGGAGTGCGGCGCCCCCATGGTGTCCATCGCCGGCGGTGAGCCGCTGATGCACCCGCAGATCCACGAGCTGGTCGCCGAGCTGGTCAAGCGGAAGAAGTTCGTCTTCCTGTGCACCAACGCGCTGCTCCTGCCCAAGAAGATCGACAAGTTCAAGCCGTCGCCGTACTTCGCCTGGGTGGTGCACATCGACGGGCTGCGCGAGCGGCACGACGAGTCGGTCTGCAAGGACGGCGTGTTCGACGACGCGGTCGCGGCGATCAAGGAGGCGAAGCAGCGGGGGTTCAAGGTCAACACGAACACCACCGTCTTCAACACCGACACCCCGCAGACCGTCATCGACGTGCTCAACTACCTCAACGACGACCTGGGCATCGACGAGATGCAGATCTCGCCCGCCTACGCCTACGAGAAGGCCCCTGACCAGGATCACTTCCTCGGCGTCACCGAGACCCGGGAACTGTTCCACAAGGCGTTCGACAACGGGAACCGGAAGCGCTGGCGCCTCAACCACACGCCGCTGTTCCTGGACTTCCTGGAGGGCAAGCAGGACTTCGGCTGCACCGCCTGGGGGATCCCGTCCTATTCGCTGCTGGGCTGGCAGAAGCCCTGCTACCTGATGGCCGACGGGTACGTGAAGACGTACAAGGAGCTGATCGAGACCACCGACTGGGACTCCTACGGCCGGGGCAAGGACCCGCGCTGCGCGAACTGCATGGCGCACTGCGGCTACGAGCCTTCGGCGGTGCTGGCCACGACGAACTCGCTGCGGGAGACGATCCGCGCCGCGCGCGGCAGTTAGCCCGGGCCGCGCGGCAGCCAATCGCCAATCGCCCTTGCCGCGCGCCCGTTAATCCCGCGCCGCGCGGCAGTTACCTGCCGCGCGGGGCGCGCAGCTATCCGGAGGTAATGGCGGCCCCGTGGAGAGTCACGGGCGGGCTGGCCCGGCTGCGTGACGTCAGCGCCGGCCTCTCACCGCAGCAGTCCGCCACCCTCGGCGGCACCTACGCGTCCGCCTCGGTAATCCTCCGGCGCCTGACCCAGGTCAGGCGGCTGTGGGTCGTGGAGTGGACCACGCCCAAGCCGGTGCTGATCCTGCACGGCCTGGGTTTCACGCTGGTGCACCGCTGGGAGATCAAGGGCCAGCTGTGGCTGCGGCTGTTCGTCGCGCGCAGCCGTCACTGACGCGCGACCCGGCCCCGCCGGCCACCCGATCGGCCCGTGATCAGATCGAGCCCGGGAACACGGCGATCCTGCAGAGCCCCTGCAGCAACCATTCAGGAATGACCGCCAGGATCTAGCTCGCACGGAGAGCCGCGTCATCTGCGCCCGTGCCGCGGACGCAATTCCGCGGACGCAATGCGGCGGGCGCAATGCGGACGCTATGCGGCGGACGCGGCGCGGCTCACACCGTGCGGCTCATACCGTGCAGCGCATTTCCAGGATCAGCATGGGCCCGCGTGGTGATGCGGGCATTCCCGGAGGAGTCTTCATGTTCTTCACCTATCTGCGGCGCGAATTGCGCCGGCGGATGCGCCAGGCGATATTCATCGCCCTCGGCCTGGCCCTGGGAATCGGTTTGGTGATAACCGTGACCGCGGCATCCTCGGGAGTCAAGAACGCCCAGGGCACGGTGCTGCACTCGCTGTACGGGGTGGGTACCGACATCACGGTCACCCAGACGCCCACGGCGGGCTCGGGCGGCCCGACGGGCTTCGGTTTCCGGGGCCGGGTGGGCAGCCGGACACGGCCCGCGTCCGGCACGAAGATCGACATTGACAACCTGACCAGCATCGGCCAGGGCACCCTGTCCTCGGCGTCGGTCACCAGCATCGGCCAGTTGCACAATGTCGCCGGCGCGGCCGGGGCGCTCAGCCTCACCGACGCCGGTCATCACCGGCAAGATCCCGGCCATCAACACCTCCGGCGGCGGCGGGACCGGCGGCTTCGGCGGTGGCGGCGGGACCGGCGGCGGGGGCGGGTCCTTCCGCGGCAACTTCAAGTCCAGCTCGTTCACGGTCAGCGGGGTCAACCTGAGCACCGGGGCCCTCGGGCCGCTCAGCTCGGCCAAGCTCAAGTCCGGCCGCACGTTCTCGTCCTCCGACGCCACCTCCAACGTGGCCGTGGTCAACTCCGACTACGCCACCCAGAAGAAGCTGAGCATCGGCTCGACCGTCACCGTCGCCAAGACCAGCTTCACGGTGGTGGGCATCGCCAGCGCGGGCAGCGACGCCTCTGACGTGTTCATCCCGCTGGCCCGGGCGCAGAAGCTGGCCAGCCTGACGGGCAAGGTCAACACGATCTACGTGGCCGCCAACAGCGCCTCGAACATCAGCGGCGTGGCCAAGGAGATCTCCGGGATGCTGCCCAAGGCCACCGTGACCACGTCGAGCAGCCTGGCCAGCGAGATCACCGGGTCGCTGTCGAGCGCGTCCAGCCTGGCCAACAACCTCGGCAAGTGGCTGGCGATCGCGGTGCTGATCGCCGCGTTCCTGCTGGCCAGCCTGCTGACCAGCGCGGCAGTGGCCCGGCGGGTCCGGGAGTTCGGCACGCTCAAGGCGCTCGGCTGGCGGAGCCGGCGGATCGTCGGCCAGGTGATGGGGGAGTCGATCACCATCGGCATCATCGGCGGCGCGGCCGGCGTCGCACTCGGCTTCGCCGGGGCCGCCCTGGTCGGCAAGCTGGCCCGGCCGCTGTCCGCGTCGGTGGGCCAGACCAGCGGCTCAGCCACTCCCGGCGGGGCCCGGACCTTCGGCGGCGGCCCGGGCGGGTTCGGCGGAGGGGGCGGGACCGGCCGGCCGGGTGGCTTCTTCGGCCGGGCCGCCGCGGACGCCACGCACACGGTGGTGGTCCACCTGAGCGCGCCGGTGACCATCGGCGCGGTCGTCCTGGCCGTGGTGCTGGCCATCGCCGGCGGCCTCATCGCCGGCGGCTTCGGTGGCTGGCGGGCGGCCCGGCTCCGCCCGGCCGCGGCGCTGGCCCGGGTCGAATGAGCAGGGCCGAGTGAGCAGCGCCGGATGAGCAGCGCCGGATGAGCAGGGCCGAGTGACGGCCGGGAGAGCCGGACGGAGAGGAAGATCATGTACAAGCTGACGGGCGTCACCAAGAGATACCAGAAGGGCCGGGAGACGGTCGATGCGCTGGCCGGCGTGGACCTGGTCATCGAAGACGGCGAGTGGCTGGCCATCCAGGGCCCGACCGGGCACGGGAAGACCACGCTGCTGCAGGTCCTCGGCGGCCTGGACCGGCCAACCTCGGGCATCGTGGAGTTCGACGGCCAGGACCTGGCCGCCATGCGGGAAACCCAGGTCACGAAGGTCCGCGCGGTCTCGATGGGCTTCATCTTCCAGACCTTCAACCTGATCCCGACGCTGAGCGCCCTGGAGAACGTGGAGGTCGCCCTGGTCCCGCTGGGCACCGGGGCGGAGGAGCGGCACGCCCGGTCCATGGCGGCGCTGGAGAATGTGGGCCTGGGTGAGCGGGCCCGGCACCTGCCCTCGGAGCTGTCCGGCGGCCAGCAGCAGCGGGTGGCGATCGCCCGCGCCCTGGTCAAGGAGCCCAAGGTGCTGCTGGCCGACGAGCCGACCGGCAACCTGGACGAGGGAACCCGGGACGACATCATGGGCCTGCTGGAGAAGCTGTGGCGGGACACCGGGCTGACCCTGATCCTGGTCACCCACGACAGTGCGGTCGCCCGCCGCGCACAGCGCATCGGGATCATGCAGAACGGGAAGCTGTCGATCAGGCAGGACACCCGGCGCGCCGCGACCTGAGCGGGGGAGCCGGCCGGGCCCGCGGGCGGTCAGTCAGCCGCCCGGCCCGGCGGCCTCAGCGGTTCAGCCGGCCGCCTCAGCCGCCTCAGCGATCTTCGCGGTCTCAGCCGCCGGCCCGGCCGGGCAGTCCGCCGCGGCTGCCTTGACGGCCGGGAGTGCCTGCTCGCACCAGACGATCTTGCCCTGCGGGGTCCGCCGCGCGCCCCAGCGCTGCGCGAGCTGGCTGACCACCTCCAGGCCGCGGCCGCACTCCTCGTCCCGCCCGGCGTGGCGCAGCCGGGGCAGCGCGGCGGAGCCGTCGAGCACCTCGCACACCAGCGACCCCTCGAGCACCATCCGCAGCGTGACCTGGCCGGTGGCGTGCCGGATGGCGTTCGTGACCAGCTCGGAGACCAGCAGCTCGGTGGTGGGCACGAGCTCGCCCAGCTTCCACCGCTCCAGCGGCTCGCAGATCAGGTTGCGCGCCCGGGCCGCCGAGGTGAGCTCGGGCGGCAGGGTCCAGGTGACGTGGTGATCCTCGGGGATCCGGCTGAGCCGGGCGATCAGGATCGCGATGTCGTCGCGCTGCTGATGGGCGTACACGCCGGCCAGCGCGGCCCGGCACAGATCGTCCAGCGAATTCTGGGCGGCCTCGCCCTTGAACACGTCCCGCAGGAAGTTCAGCCCGTCGTCGATGTCCCGCTGCCGGTCTTCGACCAGGCCGTCGGTGTACAGGACGAGCAGGCTGCCGTCCTCGATCTGGAACGTGCGGCTCTCGACCGGGATCTCGCCCACGCCGAGCGGCGGCGCCGGGCTGGTGTCGAGGAACTCGCCGGTGCCGTCCGGCCGGACCAGCAGCGGCGGCAGGTGCCCCGCGGACGCGATCTCGCAGCTCCCGGTCACCGCGTCGTACACCGCGTAGGCGCAGGTCGCGAAGTGCGGTTCCCGTTCGCCGAGCGACGTCATCAGCTCGTTGAGCTGCTGCAGCGTGTCGGCGGGCGCCAGTTCCAGGCTGGCCAGGGTGTGGATCGCGGTGCGCAGCCGGCCCATGGTCACGGCCGCGCGGACACCGTGCCCGGCCACGTCACCGACCACCAGCGCGGCCCGGGCCCCGGGCAGCGCGATCGACTCGTACCAGTCCCCGCCGACCTCGATCAGCTTGCTGCCCGGCAGGTAGCGGTGCTGCACGTCCACCGACGACGGCGCGGACAGCCCGGTCGGCAGCAGGCTCCGCTGCAAGGTGAGCGCGGTGGTGCGTTCCCGGTTGTACTGGCGCGCGTTGTCGATGAAGATCCCGGCCCGGGAGGCGAACTCCATGCCGATCTCGGAGTCGTAGTCGTCGAACGGCCGGTACCCGGACTTCCGGGTGCACACGAAGAAGCCGAGCGCGCGCGTCCTTGGTGGACAGCGGGAGCAGCAGCATGGACGCCTCGGACAGCAGCTCGGCCACGGGCCGCCGCAGCCACGACTCCGCGATGTCGACGGCGGCCTGGTGGTCCAGCATCGTCACCCGGACGGGCTTGCCGGTGTCCATGCACTCCACGTACGGGGTGCCCGGCGGGTACAGCAGCACCTCCCCGGTCGGGAACGCGGCGTCCCAGCCGGGGGAGCCGTCGTCGGTGGCCACCGCGAGCCGGCGGAGCAGCTGGGCGCCATCCGGGGGGTGGACCGGGAACTCGTCCCCGGCGGCCACGCTCTCCAGCACGAGCAGGCCGGCCGCCGTGCAGAAATGGGGTACCAGGATGTTGATCAGGCCCCGGGCCACCTGGTCCAGGTCGAGCGTCGCGCCGATCTGCCGGAAGGTGTCGTCCAGCAGCGAGTGCCGCATCAGGGCCGGGTCCACGAACCGCTCATGCTGGGTGGGCGGCATCTTCAGCACGGCCAGGGCGGCCAGGCCCGGGGTCTCCCCGAGCATGGGCTGCACGCTGGCGACCGTCTCCACCCGGCGCCCTTCCCGGGTGCCGATCGGGAGCACCGCGGTGGCCTCCCGGCCGGCCCGGACGGCATCCAGCAGGGTGGCGAGGGCCGACTCGGCTGTCGAGGGGGTCGCGACCAGGTCGCTGAGGTGCGCACCGACCAGTGAATCCAGGGGGAGGATGTCCGGGGCATTCCGGTCATGCAGGATCACGCGTCCGGTCTCATCGATGCCCAGGATGAGCGTCCGGACGGAGACGTTGGACAGAAGCGCTGTGATCTTCACCACCGTACCCGATATCGCGTTTAGTGACCCTGGCTGGCGTACTCGTACCGTTCGATGCGCTAATCGCTTAAGTTATGCCCCATTGGGGGCGCCCGGACCACCTATTTGCCCGGAGTCATGCCGGGAGGTGCGTGGAGCCCATGACCGGTGGGGGGAGGACATGTGCGGGAAGCGCGGCCGGACCGGGTCATCGTGGTCGGAGCGGGGCCGACCGGGCTGCTGCTGGCGGGCGAACTGGCCCTGGCCGGGGTGCCCTGCGTGGTGATCGAGCGGCGCGACGGGCTGCGCGCGGACTCCCGGGCCATCTGCCTGCACGCGCGGAGCATGGAACTGCTCGACCTGCGCGGCCAGGCGGCCCGGTTCGCCGGGGCCGGGCTGCCCGTTCCGAGCTTCCCCCTCGGGCCCCGGGGCGCGGCGATCGGTTTCGGCCGGCTGGACTCTGACTTTCCCTACCTGCTGGACATGCCGCAGAGCCAGATCGAGGCGCTGCTGGCCAGCTGGGCAACCGGGCTCGGCGCGGAGATCCGCTGGTCAGCGGAGGTCACCGGCATCGAGCAAGACGCCGGTGAGGTGCGGGTGACGCTGGCGGACGGCACGGTCGAGCGGGCCGCGTACCTGGCCGGCTGCGACGGGATCCGGAGCTTCACCCGGCGGGCCACGGGCCTGCCGTTCCCGGGCGCCCCGAACCCGGGGTCGGTGCTCCTGGCGGACCTGTTCCTCGACGGCCTGCCCATGACCGACGCCTACGGCGACTTGTCCGACCGCGGCATGCTGCTGGTGTTCCCGTTCCGGGATGGCTCGTGCCGGGTCGTGCTGTATGACTACGCGCGCGCGGAGGTGCCGGTGACCGCCCCGGTCACCCTGGACGAGGTGCGCGCCAGCCTGGTCGCGATCACCGGCCAGGACTTCGGGCCCCGCGATCTGCGCTGGTCAGGGCGGTACCGCAGCGAGAGCCGCCAGGCCCCGGCGTACCGGAGCGGGCGTATCTTCCTGGCCGGGGACGCCGCGCACACGCATTCGCCTGCCGGTGCGCAGGGGATGAACACCGGCCTGCAGGACGCGGTCAACCTGGGCTGGAAACTGGCCGCGGCCGCCAGCGGCCGGGCGCCGGGCTGGCTGCTGGACAGCTACCAGGCGGAGCGTCATCCGGTGGGCGCCGCCGTCCTGGCCCTGGCGGGCCGGCAGTTCCGGCTGAACACGGCGCGCACCCCGCCCCGGCGGGCGCTGCGCTGGGCCGCGCACCGGATCGTCGCCCCGCTGCCCCCGGTCCAGGCCCGGCTCGCCCGCACCTACTCGGGGCTGGCCATCCGGTATCCCGCGGTCCCGGCGGGCAGCCCGCTGGCCGGCGCAGGCGCGCCCCACCCGCTGGCCGGCGCCCGGCTGCCGCGCGGCCGGGTGACCGGAACGGACGGCACCACGGCCCGGCTCTACGACTTGTTCCACAACGGTCTGTTCGTACTCCTCGACGCGGCCGCACCGGAGGGGAACGGCGCGGCGGCCCGGGACGGGGCCGGGCCGGATGGGGCCACCCAGGATGCGGGCCAGAACGCGGGCCAGGATGTGGCGGCGGACGGCCTGCCGGACCAGGTCAGGCGGGTCCGGTACACCCACTGCGCCGGGACCCGGCTGCCCGCCGCCGCCTTAGTAAGGCCGGACGGCTACGTGGCCTGGGCCAGCGACGAGCCGGACCCGCAGGCCCGGGCCCGGGCCGCCCGCGCCGCGGCCGGCTGGTGGTGCGGTTGACTGTGCCGTGACCGCCCGGACCGGCCCCCGTGGCGAGAACCCGTCAGGAGGATCCATGCCGCCGCCGAGGATCACCGTGCTGGGCAGCCTGAACATGGACATCTCGGTCACCGTGCCCCGGCTGGCCGGGCCGGGGGAGACCGTGCTCGGCTCCGCCGCCCGGCTGCAGCCGGGCGGAAAGGGCGCCAACCAGGCCGTGGCCGCGGCCCGGCTGGGCGCCTCGGTCCGGATGGCCGGATGCTGCGGCGACGACGACTTCGGCCGCACGCTCCGGTCGGCGCTGGAGGCGGCCGGGGTGGACGTCACCGCGGTGCGCATCCTGGCCGGGGTGCCCTCCGGGCTGGCCCTGATCACCGTGGACGCGACCGGCGAGAACTCGATCACGGTCGCGCCGGGAGCCAACGGCCTGGCCGGCCCGCCGGAGGCGGCCGCGTCCGCCGCGGCGGGCTGCGACGCCCTCATCCTGTCCGCGGAGATCCCGGTCCCGGTCCTGGCGGCCGCGCTGGACCGGGCGCGCGCGGCGGGCGTGATGACGGTGCTGAACCTGGCGCCCGCCCCGCCGGACGCGGCGGGGCTGCTCGCGGCGGGGGCGGACTGGCTCATCGTCAACGCCCCGGAGGCAGCCGCGATCCTGGGCCGCCCGGTAGCGGACCCGGCCGGGGCCCGGGCCGCCGTGGCCGACCTGGCCGGGGCGGCCGGCGGCCACGCGGTGATCACCCTGGGGCGGGACGGGGCGGTGCTGGCCGGCCCGGTGCTGGCTGACCCGGTGCTGGCTGACCCCGTGCTGGCTGACCCGGGCGGCGTGCTGGCCGTGCCGGGGTTCAGCGTGGACAGCGTGGACAGCGTCGGTGCCGGGGACGCCTTCGTGGCCGCGCTGGGCGTGGCGGTGGCGTCAGGCGTGGCGGCCCCGGAGGCGGTCCGGCTCGCCTGCGCGGTCGCGGCTACGGCGGTGACCAGGCCCGGCGCCCAGGACAGCCTGCCCGCAGGCCCCGACGTCCTGGCCGCCACCGGCGTCCCCTGGCCGTGTTAGCCCGGGGGCTCGGGCCCCCGGGAGAAGCAGCATCGCTCGCTGGCGAGGCGGGGCCCGCCGGAGGCGGGTTCTCCCGAGCCGGCGATTCACCCGGCTGCTGCGGCAGATGACGTGCGTGCCGAGGCGGGCCGTTGGGGGTCCGGGGGCTCGGGCCCCCGGGTTAGCAGCAGCAGCGGAGTGGCCAGGATGAGGACTCCGGCGGCGGCGATCGCCGTGCGGGGGCTGGTCAGGGTGGCCAGCAGGCCCCACAGGGCGGTCAGGGCCGCGATGGTGACGCTGCTGCTGACCGACCACGCGGACAGGGTCCGGGTGACCCGGTCCTTCGGGGTCTGCTCGAGCCGGTAGGTGGCCATCAGCGGATTGAACACGCCCATGCACGTGACCAGGCCGAACTGGACGGCGATGACGAGCACGATCCCGGCCGCGCCCGGGCCGATGAAGGCCAGCCCGGGCAGCCAGCACCCGCGCAGGGCCCCGGCGATCAGCATCACCCGGTGCTGCCCGAACCGCGCGGCGAGCCGGCGGGCCAGCCGTGAGCCGATCAGGCCGCCGAGGCAGGGGGCCGCGAACGCCAGGCCGTACTGCCACGGCGCGAACCCCAGGCGGCCGAGCATGAGGACGGCGGTCAGCGGCCCGGTGACCATGATCAGGCCGTTGACCAGCATCGTGTTGAAGAACAGCGGGCGCAGCGCCGGATGGGCCAGGATGAACCGCCAGCCGTCGGGCAGGTCACCGGCCCGCAGGCGCTTGACACCAGCCCGATCGGGGTGCGGCTCCCTGCCGCCGGATCGCGCCGATCCCGGCCGCCGAGAGCAGGTAGCTGATCGCGTCGGCCGTCACGGTGGTCACCGGGCCGAACAGCCCGATGGCCGCTCCGCCGATCGGCGGGCCGACCATGGTCGAGGTCCAGGTCGTGGACTCGAAGCGCCCGTTCGCGACGAGCAGGTCCTCCGGCCGCACGAGCGCTTTCAGATTCGCGCCGCTCGCCGCGGCGAAGGCGATCTTGGCTGCGGCGACGATGACCGACACGGCCAGGAGCTGGGCGAAACTCAGTGCGCCGAGCGCGTACGCGGCGGGAATGCTCATCAGCGCCGCGAACCGGGTCAGGTCCATCGCCACCATCACCGGCCGCTTGCGGCGGAACTCTACCCACGGCCCGAGCGGGACCGCGACGACCGCACCCGCCGCCAGCCCGGCCGCCGCCAGTCCTGACACCTCGCCCGGCCCGGCATGCAGCACCCGGATCGCGATAACGGAAAACGCGCCGAGGCCGATCCCGGAGCCGTACGCGCTGACCGCGTACGCCGCCCAGAGCCACCCGAACTGCCGCCCCAGCGACCGCCTCACCGCCATGCCCAGCACGCCCCTCGCCCCTCGCCCGGGCAGCGTCGCTGCCCACGGCGATCAAAGCGGGCCGCAGGCGGGCGGATCAAACAACCACCCGGCCGGCGAGCCACAACGGCGCGTTGTGCGGCCAGCTCCTGGAAACCAAGGCCCGCTGGAAACTAAGGCCCGCTCGAAACTAAGGTCAGTGCGCGTGGATCTCGATGCCGTGCGCACCTTCGCCGCCGTCGCGGACGCGGGCCAGTTCCAGGAAGCGGCGGCGGATCTGTCGATCACCCAGCAGGCCGTGTCCAAGCGGATCGCCGCGCTGGAGAAGGACCTGGGTGTGCGGCTGTTCACCCGCACCGCGCGCGGCGCCCAGCTCACCACCGACGGGCAGGCCTTCCTGCCCTGCGCCCGCGATCTCCTTCGGGCTGAGGAGCGGGCCGCCGCCTCGGTGCGTCCCGGCCGCCGCCCGCTCCGCGTCGATGTGATCGGCCGGCGGCTCGCCCCCGCGGGCCTGCTGCGCGACTTCCACCGCGCGCATCCCGGGACCGCAGCTGGACGTCGTGACTCACTTCGACGCCGGCGCGGCCATCACCGCGGTCCGGTCCGCCGCGATCGACGCGTCCTTCCGCGCCATCACCGGGCCTGCCCGGCCGCTTCCCGAGGGCGTCGAGGCCACCCGGGTCCTGGACGAGCCCATCCAGCTCCTGGTCGGGCCGGCGCACGAGTTCGCTGCCGCCCGCGCCGTCACGCCTGCCCAGCTGGCCGGGCACCGGATCTGGATGCCCGGCATCGTCAGCGGAACCGAATGGGCCGCGTACTACGAGGAGCTCGCCGCCGCGTTCGGGCTCACCATCGACACGGCCGAGCCCAACTTCGGCACCGAGTCCCTGCTGGACGTGATCGCCGGTTCCGCGGTCCTGGCCACTTTCGTCGGCGAGCAGACCCAGCTTGCCTGGCCTCCCGGCCACGACCTGCGCCGCATCGCCGTGCGTGACCCGGCGCCGGTCTACCCGCACTCGCTGATCTGGCGCGGCGACAACCGCCATCCCGCCCTCGCCGCGCTCCGCGATCACCTGGGCGCCGCACGGCCTGGCCACTCCGGCACCGGGACCTGGACACCGGCGTGGGCGTAGCCGGCTCTGGTTGCAGCCACACGTGGGCGCGGACGGCGCCGGGCCAGGACAACTTTGGAGGTAGACAGCGCTGAGGCCCGCGGAGTTGTACTCCGCGGGCCTCAGCGCTTAAGCGCTGGTGTGCGGTCGCCTCTCGGCGAGTGGCACAACGCGGCTCCAGCCGAACGGTATTCCGCGAAGGCAGATGAGTTGCGGCCCGGGGGACACGAACACACCAGCGATGGTTAAGAACGCAGCCCCCCGGCCGGCTATTCCACGGCGCCGAGGTTTTTCTCCCTCCCGGTTTCCACCTCCCGGACCCGCGCCTCGCCGCGCCGCGCCGTCCCCGCGCCCTCCGGCCCCGGCGGGCGCCCCGCTGGCAGGATGGACCAGTGACCGAGCTGGATCATGCTGCCGTGCTGGACGCTCTCGAGACCGGGTACCGCAGGGTCACCGACGTCGTGACCGGGCTCGGCGAGGCGGAGTTGATGCGCCCGACCGGCTGCGCCGGGTGGGCCGTGACCGACGTGCTGTTCCACCAGCTGCTCGACGCGCAGCGGGCGCTGGTGGCGTTCGCGACCCCCGTCACGGAGCCGCCCGACCGGGACGACATCACGTACTGGGCCGAGTTCACGCCCCAGCCTGGGGAGGCCGGGGCGCAGGCCCGGGCCGGGGCCGCGGCGCACGCCCGGTTCGTCCGCCTGGCCGCCTCCGCCTACCCGCCCGGGACCCTGGCCCGGGTGTGGTCCGAGACGGCCGCGGCGGCGTGCCGGGCGGCCCGCGCCTGCCAGGCCGCGGGAGTCGCCACCCAGGGGCACGTGCTGCGGCCGGCCGACTTCACCGCCACCCTCGCCGTGGAGACCGCGGTGCACTACCTCGACCTCACCGTGGATCTGCCGTCCGTGCCGCCGCCCGACCCCGTGTCGCTGACCCTGGTCCGGCGGGTGCTGGAGGGCCTGCTCGGCAGCCCGCTGCCGGCCGGCTGGGGCGACGCCAGCGCGGCGGTCAAGGGGACCGGGCGGGTCCCGCTGACGGACGAGGACCGGACGGTGCTCGGCCCGCTGGCCGACCGCGTCCCGCTGTTCACCTGACACCCCGCCCCTGTCCCGGCCGGGCACCCGGAGGCGGCGCGGGATAGAGGCCGTTCTGGCCACCCAGAAAGCCCGGCGTGATCGCTCACAGGTCTAGTGTGTGAAGTCATTAACCGGGGTGATATGAGGAGTCGCGGGTGCCTGGGGACGCCTCCCTGATCGGCAGCATTGGCGTCATGCTGATCGCGACGCGCGGGCAGGCGGGGCCAGGTGAGGTACTGCTCAAGATCCGGGGCGGCACGGAGGCCTATATCGCCTGGTCAGCTGAGCCGATCGCCAGGGGCCGGACTGTGCTCGTCATCGAATCGCGCGGCCACCGCAACGTCGACGTCAGCGAGTGGACCGACCCGCTCAATCCTTTCCCTGAACCCTTACCAAACAGTGCTGTCTGAAGGAGTTCGATCATGCTTGGCTACCGCGTCCCTGCGCCCGATGAGGCCATGCTCATTTCCGGAGGAAGGAGTGGCCGCAACGGTGCCCCGTTCCGGGTGGTGACCGGGCACGGCGCGTTCATCGCCCCCTTCTTCCGGAAGGTCCGGTACCTGACCCTGGCCATGAATGAGGCCGAGGTGGCCGAGCAGTGTGTCACCAAGCAGGGCATCACCCTCAACGTGCGCTCGGTGATCGCGTTCAAGGTCGGCAACGACGAGGAGAGCATCATCAACGCGGGCCAGCGCTTCCTGTCCGACCAGGACCAGATGTCCACGCTCACCGGGCGCATCTTCGCCGGGCACCTCCGGTCGATCATCGGATCGATGACCGTCGAGGAGATCGTCACCGAGCGCCAGAAGCTGGCCAGTGAGGTCCTCGACGGCTCGAAGGCGGAGATGGTCAAGATCGGCCTGACCGTGGACTCGCTGCAGATCCAGTCCATCGACGACCTGAACTCCGGCTACATCGACGCGATGGCCGCCCCGCACACTGCGGCGATCCAGCGCCAGGCGCAGATCGCCCAGGCCCAGGCCAACCAGGCCGCCGCCCAGGCCGAGCAGGAGTCGCAGCGCAAGCAGGCCGAGTACGGGCGGCAGACCGCCGTGGTCCAGGCCCAGTACAAGGCCGAAATCGACAAAGCGCAGGCCGAGGCGTCCCAGGCGGGACCGCTCAGCCAGGCGCAGACCCAGATCGGGGTCATCAACGCCCAGGCGGAACTGGCCCAGCGCCGGGCCGAACTGCGCCAGCGTGAGCTGGTGGCCGAGGTGGTCAGGCCGGCCGAGGCGGAAGCCGAGAAGGTGCGGATCCTGGCCAAGGCCGACGCGGAGCGGATGCGGATCCTGGCCGAGGCGGCGGCCTCGAACGACCGGGTGGCACTGGACCGGATGCTCATCGACCAGCTGCCCCAGATCGTCAAGGAGGCGGCGGGCGGCCTGGCGGGGGCCAACGTCAACGTGCTCAACGGGGCGGACGGGCTCAGCGAGATCGCGGCCGGCCTGGTGGGCCAGGGGCTGACCATCCTGGACTCGATCAAGAAGAACCTGGCCACCGGCCCGGACGCAACCGCGCGGGCCAGCGCCGAGGTGGTGCGCGTTCCGGACAGCCAGCAGGACGGGCAGGCCCGGGGCTGACCCGCCGCGCTCCCAGCCGGGCCCGGCCGGCGACTGCAGGCCCGGGAGACCGGCGGGAGACTGAGGGCAGAGCGGCCCGCCGCGCGGCGATATGCCAGGCTGGGCGGATGCCGATCCTGGCCGGCGCCGCCGCGGTGGCCGCTCTCGCATGGCTGTACCTGCTCGCCGCGCACGGCGGGTACTGGCGCACAGACCAGCGTCTGCCCCCCGGCGCGCGTGACGCGTCGGGTGACCCGGCCCGGTGGCCGAGCGTGGTGGCGGTCGTCCCGGCCCGGGACGAGGCCGCCATCCTGCCGGTCACCCTGCCGGGCCTGCTCGCCCAGGAGTACCCAGGGGAGTTCTCGGTGGTGCTGGTGGACGACGCCAGCACCGACGGCACTGCGGCCACCGCCGCGGCGCTCGCCGCGGGCACCGGCCGCGGGCTCCTGGTCACCGCGGCCGGCCCGACACCGGCCGGGTGGGCGGGCAAGGTCCACGCCATGGCCCAGGGCCTGCGCGCCGCGGGCAACTGCGACTACGTCCTGTTCACCGACGCCGACATCGGGTACGCGCCGGATGCACTGGCGGCGCTGGTCCGCGGCGCCGTTGCGGACAACCGGGTGCTGGTGTCCCAGATGGCGCTGCTGCGGGCGGAGGCGCGGTGGGAGCGCGTCATTGTCCCGGCGTTCGTCTACTTCTTCGCCCAGCTGTACCCGTTCCGCCGGGTGAACCGGCCGTCCGCGCGGACCGCGGCCGCGGCCGGCGGCTGCATGCTGGTCCGGCGGGACGCACTGATCGCGGCCGGGGGGCTGGACCCGATCCGCGGCGCGCGCATCGACGACGTCGCCCTGGGCCGGCTGCTGAAGCGCCCGCCGTCCGGGGAACGCATCTGGCTGGGGTTCACCACCGGGGTGCGCAGCCTGCGGCCGTACCCGCGGCTGGCCACCCTCTGGGACATGATCGCGCGCAGCGCCTACACGCAGCTGCGGTATTCGCCGGTGCTGCTCGCGGGGACCCTGGCCGGCCTGCTGTGGCTCTACCTGCTGCCGCCGGTGGCCGCCGTGGCCGGGCTGGCCAGCGTGGCCGCCGGGGGAGACGCGGCGGCGGGCTGGGCTGCGGGGGCCGGGCTGGCCGGCTGGGCGGGGATGACGGCCAGCTTCCTGCCTGTGCTGCGGCTGTACCGGCTCGGATGGTTCCGGGCGCCCGTTTTGCCCTTGGTGGCCATGCTGTACGCCGTGATGACGGCGGATTCCGCTCGGCGGCACTACGCCGGGCGGGGCGGTGAATGGAAGGGCCGGACCGTCGCACCGCGCCGCGGGCAGAGCGCGATAAATCGTCCCTAAGCATGCTGAACTAATCGCCGTAAAACAATCCAACGCGCTGTTTCGTGCGCCTAAAAGGCATCAGGAACAGATCGGAATGGATCAGGCTGGCGAGCCATAGCTTCATTCCCCGTGCCGCCCAAACGAACCTGTGACATGCTCATGTCGCAGAAGGTGAGCTAGTCGCTACTCGTGGTAAGGTCACCTCTGGACTCGGCGGGGCGGGGAGTCAGCGCTTTATCGCAGACAATCACGAGGCAAAGCCAGGGCCGGTCCCAGCATTACCGCCTCTGCCTCCGGAATTCCTTTATCCGGCCCGGTAATCATCAAGGGGAAGGAAGTATTCGATGCGTAGACGCATCACCCGGACGCTGGTCGCCGCTGCGGCGGCAGGCGTTACGGTTGGCACCCTCGGCTTCACCGCTGCGGGCGCTGCGAGCGCGGCCGTGTCCAGCAAGGCGCAGCCGGCGACCATCGGGACCAGCATCGCCACCACGAACGCGGCGGGCTACCAGGTGAGCGGGCGGGACTTCCGCTACATCAGCTCCACCATCACGGTTCCGGACACCGATTTCCTCACCGGCCTGTACCCGCAGGAGTACATCCAGCTCTCCAACGGGTCACTCACCCAGCCCACCGGGGGCGGCAACGCCTACACCCGGGCCGGGATCGAGCCGTGTGTCGTGGCCCGGTCGTTCGGCGCCACCTGTTTCACCGGCTCCTGGGTCGCGTACGTGGAGACGTTCAACAACTCGTTGAACTTCCCGTTCTTCCGGCACTTCTACAACCTGGCCGGGGTGAACCAGGGCGACGGTGTCAACTTCAGCATCTACTACAACGAGACCGGCAACGAGCTCAGCTACGTGATCACCCCGCCGTCCACGTCGGGCACGCCGCAGTACTACAAGACCAACGCCCACGGGTCGATCTTCGACCACGCGGCTGCGCTGGACGACTTCACCGACAGCACGGGCACTCCGATCGCGCTGCCGCCGTTCATCCGGGCCTTCCGGATCAACCAGTTCCTGCAGGGCGCCATCACCACCGAGAACGGTGCCCGTGGCTCCTTCGTGGGCCCGTGGACGACGAGCGCGGTCGTGGCGACCAGCAACGGCCTGCCCTACCCGTCGGGCACGGTCCGGGTCTCGCCGACCCCGCTGTGGTCGGACGGCCTGCCGGCCAACGGCGCGGTCCGTTCGGACGACGCGTTCGGGGTCTGGGGGCGCTGACCCTCGGCCGGTCCGGGCCTGAAGGGCCCTGACCGGGGACTCATCTCACAGCTGCTGCCCGGGCCGGTTTTCCGGCCCGGGCAGCGCGCTGTCCGGGGCCGGCCCGCGCGGCCGCTCCGCGGGCCGGCCCCGGCCCGGAGGGCGCGTCGTTTGGCAAAGTTAAATCCGTGTCATGGAGTAATCATTAGAGTACGCAGAGTAGGGAACTGATACGTGAGGGGCGGCAGGGCCAACCTGAAAACCACCAACGGGGGCATGCCGGACACCGGTCCTGTTATTACCCGCCCAGACCAAAACCGGGCTCTTGTCCCCAGGCGTCACAGGAGGGAACCTACCGATGCGAAGCCGCATCATGAGTGCGCTCGTCGCCACCGCGGCGGCGGGTGCGACCGCTACCACCCTTGGCTTGGCCGCCGCGGGTGCTGCCAACGCGTCCGTGGCCACCACGGCCAAGCCGGCCACGATCGGGACCCCGATCGGGTCGACCAACTCAGCCGGGTACGAGGTGAGCGGGCGGGACTACCGCTACATCAGCTCGACCATCACGGTGCCGGACACCTCGTTCCTGACCGGCCTGTACCCGTCGGAGTACATCCAGCTGTCGAACGGGTCGCTCACCCAGCCCACCGGGGGCGGCAACGCCTACACCCGGGCCGGGATCGAGCCGTGTGTCGTGGCCCGGTCGTTCGGCGCCACCTGCTTCACCGGCACCTGGGTCGCGTTCGTCGAGGCGTTCAACAACTCGCTGGGCGGGCCGTTCTTCCGGCACTTCTTCAACCTGGCCGGGGTGAACCAGGGCGACGGTGTCAACTTCAGCATCTACTACAACGAGACCGGCAACGAGCTCAGCTACGTGATCACCCCGCCGTCAACGTCGGGCACGCCGCAGTTCTACAAGACCGGCGCCCACGGCGCGATCTTCGACCACGCAGCCGCGCTGGATGACTTCACCAACAGCACGGGTACGCCGATCGCGCTGCCGCCGTTCATCCGCTCGTTCCGGATCAACCAGTTCCTGCAGGGCGCCATCACCACCGAGAACGGCGCCCGGGGCTCCTTCACGGGCCCGTGGACGACCAGTGAGGTGGTTGCCACCAGCAACGGCCTGCTGCCTCCGTCCGGGACCACCCGGGTCTCCCCGTCCGCGCTGTGGACGGACGGCCTGCCCGCCAACGGGGCGGTGCGCGCCAACGACGCCTTCGGCGTCTGGGCGCGGTAGTCCCAGCTATCACCAGGGTGATGGCCCGGGCCGGTTCGCCGGCCCGGGCCATCGTCTATCCCGGCGAGGGTGTCCGGGCGGGCGGCGAGCCGGGAATGCCTCGTTACCAGCTACCCCAGGGCAGGCTGGACGGGGCAGCGGCGGCGGGTCGAGGAAGGCCGGCGGCCCGTCCAGGGCGCCCTGACCCGGATTAATGGAGTGCCCGGCGGGCGGACCGTCCGGATAATCGGCCGCATGACGATGACCCACTGGCCGCTCACCGGACTGCGGCTGCGCACGCCCCGGCTGGAGCTGCGCCTGCCTGCGCTCGCCGACCTGGACGAGCTGGCCGGCCTGGCCGCCGAGGGCGTCCACGACCCCGGCGTTCAGCCGTTCGGGGTCGCCTGGACCGACGTGCCCCCGGAGGAGCGGGCCCGGAGCGTCATCCAGTTCCAGCTGTCCCAGTGGGGCGCGTGGTCCCCGGCCGACTGGTCGCTCAACCTGGTCGCCATCCTCGGCGGCGAGATTGTCGGGACCCAGGGGGTGGCCGGGCGGGACTTCGCGGTGCTCCGCGAGGTGAGTACCGGGTCCTGGCTGGGCCGGCGCCACCAGGGGCAGGGCCTCGGCACCGAGATGCGCGCCGCGGTGCTGCACCTGGCCTTCGCCGGCCTCGGCGCGGAGTACGCCACCTCCAACGCGTTCACCGACAACCCAGCCTCCCTGGGCGTATCCCGCAAGCTCGGCTACCTCCCTGACGGGATCCAGCGGCAGGTCATCCGGGACCGCCCCGCCGTGCTCCAGTTGCTGCGCCTGGACCGGGCCGGCTGGCAGGCCTGCCAGCGGGTCCCGGTGGAGATCACCGGCCTGGCTCCCTGCCTCCCCAGCTTCGGCCTCCCCCCGGCGTAACCTCCCGGCCTCTCCAGTTCCGGCCCCCGGCATAACCTCACGGCCTGGCTCCCGGCCTCCCCAGTTCCGGCCCCCGGCGTAACCTCCCGGCCTGGCTCCCGGCCTCCCCAGTTCCGGCCCCCGGTTTAACCTGCCCGCCTGGCTCCCCGGCCCTCTTAATCCGGGTCGCTCCCACCCCACCCGCCTCCGGGCTTTCCAGCCTGCCCACCTCCCCTGGCGGGACCGGCTCAGGTCGGGGCTTGACCGTCCGGCTCAGGCCGCCGGGCTTGACGCCGTCCCTTCCAGCGCGATCCCACGACTCCAGCCCCACTTGTCACACCAGCCCCTAGCACCGGCAGGACTGGCTTCGTGATCATGGGTTTGGTGGCGTTCCAACGCCACCAAACCCATGATCACGAACCGGCCTCGGGGGCTGTGGGGCTGACGGGACTCCCGTTGTTTGTGTGACATGCGCGGTCCGGGAGAGCACCATGTCCCGCTTCGTGATCAAACGATTGCTGTTGCTGGGGCAACACGCAATCGTTTGATCACGAACGGCGTCTGTGAAATGACGAGGCTTCTGGGGCTAGTGAGGTGCACGTGAAGGGCACGCTGACGTAGCTGCCGAGCCGCCGCGCGCCGGAGCGCGCCGCAGCGCGGAGCCGCCCGCGTCAGCCAAGAAGCCGCTTCGTGCCGACGGACAAGTATCTGTGTCTTGACAAGAAAAGTTGTCGGTGAGAGCGTGGCGGTATGGATGACGTCGCGGTGATAGACGACCCGGCGGCCGCCGAGGCCTCACTGGACCCGGTCCGGGCCCGGCTGCTGGCCGCGCTGGCCGAGCCGGGGTCCGCGACCACCCTGGCCGCCCGGACCGGGCTCGCCCGGCAGAAGATCAACTACCATCTGCGGGCCCTCGAACGGCACGGCCTGGTGGAGCTGGTCGAGGAGCGGCGGCGGGGCAACTGCACCGAGCGCGTGCTCCGCGCGACGGCCGCCTCGTACGTGATCTCCCCGGCCGCGCTGCCCGCGGTGGCGCCGGACCCGGGGCGGGCCCCGGATCAGCTGTCCGCGTGGTGGCTGCTCACCCTGGCCGCCCGGCTGGTCCGGGAGGTGGGCGAGCTGATCACCCGGTCACGGGCGGCGGGGCGGCCGGTGGCCACGTTCGCGATCGACAGCGAGATCCGGTTCGCTTCCGCGGCGGACCGGGCCGCGTTCGCCCGCGAGCTCGGCGACACGGTCAAGGACCTGGCCGCCCGGTATCACCACCCGAACGCGGGGGACGGCCGGGACCACCGCCTGGTGATCGCACTCCACCCGAGCATCACCCGGGACCCGGGCACCTGACACCGGCACCAACCGGCATCAATCCGCATCATCTGACATCCAGGCATCACCCGAGAGGCAGGAGCACATCATGGCGCGTGAGTTCGAGATCCGGCGCGAAGTCGAGCTGCCGGCCACCCCGGAGCAGGTCTGGGCCGCGGTCGCCACCGGCGCGGGCAACGCCTCCTGGCTCTTCCCGACCGGGGAGGGCGAGCCGCACGAGGTCGGGGAGGAGTGGGCCGGGCAGACCGTGACCGCGTTCGACCCGCCGCATCACCTCGTCACCCAGGCCCAGGGCCCGGACGGGACCGTGTTCAACGCGCTGGAGTTCATCATCGAGGCGCGGGACGGCGGCACCGCGGTGCTCCGGTACGTGCACAGCGGCATCATGACCGACGACTGGGACAACCAGTACGACTCGGCCGATCAGCACACCGACTTCTACCTGCATACGCTCGGCCAGTACCTGCGGTACTTCGACGGCCGCCCGGTGACCTACGTGGCGGCCGAGGGCCCGGACGCCTCGAAGGCGCCAGGATCCTTCGACGCCCTCCGCGGTGCTCTCGGCCTGGCCGGGCCGGGCGCGGCGGGCGACCCGGTGCGGCTGACCCTGCCCGGGCTGGACTCGCTGGAAGGCGTGGTCGACTACGCGACCCCGAACTTCCTGGGCGTGCGCACGGACGACGGGCTGTACCGCTTCTACGGCCGCAACGCGTTCGGCATGCCGGTCGGCCTGGCCCATCACCTGTTCGCGGCGGGAGTGGACCGGGAGAAGACGGAGCTGGCGTGGCGCACTTGGCTCGACGGCCTGTACGCGTAAGCATGGGGCGGTGCCTGAGCCGGACATACAGTACGTGCGCTTCCGGAGCCGCTACCCGGACAAGGACGGGTTCCACGTCGGCGTCTTCGGGCTGGTCAATGTGCTGGGCCGGCACGGGATGCTGACCCCGGCCGAGGAAGCGTTCCGGTGTGACAACAACGCCTGGTACGACGCGGCCTACCGGGACCCGGGCACGATCGACCCCTCCGTCTACGACAAGCAGCTCAACCCCGGCGCGGCCTCGTGGTTCAGGCCGACCGCAACCACCTTGCTGCGCCGGGCCGAGGGGTACCTGGCCATCCTGTCCGCGCACTCCGTGGCCTGGCAGCAGATCACGTCGCCCGATCCCGGCCGTCTGGTCTACGAGGACGAGTTCCATGTGGTGGCGGTGCCCCGCGCCGGATGCTCGCTGCGGGTCGTCAAGAGCGGACCGTAGCGTCGCTCCCGCCGGTGCCGGTGCCGGTGCCGGTGCCGGAGCCGCGAGTCGGAGCCGGAGCCGGAGCCAGCGCCCGAGCCGGAGCCAGCCGAGCCGCCCCGAGCCGGAGTCGCCGTCCGGGCCGCGGCCGGCCCGGCGGGCCCGGAGCAGTTCGAGGCCGACCGGGATGAGGGAGACGATGACGATCACGGCGATGATCGGCAGCAGGTAGGTGTCGATGCTGGGGATCGTGCTGCCCAGGGCGTAGCCGGCCAGCACGACCCCGGCCGACCAGATCACGCCGCCGACCACCTGCCAGACAGTGAAGGTCCGGACCGGCACGTCCAGCGCCCCGGCCATCGGGTTGAGCACGGTCCGCACCACCGGGATGAACCGGGCCAGCACGATGGCCTTGCCGTACCCGTACCTTCCCAGCAGCTGAGCGGCGCGCTCGGTGCCGTTGCGCAGGAAGCGGTTGCTGCTGCGGCCGAGCAGGGGGCGGCCGCCGCGGCCGATGTAGTAGCCGGTCTGCGCGCCGAGCAGCGCGCCGCCGATCGCGGCCAGGATGACCACCGGCAGCGACAGGTGCACCGGATGTGAGCCGGTGGTGCACAGCAGCCCCGCGGTGAACAGCAGCGAGTCGCCCGGCAGGAAGAAGCCGATGAGCAGCCCGGTCTCCGCGAACAGGGCGAGGAAGACACCCAGCGCGCCCAGGCTGGCCAGCAGCGATGTCGAGCTCAGCGGGTTGAGCGCGGCCAGGTGCGCGCCGCCCAGGGACAGCATTCAGCGGCTCTCCTTCCGTGGCCTGAGCGGGCCTAGCACCAGCCGGGGCTCAGGGCGCAACTACCCCGAACCGCGCGCCCCAGTGCGGCCCGAAGTCCAAGATCCGGTTAAGGAACGCATAGCAGCCTCGGCGCCCGGTGTGTCGCCAGCCGTAATCCGGTTCCGGGCGGTAAATTGCCAGCGCTTCCGGGCGCCAGCCGACCCGGGATCCGGGCCGGCGATGACCCGCGTGACGGCGCAGGGTGTGCGGGAGATCACCCGCCTCGCCTGAATTTCGGCTGACCACTTCCGCCAGAGTGCATGGACGGAGGGTCCTCGGCGTGCCACACTTCGGGAACGGTTGTTGAGTCGGCCGCGGCACTGGGGCTGGCTGTTTGCGGGTCCAGATCCCGGGAAGAGCGGCCTATCGATCCCGGAGGGGGGCCGAACATGGCTGGTGAAGATCGGTCGAGCACATCCCTCGCGAATCCGGCCGTGCAGTCCTGCTGGTTGTGCGGGACCAGGTTGCCGGCCCGCGAGATGGTGTCCGACGGTGGCAGTGCTTGTGCTGACCTGCGCTGGTACTGCGCAGACACCCGGCGGTGCACGGAACGCTGGACTTCGCACTGGTCACCAGGGGCAGGCGCGGCCCACGGCCGCCCAGATAACGGACGCGCAGATACCGGTTACGCGGGCAACGGCCACGCGGGCAACGGCTTCCCTGGTCAGGGCCTCACCGGTCAGGCGCGCAGCGCTCTGCCGGGCCAGGGCGCGGGCGGCCTCCCCGGCCAGGGCCGGGGCACGCTCCCGGACCCGAGGGGCAGGCAGCTGGCCGGCTTAGGGGACCGGGACCGCTGAGTTTCCCCCAGCCCCCTTCACCGGCCGGCGCGGCCTCGCGCCAGGACGGCCGGGCCCGGCCTGGGCTCAGCCGCCAGCCAGGCTCGAGCACGGGTTCCGCTGATTTCCTGGTTGGCCGGCCGGGCGTTCCGGCTGGTCAGGGGCGCGATTAGGCAAGATGCCCAGCGGGTAGGACCCGGCGTTGAGTGGTCGGCTGACCTGGGGCCAGCTGGTCACGGGCCGTCTATCTGGCTGGTTCAGCGGGGGAATCCGGGATTCGGATGGAACGCCGGACGGTAATCAGCGGCAAGGTTGAGCATGCCTGGAAGGTCGAGCGGCTCCTGCAGTGGCTCGGCTGGGGGGTCGGCTGCCTGGGGGTCGCCGCCATCGTGGTGTTCTCGGTGTTCTGGGCCCTGGGCGACCTCAGTGACGAGCAGGCCCTGAGTCTCCTCATCGGTACCGCGCTGGCCTCCATCCTGTCCGGCGCGACGGTGTACGCGGCCGGGGTCAATGTGGGGCTGGGGGCCGAGCGCCTGAACCTCGCGGCCGCAGAAGCGGACCAGCCGCAGCCCGGCGATACGGCCGCTAGGACAACAGGCTGACCAGGGTGTCGCGCACATCCTTGCCCTCGGGCGTGCCGGGCACGAGCTGGCCGTGGTCGCCGGGATCGCGGTGGAAGACGTGCAGCCGGCCCTCGCGGCGGGCGAGGACCAGGTCGGTGCTGGCGCCCGCGATCTCCGCCGACCCGTCCGTGGTGTACGGCGTG
Source organism: uncultured Actinomycetes bacterium (assembly GCA_963713815.1). GTDB lineage: Bacteria > Actinomycetota > Actinomycetes > Streptosporangiales > Streptosporangiaceae > RYN-230. The sequence goes on from CAVQNH010000042.1 coordinate 315,624, forward strand.
ACGGTGACCAGCGCGGAACGTTCCGACGCGGCGAGCAGCCGGCTGATCTCGCCGTCCGCCGGGCCGCCACCGGCCGGGCCGCCATCCGCCTGGCCGGCGTCGGCCCGCGGCCCGCGCGGCAGCATCGCGTTGAGCAGGCCGAGGGCGTCATCGAACGGGTACAGCCCGAGCTCGTGGATGCCGAGCGCGTCGATGCGGACCACCAGGCAGATCCGCTCGGGCTGGGGGAGCAGCAGGATCCGCCACGGCTCACCCGGCTCGGTGCCGGTGACCCGGGCGTCCGCGACCATGCGGGCCCGCTGCTGGAACGCCACCGCGATGCCGAGGTCCCCGCGCACCTGAACCTGCTCGCCGGGCGGCCCGGCCACCAGGAGCTGCCGGGCCGCGAGCGAGCGGACCGCCTCGGCCAGCACCTCGTCCGACGGCCGCGCCTCCAGGAAGTCCACGATCGCGTCGACCGCGGTGAGCTCGGCGATCGTGTACGCGCCGAGCAGCACCGGCCCGGTGCCGACCAGGCTCACGACGGAGGCGACGAGTCCCTCCGGGATCGATGCCCCGCCCGGGACCGTGGCGTCGCCTGCCTGGCTCATGATGCCCCCGCTCCCGCCCACAGCGCCGCGGCCGGCGGCGGCTCGGGGCGCTGATTCAGGATCGCGGCCGCGGTCCGGGACGGCGCCTCGGTGACCCACACCTCGGAGTTGCCGAACAGGCCCCGGCCCGCCCGGCCGGGGAGGGCCTGGCCCAGCTCGTTGGCGGGGTCCGGCCGGTCCGGCGGCGGGAACAGGGCCGCGAGGTCCTGCGACGCCGCGGTGGCGTCGTCGTCCAGCTCGATCCGGCGCAGCGCCAGGGCCATCGACTCCGCCACCGGCGGGGCCAGCGAGGTGGGGAGGGCCAGATCCGGCGACAGGTACATCGGCCGCCGCTCGGTCAGCCGGGACAGGCCCCAGGGACCCACATTGCTGCGGGTCACCCGGTACACCACGTAGTCCATGAGGTGGCGCAGGTCGGTCAGGCTGGGCAGCTTGCGCTGGCCGAACGCGGCCGGCGTCTTCTCCAGCTGCACCCAGGTGCCCTGGGCCGTCCGGCCGTGCAGCTTCTCCCGGACCACCTGGCCCCGCATCCCGATGTCGGGGTACCGGGCCTTGTCGATGTCCTTGTGGTGGCTGGACACCCGCAGGTGGCTGACCTTGGCGAACCGCCAGTCCTCGTAGAGCTGCGGGTCGTCGACCAGGACGTGGCCGCCGCACAGCACGTCGTGCAGCTGCGGGACCTGCAGCCCGTGCCGCTCCAGGTCGGCGATGATCGCGGCTTCCTCGGGGCTGAGCTGGGCGGCCGCGGCCAGCAGGCCCTTGCGGTACGAGCCGGCCCGGGCGGTGATCTCGATCATCAGCCGGACCCGGTCGCGGACCTCCTCGGTCCGCTGGGCGGTCAGCGGCTTGCGGGCCGCCTTGCCCCGCCGGCCCCCGCTGTGCTGGCCGGCGCTGTGCCGCCTGGCCCCCCGTTTATGGTCCACAATTTCCAGTAGAACATAGGCCTCACCAGCAGGTAAATGAGTCCCGCACCGCAAAGAATTTGCAGCTCAGAGTGCTTGCGCTGCCCTAAGCGATGCCGCCGGTACGTTTGAGAGAAAAAAGCAGCAATAACGGTTTAATCGCGGCTAAAGACCGGGGAGGGCTCCGCCATCCACGGTGAACTGGCTGCCGGTGAGATAGCGCCGTGGCGGCCGGCGGCGTCCCCGGCGGGTAACAGCGGCGCCGGTCACGGACTTGATACCGCTAGTTCAACGGTATATAACGCTTACATGGCCGAACGGGCAATGCAGGAGGCGACCTTCCTGATCCTCACCGCGCTGGCGACGGGCAGCCAGCATGGGTACGGGATCATCACCGAGGTCAGCCAGATCTCGGGCGGCCGGGTCCGGCTGCGCGCGGGGACTCTGTATACCGCGCTGGACCGGCTCCGCATCGACGAGATGATCGCGGTGGACCGGGAAGAGATCGTGGACAACCGGCTGCGCCGCTACTACCGGCTCACGCCCAAGGGCTCGCAGAAGCTGGCCGCCGAGGCCGCGCGGCTGCAGGCGAACGCCGCCGCGGCCCTGTCCCGGCTGGACCTGGCCGGGGGCACCACGTGACCGGGTCCGCCGGGCTGGAGCAGGGGTACCGGCGGCTGCTGGCCTGGTACCCGCGCGCGTTCCGCCGCGACCATGCCGACGAGATCCTCGGGGTGCTGATGGCCGGCGCGGGGGAGGGCCAGCGGCGGCCCCGGCTGGCGGAAGCCGCCGACCTGCTGTGGAGCGGGCTGAAGATGCGCCTGCGGGGTCCGGCGCTCACCGGCGAGAGCCGGCCCTGGAGTGATGCGCTGGCGCTGTTCAGCCTGGTGGCGCCGCTGTTCCTGCTGCTGGCAGACGTCCTGGTCGTGGCGCTGCCGTACCGGCTGCGCCCGGTCGGCCGGTTCCGCTTCATGCGGGCGTTCGGCAGCCATCCCGAGATCGGCGGCCTTAGCCTGCTGCGCCAGCCCATCTTCGACGTCACGGTCGGCCTGGGCGTCCTGGTCGCGATCCTCGTGCTGCTGGGGCTGCGGTGGATGGCGCTGGCCGCGCTGGCCGCCGCGGCCGTCTACTGGGTCGCCGCGCGGCAGATGATTCCCTGGATTCCCTACCCGCTGCAGTTGCTGACGGCGGGGGGCTACCTCCTGGAGACGGCGGCGCTCATCGCCTCGCCCGGGCCGCGGCGCGGACGCCAGCTCGTGAACTGGCGCTACGGGGTGGTCCTCCTCGTCGGAGCCGCCGCCGTCCAGCTGTCCACCTTCTGGTACGACGCGAGGAGCCGTCCCTGGTTCCTGGGCGGCGCCCCGCCGTCACGGCCGACGGTGTGGCTGGTCAGCAGCGTCGTGCTGGCCGTGGCCGCGGTGAGCCTGGCGCTGGCCTGGAAGCTGAGCCGGTACTTCCTGCTGCTGCTCGCGGTGATGTGCTACCCCTACGCGATGGAGCTGGCCTTCAGCCCGCCGGCCAGCAGCGGCAGTGATCTGCTCGGCAGTCCGACCCCCGTGCATCTCGCCGCGCTGTTCCTCCCGCCGGTGCTGTTCGCCTGCGGGACGGTGCTCGCGGCCGTCACTCCCCGCCCGTCCCGTCTCCTGCCATCCTGAGCGCCGTGTCCGCGCTCGTGTCCCCCGGGCGGGGCTGGCGCGCAGGCTTGCTGGTCGGGCCGGCCACTGGCCAGACGGAGGGGCTGCGGCGCTCGATGAGGACCACGTCACGCCAGCGGCCATGATGCTGGCCGATCCGTTCGCGGATCCCCACGGTGCGGAACCCGGCGGCCCGGTGCAGCGCGGCGCTGGCGGTGTTCTCCGGGAAGATGCCGCTCTCGATGGTCCAGATCCCGGCCGCCTCGGTGGAGCTGATCAGGGCGTCCAGGAGCTGGCGGCCGACGCCCTGGCCGCGGGCGCCCGGATGCACGTAGACCGAGTGCTCGACCACCCCGGCGTACACGCAGCGGCCGGACACGGCCGAGACCGCGACCCAGCCGAGGACGTCACCACCGGACCGGGCCACGTAGCGGTGGCCGGGCAGCTTGGCCGCGGAGAACTCCTCCCACGTCGGGGCGCGAGTCTCGAACGTGGCGTTGCCCTCATCGATACCGGCCTGGTAGATCGCCAGGACAGCGGCGGCGTGCTTCTCGGTCATGGGCTCGATATGCATGCTGTGCAGAGACCTCCGGTGCCCCTGTTCACTCGCTCCTGGCATCGCAATCACCTGATGGGCTTCACGGCGCGGATGATAGCCGAGTGGATGCCGGGCGCCGCCTCGGTGGTGAAGGTCACCGACACATCAGCGAACCCGGCCGCCGTGAGACCGTCGAGGTATCCGGTCCGTGATAGCGCTCCGGCGATGCAGCCGACGTATGACCCGGCCGCCGATCGATCCGCAGGGCTCAGGTGGTCCTCGGCGACCACGTCGGTGATGCCGATTCGCCCGCCAGGGACCAGGACGCGGAACATCTCAGCCAGCACGGCGGCCTTGTCGGTCGACAGGTTGATCACGCAGTTGGAGATGATGACGTCCACGCTCTGACCGGGCAGGGGTATCGCCTCGATGTGGCCGCTGAGGAATTCGGCGTTATCCGCGCCTGCCTGGCGGGCGTTGGCCCGGGCCAGCTGGAGCATCTCTTCCGTCATGTCCAGGCCGTACGCCTTGCCGCCCGGACTTACCCGGCGGGCGGACAGCAGCACGTCGATGCCGCCGCCGGAGCCCAGGTCCAGCACTGTCTCCCCGGGGCGCAGTTCAGCGGTGGCTACGGGGTTGCCGCAGCCGAGGCTGGCCCGCACCGCGCCATCGGGCAGACCGCTGACATCTGGATATCCGGCGGGGCCGAAGCAACCTGCCCCGAACGCATCGTCCTCGCAGTCTGTGACCGTGGCGCCCGCCTGTGCGGCCCGGGCCAGGCCGGAGTAGCGGCTACTGACGGCCGCGCGGATCTGCTGGTGATCGGCTGGGTGGCGCGAAGTCATGGTGATCCTCCCTGCGTGTCACCGGGACGCTGCGGGCGGGACGGGTGAGCGTGTGCCCATGACGAGGTCGGCGGCGGTAGGGAAGCACTTCACGCACTCCTCGTTGATCCGGTAGAGGCGTGAGGTGCCGCGGTCCTCGGCGAGCACGAAACCAACGGCGGCCAGCTGCCGGAGGTGCTCGGACACCGTGGACTGGCCGACCGGCACGGCCGCGACGATCTCCTTGACGGTCATCGGGCCGTCGCTGCGGGCCAGCAGCGACACCACCTGCACCCGGGTCCCGTCAGCCAGCGCCTTGAACCAGGCCGCATAGGTGTCAGCGGTCTCGCGGTCGAGTGGCTCCACATTATTCATCGTTAATCGACGATAGAGGATCAAGTGGTCGCGCGGCAACCCTCGAGCCCCGGCTCCTCTGCCTGGTTACTGCGGCGGGCACCCGATCAGGGCGCCCAGGCTGCTCAGGGCCTGGGGGCGGACACGGTAGTAGACCCACACGCCGCGCTTGTCCCGGTCCACCAGCCCCGCCTCGTGCAGCACCTTCATGTGATGGCTGATCGTCGGCTGGGACAGGTCGAACGCCGCGTTCAGGTCACAGATGCAGGCCTCGCCGCCTTCGCGTGAGGCGACCAGGGACATGAGCCTCAGGCGTACCGGGTCGGCCAGGGCCTTGAGCAGCGGCGCGACCTGCTCCGCCTGCTCGATCGACAGCGGCTGGGCGGTCAGCGGCGAGCAGCAGGCCGCGGTCTCCGCCGGGCTGATGACCGTCAGGGAATTAGACACCCGTCTATATTGACAGCCGCCGATGTCCCGTGGCAAGCTCGCCCCAGCTAAGGCATAGATAATCATCAATGTCTCGTGGGAGGTCCCATGTCCCGTGTGCAGCTCGCGCTGAACGTCAACGACATCGACGAGGCCGTCGCGTTCTACGCCACGCTGTTCGGTACCGAGCCCGCCAAGCGCAGGCCCGGGTACGCCAACTTCGCCATCGCCGAGCCGCCGCTGAAGCTGGTCCTGCTGGAGAACCCGGGCCAGGGCGGCAGCCTCAACCACCTCGGCGTCGAGGTCGCCGACACCACGGCGGTCGACGCTGAGCATGGCCGGCTCACCGAGGCCGGGCTCGCGCCGGTGGACGAGCGGGACACCACCTGCTGTTACGCCCGGCAGGACAAGTTCTGGGTGCAGGGGGCACCGGGCGGCGAGCGGTGGGAGGTCTACACGGTCCTCGAAGACAGCCAGACCTTCTGGGGCGAGGCCGGCGAGCAGAGCTGGCAGGCGGCCGAGGGCGCGCTGGACGCAGGTCCCCGGGCGGCCAGTGCGGCCGCGCTGGACGCCGGGCAGGTCTCGCCGTGCTGCGGGGCCGCGCCGGAGGCCGCCGGCCACGAGGCCGGCGGGCCTCAGGCCGGCGCCTGCTGCGCCTGACCGGGCAGGCGCCGTGCCGGAAGATGGAAGCGTGACCGTGGCACTGTGGCGGCGGCTGGTCGCCGAGCGGCTCAGCGAGCTGGACGCGACCGCCTGACCCCGGTTGCGGATGGTTCGCAGTCGCGCCGGGCTGGCTGTTGTCGAGGTGCTGCAACCAGATGTTCCAGGCATCCTGGATGTCATGACTGATCCGCAGCCGGGCCGGGGTGACGCCGGTCATGCGCACGGGCCCGGCCGTGCCCCCGGGCCCGGTCATGCGCACGGGCCCGGCCGTGGTCGCGAGCCCGGCCGTGGCGGGCCCGGTCATGCGGACGGCCCCGGCCGTGGCCACGAGCACAGCCACGGACTCCGGGCCCGGGTCGGCGCACACCGACGGCCGCGGCGCGCTGCGACGGCTCCGGCACCTCGTCCGGCCGCACTCGCATGAGGCCGCCGACCGCGTGGATGCGGCCATGGAGGCCAGCGCGGAGGGCATGCGGGCGCTGTGGATCTCGCTCGCGGTCCTGGCCGTCACCGCACTGGTCCAGGCGGCCGTGGTGGCGGTCTCCGGATCCGTGGCGCTGCTGGGCGACACCCTGCACAACGCGGCGGACGCGCTGACCGCGGTGCCGCTGGGCATCGCGTTCCTGGCCGCGCGGCGGCGGCCCAACCGCCGCTACACCTACGGGTACGGCCGTGCCGAGGACCTGGCCGGGGTGGTGATCGTCCTGATCATCGCCGCATCATCCGCGCTGGCGGCCTATGAGGCGGTCACCAGGCTGGCCCACCCCCGGCCGGTGTCGAACCTGGTCGCGGTGGCGGTCGCGGCGCTGATCGGGTTCACCGGCAACGAACTGGTCGCCCGGTACCGGATCCGGGTGGGCCGGCGGATCGGCTCCGCGGCGCTGGTCGCCGACGGGCTGCACGCCCGCACGGACGGCTTCACGTCCCTGGCCGTCCTGCTGGGGGCGGGCGGTGTGGCGATCGGGTGGGACTGGGCGGATCCGGTGGTCGGCCTGGTCATCACCGTGGCCATCCTGGCCGTGCTGCGCGGGGCGGCCCGTGAGATCTACCGGCGCCTGATGGACGCGGTCGACCCGGCCCTGGTTGACCAGGCCGAGCAGGCCCTCGGCTCCACCCCGGGGGTCCTCGGCGCAGGCCAGGTCCGCCTGCGGTGGATCGGCCATGAGTTGCGCGCCGAATGCGAGGTCACCGTCGACGCCGGGGCCAGCGCGGTCGAGGCGCACCAGGTCGCGGTCGCTGCCGAGCACAGCCTGCTGCACGCCCTGCCCCGGCTGACCGCCGCGCTGGTGCACGCCGACCCCCAGCCCGAGGCGGGAACTGACCACCATGCGGTACTGGCCTCGCACCGCTAGCGGAGGGATGCGAGGATCTGGCGGGTGAAGAGGCACCTGCTCATGCGGCTGCCCGCTGCCCTGGCCGCGGCCGTCTGCCTGGCTGCGGGCGGCCTGGCCGCGGGCTGCTCGCCGGCGCCGGGCCAGGATCCGGCCCCCGGCCATGCCGCGGCGTCCGCGGCGCCGCTGCCCCCGGACCCGCGGACCGCGGCCGCGCTGCTCAAGATCGCCACCGTCTTCAACAACGAGTACGACCGCGGCGACTACGGCCCGGTCTACGACCGCTGGGACGGGCGCAGCCGGGCGGTCATCACCAGGGCCCAGTACATCAAGCGGCATAAGGACTGCCCCAGCGCCCCGCACGCCACCGCGCTGGTCGAAAGCGCCACCCCCGGCCCGCACGGGGCGTGGCTGGTGGACTACGAGATCGGTGGCCAGCGGCTGACCGACTACTGGTTCTACGTCCACCGCCACTGGCTGTTTGACCTCGTGCTCAGCAACCCCGGCTCGGTCAGGCTGTACCGGATGACTCCCCAGGCATACGCGACGGCGGTCGGCTGCTCCCATGGCTAGCGGGACCGCAGCCGTGATCCGCCGGGCTGACGACGCAGACCTGCCCGCCATCGCCCGGTTGCGCCGCGAACTGACCGTGGAGCAAGACGGCTACCGCGGCGACCCGGAGTTCGAGGAGCGATTCGCGGCCTGGTGGGCGCGGGAGTCATCACGCCGGATCATGTGGCTGGCCGAGGTGGACCACCGCCCGGTCGGAGCGATGAACCTGACCGTTTTCGAGCGCATGCCCCGCCCCAGCCGGGCCCCGAGCCGCTGGGGCTACCTCGGTAACGCGTTCGTCCTCGCCCCGTACCGCAACCAGGGCATCGGCGGGCAGCTCCTCGGAGCGGTACTCGGGTACGCGCGCGAGCACCATCTCGCCCGGGTCGTGCTGAGCCCCAGTGAGAGGTCGGTGCCGTTCTACCAGCGGGCCGGGTTCGGGCCGGCCGACGCCCTGATGCTCTGGACATCGGGCAGCGCCCCCGGTTAGTGCCCGGCCGGGGGCTCGACCGGGGGCGGGAAGGCACGCGTCTGATTCGCGTCCGAGGGGTGGGTGAGCGCCGCCACCTGGCCGTCAGCGATGAGGTGCTGGTAGCTGGTCTGCCAGTCCGGCAGATCCGGGCTGGCCTGCTCCCAGTCGACGAACGTCGCCTCGTCGCAGTAGTGATCCAGGCGTCCCTTGATGGTCAGGTGCGGTTGATTGTCCACAAAGGCCCGCATGGGGCCGTGGCCGGTCCAGGCGCTGACGCTCCACCACGCGTTGTCCGCGTCGGCGAGCGCGTCCGCGCCGAGGTTGCCCGCCGACTTCTGCGCCTGCTCGATCGCCGCGACGGCGTCGGTGAAGAACTCATCCAGGAGCGCCGGATCCTTCAGCCGGAGCCGGGTCACTACGATAACTGGCATCACGATCTCCCAGGCTTACTCACAGCGTGCCGCTCGTCACGTCGGCCACCAAGATCTTTCCCGGGTCCAGCATGCCAGCTACCAGGCGGCCACGGTTAGCACGGGAGCCCTGAGGTAGAAGGGACTCATGTTCGAGGGCTTCACGCTGGAGCGGATCGATGTCGGCGACGCGGAACTGCGGGTCCGCCACGGGGGCTCGGGGCCGGCCGTCCTGCTGCTGCACGGCCACCCGCGCACCCATGTGACCTGGCACAAGGTCGCGCCCCTGCTGGCGGAGCAGTTCACCGTCGTCTGCCCGGACCTGCGCGGCTACGGTGAGTCGTCCAAGCCGCCGACGACCCCGGATCACGCGCCGTACTCCAAGCGGGCCATGGCCGGTGACTGCGCAGCGCTGATGCGGGCGCTCGGGCACCAGCGGTTCGGGGTGGCCGGGCACGACCGGGGCACGTACGTCGCCCGGCGGCTGGCCATGGATCACCCCGACCTGGTCAGCCGCGTCTGCCTGATGGAAGGGATCCCGATCGGGGAGGCGCTGGCCCGCTGCGACGCCACGTTCGCGGCCAGCTGGTACCACTGGTTCTTCCTGGGCCAGACCGGGAAGCCGGCCGAGCCGTTCATCAACGCCGACCCGGACGCCTGGTACACCGCGTCGGCGGAGCACATGGGCCAGGAAGCCTTCGAGGACTACCGGCGCGCGATCCACGATCCCGCGACGGTGCACGCCATGGTCGAGGACTACCGCGCGGGCCTGGGCATCGACCGCGACCACGACGACGCCGACCGGGCCGCGGGCCGCCGGATCACCTGTCCCGCGCTGTTCCTGTGGGCCGCGCAGGACGACATGGAAGATCTCTACGGCGATCCGCTGGCCATCTGGCGCGACTGGGCTGATGACATCGATGGCCACTCGATCGACTGCGGGCATCACATGGCCGAGGAAGCACCCGCCGAGCTCGCCTCCGACCTGGCCAAGTTCTTCGCCGCCCTGCCGTGAGGAAGCGCTCACCCCTCCTGCACGTGGTCCCGGGCGGCTGCGACGATAGAAGCGGTAAGCGGAGCATTCACCTCGATGTACCGGGAGCGAGGGGAAGCGCATGGCAAACGAGCAGTTCACCAGGGCCCTGCAATCGACCCAGGAGGTCGAGCTCACGGTCACCGGCCGGAAGACCGGCCGCGAGATCACGATTCCGGTCTGGTTCGCGCCGGAAGGCGACCGGGTCTACCTGCTGCCGGTCAACGGCACCGACTCCGACTGGTACCGGAACGTGCTGAAGGACCCCACGATCCGCCTGGCCGCCGGGGGTACGCAGGTCACCGCCCGGGCGAGGCCGGCCGAGGATCCGGCCGGCGTCGCCCGGGTCGTCGACATGTTCCGGGCCAAGTACGGCTCCGAGAACGTGGACCGCTACTACCCGAAGCGGAACGCCACGGTCGAGGTCCCGCTCAGCTGACCCGGCGCCGGACGCCGGCCGGGTCAGCGCCGGCCGGGTCGGCACCGGGCCGGGTCAGGCGCCGGCCGGGTCAGGCTGCCGGCCGGCCGGTCAGGCGTCCGCCGGGGTGAGCACGAACACCGGGATGATCCGGCTGGTGTTCTTCTGGTACTCGGCGTAGTCCGGGTACGCGGCCACGGCCCGGTCCCACCAGGCGTCCCGTTCGGCGCCCTGGACCTCCCGGGCCTGGTAGTCCCGCCGGACCGGGCCGTCCTGCAGTTCGACGTGCGGGTTGGCGATCAGGTTGTAGTACCAGACCGGGTGCTGGGGCGCGCCGCCCAGTGACGCGACGACGGCGTACTGGCCATCGTGCTCGACGCGCATCAGCGGGGTCTTCCGCACCTTCCCGCTCCTGGCCCCCAGCGAGGTCAGGATGATCACGGGCAGGCCGTTCATGTCGGTTCCCTGCGTGCCGCCCGAGCGCTCGTACAGGTCAACCTGGTCACGCGCCCACGACGCCGCGCTGGGCTGGTATTCGCCGGTCAGAGGCATGTCGACGATCCAATCGTTAGTGGAATCTGGTGGCTGGCCTGGCAACGTCCGGCGCGCGGGCCAGCGGGATCAGAAGCCCGTCGGCTGCCGGACCAGGACGATGTGGATGCGGCCGGGAAGTTCCTGGTGGATCTCGAGGATCTTCCCTATGTAGCTGTGCTGCCCGTAGGCGGCCTGCGCGCGGGCGTCTTCGAGTTTAAGGCTGTGCTGGTTGAGGCGGCGGCGGGCGGTGCCGGTGTCCGGGACGAGCTTCTGGGCGCCGATGACGAAGATGACGTTCGCGGCACCCCAGGCGTACGAGGCGAGCTGGCTGCCGGACGCCGAGGCGATGACCAGGGTCCCGTCCCGGGTCACGGCGTGAACGCTGCCGAGGGCGTAGTCGGGCTGCCCGCCGATGGCCTTCATCTCCTGGGCCTGGGTCTCGAAGTCCAGCGCGAACATCGCGTTCCGCGCGGACTCGTAGGGGCCGCCGTCGTTGACCGCGTCGGCGATGCCGGTCTCCTGCAGCGTCACCGACGTGTTGGTCATCACGGTCGACCCGGCCGGGATGCGGGCCAGGACCGCGGTCCGCGCGGCGGCCAGGGTGTCCACGACCTCGACGCTGAACCCGTGCTCTTCGAGGGCGGTGACGGTCGCCGCGAGGGTTTCGTCGTCGGGCAGCGTGGTGAACTGGTCTGCGGTGTCGGTCACGGTCATGGAGGTTCTCCGTCCGGGTGTCTGAGCTGCTTCGATATCCTCAAACGGACTTTACCCCGTTTAGTATTCCGGCCGTAGAGTGGGTTTCGTGGATCAACGCACCGTGCCCCTCGGGGCGCCCCGCGCCGAGCGGGCCGACGCGGTGCGCAACCGGCGGCACCTGCTGGCCACGGCCCGCGAGATGCTCGAGCGCCAGGGCGCGGACACGCTGACCATGGACGCGCTGGCCGAGCAGGCGGGCCTGGGCAAGGGGACGGTGTTCCGCCGGTTCGGCACCCGCGCCGGCATCTTCCAGGCCCTGCTGGACGACGACGAGCGCGCCTTCCAGGAACAGGTGCTGGCCGGGCCGCCGCCGCTGGGCCCCGGCGCCCCGCCCATCGACCGCCTGATCGCCTACGGCCGGGCCCGGGCCGCGTTCCTGATCGAGCACCGGGAGATCGCCCGCGCCGCCCTGGACGGCAGCCAGCCCGTCCCGGCCGGAGCGCAGACGCCCGTCTCCCAGATGCACATCCGGGTCCTGCTCGCGCAGATACCCCTCGGCCCCGCCGACCTGGACGTGCTGGCCATGCAGCTCACCGCCGCCCTGGACGGGCCGCTCCTGCTGTACCTGTCAGCGTCCGACCTGACCGGGGCTTCAGCCCAGACCGGGGAGCGGATCGCGCAGGGCTGGCAGGACCTCGTCCGGCGCGTCTGCCGCCCCTGACCGGGCCGCCCTCCCCGCCGGGCTGGAGCTGTCTGCTTAATTGCGGGCCAGATCTGCAGCATTATGTGCTCATGGCTATGCGATTTAACGAGGCTGTGCAGGAGTGGAAGTCGCTGCCGCTCACGGCCGGGGACATCACGGATCTTGACCGGCTCCGCCCTCCGGGACCCGGGCGGGCGGCCCTTGCCGAGCTGAGCGGATCCCCGCAGGACGGGGAGGTGGCCGAGCCGGACCTGCTGCACGCGGTCTTCGCGGTCGGCCTCCGGGTGGTGCAGGAGACGGCAGACGCCCGGGCTTACGCCGAAGCCGCTTTAGCGCGGGGAAAGGGCGGGCAGGACCGGGAGCCAGGCGGCGAGGGTGGCCGCGATAGCCCAGCCATGTCCGCTGACCCCGATGCAGGCGACCGCTCCGGAGCCAGTGAGACGAGCGAAGTCTGAGCCGGGAAATACCGCGGACGCGGACGCGGTGCGACGATGCGGGCATGCCGGTGACCGCGGTCTACGCCGAGTTCGCCGCCCGGGAAACCCGCGGTGTATCACCCGCCTACGAGCGCTTGTCGCTGGCGGTTTCCCGCGATGACGAGGTGCTCGCGCTGCTCGGCACGCTCCCGCCAGCCAAGCGGCAGCCGAACCTGCTGTTCGGCGTGGTCAGGTTCCTGGGCGGCCCGGTAGGCAACCCGGCCGCATTCCATCACTTCGTGGTGACGAACTGGCCAGCGGTCGAGGCGCAGATGCGTACCCGGGCCACCCAGACGAACGAGGCCGGGCGGTGCGCGATCCTCCTGCCCGTGCTCGCGGCCCTGCCGCAGCCCCTCGCGCTGCTGGACGTCGGTGCCTCAGCCGGCCTGTGCCTGTACCCGGACCGCTACAGCTACCGCTACGGCGACCACCGGGTCGGCGCGGGCGGTCCGCTCCTGGACTGCGCGGCCACCGGGATGGCGCTGCCCGCAGCCCGGCCCGAGGTGGCATGGCGGGCCGGCCTGGACCTCAACCCGCTGGACGTCACCGACCCCGCGGACTTCGCGTGGCTCGAGGCCCTCATCTGGCCGGAGCACGCCCACCGCCGGGCCCGGCTGCGGGCCGCTGCCGCCCTGGCCGCAGCGGAGCCGCCCCTGCTCGTGCGCGGCGACCTGGTCGACGACCTGCCCGCGCTGGCCGCGCAGGCACCAGCCGGCGCGACGCTGGTGGTCTTCCACACGTCGATGATGTACCAGGTGCCTGCGCCGCGGCGGGAGGCGTTCATCGCGGCGGTACGCGCGCTGCCGGGGCACTGGATCGCGATCGAGGCCCCGGACGTGCTGACCTACCAGACGCTGCCCGCACCGCCAGACGGGGCCCTGTGGAACGTGCTCGCGCTGGACGGGACACCGCTCGCCTGGACCTCGTCGCACGGGCAGGCGATCAGCTGGTTCGGGTAACCACGCACGGATGAGGTTCATCGCTGTGCCGGTGCCGGTGCCGGCGACCGCGAACGCCGGCCGAGCTACGCAGGCCGCGGCGGCGACTGCCCGCCAGAGCGATTCCCGCGCCACCAGTCGAGCATCAGGGTCCCGGCTACCGGCGCGGCGATAAGAATGCCGAGCACGCCTGCGACCAGCAGCAGGAAAGTATTGGTGGACAAAGCGGCCAGTATGGACCCCGCGGCTCCCACCATGATCACGCATGCACCCCACATGAGTACCTTGCTCACCGGCTGGGCCTGCGCCGGGGCGGGGTCGGGCCGGCGGGCTGGTCCGGATCAGCTCGACCGGGAGGTCGGCGGTGAGCGTGGCTATTTCCGCGTAGGTCCGTGACCCGAAGGTCTTACTCACCCGCAGGTCAAACTCGTCCTTGGCCAGCCGTCCCTGCACGAATGCGGCCTTGAGGGTCTCGATCACCTGCTCGCGGTCGGCGTGCGATGCCCGCAGGTGGCTGCGTCCCGCCGGGGCTGCTGCTTGCTCGTCTCTTGGGCCTGCCATCACGGGCACCTCCCCATGAGCACACTGTAAGGGGAGCGTAACGCGGCTGGTGCCCGCGCCCTGGGCCTGCTCGCGCCTTCCGCGCGAAGGGGCCCGGCCTGAGATCACGGGCGAGCTGCCCGTCTCACCGGACACCGTCAGCACGGACATCCGCAGCATCTACGCCAGGCTCCAGGCCCGTGACCGGTCCCCGGCGGTGCAGCGCGCGGGAACTGCGGAAATCACCAGGATCAGATGACCGCTGCTCACCATGACGGCCACTAGCGTCGGGCGCGCCGCGTTCGCTACAAAAGGAGCCGCTCATGACCAGCGCCCCAGTGCGCGACCCGCTCGCCGACCATCTCATCACCCCGCAGAATGCCGCGCTCCTGCTTATCGACTACCAGCCCGCTCAGCTGGCCGCGGTCCGCTCGATGGATCACGAGCTCCTGCTCAAGAATGCAGTCTCGACGGTCAGGACCATCAAGGCATTCGGGGTCCCGGTCGTGCACTCGACCGTCAATGTCGCAACCGGCCGGGGAAAGCCAACCCTGCCAGAGCTCGCCGAGCTGCTCGAAGACGACAAGCCACTCGACCGGACGACGGTCAACTCCTGGGAGGACATCGAATTCGTCCAGGCCGTCCACGCCACCGGCCGCAGGAAGCTCATCATCTGCGCGCTGTGGACCGAAATCTGCATGGCCTTCACCGCACTCGACGCACTGCGCGAAGGATACGAGGTCTATCCGGTCGTCGACGCGATCGGCGGCACCTCGCCCGAGGCCCACCGTGCCGGCCTGGACCGCGTGATCCAAGCCGGCGGGCAGCCGACCAGCTGGGTCTCGCTCGCCTGCGAGCTTCAGCGCGACTGGGGCCGCCAGGACACGGTCGCGGCGATCATCGAGATCGTCCTCACTGACCGCCTGCTGAAGGAGCAGGAGAGCCCCTGACCGCTGCGGCTCGCGTGCGCAGCGTCAACCGGCTGGCGACCAGGCAACCTGGCGACCTGGCGACAGCCGGAAGAGAGCGCCGTATTGTCCAGATCAACGTCCATCTCCATCGTCAGGCCCGAGCGTGGTGACGATGATCGGCGTACCTGCCGGGGAAAGGAGCGAGCTTGGTGACTGAGGATTCCAGCCGCGCCGGGTGGCTGCAGCAGGCGCGCACTTACCTGAGCGACGCCGACCCGGTGCTGGCCCGGCTCATCGGCGACCGGCCGGAGTTCGACCCGAGGGCGTGGATAGCCCAGCTGCCGGCCATGGATCTGTACGGTGCCCTGCTGTTCCAGGTCACCGGCCAGCAGCTGTCGGTCCCGGCGACCCGCCGGACCCTGGCCCGTATCCAGGACCTGTTCGGCGGCCACCTGCCCGCACCCGCCGAACTGCTGGCCGTAGATCCCGGTGAGCTGCGCGCGGCCGGGCTGTCGTGGCGGAAGATCAGCACGCTGCGGGACCTGGCCGGGCGGCTGACAGACGGCCGGTGGACCTGGACGTGCTGAGCCGCCTGCCCGACGACGAGCTCTTGGCCGAGCTCACCGCGATATCAGGGATCGGCCCGTGGACCGTGCAGGGCGCCATGCTCATCGCGCTGCAGCGCGAGGACGTGGTCCTGCCGGGCGATCTGGCGCTCCGCAAGGCCGTCCGGGCCGCCTATCAGCTGGATCATCTGCCTGCCCAGGAGGAGGTCCTGGCTATCGCCGAGAAATGGCGGCCCTACCGCAGCCTGGCAACCAGCTACCTGTTCTCCTCGGCCTTCGAGCCCGCCGAGGCACCACCGGTCGCCCAGCACGGGAACGCTTGAACATGAACGGCGGCTGCTCGGGTCTCGGCTGGATCCACGATGTCACGTCCTCGTCCTGGGGTTGCGAGGACTGCATGGCTCAGGGACGCCGGGCAGTCTGCCCATGCGGCTGCCGCCCTTGACGGGCCGCATAGCAAAGTGATATCACTTTTATAAGTGTCCGGTGTGGCCGGGCACCGAAGGCCACAGGAGACATCCCATGGACGCACAGCGTGACAACACCACCCCGAAAGGTGTGCGCGGGTGGTGGGCATCTCCCCAGCGATCCGGCATGCGGCGCGTTATCTCGCCGTGGGAGTACCGCCACCTCCAGGCCTGGGCACGCGTGCGCATCGCCGCTGGTATCGGCTTGGTCGGCCTTGGCGCCGTTACGCTCTCGTTCGGGGGGAACGACGGGATGACGTACGGGTGGACAGCGTTCTGGCTGGCCCTGGCGGCGGCGCAGTTCTCGTTCGCCTACTGGGAGCTGACCATCACCCGCTCCGTATCTGCCTGAACCTGCGCTATTCGCACGAGCCTGACTCACAGGCTGGACGAGCTGGCGGGCTCCCTGCTGGCGGCCCGCGATGTGGTTGCCCTTGACCCGCCTGACCGGGAGGGCTACATAATCGGGCGGCGGATGAGGCTCTCCTGTGCGAGGGGTGGCCAGGCCGGTGCTGGCAGCGCCGGGGACGAGTCCGATCGAAGACACATCCGCAGACGGTCAGGTCAGGCACGCAATGGGCACGAGGCCGGAAACGCGCTTCCTGAAGATCATTTAGAACCGATGATCATGCCCTGACCTGGGCCGGAACCGTGAGAGCGGGCGAAGGGAATCGAACCCGCGGGGTGGCCACCTGCGGTGACCACCCCGCCTTCTCGGTGGCAAGCCGACCCAGAGCGCTCGACGCCCAGCGCCCGAGTACCGGAAGCGGCGCGGCAGCAATTTCCGGCTTGCCGTCAGCGTGCCAGGTTGGGGATTATCCGCTTGTGACTGATTGGTCGGACCTCACTAGCGACAATTTGCCATCGCCCGCGCGGTCGCTGCCGTTGTCACGCCTTTGGTTACGGGCATGTCTCCTGGTAGAGCGCGGGCGAGCGTACTTTCAGGTAACCGCACATCGAGCTGCGCGTCATCGGGCCCTCAATACCGTGGACGCTGTCGCCTTTCAGGCTCTGGAAGCATTTCGTTGCGTTTGTCGTCGCCGTCCCGTACTGCCCGTCAACGGTCAGCGTCGGGTGACATGTGTTCTCCGTGCCGATGAAGAAGTTGAGGTCCTGCTGCCAGATCTTGACCTGGGAGCCGCTGCTTCCCGGCCCGAGGTTCCCGATGGAAGCACTGGCAGGCAAGGCCAGCCAGACCGTGAGAGCGAGCGCTCCGCCCATTACGGCAGCGACCCTAGCGATGTGACCTGACGGAACGTGCCAACGGCGTAAGAATTGCAAATCTTCAGCCTCCTTCGTCGCGATTATAAAATATCAAGCGACCTGCGAAAACGCCGAACGAAGCTCATTTTACGACCAACATGACCATTCTGGCAAGAACCCGGCAGGTGTCTATTCCCGCGGATGCCGTGAATGGTGTCCGCCGACGGCGGACAGTGACGGTAGCCAGGGTTTTCCGGCGAGTGCGTCACGGATAGCGTTGAGTGCGGGAGGCCGTGGCGGTGGCCGAGTCGAGGTAGCTCTCGGTGCGGCACCAGCGGGCGAGGGTGGCGAGGTTATGCCAGGCCGGAGACCGCCTGGTGGCGCTTGGGGCGCAGCCCGAAGCCGGACGATGAGCCGGTGTTCATGTGTCCGGCACGGATGTCCGGTAGGGCGCCCAAGATGCGGTGACCGCAAGCTGGACAATTGGGAGCGAGGCAGGCGCGCAGTGCATCCGGCCTACGTGACCATGGCGGATCTTGATCAACACGCCGGGGTGTGGCCTTGCGTGCGGCGGGCGGGCCTCCGAGAGGCGGAGTTCGGCGCCGACGACGGGCCAGCGGCGCCGGAGGCACCGCCTTGACGGCCGAGGCCGACGACGGCCGGCTGATCGACGACGATCCCAAGTCGCAGGCCAGGCGACGCCGGGTCGCGTTCCCGAGAGAGATCGCGCATGAGCTCCGCTGGCACCTGGAGCGATTCGCCCAGCCAGGTAAAGACGGCCTGGTCTTCATCGGCCCTAGAGGCGGCAGGCTGCGTCGGTCGAGGTTCCGCCAGACCTGGGCCAAGGCCCGGAACGCGGTCGGCGCCCCGACCTGCACTTTCACGCCCTTCGCCATGCCGGCAACACGATGGCGGCAGGCCAGGGTGCAAGCCTCCGCGAGCTAAGGAACGTAAGGAGGCACCCCAGCTCGTGCGCAGCGCTCATCTGCCAGCACGCCACCCAGGAGCGCGACGAGGCCATCGCCGCGGGCATGGGCAAGCTGCTGCGGCAGGCCCGCCACAAAGCCAAGAGGACGGGAGAGCGGGCACGGATCTTCAATCGGCCACGCAACGGGCACGCGGCCGGAAACGCGCCTCGAGAAGATTGTCTAGAATCCGGTGGTCATGCCCCTTCACCTGGGCCTGGAACCGCAAGAGCGGGCGAAGGGAATCGAACCCTCATGACCAGCTTGGAAGGCTGGGGCTCTACCATTGAGCTACGCCCGCGAGCCGCGCCAGCGCAGCCGGTTAGGGCTCCGGCCAGCACGTCGTCACGGGTAGCGTACCGTGCTTACCCGGTCCGCCGGATCAGTGGATCGGGTCCGTGCCCGCCCGCGGATCGCCCAGGACAGGTAGGCTACGGTCGGCTTAGCGGGATGTGGCGCAGCTTGGTTAGCGCGCCTGCTTTGGGAGCAGGAGGCCGCGAGTTCGAATCTCGCCATCCCGACCAAACGCCCAGGTCACAGGGCTTGCTGAGGACAGCCGAGAGGCTTCCAAGATCGTTTGACCGTCATTTGACCGTGGTGTTGAACGCCAGCCGGTGGCAGTGACCGTCACGGGCTGGACCCCGCTGGCGTGCTGTTCGGTGCAGTAGCGACACCCGTTGAACAGATTCCAGGTTCCTTGCCCGGTCGGCCTGGACCCATTGGACGATGACGATGCTGACGGGCTGCCGGTTCAGGAGGGGCTGCGTGACTCGTGGGGAGTTCCTGGATCTGCTGGCCCGGCTACGGTGTGCACCGGTCGGCCGGGCGGGTCTCCGTGCGCCGCATAAGCCTCTGCTACTGCTATGGCTGTTCGGGCGGTTCGCAGCTACTGGCAGAACTGCGGCGGCGTACGCGGAGGCTGAGGGGCCGGTCAGCACGCTGATCAACGACTTCGGGCCACCGGTTGCAAGGCCTCGGCGGGGCGGCAGCGGGCCGCGATGCCGTTCGTCCACCTGGAACGGGAGATCTGGGACCTGCGGGACGCTTCGGGGGCTGAGATCGGTCCGAGCCGCTCCGAGAGCGGGTCCGTGGCTGACTGGTCATGGCGCGGTGGGCCGACTGCGGCCGGCAGGCGGAGCAGCTGCTGGCGTACCCGGGCGACCTTGGCAGCCGCCGCACGGCGACTGCTGGACCTGTACTTCACGCCGGGTCTGAGCGGCGATGATCTGCGACGTGGTCGGCTTGGATCTCGCGGTGCTGGAACTCGCGGCCAGCACGGGAGTGGCGGTGACCCGACGGAGCGTGCGGCGGCCCGGGTTCGCCGAGGAGGTGCTGCGTGCTTACGCCTACCAGTGCGCGATGTGCGGCTTCGACGGGGCGCTGGGCCGTAATCCGGTCGGTCTTGAGGCGGCGCATGTGCGCTGGCACAGCCAGGACGGCCCGGACGTGGTGGCCAACGGCCTGGCGTTGTGCGCGCTGCATCATGCGCTGTTCGACCTGGGCGTGCTGGGCCTGACGGCGGAGCTGCGGATCCGGGTGTCCGGCCTGTACGTGGCCCGCAGCGACGCCGGGCGGCGGGCAGTCGGCCGACCTGGCAGGCCGGCCACTGATCGCGCCCAGGCCCGGCCAGCCCGTCGTGGAGCTTGATCACATCGGCTGGCATCACCGGCAGGTCTTCAAGGGGGTCGGCGTCGAGGCCGCATAAAATCGACCGGGTTGGACGCAGATCGGCCGCGACCGACATTCGATAGCATCCCTGATTCACATCCGACACTATTTCTGGGCGGCAGCGCGGCTGCTCGCGATGACGGCGGGCACGCCTGGCGACGGCATGGGCCACGAGGGCGCGTTGGCCAGCAACCTGATGGCCGTTATCGATGCGGTGGCCGGGCTACGGCAGGCCCAGGCGCACGCCGCCCAGGCCGCCGCGCCCACACGGCCGCAGAGCAGCTCCACACGGCCCTCACCGCAGCCCGGAAACGCGAAACACGACCCGGCCAGACGCCAGCCAGATCTGCCAGGCACGCCGCAGCCGCTGAATTCCCCCTGCCCCTAGCCGACGTCCTGGCTGCGGCGGCGTCTGCAGACTCTGCTCAGCAGCGATTTGAAGCCGCAGGTGGCCAAGCCATCGGCCCGGACCAGGCCTACTCGCTAACACCCAGCACGAATTGCGCCCCGACCAATTGCCCTCGCGGCCATTCTGGCCAGGGCGACGTCACACTCCCAGGTCGCTCGTCCTCACTCCACTGCGGTCGGTCGGCCAGCCAGCTGGACCTACACTGCCGCCCAGACAGAGTCGGCAGGCGGCAGCCCTCGTCACTGAATGTGAGCCTGTTGAAGGATCAAGATGATCCGCAGTCGCGCTAACGCCGAATATTTGCTTGCTTCCCGGCTCGGGATATCGGCCGGCGCGGGCACAGATAACCGGTTAAGCGCCTCATTTCGGGCTGGTCGCCGCGCCGGGGTCGTTGAAGAAGGCTGCGATGTCGCGGCTGAGCAGGTCGGGTTCCTCGGCGGCTGGGAAGTGCCCGCCGCGCGGCATGGGCGTCCACCGGCGGACGTTATAGAGGCGTTCGGCCCACTCGCGGGGCGGCGTGCCGTCGTCGATGAACTGGTGCGCGAAGACTGCTACCGCGGTGGGCACCGTGACCGTGTCGGCGGGGCCCAGCTCGGCGGCCAGCCACCGGTTGTCCGCGTAGTCCCGCATGGAGGACGTGATCGTCTGAGTCGCCCAGTACAGGGTCACCACGGTGAGCAGGAAGTCGCGGGAGAAGGCAGCATCGAGGTCCCCGCCGGAATCGGCCCACCCTCGCCACTTCTCCAGCACCCAGGCAGCCAGGCCAGCTGGTGAGTCGTTGAGGCCGTAGCTGACCGTCTGAGGCCGCGTTCAACTGGATCGCGCCGTAGCCGCGGTCGTCTTCGCGCCATCGCTGGTACTGGGCCCGGTATGCGCGCTCGGCCGCGGACAGCGGCCGCGACCCCGGGCCGGTGTAGGGCGCGAGATCCAGGTTGGACAGGTGAATGCCGAGCATGCGCGCCGGGTTATCCAGCGCCATGAACGTCGTCACGGCGGACCCGAAGTCGCCGCCGTAGGCGCCGTATCGCTCATATCCCAGGCCGCGCATCAGGCGGTGCCACAGCCCCGCCGTATACCGGCATGTCACCCCCGTCCGGGCCGGCCTGTCGGAGAATCCGTAACCAGGCAGCGAGGGGATCACCACGTCAAAACCGGGCCCATCGATGCCATGCCCGGCCGGGTCCGTCAGCCGCGGCACGAGCGGCAGGAACTCGGCGAAGCAACTGGGCCAGCCATTTGTCAGGATCAGCGGGATCCCGCGGCCGCTGCGGGCCCGCTCGTGCACAAAATGAACCCGGACACCATCGATCCCGGCTCGGAAGTGACCAAACCCGTTCAGCCACCGTTCCTGCGCGCGCCAGTCGAAGCCATCCGCCCAGTACCCCAGCAGGCCCTGCAGGTAACCGAGGTCTGTACCCTGCCCCCACGCAGCGCCCGGTGCCGCCCCCGGCCACCGCGTGTTCAAGATCCGCGCACGCAGGTCGGCGAGCACCTCGTCGCTCACCCTGACATCGAACTGCTCTGCCCGGAAGGTCGTCACCCCGCTAGCCTCGCATGGTGCCGGCGCTGCAGCGCGACCGGGCCGCCAGCCGACCCGACGGTGCCGCCACACGCCGGGCGCGCGCGGCCGCACGCAAAGACCGACCACAGCGAGGCAACCGGCCGCGTACGCCTCGCCGGCGGCGCGACACGTTAACCGATCTGCGCGGCGACAGCCAGCTGTCGGCCACGCCATTGGAGAACACAGATCGGCGGCTACGCGCGCGCCCGTCCTGGGTCATCGGGCCACGCTCCGTTACGCCTGTAGCTTGCGGACTACCGGGTCTGAAAGCGTCGGCCACCCCGGGTGGGCAGTAGGCCAGGCTGAGACTCCTCGCCCACGAAGATCACCAAGCTGCGGAGACCGCGCTGTCGGCGGCAGATGAGGGCACCTCACGATCCTGGGCTGGCTTCTTTAACGGAGTTAGATTGGCAATGCCGGCCGGCTGGTCAGGTGACCTCCAGATTCAGCTACACTTTTTCAGTGGGGCGATGGAATTGCACTGAGGAACACCTCGAAAGCCTCGGGGCCAACATGGGGATTGCCAGAAAAAGGATACTGCATATCCTTGATCAGAATAAGGTCGATCGTGATCAAAGCCGCGATCGCCATCACCATCCCGATATGCACAGCCCTGCTCTTCAGCCCGAAGAGAAGGCAAAACGCAATCACTATGACAGCCCCAACGATCAGCGCCACCCAGATGGGCTCTGGTACCTCCTCGGTCATCGCATCCAGGCGGTCCCTCCGCGCTGCGGTCAAGCTGTTTACGCTCACCACTGCCTGCTCGTAGAGGACCTGCTGCTGGCTGGTGCGGGGTGAGAACCGGAATACGTCGGCGCGGATCTGGGTCAGCAGGTCTTGCGCGAGGGGGCTGCTTTTCCCCTCATTCATCAGCGGCCATTCCCTGTCTATGACCGTATGCGCATATTCCAGGGTCAGGTCCTCGACGGCTGGTCCTTCAGGCGCAGGAAGGCTGCGCGCTATCCAGTAGACGTTGGACAGCTGGTCGGCTTCGGTGTAGGTCGTGGCGTGTGCGCTGCTGAGGGTTTCCCACCCCACGATGACCACGAAGGCCAGCAGCACGGCGTACAGGACCGCAACCCCCGCGAAGATGAACCCCGCGACCTCGGTGTGCTTCTGCCGCTTCTCAGGCGCCCAGTACCGGTGAACGAGATAGACACTCACCCCCGAACCAAGCAGTGCCCCAAGGAAAATCCAGAGGTTTGGCAGGTTCATCGCGTCCCCCCAGGACTGCGGAAAGCCTGGCGATCAGCCAAGGGCCCACTAGCTGTGACAGCCAGCTGCTCCTGGCCAGCCCGCCTCCTTGCCGGTCTCCCGATAATGCAGGCCGCACCCTCCGGAGCGGTCTCCCCACGACTGGTCGTACCCGTCCACGGCGCAGCCATCTTATCCTGGCCTGACTGATCTACCCACGACGATCAATCCCACCCGGAGACTGACCGGGAACTGGTTCAGCGCATTGAGACGGTCCGGGCCAGCCCCAGTCCGGACGGTCGAGCTCCCCGGCGTCAACCAGCCGGTGCAACGGTACTCCTGCAATGGATCGACGGGAAAGGCGAGCTAAGGTAGCGGATCGTGTCTCGCTGCACCCCCCGCGGGGCAGTTACCGTCAACTGCCGGCCAAACTCGACGTTTGCAAATAACGCTCATGCCGAATCGAAGGCCAGAGACGCACTCAATTCGGCAGATCCGGTCAACTTCGGTGGATGGAACGTCATCAACATGGATCTTGAGCGTCGGCTACGCACATGGCCCAGACGATCTTTCCGTCTTGGCCGTCTGGAGCGAAATAGCCCCACTGAGTGCTGAGGGTATGGACGAGGAGAAGCCCGCGGCCGC
Organism: uncultured Actinomycetes bacterium; assembly: GCA_963713815.1. Classification (GTDB taxonomy): domain Bacteria; phylum Actinomycetota; class Actinomycetes; order Streptosporangiales; family Streptosporangiaceae; genus RYN-230. Next base: position 339,250 of record CAVQNH010000042.1, read on the forward strand.
TCTCAGCGGCTGACCGTCATTTGACCGTGGAATAGTCGGAACCGATCGACATTCGGCGGTATTGAATGGCACCGATCGTAGTGCCCTACCTGCAATAATACCGGAATTGGGATACAGGATCAGGAACCGGAATGAACGCTACTTCTGCTTTGGGAGCAGGAGGCCGCGAGTTCGAATCTCGCCATCCCGACCACCAACACCCAGGTCAGAAGCCATGGCCTGCCACCTGCTCATGCTTGCGCAGCAGAGTGAGTGACTAACCATCGGGCTGCTCGCCGAAGATCCGATCCATGACGACCGCACCGGATTGGAGCACCGGCCGGGTCTGCTGCCGGTAGACCAGCTCGGTGACGGCCGTGCTGCTGTGCCCGACGAGCCGGGCGATCTCATCGAGAGGCGTCCCGTTATCCCGACAGCAGCGACACGAAGCTACGGCGGGGAAGCATAGACCGGCATGGGCAACGCCGAGAGCGAGCACCTGTTGTCGGGGAGGCTGGTCACCGGGGGCGGCTTGGGCTTCGCCGCGCCTCTGGTGCCGGGGGCGCCCCGGCGCCGCGGCCCGCCGCCAGGTCTGCGCCCCCGTACAGGCCCACACGGAACCCGCCGTCACGAACTCCACGAGCTGGCAGACGCGCGAACGGCCAGCGGTCACGAGCACCAGCCCGACGAGGCCAGCCGACCGAACCGCGAAGGGTCAGGCCCCGGTGGTCGAGTGGCCTCCCCGCTACCCGCCGTTGGATTATGGGCAGCTCCCGGAACCTGTCAAGTAAATAGCGACTTGACGGAACCCGTCGGCCCCCCGGTTCTGGCTGGCTATCGGGTGGGGGGATGAGTGGGCGAGTTCCTACAGCCTCGACAGGAGGTTGATGGTGGGTTGGGGCTACACGGAACCGTCCATATCAGAAGGACCGGCAGTGCTGTTGACTCGTTGCCTACGCCAGACAACGACTTGTATGAGGTAAGACGAGAGGAACAGCACCAGGCCGGGGATGTAGAGCCACCTCGGCGCGTCGTAGAACGAGGGCAGGGTCACAAGGTAAAGTCCTGGCAGCCCGACAAGCAGCGCTGGACCCGAGGGCAGCTCGTGCCTGCGGCAGCTTAGACGCCAGGCCAGCAGGCCGATGCACACAAGGAATGCGGCCTCGCCGATTACGAGTAACTCTCTAGATACAGTCACATGCGTGATCATGCCACGCCGGTCGGGCATACCAATGCTCAGGTTGACGGACGTGCCGAAACCAGCAGGTCGCGCGTTCGGTGCTGGCACAGCCAGGACGGCCCGGACGTGGTGGCCAACGGGCTGGCGTTGTGCGCGCTGCACCATGCGCTTTTCGACCTGGGCGTGCTGGGGCTGACAGCTGAGCTACGTATCCGCGTGTCCAGCCTCTACGTGGCCCGCAGCGACGCCGGGCGGGCGGTGGATGACCTGTCGGGCCAGCCGTTGCCCGCACCCCGACCGGGCCAGCCCGTCGTGGAAGTGAATCACGTCGACTGGCACCATCGGCAGGTCTTCAAGGGGGCGGCGTCGAGGCCGCATAAGAGCCGATCGGGTTCGACACAGATCGATCGCGACCGATATTAAATAGCATTCCTGTCGCCGACGTGGTGTGGCCATGCAGGGGTGCGGGCGGTGGTGCTGAGCCGCCGCGCTGGGGCAACCTGTGTGAGGGCAAGCAGATCCGGTAGCTGCTTCTGGCTGGCCACTGTGACGAGAATGTCGCGTCGCCGGAACCCAGAAAATGGGTGGCGCAGGTTTTGTAGTCTGCCTGACATGCCGCGTGATGCTGATCGCCTTGACGAGGCCGGTAGTGAGACGGCCGCGCCGGAGTCGGCTGAGCCTTGTTACGACTGCGAGATTTCGCTGCCCGGTGGTGATCAGATCGAGTTCAGCGAGCTGGATCGTAAGGGGAAGGCCTGCAGTGCCCGGCGGGTTGGCTTCGATGAGGTCGATCTGGGCGGTGGACGCAGCCGTCGTCGCCGGATTGAGGGCGCATACGTGTCGGGGAGCGCGGAAGGCGTGCTCACGGTGGCGGCGGGTGTCCCGGCCGGGGATCCGTGGGTGAGCGCGGTGTGCCGGGCGCTGGAGCGTGAACGGGCGTGGGCCGGCGCGCCGCGTTATCGCCGGTCCAGGCTCCGGGTGATGCCGGGTATGGACGAGGTGTTCCATGTGACGGCTGTGGGAAACCGCGGTTCGATTTCGCGGGCACGGCCTGGACTGGCACCGGATGGGTGCGGCGTCAGGGATCGCCGGGAGTGCAGAGCCGGAGCTTGCGGCGGTGTTTGTCTGCGACAGCCGCGAGGACGCGGGCTTCTTCACGGCGATGGCCCGATCGCCCAGTGATGTGTGGGCGGTCCGCGCTGAGGGTCTGTGGATTGAGAACGGCCCGAACGGCTGGCAGCTCATTACGGAGCCGGTCGGCCGGGACCGGCTCCGGCTCGCTGACCGCGACGTGCCACCTCCCGGCGCGGAAGATCATCCGCAGCGCCACGGCCCTTCGGCCGCCTACCAGAGCACGCTGACGATAAGGCGGGCGGATGGGTCAGTAACGTCATGGCCGGGAGGGCTCCCAGAGTCCTCGGACGGGGACACCCAGCCCCACTGAATGCCATCGGCGGGGTAGCGGTTCCAGGTGGCGCCTGGCTGCGTGGGCGGGGCTGTGTGGCTGGGGCCGTCACAGCGTGGCCTTCGCGCTGGCTACGAGGTTCCCGTCGGCCGGTGCCGCTCCGCCTGGCATAGGAAGGCGCCTGGAAAGCCACGTCGGCCAGACCGCGCTCCACGGCACCGACCTCAGCACACCTGGTGCAAAAACTGCCGTCGGCCAGCGGCACGGGCCACGACCGCGGCGCACCCAGATCCCCCGTTCGGGCGCAGCACAGACGGCCGGGCTGACGACCACGTTGCCGTACCGGACGGCGGCTCGGGGCGCGGCGGGCGTCGGGTCGTCGGCTGACATGGGAGCGACGACCAGGCATGGCCAGGATGATCGGCGAATGCCTCGCTACCCTCCCGTGCGTGCGTGCACCCGGACGCGGGTAGTGCAAGACCGAATCCCACCTACCGAATCCCACCTACCGCATCGGAGGTCACCGCCATGGACCTCAAGGGCGAGCAGACCGCATTCGTCTACACGACCTACATCCAGGAGACTCCAGAGCGCGTGTGGCAGGCCCTCACCGACCCTGCGCTCATGAAGCGCTACTGGCGGCACCAGACGGCTGGTCCGAAGACGTTCCATTCGGACTGGAAGAAGGGCTCCACCTACGAGATGGCCCACGACGACGTCGGATTGGTTGTGAGTGGCCCCGACCAGGTGATCCTCGAGTCCCATCCGCCCCACCGGCTGGCCTATACCTGGCATACGATCACCCCTGAGTGGGCTGCGGCGGTCGGCATGGACGAGGCGACCGCCGCGGCCTGGCGCGCCGAAGCCCGCTCCAAGGTCGCCTTCGACATCGAGGACGTCGGCCAGGGTGCCGTCAAGCTCACGGTGACCCACGACGGGTTCGCGCCGGGCAGCGCAGTGCTGCCGGCCATCTCTGAGGGGTGGCCCGCCGTCCTGGCCAGCCTCAAGACCCTGCTTGAGACAGGGTCATCCTTGCGCACCTCGTGAACGGCCTAGGGCAGCCCAGGCAGGACTGCATCGATCATGGCCCGTGGTAGCGCTGGGCCTAGGCTGCCACCCAGGTAGGACTCGCTTCAGCAGAAGAGCGCGGTCCGCCAGGTTGAAGTCAAAGTTCCAGATGCAGCGTCTGGCTGAGCCTGTCTGCTATCTCGTCCATTACTGCCTCAGGTACATAGCTGGCGGGATCGCCGCCGAGCAGTCCGAAGACGCGCGGACCGCGCAGGTCAGCCTCAAGGCCGGGCTGGCGGGGGATGATGTGGAAGTGAATGTGCTGAAAGCCTTCCGCTTCGGCGAACAACGCCACGTAGGTCTTGCGGCAGCGGACCACATCCCGCAGCGCGGAGCTGACGGCTCTAAGCAGTGGTCCCAGATCTGCGGCTTCATCGGCGGTCAGGTCATCGAGCGCGACGGTATGACGGCGCGGGACAAGCACCAGCCAGCCGGGCAGCGACGTGCCGAATGCATGGGCAGCGCGCCATCGCGGGCCCAGGTAGATCCGCTCTCGCGCAGGCAGATCTGCCCGCGCATTGTTGGCACAGCTCACGCACTCCCGGTCTCCCGCCACGAGCCGCATTGTTCCAGGACGGCGTTCCCGCTGCCACCAAGCAAGAGCCTCATCATCGCAAACCCCCAACACCGGCGCGGCCCCATCCCGCCGCGCTTCGCGCCCGGTCCGGGGCATAAGCGGATCCTCTGGGCGGCGGCGGAAATGGATCGCCGGCTTTCCGGCGGGCTGCGTAGGTGGCCTTCCTGATCATCTGAACCCGCTCGTGCTACCCATCGAAGCCATCGCGCCAGAACGCCACGGCCATGTTGATCTGTACCTGCCACAGGCGGCACAGCGCAACCCCGCGATCGTGTTCGTCCATGGTCCGGTAAGCCCCGACCCTACGCCACCAGGCAAGTCCGTTCTTCCGGCTGTTCCCGGCGTCAGGAATGCCAGTCTGTCGCCGATCCGCAGCACCTCGGCATCGCAGCTGATGCATGTGGTGGCGCCGCGCGGGAAGGTGGTCTTCGATTCGACAGTCCGTCGGCTTCCTCGCCAGTCACGGTCATGACGGCCAGCGTGACCTGCGAGGCCATGTTCACGAGACCTGGGCCCCACCCGCCGCGTGGGCTGTGCTGCCAGGGCTGGAATCAGGGTCAGGGAGTTTCTTCTCGAACCAGTGATGGGCGTAGGGGTTGGCGTCGTATGGCGGGATCTCGCGGTATCCGCTGGCCCGGTACATGCTGATCGCCTCGGCCAGCACCTCATGAGTGTCAAGCCGGACCACCCGCAGGTCCCGGGCCCTGGCCTGGGCCTCTAGTTCGCGCAGCAGGCGCCGGCCAAGCCCGAGGCGCCGGGCCTCGGCGTGGACCCAGACATGACGGATCTCGCCGATGCCGGACTCCATCGTCCGGACAACCCCGCATCCGACGGGGCGCCGCCGCTCGCGCGCGACCAGGAATGCACCGCTCGCGCCGCTAGCCTCGGCAGGCGGTACGAGCGCTGCGCGATCGAAGCCGCCGGGGAAACGCTGGTCGATTTCTTCTGCGTACGCGGCCAGGCACTGGCGGGACTGCGGCGAGCGGGGATCGGCGACGTCGATCCTGATCGCCGCCAGCCGCAGCCGCCGCTCAACGATTCCCAGAGCGGTGATGAGCTCGTGGCGCTGCTGGTCCGAAAGCGGCGCCAGCAGCCCGCTGGCCACTGCGGTCGCCCGCTCGTTCAGGCCGGCCAGCTCCGCGCGGCCTGCAGGTGTCAGCTCAGCCACCCTGGCCCGGCTGTCACGGGGCCGGGAGCGGACCTGCACCAGTCCCTGACCCTGTAGCGAGCGGAGCAACCGGCTCAGATACCCGGCGTCCAGGTCCAGCGTGCTGCGCAGGTCCCGGACAGGCGCTCCTCTGGCGCCGATCTCGAAGAGCAGCCTTGCCTCGCCCAGTGGCCGGGCCTGGCCCAGATACCGGTCCGTGATCACGCCAATGGCGCTGGTGTAGAAGCGGTTGAACCCCCGGAGCGCATCTGCCTGGGCGGTGAGCTGGCTCATATTCGTTGACTTTAGTCAAAGAATATGGCGGTGTTCAAGGCCTGCCTGCTGCGGCGCTGCGTGACGAAGCCTTCGCCACCCTGCCCGGCGTGCAGCGGCTCACCTCCCACCATCGTGATGAAGCGCGTGGTCGATGACCGCCCACTCCCTCTCGAGCCAGCCGCGGGCCGCAGCGCGCAGCCCGCACAGGAAACGCTGAGTCCTGGGCCCGGCCCGCGGCCAGTGGCGGCACGTAACGGCCCGTTCGGTTCGGCGTGGACGGTCGGTCAGCGCATCACGGCGCAGGTCCAGCTCGTAGGCCTCACGGGTCAGACCGCTGTACCCGGCCAGGAACCGGCTGGCCAGCGCGGGCGACCGGATCTTGACCAGCGATCCGGGAGATCTGGCGCCGCTCGCAGAAGCGGCCGCGAACCGCGCCGTTATCGTCGCTTGGTGAGCATCTCGCCACACTATTTGCGGCAAGAGCGGATAGATGCTTTGAGTTGCTAGTTCGGTTAGCCCTTGCCCAGGAACAGGATGATCGCTGCTTCCAACGCACGGGCGACACGCCGCTGAAAGGCGGCGGAGACCAGCAAGGCTGCGTCGGTGGTATTGCGCATGTTACCGCACTCAATCAAGACCTTGGGTAGGCGTGTGAGGTTGAGACCGGCGAGGTCGTTACGATAGCTGATTCCGTCGATGCCATAGTAGTTGCTAACCGGCATCTTCGTGTAACGCAGGAATTCCCTTCGTATGCTACGGCCGAAACTCTCCGAAGCAGCGATCACCTTGTCGTTTGGCCCGTCCGGAACAGGTTCGAGGATCGAGAAGCCGCGCCCTGTCGGCGGCCCTCCGTCGGCATGGATGTCGATGGCAACATTGGCGTGGCTGTGGTTGAGTATTTCTGCCCGGCGAGTGACGCAGGGCCCTACACCGCGATTGTTGTCCCGGGTCATTACCACACGTGCACCGTCGTGCAGCAGGTCAGTACGGAGAAACATCGCGATGCGGAAGTTAAACAGAGCCTCAGTGTATCCTCCGCTGGTTTGCGTGCCGGCCGTGTCGCAGGCTTCCCGTTCACGGCCGTTCCAGACCAGCTTATTGATGTAAGAAGGATTATTATCGTTCAGGCCGTTATGGCCTGGATCGATACCAATAACTCTTCCTGCCAGCACTCCCGGCGCTACCGATGCAGCAACCCTAGCTGAATGGCCTAGCTGCATGGGACCGCATGCCACTGTAAGTACACTGGCTATGGTAACTGCGCTTACACCTATCGGGCGCCCACTATGCGCCATCAGTCTGCAATTCTTTCTTGCGTGCCTCCGGGCACAGTTATCCGTTGCAGCTTCTCGATCATGGGTCGCCGACCCCTGACCGCAGTGAACGCTAGTTTGGGTACGCCGACTCATCCCTGACCTGACACCCAGGGGACAGCCAAAGCTGATCATACGGTCAATATAGAACACACATTCGACATCCGCAAGACCGGCGGCCTGCTGATCACCCAGTCCAGACAGCCAAAGCGAGTATCTGTTCGATACTGGTGCAGCCCTACTAGGCCGCGCATCATCGCTGCCGTGGGAGAGGCTGGCATCGCGTCATCCACATGGACCAAGCCCATGAGATTCGCTAGACCTCCGGTGCCTGGCGCTGGAGCCCGCAGTTCGGGGATTCCGACTGTCGCGGTTGCTGGGGTTGGCTGGCTCGACACCGGCAGCACGCAGCCGCTAGCCCTTGATGCCTGCCGACCTCGCGATGATGGGCATAACGAGATAGCGGCGCAACCTGCTGCACCTGCTTACCGGGAACCAGGTCTGGCGCGAGCTCGTGCGTATCACCGATCGTCCCCGACGTGAACCCCGGGGCTCATCTTCAAAGGCCCAGCCCGGCAGGAAAACCGGACGGCTGAGGCCCGGCCTCGTAGCACGCCCGTTCCGGGCAACCCAGATCACAGCCACGGTCAGCCGCCGAAGCTCACCCACCCGGCCGACCTGTACCAACTCGGGCTCGCGGCCAGAAAGACCACTAAGACCCGCCGCGACCGTCTGAACCGAGAGTGAGCCCCTGGGCCACCCACTGAAAATGTTAACCACTCCTGAGTGCAAGCCACCAAGTCCCAAGATCACAAAAGGCTGCGCTGGACCCGAGACATGAACGTATGGCCAATCTCGCAGCAGTACCCGGTCTTGCTTTGCCAGCCATGGGCAGCGATGATGGTGCCGTTCAGCCATGAGTTCCAGGTTGAGGGGGGCGTCTCGTGGCGGCACAGGATTCTGACAGTGGCCTGAACGCACCTGAACCCACCTCTAACGGCGGGCCAGAGCCGCAGGCCGTCAAGGCGGAAGAAATCTCCCATCGATGGCGAGCAAAGTTTAAAAAGACCATCACCTCGAATTGGTTTGTCGGAATCGTCTCTGGTCTGATTTCAGGCGCGTTAGTTACGTTCTCGATCACGGCAACTGGTCATTCCGCCGGCGTCCGAATGCTCCAGATGGCCCATTGGGCGAACGCGCCAAGCTGTACCAACCCCGGATGGCTCCTGCAAGTTCCAGACGATCAAATCCTGGCTAATTCCTGGTACGCAGCGCTAGACACCCTTCCGCATTACGAAACCCTGCATACGCCGGATCTGACGGTCAACGGTAATGTGCGGACTGCATGGTTGCAGTGGTGGCCAACCGAAGGCCTTAGTAGATCTGCTTCCAGTGGCAACTACATCACCTGGGCATTTGCACAACCGTATGACGTGCGCCTTGCCTGCGTTCTGAATGGCTGGGAGGAAGACAGCAGGACTTTCAGCAGCGCAGAGCCGGTCAAGTACGTGACTATGGGCGACACGGCTCCAGGGTGCAAGGGGACTTGGGCGAAACTGAAAATCCATTCCTATACGTACGCGTGGAATCCGGTACAGCTATCACGCAGCCACTCGACGCGTTTCCTCTGCCTGCAAATCAGGTATCCGTACCTCGTAAATAAAAAACAGCTCGACTGCGCACCGGGGCCAAATGGGCACACGCGACCCTGCAGAGTGTTGACGGGCCTATCGGAAATACGTTTCTACTATAGCCCTGCTCCTCTAAGTTGGATGCCATACTAATCACCAACCTACGAGGTCAAGTGGAATGACTGGCCACGTTCCGCTAAGCGCCAGAGCATGCCCGCTCATCGGCAGATCAGGACGACTTCAGTGGGCTGGTCCGCCGTCATTTATGGATCTTGAGCGTCGGCGACGCACATGGCCCAGACGACCTTGCCGTCCTGGTGGTCTGGAGCGAAGCAGCCCCAATGGCTGCTGAGGGTCTCGACGAGGAGAAGTCCGCGTCCGCTCTCGGCGGCTAATCCGGCTGTCTCCGGTGCAGGGGCGCGGTCATCGAGGTCCCACACCTGGATCAGGACACGGTGGCGGTTCGACGTGAGCCAGAGCCTGACCCTGGGGACGCCGACTGCCTGGCCGAGAATTTGCTGGTGGCGGGCGTGTTCTGCTGAGGCCGGACTGCGTTAGTGACGATCTCGGAGACCAGCAGTTCGACGGTGTCGGCTAGGGGCCATCCGCCACTCATGAAGGATGTTCTAGGCGTGTAGCCGCGCGCATGGCACGGTAGTGGGCAGCGCTGCGAGTTCGAGGTAGCTGCGCAGCGGCCAGTGCTCTGGGCTGGCCGTTCCTCCTTCAACTGGAGCGCGCCTGGGGCGCCAGGTCGTGCCACGCGGAGGCGAGAAGCAGCGCAGGCGAGCCCGGCCGCGTCACGGGCGGGTACCCAGGCTCGGTTCCCTGACCAGGGGAGTGGATCTGCTGGCCCGGCTGCGCCGGGCGTCGGCTGGCACTGTCGCCACCAGCGGCTCGCCCGGTCTTCAGCGGTCCAGCAGAGCCACGCCGCCGTAGCGGGCTCGCTGGATGGCCCGGTGCGCCACGGCCAGGGCGGCGGTCATGACGATGATCGCCGCCAGGTCGATCGCCCCCGCGTGGAACAGGTGCCCCGGCCCGGGACCGCCGCTGACCACCCAGGTGCAGGCACCGAGGAGAAACGCGAGCATGCCGAAGGCGGCGGCGCGGGCGAGAAACGCCTCGTAACGCAGGGCCCGGGAGGAGAGCCCGGCCCGCCGGATGGTTGTGGTCGCCCCGGTCAGCAGGAAAGCGATGGCGACGGGGCTGACGGCCATCCACGCCAGCTCGGCGGCCGGAAACAAGGCCAGGCTGCCTGGATGGGCCCAGTAGGACGAGACCCAGAGCGTCGACGCCCAGGTGAATGCGGCCACCCCGCCGGGTACCAATCCCTGATGCGCCCAGGGGTGGCCACCGGTGCCGGGCCATCCGTTCCCGAAATGACGGCCGCCGATCACCAGGACGGCGGTACCGGCCACGAAGAAGAGCGCCGGCCGGATCAGCCCGTCCGGTTGCCGGCGGACGAAACGCAGGAGGACGGCGCACGCGATGGGGATCGCGGCGAGCACCCCCAGGCTGCACAGGAGCGCCGCGGCGCCGGACATGAGGATCATCGCCACGGAGATGGCCGTGCTATCCGGCTTTGACCACTGCCAGCCGATGGTCAGCTGCGCCCACAGGGCTACGCCCAGGGAGAGGAACACCCCGAGCAGGTACCCGAGCGACGCCAGGCTGGCCCGGACCTGGTCAGCGGGGTCGATGGCGTGGCCGGTGAGCCCCGTCGGGATGAGCCGCGCCAGCACGCCGCTGATGGCCACGTCGGCGTGGCGGCGCCACGAATCAGGCCGCTCGCTGATGTCAGCGATGAGCAGTTCGGCGAACTCATCGCCATACCGGGACCGCCAGTCCCGGGGGTACCAGCGCAGCAGGCGGGCGGCGCGCCGGGCCGCGGCCTGCGACTCGACGCTCACGCGGTCCCCCAGCCCGCCGCCAGCCGGCGCAGCCCGAGTTCGGCCACCCGGCGCTGGGCGTCCAGATGAGCCCGGAGGGTAGCGGCTCCCAGGGAGGTCAGCCGGTAGGGACGGCGCCGGTCGTGACTCTCCATCGCCTCGATGAGCCCCTGCCCTTCGAGCCGGCCGAGCGCCTCGTACAGCGTGCCCGGCGCGAGCCGGACATCCGCGAAGGCCTCGATGTCCTTGGTCAGGGCGTACCCGTGTTTCGCCCCATCCGCCAGGCTCGACATGATCAGGGTCGCCGGCCCGGCGTAGCGGCCGAAGCTGGCGAGCGGCTCGGCGGGGCTTTTCTCATCCCCTGGCTGCGTCTTCTTCGCCATGAAGGCCACCCTATATCGCCTAACGATCCATCGGCGGCCGGAGATGCAGCCGGGGCTGCGGCGGCCGGGTGACTGCCACCGGCGCGGTTGCCCGCGACGGGACCAGGCCGGGAACGTGCCTGGCCATGAACGCTCGCGGGAATGGATCACGCATCCGCCAGAATCCGGCGTCGATCACGAAGTGCGCCGTCACCACCCCCAGGTAAGCACCGAAGACGAGGCGGATCACTGGCGGGAACCCGTGCAGATGCGACGCGCCGCTGAGCAGCGCTCCTCCCACCAGGGCGACGTTGGCGAACACGGCCAGCCGGAGCCAGCGGGACGTCCCCCGGCGGTTCCCCGCCGCCACCAGTCCCACCAGGAGCAGGTACTGGAACCCGTGGGCAATGGTCATGCCGCCCACCGCCGCGTAGGGCGACCGGAAGGCAAAGATGGGCAGTGAGAACAGCAGCGCCATCAGGTACATGGCACAGAACCCGGCCGGGCGGTCGGCAGCCGGCCGGCGGACCAGGGCCACCACCCCGAATCCTGCTGCGGAGGCGAACAACAGCCCCGCCACGGTGAACATCTCCCCGGCTCCTGGGTGGACCCGGAGCTGGAGAAGACCGGGATGGGCGAGCAGCCCGAGGATGCCTGCCCCGCCCGCTCCCATCAGGGCCCGGCGTTCGGCCCGGCCCAGGGGCCGGACCCGATGGACGGAGGCGGCGAGGGCCGCCATGCCCAGGTTCTGCTTCTGGAAGTGAAAGAACTGCCAGCCGAAGTAGGCCAGCAGAAGCCAGGCCATGGCCGCCGGGGACAGCACCGCCGCGGTGACCGCCCCGGCCACGACGAGCCCGGCCGGGATCCAGGCGTACCGCACCGGTCGCGCGGCCACGTGCGCGCGGACGTCGGGAAGGGTGTACAGCCAGCCGGTTGCGGCGACGTGAACCGAGGAGCCGAGGAAGAGCAGCCAGGCCAGAGCGCGGATCGGGGGAGCCGACGCGGGGGGCGCGAGAACGACGGCCCCGCCGAACGCGCCCGCACTGAGGGCCACCGTGCCCCAGAGCCAGGCGCGTGACTGACCAGCCGGTGATCGCGCGGCCCCTGATTGGGCGGCCCGTGACTCGGCGACCAGTGCTCGGGCGACCGGTGCTTGACCGGCCACGGACTCAGCCGCCACCACAGCCTCCCGCCGCCCCGGCTGAGGAAGACACGACGAGCGTGAAGAACAGGAGCACGGCCACGACGATGGCCAGCAGGGCCAGGCCGATGGCCAGCTGGCCCCCCGGGCCCCGCCCGGGCGGCTCGGGGGGCAGCCGCATGACATCAGGAACGTCCGGCGTCTGGATCATGCCGAGGACACTACTTCGTCTACCGATATACCGTCAACCTGTACAACGGGAGACGGAGTAGTTCAGCCGGTCCAGTACCGGCGTTCCGGGGGCTCCGGGGGGTTTGGTCTCGATCAAGGACTCGAGCTGGCGCTGTCATCATCCACGCGCGCGAACGGGAGTCAGACCAGCAGTTGCGCGCCCTCGGCATGCAGCACGGTCCCGGTGATGAGGCTGTCGCTGATCAGGAAGCTGACGGCGTTGGCGATATCTTCCGGCTGCCCGATCCTCCGCCCGGGTAGCCGGGCGGCCATGTCGGCCAGCCTGGCCTGCTTCACCTCCGGTGCCGCCAGCTGGTCCCAGACCGGCGTGTCCACCCAGCCGGGCGATACCGCGTTGACGCGGAGCGGGCCAAGTTCGAGGGCCAGCGCCCGGACCATGGATTCCAGCGCGCCGTTGACCGTGGCGGCCAGCATCCCTCCTGGGGCGGGCCGGTAGGCCGCGATGCCGGAGGTGAACGTGATGCTTCCGGGCGCTGTCATGCGCGGCGCGGCCAGTTGCGCCGCGAACAGCGGTCCCAGGATCTTGGACCGCAGGGCCCGCATCACGCTGTCCTCGGTCAGCGTGAGGGCGGGGCCGTAGGGAAGGTCCGCCGCGGTCACGACCAGGTGGGTGAGGTTCCCGGCGCGGTCGAACAATCGGGTGAGCTGTGCCCGGTCGCCAATGTCGGCCGGGACGGCGGTGAGCCGGTCTGGGCAGCCGAGTTCCTGGCCCGCGGCGTCAAGCCGCGCCCGGGATCTCCCGGCGATCACTACCTGGGCCCCGTCGGCCAGGCAGCGGCGGGCAATGGCCAGCCCGAGTCCGGAGCTGCCGCCGATAACCAGCACCGTGTCGTTGCTCGTTCATGTCTCTTCCTCGATTCCGCTCAGCAGCTTCTTCAACAGCACCGCGAGCGCCCGCCGGTCTCCGTCGGGCAAGGGCGCGATCATCGCTGCCTCACAGTTCATGTGGGCCGCCATCGCGCGATCTGCCACCGACTTGCCCCGCGCGGTGAGGCCGACGAGGCTGCTGCGGCGGTCGCCAGGACCGGGTATGCGCTCCACCAGCCCGGCCCGGGCCAGCGCGTCCACCCGGTGGGTCATGGCGCCGGAGGTGAGGACCAGTTCCCGGTAGAGCGCCGTCGGGGTGAGCCGGTACGGCGGCCCGGATCGCCGCAGCGTGGCCAGCACGTCGAAGCCACTGCGGTCAAGACCCTCGTGCCGCAGGACACGCCGGATCGGGGCGTCGGCGAGGTGCGCGGCGCGCAGGATGCGCCCGATGACTTCCATCGGCGAGGTATCCAGCCCGGGTTCCTCGTCCGCCCACTGGGCGCGGGCGCGCTCGATCCGGTCAGGCAAATCTATCTGCATATTCAGTATCTTAACCTGCAGGCATTTTCAGGGCCAACTGGCCGTGGGCGTTGAGGGCTAAACTGGGTCCTGAGGGGCGGTGGTATGGCAGGCCCGCTGCTTGCGACCAAGCTCCACGTGCCCAGGCGGCAGCGCGGTCTGGTCGCGCGCCCGAGACTGAGCGAGCGCCTGAGCCGGGGGGCGGAGTCGGCGCTGACGCTCGTGTCCGCTCCGGCCGGGTTCGGCAAGACGACCCTCCTGTCGCAGTGGCTGACGGCCGCTCCTGCCGGTGGACAGTCCGTGGCGTGGCTTTCACTCGATCGGCGTGACAACGATCCCGGGCTGTTCTGGACGTACCTGGTCGGCGCGCTCAAGACTGCGGTGCAGGGGGCTGGTGCGAGCGCGCTCCCGGAGGTGCAGCCGCCCCAGCCGCCGACCGAGGCAGGACTTGCCACCCTGCTTAACGACCTCGACGCCATCTCGGGCGATGTCGTGCTGGTGCTCGACGACTACCACGTCATCGAGGCGCGCGACGTGCAGGACGGGATGGCTTTCCTGCTGGAGCACCTCCCGCCGCAGATACATCTGGTGATCGCCAGCCGCGCCGACCCGGTGTTGCCGCTGGCGCGGTTGCGCGGGCGCGGCGAGCTCGTCGAGATCCGCGCCGCCGATCTGCGCTTCACCCCCATCGAGGCCGCGGCGTACCTCAACGAGGTGATGGGACTGGTGCTGACGGCACCGGATGTTGCGGCGCTGGAGGAGCGCACCGAAGGGTGGATCGCCGCGCTCCAGCTGGCGGCGCTCTCGATGCAGGGACGAGAGGACAACGCTGCGTTCATCGCCGGCTTCGCCGGGGACGACCGTTACATCGTCGACTTCCTGGCCGAGGAGGTCTTGCAGCGGCAGCCCGAGCACGTCCAGCAGTTCCTGTTGCAGACCTCCATCCTGGACCGGCTGAGCGGCCGGCTCTGCGATGCCGTCACCGGCCAGGATGGTGGCCAGGCCAAGCTGGCGGCGCTGGAGCGAGGGAACCTGTTCCTGGTCCCGCTGGATGACCGCCGCCGGTGGTACCGCTATCACCAGCTCTTCGCGGACGTCCTGCAGGCGCGGCTGCTGGACGAGCAGCCTGGCGACCTTCCCGGCCTGCACCGGCGGGCGAGCGCCTGGTATGAGCAGAATGGCGAGCCGTCCGAGGCGATCCGGCACGCGCTGGCCGCCGGGGATTTCGGGCGGGCGGCGGACCTGGTCGAGCTGGCGATTCCGGACATGCGCCGGACCAGGCAAGAGGCCGCGGTCCATGGCTGGCTCAGGGCGCTTCCCGAGGAGTTGATCCGGGTCAGGCCCGTGCTCAGCGTGGGGCTGGCCGGGGCGATGCTATCCGGAGGCGAGCTTGACGGCGTTGAGGTCCGGCTGCGGGACGCCGAGGAGTGGCTGGACACCATGGCAGGTATCCGGCCGGGATCGCCAGTCCCATCGGCGGAGATGGTGGTCGTCGATGACGAGGGATTCCGGCGCCTCCCGCCGATGATCGAGCTGTACCGGGCCGCCCTGGCCCTGGCCCGGGGGGATGTGCCCGGCACCGTGCGGCACGCCCGGCGGGCGCTCGAACTGTCGCCTGAGGACGAACATCTCGGCCGGGCCGCGGCGGCGGGGCTGCTGGGGCTCGCGTCCTGGGCGAGCGGGAACCTCGAGGCAGGGCACGCGGCGTATGCCGAATGTATGGCGGGACTCCGGCGGGCCGGGCACATCGCCGATACCTTCGGGTGCGCGATCGCACTGGCGGACATCCGGCTTGCGCAAGGTCGTCTCGGCGAGGCCCTGCGCACCTACGAGCAGGCGTTGCTGCGTGCGACTAAGCCGGGCGGGCCAGTCCTGCGGGGAACCGCAGACATGTACGTGGGCCTGAGCGAGCTTCACCGCGAGCGCAACGACTTGCCTGCCGCCCTGCAGAACCTGCTGCGCAGCCAGGAGCTGGGTGAGCACAACGGGTTGCCGCAGAACCGCTATCGCTGGCGGGTCGCGATGGCTCACATCCGCCAGGCGGAAGGAGATCTGAGCGGCGCACTCGACGCGCTCAACGAGGCGGAGCGCCTGTACGTGGGTGACTTCTTCCCCAATGTGCGGCCGGTCCCGGCCATGCGGGCCCGGGTGCTGGTCGCGCAGGGGAAGTTGGGTGAAGCGCTCGGCTGGGCGCGTGAGCGAGGTCTGTCCGCTGACGACGACCTCAGCTACCTGCACGAGTTCGAGCACATCACGCTGGCTAGAGTGCTCCTGGCCCGGTACGTGGCCGAGCGGGCCGAGCGCACCAGCCAGGAGGCGACCCGGCTCCTGGAACGCCTCCTGCGAGCGGCCGAAGCGGGGCAGCGGACCGGAAACGTCATCGAAATCCTGGTCCTGCAGGCGCTGGCCCACCAGGCCCGGGGCGACGTCCCCGCGGCACTCGCATCACTGCAGCGTGCGGTAACGCTGGCTGAGCCGGAAGGCTACGTCCGGATCTTCGCGGATGAGGGCCCGCCGGTGGCCTCCCTGCTCCGGGCGGTCGCGAAACAGGGGACCACGCCAGGCTACGTCCGCCGCCTCCTGGCCGCCGTCAGCCAAGACCGGGGACAGCACGGCTACCAGCCAGGAGCTGATCGAGCCGCTGAGCGCACGGGAACTGGACGTGCTCCGGCTGCTCGGAACCGACCTGGACGGCCCGGGGATCGCTCGCGAGCTCGTCGTGTCGCTGAACACCGTCCGGACGCACACCAGGAACATCTACGCCAAGCTCGGCGTGAACAACCGCCGGGCAGCGGTCCGCCGCGCACGCCAACTCGGCCTGTCACGAAGCGGCGACCGCCAATCCCGGCGTGTGGTCGTTCGCGGCCCCTAGGCCCAGGGCCACGGCCAGTCCTGGTGCAGCGGGAGTCCCGCTTCGCCGGGGTGGGTGCTCACCGGACCCGCCTCACGGGCAGGATGGCGACGGCCCCGATGATGGCGCAGACCCCGGCCACCCCGTACAGCACGCCGTAGCTGCCGCTCCCGATGGCCAGGATGGCGGGCGCGATCCCCGGGGCGATGGAAAACGGAAGAGCGCCGGCCATGTTGAACACGCCGAGATCCTTGGCCGCGTTGTCCTGGTCCGGCAGCACGTCGACCGCCAGCGCGAGATCGACGGCCACGTACACGCCGAAGCCGAGTCCGCCGATGGCCATGCCGACGAGAAAGCCGTTGAAGTTGCTGGCCGTGGCGATCACGAACATCGCCACGCCGTACACGATCGACGCGGTGAGCACGAAGATCTTCCGCCGGCCCGTCCGGTCCGAAAGCTTGCCGCCGATGAGGGAGGCGGCAACGACGACGATGGACTGGACCAGCGTGCCCAGGAATATCTGCTGCGGTACATCATCCTTGGCGCTGCCCAGCTTTTCCAGCAGGTAGTAGGCCTGGTAGGTAGCCAGGAAGGCGTAGGCCAGCACGAACATGAAGCGGCTGGAGAAAGCCCAGGCGAAGTCGGGGTTCCTCCGCGGATTGACGTAAAACGTGCTGGCGAATTCCCGCAGCGACCAGGCCGGCTTGTCCGCCTTCGCCAGCCGGCGATCTTTCAGCGTGACCGCGAAGAGCAGGATGAAAAACCCGCCGATCGCGCACGGGGCCAGGAACATGGCGAGCTGGTTGCCAGTGAACAGTTTGACCAGGAAGGTGCCGGTCACCGACGCGATAGGCACACAGACACCCAGGACTCCGGCGACCAGGCCGCGTTGGGTAGCGGGGACCTGATCTGGCAGCACCGCCACCTCGGCGGCGAGCAGTGCGTTGAAGAACAGCTGGGCCATGCACCATCCGACGAGGACCACCGCGACGTTGGGTGCCAGTGCGACTACGAGGATGCCGAGGGAACCGCCTAGCAGGCCGATGACCATCCATGGCCGCCGCATGCCCAGCTGCGACGAGGTGCGGTCGCTCATCTTGCCGAAGAACGGATTAGCGAAGATGGCCAGCAAGGCGGCGATCCCGGCGACAAGAGCCAGGCTTTTCGGCGCCTGTGTGATCCCCACGAGCGAGTTGATCTTCAAGGCCAGGGTGACCAGCAGGGGCGCGAGGAACATCAGCGAAGTGCTGATGTAGGCCAGCGTGTACAGCGCGATGAAACCCCAGCCGACCCGGTGTGCCGTGGGCGACCCAGGCTCCAGCGCAGCCTCGGCTGCGGTCCGGTACTTCAACCCGTCCAGCCCGGCGGTCGGAGGCAGACGCGGGTGGTCGGGGATGTCATCCCCGGGACCGGGCACCTCGGGCACTACGCCCCCAGATCATCACATCAATCACCACACGTGGTGATGCGTCCTCATCACATTCACTTCTACTTTTCAATCAACACCGAACGCCCGGAACGCCGGCTGGCCACCCAGTCAGGCAAACAGCTGAAGGGAGGGCGATGAGCGAAATATCGACCGGCCCTCAGCACAATCCGGGACGGTACGAAATCCGCCTCAAGGGGCACCTCGATTCACGATGGGCCGCCTGGTTTGACGGACTGAGTCTCACCAACGAGAGCGACGGCACCACCATCATCCACGGCCCGGTAGCCGACCAGGCCGCACTGCATGGCTTGCTCCAGAAAGTGCGCGACATAGGGCTGCCACTGGTCTCAGTCACTCAAATCCAATCCGGCTAGCCCGAGTGCCTGCCATCGAGTCCCGATAACTCATTAATCCAGCCAAGGAGACCAGTCATGACGACCACCATGCGAATCGCAGCCCCGAAAAGAGTCCCGATGGACTCCATGAGGAAGACCGCCCTCGTCGCGGGCATCTTCTACCTGATCACCTTCATCTCGATCCCCACCCTCGCCCTCTACAGCCAGGTGAAGAACCATCCGGACTGGATCCTCAGCTCCAGTGGCCATGCCGGCGTGCTCGCAGGCGGCTTCCTCGAGCTGATCGTCGCCCTCGCCGGCATCGGCACCGCCGTCACCCTCTACCCGGTCGTCAAGCGGCAAAACGAAGGCGTCGCGCTAGGGTTCGTCACCGCCCGTGTCCTTGAAGCCGTCATGATCTTCACCGGCGTCATCAGCCTGCTCTCGCTGCTGACCCTGCGGCAGGACCTGGGCGGAGCGGCCGGGGCGAACACAGCCGCGCTCGTTACCACCGCCGCGTCGCACGTCGCGGTCTACAACTGGACGTTCCTGCTCGGGCAGAGCCTCATGCCAGCCATCAACGCACTGCTGCTGGGCTCCCTGATGTACCGCTCCCGCCTCGTGCCCCGCATCATTCCCGTGCTCGGACTCATCGGCGCCCCCCTGCTCATCGCCTCCGTCATCACCACCCTGTTCCGCGTAGACCACCAGATCACCGTGCTCGCCCTGGGCTTCCTCCCCGTGGCGGCGTGGGAGTTCTCACTCGGCGTCTGGCTGGTCGTCAAAGGCTTCAGGCCCACCCCCATCACCACCGCAATGAGCCCAGCCGACACCGCACCCGCCTACCACGACGTCACCGTCTAACCTCCTGGACAGCGGCCGGGCCCACCACGGGCCCGGCCGCTTTCGGCTGACCAGCCTGCACCGCGCCCAGCACCCTGCGGGCGCCTGCTGGCGTGACCGGGTGCGGCGCGGAATGATCGGGCGCGGCGGCCATCGCCGCCTGAGCGTGGCCGTCACGCCGCCGAAGCCGCCGACGATCGAGCTAGCTGGCTCGTCGGACAAAGAGGCCCTACCTTGGTCGGCTCCGGATTCACGAGCCTGCTCGTGGCGCCGTCCCACGCGGCCCGGCGGGAAATCACCAGGACCCGGTGAGGACCGTTCACCCGCACGGTGGCAATCCTGGCTGCGGCGGCGGGCCTACCATGACCTGCGGCGGCCAACATCACATGCACCGTGCCCAGAGGCGAGCCCGGCGTTGTCTTGGCTCACACCCGTTAACCTGCCACGGACCGGAAACGCTTACCTCGACCCTGGAAGATTTTGGCCGCCGCCGGGCGATGTTCTCATGCCCGGGTCATGCCGGTGGCTAGAGGCTGTCGAACGTAGGCGCGGGTACGCCCGGCCAGTTCGTCAACCACGCGGGCAGCGGCGGAGGACACAGCCGGGCCCGATGCGGCGCCGGTAACGAACCAGACCTCGCGGTCCTCCTCGGCGACGCTGGCCACGCCCTCGACCGCGCCGAGGGCAGCGTTCATCCGCTGACGGAACTCGGCCTCGAGCGGGTCTTCCCGGAGGAATTCAGCCACCCAGACGTACACCTGCCAGCCGTCGGGGTCAGGATGCCTGGAGACTTCGATGCCCCGGATCTCCGGGTCATCCGTCAGCCGCTGCCAGGCCTCTGCGGCGTCGGTTTCATCATCAGGAACGCGCTCGATGTCGTCGATCATGACCGGGAATGCTAGCGATCCGGGCTGACATTTCCGGTCAGGCAGCCTCGTGGTTAACGCTGGCCAGCCTGCTCCATGAGCCAGCCCATGGCGCTCTCGGCGGCTCCCAGGACCGAGACGTGCCCGTCCTCCGGACGCAGCCAGAGCTCGGCCGACGGCGTATGACCGGCCAGCCACCTGGCGTGTGAGCTGGGCACGATGCGGTCCTGGCCGCCCTGCAGGTACAGGACAGGCGTGCGTATCTGGCCGGGATCGAAGCCCCAGGGGGCGACGTAGGCCAGGTTGTCGTCGACCGCCCCGCCGATGCCGCCTTCGATGGCCTGCCCCGCAACCTGGCCCAGCCAGGCCCAGGGGCCCGCGAGCGCGGCGTGATCGGCCGACGTGAACTGCTCCGGGTCGAACGCGGCGGATGCGAGGTACTTCTCCAGCGCGGCCCGCCCCTCGGTCGCGGCGCGCAGTTCGGCCGCGCCGATCGGGTGCATGCCGTCGAACCAGCTCAGGCCCCCGGCGCTGATCGGGGCCAGTCCGGACCCGGACACCACGCCGATGACGCGATCCGGGAGGAGCGCGCCGCAGGCCAGGACGTGCGGCCCCCCGCCGGAATGGCCCATGACGGCGAACCGGGACAGGCCCAGCGCGTCGGCAACGTCGGACACGTCCGCGGCCGCCGACGCCACGTCCCGCCCGTGGTGAGGTGACGATCCGCCGTACCCGGGCCGGTCGTACGACACCCAGCGGATGCCGAGCCGGCCGGCGGCCGGGAACAGGGGTACCGGGGGCGCGCCGATGTTCGGCGTCCCGTGGTGCCAGAACACGGCCAGGCGCCCGCCCTCATCCGGGCCAGCGTCGTAGACGTGCAGCGTGCGCCCATCGCTCAGGGCCAGGTCGACCTCTCTCACGTGGCCGTGCACCCTTCACAAACTAGCTTCGCCGGTCACGTACCAAGACGATGCGGCACGGGCCAACTCACCGGCCATCGGGATAGAGAGCGGGCGGGCTTCAGCATTCCCCGGTCGTGGCGTCCAGGCCCAGCGCCGGGAGCGGGTCACCCAGGTGGCTACCTCGGCGGCTCGACGTAGCGGCGCTCTTCGGTCACCTGCGCCGCGCCCCGGTCGCGGCGCCGCATCGCCATCAGGGTGATGGCGACGATGAGGCCGGCCGCCCCGCCGATCATCAAGATCACGCCTATGACCTGCAAGTCCACGTTCTTGGGCGTCCAGGTGACAGCGAAGCGGAGAATCGCGCCGATGATGATCAGTGCCGCGCTTCCGCCGATAGTCACGAGCGCCTTCCCTCCAGGTCACGCCACCCGTTACGGGTCGCCGCCCTTAGCCGACGGTAGTGCACGCGGGCCAGGGCGCTCAAGTCTCCTCGCTGGACTATGGCCGCCGCAGGTCCGGCTCCACCTCACCCGCCGCGGGTGAGCCGCTGCAGTCAGTCTCTGCTCCGCCCGGTCTTCATCCGGGCGTTCCGGGCCTCCGGAAACCCCTTCTGCGGGGCCGCAAGGCCGGACACGTACGGATACGGTCACCCTCCGCTCAGCCGTCGCCCGCCGTGTACCGGCGCGCGTGGCCGGGCATTCACCCGGTACGGGCGAGGCGGCAGGAGGGCTCCCTCAGCGACTGTGAACTCGCCTGCCGCCGAGGGGCACCCGCAACCGGGGGGCACAGGTGCCCGCGGCGGCAGGCTTCCAAGCACTCCCGGTGACGGGAGCTGGAGGTGGCCGGTGTCTGATGGTGGCGAGAGCGCGGCGCAGGATGGGTCAGCGCAGAGCGCTGCCCGGCTCGGCGCGGAAGAGCGGGCCGAACTCGAGCAGCTGCGTGCCGAGGTCGCGCTCTTGCGCTCCCGCCCGCCGGAGCCCCCCAACGGGCATCCAGGGAGCGCTGGCCGGCGGCACCGGCCCGGCTGGCGCGGCCCGGTCGCGACCCTGCTGATCGTGCTGGGCTGTATCCTCGCGCCGGTCTCCGTGCTCGCGGTCTGGACCGCCAACCAGGTCTCTGACACCAACCGCTACGTCGAGAACGTGGCCCCGCTCATCCACGAGCCCGCTGTCCAGAGCGCGCTGACCGACAAGATCTCGAACGAGATCAACTCCCGGATCCACGTGCAGGCCCTCACCAACCAGGCCGCCGCGACGCTGAAGAGTAAGGGCCTGCCCCGGGTCGGCACGTTGCTGCAGACTTTCTCCGGCCAGCTCGCAGGCGCGGTCAGCGGCTTCATCCACACCCAGGTCGCCAAGATCGTGGCGAGCCCGCAGGTGGCCAACTTGTGGGTGCGGGTCAACCGGACCGCCCACGCGCAGCTGGTGAAGGCCCTGTCCGGCCAGGGCAATGGGTCCATCACCGTCAGCAACGGGCAGGTGGTGCTGAACCTCGGGCCGTTCATCGACATCGTCAAGAAGGATCTGGTCGCGCGGGGATTCTCGCTGGCCAACAACATCCCGGCAGTCAACCCCACGTTCGCCCTGTTCTCGGCCAAGGAACTGGTCAAGGCGCAGAGCGGCTACCGGGCCCTCAACGACCTGAAGATCGTCCTGCCCATCCTGACTCTGGTCCTGATCGCCGCGGGGGTCTACATCGCGCGCAGTCACCGGCGGGCGCTCATGGGCGCCGGGCTCGGCTTCGCCGCGTCCATGGCGCTGCTCGGTGTGGCGCTGGCCATCGCCCGGAGCATCTACCTGAACAGCGTGCCGAACAACGTACTGCCCGCCAACGCGGCCGCGGTCCTGTACGACACGCTGATCCGGTTCATCAAGGATGGGCTGCGCACGCTGCTCGTCGTCGGCCTGATCGTGGCCATCGGGGCGTTTTTCTCCGGCCCGTCGGTCAGCGCGGTCCGGGCCCGCGGCGCGGTCAGCGGCGCGCTGGGCTGGCTGCGGACCAGCGGGGAGCGGGTCGGGCTGCGCACCGGGCCGGTGGGGCGGTGGACGTACGTGCACCGCCGTGCGCTGCGTATCAGCGCGGTGGCCCTGTTCGCCATTATCTTCGTGTTCTGGGGACGCCCGACGGCCGCAGTGGCCATCGTCCTCGCGATCCTGCTGCTCGTGGTACTCGGCCTCATCGAGCTGATCGGCAGGCCTCCGGCGCCGACTGCGGCCCAGCCGCAGGCCGCCGGCCATCCTGGCGGCTAGCCGGATGATCGTCCAAGCGGCTGGCCTGGCCGTGCTCGCGGCCATCTCCCCGACTGTCCTCGTGCTCGCCGTGGTCTACCTGGGTTCCGGCCGGCCCCGGGAAACCCTGCTGGCCTACCTGGCCGGGGCGTTGCTGATGAGCATCGTGATGGGCGTCGTCGTGCTGGTCCTGCTGCGGGCCGGCGGTTTCAGCCTGCCCAAGCACCGGACCGACCGCTACGGGCTCCGGCTGGGCCTTGGCATCCTGATCCTCGCGGCCGGCCTGGTGTTCGCGCGGCGCAAGCCCAGGCCGCCTGATCCCGACCATCCGAAAAAAGGGATCATGTCCAAGCTGATCGCGAACCCCGCCCCGTACACGGCCTTCCTGGCCGGGATCCTGGTGTTCGCGCCGGGGATAACGTTCATCGCCGCCATCCAGGTGGTCGCGACCTCGAAAGCCGATCTTTCGGAGACCGCCGCCGCCCTGGCCGTGGTGGTCGCCATCAATGTCGCCCTGGTCTGGCTGCCGCTGCTGACTTTCCTCATCGCGCCGCAGGCCACCACCCGGCGCCTGGTTGCCTTCAACGCCTGGCTGCGCCGGCATAGCCACGTCATCCTCTCCGTGGCACTGATGGCCGCGGGGCTGATCCTGGCCATCAACGGGCTGATCGGGCTGATCCAGAAGGGCTGACCCTGGAACCGGAGCGATCTTCCGGTCGCGATCGCATTCGTGGCCTGAGGATCCCTGGCGTTCCCCCTCAGCTTCCTGCTCTGCGGGCTCGGTTTCACCGGCTTTTTCCGCAACGAAATCGCCGGGCCCGCCGCGACATGATCGCCGGGACAGCAGTGGTCTACGCGTGGGATGCCCGCGCGGCCCGGCTCAGGTTCCTGGACCGGAATGCCCGCAAAGTCCCAGGTGACATGGGGCAGAGGGGGTGTTTCACCCACCTGGGGTGATGCCCGCTGATAGCAGGCTCGGAAGCGTGGAAACCGGCCACAACGGTCGAGGGGAGCACGACCTCCGTTCACCGGCACGGCCGGACCGCGACTGGCCCGCGCCGTGCCACGCTACCGAGGGAGTGGACACGATATGAGTGATACGCAAGCAGAACGCCCCCCAGGAACGGACCGGCCCGCAGGCTACCGGGGCACCCGGGCGGCCGCCCGGCCTTCCGGCTGGGTGGGCTGGGTCGTCTTCGCAGGCGTCGTGATGATCATCGAGGGCGCTTTCCATATCATCGACGGCCTGGTCGCGCTCTTCGAGCGGGGCTACTACGCGGTCACGAGCAGCCACCTGGCTCTGCACGTCGGCTACCTGGGGTGGGGCTGGGCGCACATGGCGCTCGGCGCGCTGTTCGTGCTGGTCGGTTTCGGGGTGCTGGCCGGGCAGACCTGGGCCCGGGTCATCGGGATTGCGCTCGCGGTGATCAGCGCCGTCGTCAACCTGGCGTTCATCGCCGCCTACCCGGTCTGGGGCGTCGTTCTGATCGCCCTGGACATCGTGATCATCTACGCGCTGGCCATGCACGGCGGGGAGGTCAAGGAAGTCGCCTGACCCCCGGGGCGAACCTGCGCCACCATCCCGGCCGTCCTCAGGACCGCCGGGTTCAGGTCCGCTCGTCGGGACGGGTGGGGGCCGGGCCTGACTGCCCGGTCCCCTTCCGCTCGCCCGGGCGCGGCCCGGTTCCCCGCCCACGCACCGTCCCGGGCGGGCTGAGCCGGATCAGGCCGGGTGCCGTGGCCTTCTTCGCCCGGGACCGGCTGGAGGCCGGCTCGGGGCAGGCCAGTGCCCGGCTGGCCGGCCCCCGGTTCGCCGGAACCAGGCGGCAGGGGCGCTCCCGTTACGCGGGACTCGCCAGGTCCGGAGCCGGTCTCGCTGGCCTGCGGTTCCTGATTCGCGCCCGGAGTCGCCTGAACGCGGCCGTGCCGGGCGGCGGCCCGGTCCGACCAGCGGAACCCGGCGACCAGCCGGGCGACCAGGGTGGCCAGGAACATCTGGCCGACCATGGCCTCCAGCACGGCGACGGCCCGGCCCCCATCCCCGGCCGCGGTGAAGTCCCCGTAGCCCAGGGTGGTCAGCGTGGTGAAGCTGAAGTACTGGAAGAGCTTGGTGTTCGGTGTCTCCCCGTTGGCGAAGAACGAGTGACTGGTGCCGGTGAACTTCCACATCGCGAGGTACAAGGCCGAGAAGATCAGTCCGATCATCATGTAGGCGCTCAGCGCGCCGTAGATGCTCTGCTCGGTGATCGCCGGCTGGGCCAGCACCTGCCGCACGATGAAGAACACCGCCAGCACCAGGATCAGCGCCGTCCACAGGCTAGCCAGTGCCCCACCCTGACCGTTCTGATCAACCAGCGCGAGAATGGCCGCGGCGGTCGTGCCGAGCAGCAGGCCCAACGCGATGATCTGCACAGTTTTTCGGCGGAACCGGCCGCTACGGAGCGCGATCAGCACGACGCCCAGGAACAGCAGCACCTGCACCGTGCTCACCAGGGCGCCCACGGTGAGCGCGGACAGCAGGTAGGTGACGACCAGGATCAGCAGCAGGCTGCCGTATCGCGGCCCCGATCCCCGGCCCGGACGGAACAGCCTGAGCTGGCCCCCCGGGATCGTCATGCCCGCCAGCCTAGGGTGACCCGCGCCGCATCCCGCCTCACCCCTACCGGGTGGCGCGTGTCGTGCAGATGCGCGCGAATGTCAGAGACGGGGACACCCGCGAACGTGCGACGGGGGACCCCGCACACGTGAGAACCGGGAAATCCCGTGACGGCCCCACCGCCACGACCCACCGAGAGGAAGCGGAACATGAGCACGCCTGTCAACGTCGATGTGGACCCGGCCACCCGGGATGGCTATTGGCCTGTCCCTGGGGGACATGGAGGTCCTCGGCGAGGTGCTGGAGCTGCGCGAGGCTTTGCAGGAGAGCAGCGGGCTGGATGCCCGCACCT
>CAVQNH010000043.1:0-66184 GCA_963713815.1 uncultured Actinomycetes bacterium
TGGCGGCCATGATGACCGGGGCCCACGCGCCCCGCTGAAAGCGCCACCGGCGCGCAGATTATCGCCGCCGGGTGAAAGTCCTACCGGACCTGCACCTGGTCGAGCAGCGGTCCAATGCCGGGGGACTGCTGGTGTGGCGCCGCGCGGGTGCGGCAGGCACCGAGATGGCCATGGTCAGGCCGCCGCCGGGAGCCCCTCCAGTTCGAGCGTGCCTCGCATCGCCTCGGTAAGGCTGCGGGACGCCATCTGAATAGCCGGTGGCACCGTGATGTCCGGCCGAAGCGCGAGGCACCTGCCCAGCTCCCGTATCCGGCAGCGCCAGGTCCGCGATGGCGCCCGCGTCCCGGTGGGGATAACCGCCGGGTCAGTCTGCTATTTCATGGCGCCCAGGAACTCCCGGCAGGCCCGCTCGCAGCGCCGGCAGGCTTCGGCACAGACCCGGCAGTGCTCATGCATGTGAGCATGCCGTTCGCACTCGTCGCCGCAGGTCTTGCAGATGGCCGCGCAGGCCTCCAGCAGCGGCCTGGTGACCATCGCGTCACTGCTCGCCGGGCGGCTGAGGACCCCGGCGGTCGCGGTGCAGATATCGGCACAATGCAGGCACAGCCGGATGCACTCGACCATGTCGGCGAGGTTCTGCTCGCTCAAGTCAGCGTCGGTATCGGCGGCGCAGGCCTGGGCGCAGTCGTTGACCGCGTCGATGGTGACGGCCAGCGCATCAGCGTCCACGTCCAAGGCGTGTGGGTATGTGTCCAGCATCTGGCGGGCGTAACTCATGAACCCTCCTTCTGAAGGCGACGCAGTGGCAGCGCCGAAGTTCCCCCGACCCGGTGCGGGATGGAGGGGATTCGGTAACAGCATGGCCCGCCAGTCACGTCGCCACACCAGGCATCTGGCTAGGTCCGTTTCGGAGGCCGCTGAGCCGGCCCCTACGATCGCCGGTTGGTACCGCCTGGTCGTCCGCGGTTGACCTTGAGTGCACTCCAGCTCTTACGGTTGGCGGTCATGGGAACCCGTTTGAATACCGTCGAGCTCGGCGCCACCGGGCAGAAGGTCAGCCAGCTCGCGCTCGGCTGCATGGGCATGGGAACGCTGGCCGGCGATGAGACATCGTTCGCGCTGCTGGACCGCTACGCGGCCGACGGAGGCACATCCTCGACACCGCCGACTGCTACGCCTGGTGGTGGGCCAAGGGCACCCCGGGCGGGCAGAGCGAGGAGCTGATCGGTCGCTGGCTGGCCCGCAGCGGCCGCCGGGACCAGACGTTCATCGCCACCAAGGGCACCGGAAGGATCCGGGATCTGGACGCGGTCTGGCCGGGCGGGTCAGACGTCGCCGACTGGGAGGCGGCACGGTTCGTCGGGGCCGCGGCGAGGACCCTCCGGTCCGCACTGGAAGGCAGCCTGCGCCGGCGGGGTGGACCACATCGACCTCTACTACGTGCCGTCGCGACCGCGGGACTTCGACCGGTGGAAGCGGCCAGACCCGCGGGATCGCCGAGCGACAGGATCAGGGCTCAGTCGCGGTCCTCGGCAAGAGCCCAGCACCTGGCGGGCGAGCCGGAGGTCGGCCACGCCCGCGTGGCAGCAGCCGATTCCGAGGCCGGCTGCGGCCAGCGTCATGGCCATCGTCGCCTGGCCGAGGTAGCTGGACACCTGCGCGAGCGGTCAGACGTCAGCCTGGTGGCTACTCCCCGCTGCTCAAGGGCCTGTACGACGTCGCCGGCCGCTGAGCGCCCGGGACACGCCCGGAATGGAGCCGTACGCCGGTGACGCGGCGGCCCGCCGCCTGGCCGTGCTGGACGCGGATGCAGTCCCACGGCTGCCAGTCCGGCGAGGATGGGGACCGGCGCCCCGGCCTCGATGATCTGGACCAGGTCTGCGGGTGCGATGGGGCGGTCAGCAAAAGACCGGACGTTCCGGCGTGAGGTGATCGCCGTCCAGGTCTCCTGACTCTCCCTACCTGCACTGGTCCTGCGTCAAGGCATCTTCCGCGGCACGGCAATCAGGTTAGCTGTCTCTTACAGGAACTGGGTTAGCGACAGGACGTTGCCGTCGGGGTCGCTGAACCAGGCCACTTTGTCGCCGCCGGGCGTGGTCCAGACTCCGATTTCGTCTTGCTCCATGCCGTCATACCGGATGAATACGACGCCCTGGCTGGTGAGCTCCTGGATCGTGGCCGCGATATCGGCGACGCGCCAGCCCAGGACGGTATAAGCGGCGCGGGTAACGCCAGGCACGGCGGTCACCCGAAGCATGGTGCCGTTCGCATCAAACACGCAGGCGAAGTCCGTTTGCTCGGTGACGGGCAGCCCCAGCCTCTGCTCGTAGAACAGCCGGGCCCGGTCCAGATCCGTTGCTGCGATGAAGGCGACAACACTGCCCGACTCCAGCATGGTCACTCCTGTCACGGGCATGTCGCGGACGATCTTGTCAGTATGCCCGCCCACCGGCAGGGGATAGACACGACGAATGTGAAACGTCGGCGTGACTTCCAGGATGCCGCTGCTTCTTTCCCGTCCGGATAAGGGCGCATTGACCAGTTGCGGGCAATGTACTAGGCAGTTCGCATAGTCACGAATTGTCACATTAGATGTACGTTGGTACGCATCTGCTTCCGGGTGGTCGGGGGTGTGATGAGGGCGCGCCAGGTATTCGTCAGTCATACCTCCGACATGGCCGGATTCCCACGGGGCCGGTCGTTTGTACAGGCTGCCCTGGACGCGGTCAGCCGGGCTGGGATGGCGTCGGTCGACATGCGGTACTTCGCCGCGCGAGAGGGCGAGCCGGCCGGTTACTGCCAGCAGCGAGTGCGCACCTGCGAGATCTACGTCGCGGTCGTCGGCTTCCGCTACGGCTCGCTGGCCCCGGGTACGGCTGAGTCATACACGGAACTGGAGTTCCGGGAAGCGACTGTGGCTGGCCTGCCCAGGCTGGTGTTCCTGCTGGACGAAGCCGTCCCCGAGGCCAGGGGCGCAGCTGACGCTGACCGCCGCGCTGTGGAGGCGTTCCGGCAGCGGCTCTGCCAGGCCGGGCTGATCGTCCGGTTCTTCACCTCCGGGGCTGACTTGGAGCTGGAGGTGTTCCACGCGCTCACGGAATTGACCGGTGACCGGCCGGAGGCGGTACCGCAGCAGCTACCCGCCGCAATCCCGCATTTCGCGGGGCGGGTCCAGGAGCTAGCTGCGCTGGACATGCTGATGGCGGAGGTCGCCAGCGGCGCCAGGGACACGGTGGTGATCTCTGCCATCCGTGGCACGGCGGGGGTCGGGAAGACCGCGCTGGCCGTGCACTGGGCGCACCGGGTCGCTGGGCAGTTCCCCGACGGGCAGCTCTATGTGAACCTGCGCGGCAATGGCCCTTCCGGCGCCTTGGTGGGTCCGACGGAGGCGATCCGCGGATTCCTCGATACGCTGGCCGTCCCGGCGGAGCGGATACCGGCCGGCGCGGATGCCCAGGCTGCACTGTTCCGCAGCCTGCTGGCAGGAAGAAAGATGCTCATCCTGCTGGACAACGCCAAAGACGCCGCCCAGGTCCGACCGCTGCTTCCCGGCACGGTCGGCTGTCTGGTACTGGTCACCAGCCGAAGCCGGCTGACCGGGCTGGCCGCCGCCGAAGGGGCCCAGCCGCTCACGGTGAATCTGCTCGCTCAGCACGAAGCCCGCGATCTGCTCAGCCGGCGCCTCGGCCACGAGCGCGTCAGCGCTGAACCCGGCGCGGTAGCCGAGCTGATCACGCTGTCGGCCCGGCTGCCGCTTGCGCTCAACATTGCCGCCGCGCGCGCCGCCGAACCCACTCAATCCCTCGCCTCGCTGGTCGCTGACCTGCGGAGCGAGCGAAGCCGGCTGGACAGCTTCGAGACCGGGGATCCCGGCAGCAGCCTGCGGGTCCTGTTCTCCGTGTCCTACCAGAATCTCAGCCAGCCGGGCGCCAGGATGTTCCGGCTCCTAAGCCTGCACCCCGGCCCGGACATCACCGCAGCCGCCGCCGCAAGTCTCGCCGCGCTTACCTCCGCCGCGGCCCGGACGCTCGTCACCGAACTGGCGGATGCCAACCTGATCAGCGAAAATGCTCCAGGCCGGTACGCCTTCCACGACCTGCTCCGCAGGTATGCCGCCGACCTGGCCGTCGCGACCGATACTGAAGCTGAACGGCGCGAAGCCACGCATCGGATGCTGGATCATTACCTTCACACGGCGTGTGCCGGCACCAGGGTACTTAGCCCGGCACGGCCGCGCCTTTCCCTTGAGCCGCCACGGGCCGGGGTCGCTCCCGAGATCATCAGCAATCCCGCCGACGCCATGGAATGGTTCAGCGCCGATCGGCACGTCCTGATCGCGGCGACCACGCAGGCCAGCGGGCAGGGCTTCGACAGGCATGCCTGGCAACTCCCATGGGCAACGGCCCTGTTCTTTCAGCGCAAGGGCTACTGGCCTGACCTAGTCGCCAGCCAGCATGGGGCGATCGCGGCGGCGGAGCGGCTGGGCGACCTGGCCGGCCAGGCACACGCCTGGCGTGACCTTGGCTGGGCCAGATTCCACCTCGGTGCCTTCACGGACGCAGGTGACTGTTTTCAGCAGGCTCTCGGTCTGCACACGCAACTCCATGACCGGGCGGGCCAGGCCCGCGCCCACCATGACATAGCCGCCGCAGACGCCAAGCTGGCCAGATTCAGTCAGGCTCTGGAGCATGCGCAGCAGTCTCTCGCCCTGCTCCAGGGCGAGAGCGATCAAGCTGCCCTGGCCAAAGCCACTAATGGGGTCGGCTATCTCTACGCTCAACTGGGCGATTACCAGCAGGGACTGGCCTATTGCGAGCGGGCACTTGAGCTGATCCGCGGGCTCGACGACCCGCTCAATGAGGCGGCCACGCTGGACAGCGTCGGTTACGCACTTACCCATCTCGGCCGCCATGCCGAGGCGATCGACTACCTCCGCACCGCTGCGGGAATGATCGAGGGGCTGCGTGCCCTGCCGTGGAAGGTGGACATCCTCATCCACCTCGGCGACGCCTGTATCGTCGGCGGGGACCCCGAGGAGGGGTACCGTGCCTGGCAGGACGCCCTGGCGATCATGGACAACCTGCATCATCCGGACACCGACCAGTTCCGCGCCACGCTCGCCGAGTTTCAGGCCTAACAGGCAGGCGCCGGAATCTGGATTGGCGACCTCGGCGGCTACCTCGTCGTTTTCGCTGAGCCCTACCGCCACGGCGCCATCTCCATGCCCGAGAATGGGAACTCTCTCTGAGTGGGGCGGACCGTGGACGAGGCCGTGCGTCAGTACATCGACGCCATTCCCGCTCAGGGGTGCAACGGCGACGGATGCCGGGGCTCGTAGATGGAGAGCTCTGAGCCATCCGGCAAGCGGATCGCGGCCACCAGTCCCCAGCCCTGATCGGCTACGTCCCGCGTCACCTCAACTCCTTTGCCGCGCAATTCGGCGAGCGTGGCGTGAATGTCGTCGCACATCAGGTACAGCTCATGGCGGCTGTCACCCTCTGCGGGATGCACGGCCAGCTCAGCCGGCGGCAGAGCGAAAATCAGCCAGCCCCCGCCGGCGTCCACCGACGGCAGGCTGAGCACGTCCCGGAAGAACGCCCGGACCTGCTCGGCTTCGGGTGAGAACACGATCGCGTGCACGCCAGTGATCACGCTGGCGATCCTAACGCCGGCCGGCCGGGAGGCCCGGCGGGGCGCGCTGGCCACCCTGGGCGGACGCCGTGTTCCGGCCGCCACTGGCCGACGTCGATCAGGAAGGAGGCTGCAGCCAGGGGCCAGGCCGGATCCCTTTCCGGGGGTGCCGCCCGCTACCCTGCACTCGTGACGACGACCCGCCTGCCAGGCACGTGGACCCGCGGATTGCTGCGCTGCGGCATGATCGCGGGCCCGGTCTTCGTCGCGGTATTCCTGGCTGAGGGGGCGGCCCGGGACGGCTACCGGCCGCTGCGCCATCCGGTCAGTTCGCTGGCGCTGGGGCCGCGAGGCTGGATCCAGGCCGGGAACTTCGCGGTGACCGGGGCAATGCTCCTGTCCGGGGCGGGCGGGCTGGCGCGGGGCGCCGGTCCCGCAGCCCGCGGCCGGGCGGTACCGGCCCTGATCGGCGCCGCGGGTGCGGGGCTAGTCGCCGCGGCCGTGTTCGCGACGGATCCCGTCAGCGGCTACCCGCCCGGCACCCCTGACGCGCTTCCCGAACCTAGCCGGGCCGGCGCCGCCCACAACCTGGCGGCCATCCCGGTCTTCTTCGGCCTGCCCGCCGCCGCGCTGGCCTGCGGCTGGCGGTCCTGGCGGAAGGGCCAGCGCGGATTCGGGGTATACAGCGCGGGCACCGGCATCAGCATGCTGGCCACGATGGCGCTGTTCTCGGCGGCCTTCGGGCAGTCACCCCGGCTGGTCAGTCTCGGGGGCCTGTTCCAGCGGGCCAGCATCATCACTGGCTTCGCCTGGCTGAGCGCCACGTTTGCGCGGGCACTTCGCGCCGCCCGCTCGCCTGAAACGTGACGGTTAAATCCCCGGGGCCTGGCACATTGACCCCGCGTTATTGATTGAGTTCCGTAGTGATGGCGTGAAATCGCGCCGAATGGCACCCGGGAATGTGAGCCTGGTTCCCGGTGCAGCCATCGCTACGCGCTGGGCTGCGGCGTGGTGCAGTTGATGTGCGGGTTCACGCCCACGTAGTTGAGCGGGCCAGCCAGGATCGTCACCGCGGCCGTGCTGGCCTTGGCGCAGTTTCCGAGAGTCCCGTGGTAATCGCCGCGCTGCCCGGCCGCGAAGCCGCCGATGATCAGCCAGACGATAAGAAGCGCCGATCCAAGGTGCATCTCGCCTCCCTCAGTATCATCTGCTCTGCAAGAAAGACGCAGCCAGTAATAAGCACCAGGCCCTTATCCTCGGCCCGGATCGCAGCCTACCCAGGCGTGAGGACGCCGAGCCCGGTAATGCGCCGCAGCCGGTGCTTTTCCAGAAATCTGGAACCGCCGGTGGCCTTTCGGACGCTGGGGGCGGCCGATGACCGCGCTGCGCGCCCCGCTCAGCGGCGCGGGCGGTCCGGGGCCGGCGGGGATGGGTCTTGAGCAGCGCGAGCGCCACGATGAGGGTGAACGTGACGACGTTGGCGGCGAACACGGCGGGCTGCTCGGCCACCAGGCCGTACGCCAGCCAGCCGAGGACCCCGGCGGCGAAGACGGCCAGGTAGGTATAGGAGATGTCGTCGGCGCGGCCGCGTCGCCAGGTCCGCAGCAGCTGGGGGAGCCACGCGCAGGTCGTGAGCAGGCCGGACAGGAGTCCCAGCGTGATGATCACGGCGGCTCCGGCGGGGGCGCGGTGCTGCCCCGGACGACGAGCCGGGTCGGGTGCAGCAGCGTGGTCGCGCTGCCGGGGGAGATGAGCCGCCGGGCGCAATCCTGGCCCTGCTGGTAGAGGTCCTGGTGCACGGTGGTGAGCGGGGGATGCCCCCGGCCTGACTCGTCGATGTCGTCATAGCCGGTCACCGAGAGGTCGCGGGGAACATTCAGGCCCAGTTCGCGGGCCGCCTGCAGGACGCCGAGCGCCAGGACGTCGGTGCTGGCCAGCACCGCGGCAGGACGTTCCGCGACGGGCAGGCTCAGCAGGGCGCGCCCCGCGGCGCAGCCGTCGGCGACGCTGTTCCCGGGCTGTTCCCACACCCGCACCGCCGCCGGTGGCAGGCCAGCCTCCGCGGCGGCGCGCTGGTAGCCCCGCAGCCGCAGCCGGAACACCTCGTAGCGGGCGCTGGCCTGCCTGGCCGCGTCGACCCAGCCCGCGTACCCGTCCGAATGCAGCCGCCAGGTCACGACACCAAGGGTGCGGTGGCCCAGGCCAATGAGGTGCCGGGCGGCGCCCGCGGCGGCGGCCTCGTTGTCGACGGTGACGCAGTCCGCCCCCGCGGTGCTGGGCCCGCCGGACACCACCGTGGGCAGCCTGCGGCGCAGGGCCGCCGCGAGGGCCGGGTCGCCGTCGGCCGGGGAATGGGCGATCAGGCCGTCGACCGCGGCATCGCGGACCAGCCGCTCGGCGGTCTGCGCGGCCGCCGGGATGAGCTGCAGCGCCAGGCCGGCCTCGGCCGTGGCGGCGGTCACCCCGTGCAGGAACGAGACAGTCGCCGGATCCCCGAACGCGTACGGCAGCGCCTCGGTGAGCAGCACCCCGAGCACGTCGCTGCGGCCCCGCTTCAGCGCCCGCCCGGCCGCGCTCGGACCGCCGTAGCCCAGTTCGTCCGCCATGGCCAGGACCCGCTGCCGCAGTGCCTCCGACAGCTGGTCGGGGTGGTTGTAGGCGTTGGACACGGTCATCCGGCTCACGCCGCAACTGGCCGCCACCTCGGCCAGCGTGACCCGCGGCGGGGTCTGGACTTCACCACTCACCCTCGTACTTTATCGATAAAGACTGTATCGGTAAAGCCGTTAGGGAGAGCGAGACCGGCCAGATCACACCGGCCCGCGGCTGAGACGATCAGGACGTGACCGACGAGGCGACAAAGCACAATCAGGCTACGTACGACCGGATCGCCAGCTTGTACGCCGAGCGGCACGCAGGCCGCGGCCGCTCGTTCCCTGGGCTCATGGCCGGGTTCATGGCCCGCTTGCCGCGCGGAGCGGACATCGCCGATCTGGGCTGCGGCCCGGCCCGGGATGCCGCGACGTTCGCTGAGGCGGGCTACCGGGTGACTGGCCTCGACCGCTCAGCGGGAATGCTGGCCATCGCGGCGGGGGCGCTGCCCGGCCGCGTGGCCCAGGCCGACCTGAGATCCCTGCCGCTCGCCACCGGGAGCCTGGATGGGATCTGGTGCTGCGCGGCCCTGCTGCACGTGCCGCAGGACCAGACCGTGATGGTCCTGGGGGAGATGCGCCGCGTGCTGCGGCGCGGCGGCCACCTGGCTTTGGTCACCGCCCTCGGGGACGGAGCCAGGCTGGAGACCGTCCCTTACGCCCCGGACCGGCAGCGCTGGTTCTTCTACCGCGACCCCGCCCGGCTGCCTGAGCAACTGCCCGCCGCCGGGCTGCAGGTCCTCGACATGACGAGGGAAGCCGGGTCCCGTGACTGGGTCAAGGTCCTGGCCCGCGCGGCCTGACTCCGGGCCGCGGCGGGGACGTGGCGGTCGGGGCGGGCCGCCCTGTCGGAGGGGGACGGCAAAATGGGAGCGTGGCCGGCAGCGAGAGCGGGTGGGAGGGGGATGACCGGGCGGTCCGCGCCCTCCGCCCCGATCCGGGTGTCCCGGTTGACACCTCGCGGTGGCCGGCGACCGTCCCGGCGGTGGAACAGCTGCTGTGCGAGGGCCTGGAACTGCCCGCCGGCCTCACCGTGCTGGTGGGCGAGAACGGGTCCGGCAAGTCCACGATGATCGAGATGCTGGCCGAGGCGTGCGGCCTCAACCCGCAGGGCGGCTCAGCCGCGGGCCAGCTGTTCCGGGTCCGGGACAGCGAGCCGAGGACGGGCGCGCACCTGATCGTCGAGCGCGGGGTGGTCCGGCCCCGCTGGTCTTACTTCCTCCGCGCCGACACCATGCACAGCCTGTACACCTACCTGGAAGACAATCCCGGGGCGCGCCGGGAGCGATTCCACGAGCTCAGCCACGGAGAAGGCTTCCTGCAGATCCTGCGGACCAGGGTGAACCAGCCGGGGTTCTACCTGATGGACGAACCGGACGCGCCGCTGTCGTTCACGGCCTGCCTGGGGCTGGCCGGGCTGCTGCATGACCTGGCCGCTGAAGGGTCGCAGGCCGTGGTGGCCACCCACTCGCCGATCGTGGCCGCCGTCCCCGGCGCGGCCATCTGGGAACTGGGCGACTGGGGCATCCGCACCTCCCGGTGGGAAGACCTCCACATCGTCACCGCCTGGCGGGAGTTCCTGGGGGACCCGGGCCTGTACTTCCGCTACCTGCTCAGCGACTGAGGCGGGTCAGAACCCGGCCTGCCTGGCGGGTTCCGGTTATGGCTGCGGCGCGGGGAGGTGGTCTAGCGTGTCAGCTATGGACGATGCGTCCATCCGGGTTTCGGATGCCGACCGTGAGCAGGCCGTGGTCTCACTCCGCGAGCATCTGCTGGCGGGCCGCCTGACGCTCGACGAATTCGCCGAGCGGGTCGAGAATGCCCTCCGGGCCCGGGTGGGCGGGGACCTGGACCGCATCCAGGAAGACCTGCCCGCGGCGTCCCCGGCGGCGGCCCGTCCGCGCCGCAGGGCAGCGCGGTTCACCGCGGCGCTGCTCGGGCACGTCACGCGGCGCGGCCGGTTCCGGCTGCGCGGCTGGACGCTCGCGGCCAGTGCCTTCGGCGACCTGGACCTGGATCTGCGCGAGGCCACCATCGAGAGGCCAGCGACAGCGGTGACCGCCCTCGTCGCCTTCGGCAACGCGGACATCTACGTGCCCGAAGGGGTCAGCGTGGACGTCAGCGGCGTGACCATTTCCGGCCACCGCCGCGAGTGGGGGCGCGACAGCAGCCGCCCGGACGCCCCCCTCCTCCGGGTCCGCGTGGTGGGCTGTTTCGGGACCGTGGACGTGTGGCGCGTGCCGCGTGACGTGCACGGCAGCTACCGCGAGATCTTCCGCCAGGTCAAGGAGCGCCAGCGCCAGCTGCCCGGCTGAGCGGCCCGGCGTCCCGCGCTCCCGCTGCTCACCCTGGCCACGCAGGCCCGGCCGCGCGGAGGAGGGACCGGTCGAGGTCCGCGAGCGTGGCCGCGCCGCACAACGCCATCGAGGTCCGCAATTGGCCCGCGAGGATGTCGATGGCGTGCCTGACGCCGGGTTCCCCGGCCGCGGCAAGCCCGTACAGGTGAGCGCGGCCGACCAGGACGGCCCGGGCCCCGAGCGCCAGGGCGGTGGCGATGTCGCTGCCCCGCCGGATCCCCGAGTCGAAGAGCACCTCGACCTGGTCCCCGACGGCGTCCGCGATGCCCGGCAGGACCTCCAGGGCCGCGGGCACATGGTCCTGCTGCCGGCCACCGTGGTTGGAGACGATGACCGCGTCCACTCCCTCGCCGGCGGCCCGGCGGGCGTCATCCGCGCTCAGCACGCCCTTCAGGGCGATGGGGCCATCCCACTCCTGCCGGATCCAGTCCAGGTCCGGCCAGCCCACCGTGCCGTCGAACATCTCCGCCAGCCGCTGCCGTGAGGTGAGCGCGCTGGCGGACAGGTTGGGGAAGCCCAGGGCCGGCGATGTCAGGAAGTGCCAGGCCCAGGCCGGGTGGAGGGCGCCGTTGGCGACCGTGCGCAGCGTCAGCTCCGGGTTCGGCAGCACGATGCCGTGCCGCAGTTCGCGTTCCCGGTTCGACCGCACCGAGGTGTCGACGGTCAGCAGCAGGGCCCGGTAGCCGGCCGCCCGGGCCTGGGCGATCAGCTTCCTGGCCGCGGACCGGTCGCCCCACAGGTAGAGCTGGAACCACAGCGGGCTGCCCTGGGCGGCGCTGGCGATCGCCTCGAGCGGCTGCGTCGCGAGGGTCGAGATCCCGTAGGGCAGCCCCGTGTGCCGGGCCGCCCGGGCGACCGCGAGCTCACCCTCGCGGTGGAACATCCGCGGCGCGCCGATGGGGGCCAGCGCGAACGGGAGCGGCATCGGCGTGCCCAGCACCGTCGTGGCGGTGTCCGGCTGGCTCACGGCCCGCAGCACCCGGGGGACCAGTTCCACCTGCCCGAACGCCTCGCGGTTGCGGCGCATCGTCCACTCGTCCTCGCCGCCGCCTTCGAGATAGCCGAGCGCGGCGGCGGGCAGGCGCCGGCGGGCCAGGCGGCGCAGGTCGCCGATGCTGTGGCAGCGGGCCAGGGCCGGGACGCCGTAGGGGGCTTCGCCGCGGCCGACGTGGATCAGCTCACGGATCTCGGACAGGTTCATAAGGGACAGTCTTCCCGGGACACGGTCAGCGGGTACCGATCGCCGTCACCACGGCCAGGACGAAGGTAGCCAGGGCACCCAGGCCGTGCCCGAACGGGATGACCGCGGCCGGGTATACCCGGGGCTTGCGGGGCCGCTCGGCGCCGGCGGCGGGCAGGCTGGCGATCACCTCGTCGATGAGCCGCGCGGCCAGGGCCTCGTCGGTCAGCGCGCGGGCCAGCGTCGCGTCCGTGAGGCGGCCGCGCACGGCGTCATGGGCCGGCGGCGGGAACAGGACCGCGCCCTGCGAACCGCGCCCGCCGCGGCCGGGCTCCGGCGCCCCGGGATCTTTCCCGGCGTGGCCGGGATCCCCGGCCGGCCGGGGATAGGGGGTCCACAACGTCACCGTGCAGATGCCCAGCCCGATCGCGGGGGTCAGCAGGGTCACGGCCACCCAGGCCAGCGGCCCCCAGCCGGTGGCCAGGAACGCAGCCCAGGTCGCCAGGCCGGCGAGGGCCAGGCTGAAGTGCGTATACAGGACCCGGGGGGACAGGCCGTCGCGGACCGAGCGCTGCTCGCGCAGGGCGCCGCGGGCCGCCAGGGACCGGAGCATGTAGGCCCCGAAGCTGGCCGTGAACAGCCAGCACAGCAAGGTGGCGAGACCCAGCGCGCCGCCGTGCGCCGAGGGGGCCGCAGTCGCCACGGTCGCCACCCGCCAATCTGCCCTGGGCTCCGGGGCGGGCCCGGCCGGCCTGGTCAGGCCTGGTCGGAGCCGGCGGCCCGGCGGCCCAGGAGCACGAACGTGAAGAGCCCGGCGGCGAGCACCAGGAAGGCCGAGAGCAGGAGCGCGGCATGCAATCCTGCGTAGAACGCACTGTACGCCGCGTGAATGACCTCCTGCACTAGTGCGCCCTGGCCCGCCCCGGCCGCGCCGCCCGCGCCGCTGGTGTTCCCGTTGGACGGGACACCGCCGGTTTCGACGGCGTGGATGACGATCGACTGGAAATTCGACGGGATGCCCAGGTGCTTCAGCCTGCCGGTCAGGCTGGACCGCAGCTGCGCGTTGACCAGCGCGCCCAGGATCGCCACGCCGGTCACCGCCCCGATCTCCCGGCTGGTGTTGGTGGCCGAGGCGGCCATGCCCGACCGGGCGGGCGGAACCGCGGACAGGGCCGCCGAGGTGATCGGGACCACGGTCGCGCCGATACCCAGGCCGGTCAGCGCCAGCGCCCCGGCGAGCGGCAGGTAGGCCGGGTGCGGGCTGAGCGTGAACGTGGTGAGCAGCAGGCCGGCCCCGAACATCAGGCAGCCGAGGAAGATCGACCAGCGCGGCCCGGACGGGCTGGTCCACCGCCCGGCGAGCAGGGACGCGGCGATCATCAGCACCGTCATCGGCAGGAAGGCCAGCGCGATCTGGTACCCGCTGTCGCCGACCACCTCGGCCAGGTACAGGGCGGTGAAGAAGAAGACCGCGAACGTCGCGAAGTAGGCGCAGAACGCGACCACATTGGCGGTCAGGAACCGCGGTACCCGCAGATACCGCAGGTCCAGCAGAGGGTGCGCGGCGCGGCTCTCCCACCAGAAGAACGCCGCCGCGCCCACCGCGCTCAGGCCGAGCAGGCTGAGCACGCTGGGGGAGGCGAAGCCGCCGTCCTCCCCCCCGATCACCCCGAAGACCAGGGCGGTCAGGGCGCCGGCGCCCAGGACCGCCCCAGGGATATCCACCCGGTGCGCGTCCGGGTCAGAGTTCTCCGGCAGCACGATCAGCCCGGCCACCAGCGCCGCCAGCCCGAAGACCAGGTTGAACCAGAAGATCGCGCGCCAGTTCCAGGCGCCGACCAGCGCACCGCCGATGACCGGGCCGAGCGCGAGGGCCAGCCCGGACACCGCCGCCCAGACGCCGACCGCCCGGGTCCGGGCGCGCGCCTCGGTGTACAGGTGCCGGAGCATGGACAGGGTGCCGGGTTCGCTGGCCGCCGCGCCGAATCCCATGACGGCCCGGCCGGCGATGACCAGGTCAATGTTCGGGGCCAGCGCGGACAGCACCGAGCCGGCGCAGAAGATGCCGACCCCGATCAGCATGACCCGCTTCCGGCCGAACTCGTCACCGACCATGCCGAAAGCCAGCATGGCCCCGGCGAACGTGAGCGCGTAGGCGCCGACCACCCACTGCAGGGCACTGACGCCCGCGTGCAGCTCGGCCTGCACACTGCCGAGCGCCACGCTGACGATCGTGTTGTCGAGGAAGGTCAGGAACAGCACCATAGTCAGCACGGCCAGGGCCAGGCCGCGGCTGCCGTGGCGGGGCGCAGGGGCCCGCTCGGCGGGCGCGCCTACCGAGCGGACCATGTGACTAGCCCGCAGACTTGCAAGCCGCCGGGAGCCCGGACGTCTTGCCGCCGTTTTCCACGGTCAGCAGCCCGCAGAAGCTGGCCACCCCGACCTTCCAGGTGCCGGCCTGCTTGACCGCCACTCCGCTCTGGTTGGACAGCGCGGGCTGGCCCCCGAGCAGGATGTTGTATGTCACCTTGGCCTGCGATGGTGAGACCACCGTCACCTTGGTGACCTTCGCGGTGGCCGAGGAGGCGAGGCCCGAGCCGGCCTGGGACCTGATGACGGATGCGAACGTCTGACCATCCTGGAGGAGGCTGACCCGCTTGGCCACGGGGGTCTTGGGGCTGAAGAACGCCTCCCAGTCCGCGGTGATCGCGGCCGTGGCGCCGGAACTGCTGACCGGGCTGGCCGAGGTAGCCGGGGCGGAGGCGGACGACGATGGTGCCGAGCTCGGACTCGAGCTGGCACCAGAGCTGGAGCTATTGCTGCCACTCGAGCACGCGGCGATGCCCGCGGCGAGTGCGCAAACCAGCAGAATCTGCTGGGGAACTCTACGAGCGACCATTCAGCTATTTTCCAACTTCTGGCCGCCGGCCGCGACTCAGCAGGCCCTGATCCATGACGTCACAGTCAGGCTGACGGCCACGCCGGGGTCGCGCTGCCGGTCAGCCGGACGGCAGGCTGCCCTCGGCTGACTCCCGCTCAGCCTGGTTGGGCATCCCGCGGACCAGCCCGTGCTGCTCGTCCTGAGCATGGTCCCCGCCCGGCATCCGCGTAAGCCTCCCAGCTAGGGGGCCGCGCTGACAAGCTGGCCCCTGCGCGCCTGGCTGGCCTCATCCGCGGAGGATGATGTGGGAGGACGACCCCGGCCGCCGGTCCGGCCCGGGGTGAAGATCAAGGACCACCGCCGGAGAGGAGACGCAGACGGACGCCAGCGGCCCCGGCAGCCCGGCCCCGCCCGCATCTGCCGGGCCGGACCCTGAGCCTGACGCGCGCTTCACCTTCGCCAACGAGCGGACATTCCTGGCCTGGATCCGCACGGCCCTGGCCCTGGTGGCCGCGGGGCTGGCCATCGTCCAGCTGCTGCCGCCGTTCCCCGGGATCCGCTGGGGCCGGCACGCCATCGGGGTCCCGCTGATCCTTCTCGGCGCGGTCGTGGCGGTGTACAGCTACCTCGAGTGGCACGCCAACCAGCGGGCGCTGCGCCGGGGCGACCCGCTGCGCCGGTCCTGGCTGCCGGAACTGCTGGCCGTGGTCATCGGGCTGGTCGCGCTGGCCGCGGCGGCGCTGGCGCTGGTGTCCGGGTGAGTGACGGGATGAGCCGGGCCGGGCCGGGCGGAAGGGGCGGTCCCGGGCTGCCCGGTCCCGGGGCGGGCGGTGCACCCGGCGATCCCGGGCTGGCCCGGGCCCGGACCAGCCTGGCCTGGACCCGCACCGCCCTCTCGTTCGCGGCGATCGGCGGGGTCATCCTGAAGCGGGAGCTGGCCGCCGGGTTCGTGGTCCTGGCCCTGAGCTGCCTGGTCTGGCTGGTGGGCCGGCTGGCTGTCGTGCCGGGCCTGTCGGGTCAGGTGCGGGCCCGCCCGGGCCCCCTGCTGGCGATCAGCATCGCGGTGACCGGGGTGGCCATCGCGGCACTGATGCTGGCCCTGCTCGGGCCGCAAACGGCCGGCCTGCGGCTGCGGCCCTGAGCCTGCACCCGGGGCCAGCTGCCACGTCCTGCGGCCCGGGCTCAGACGTGGCTGGCGGTCAGCGCGGCCAGCACGGCCACCACGAACGTGGCGCTGGCGGCCAGCCCGTGCAGGAGGACCAGCCGGGGCGGGAAGCCGGCCCGTGCGGGGCGCTCACCGCGCCGGGCGGCCCGGGCGTTGCGGGCCAGCCAGCTGAGCCCGGCGGCGATCGCGGCGACCAGGATCCCGAACGCGACCCAGGCCAGCGGCGCGTGGTGGGTGCCCACGAAGATGAACCAGACGCCCAGGCCGATCAGCCCGAGCAGCGGGTGGCTGAACTCCAGCAGCGGGTGCTCGCCCGGCGTGGCGTGCACCTTGACCCGGGGGATGGGCGGGGGCTCGGCCTGGCCGGCCATGCTCCTCAGCGGTGCGGGTGCAGGCTGGGCGGAACCGGACCCGGCCCGGGGGGAACCGGCTGCGCCCGGGGCGGGATCGGTCCCGGGCACCATCACGGGCGGGGCCGGGACAGGAACGGTCTCCTGGACACCGGCGGTCCCCTGGGCGCCGCGGCCCTGGGCGCCGGCGGCCTGCTGGGCGGCAGCGCGCTTGGCCGC
This sequence comes from uncultured Actinomycetes bacterium, assembly GCA_963713815.1. Lineage (GTDB taxonomy): Bacteria > Actinomycetota > Actinomycetes > Streptosporangiales > Streptosporangiaceae > RYN-230. The sequence continues at coordinate 16,435 of CAVQNH010000043.1, forward strand.
GCCTCCCGCCGTGAGCAGGACCAGCCCGGCGGCAGCGGTCAGTACCCACAGGACCAGCGTCGCGATCGCCACCGGGATCTCCCTCCGCGCCACCGGGTTCAACGGCGGAACCGCCGGGACCGTTCCTCAGGCTAGCGAACCCCGGCGGATGCCCCCGCCCCGCCCAGCACCCGCGCCGCGGCGGCCCGGATGAGCACGGCCGCCCAGGTACGGAACGGTTTCCAGGGCTCGGCCAGGGTGCGGAACGCGGCGTCGGACGGCGGTGCCTCCAGCTGGTACAGCTGGGCGGCCAGGTCCCGCACCCGGGGCTCGCTGACCGGCAGGACGTCGGTGAACCCGGTGCCGCGGATGACGATCAGCGAGCTGTAGAACGGGCCGATGCCGCTGAGCGACTGGAGCTCGGTCATGGCCCGTTCGGGCCCCAGATCCAGCAGCCGGCCCGCGTCCAGCAGGCCGTCCAGTGCCGCCCGCGCCACTGCGTGCAGCCGTGGCATCCGGTCGGCCGGGATGCCCGGGAACTCGCCGACGGCCAGCAACTGTCCCGGTGTGGGCAGCGCGGCCAGTTCCTCGCCCGCCAGCTCGAAGACCTGGCCATGCGCGCGGCTCAGGCGCTCGCGCACCTGCATCATCTGCCGGGCCGGGCGCCGCGCGCTCAGGACCGACCAGACCGCGGCCTCGTACGGCGAGTAGAACAGCGGCGGCCGCAGCCCCGGCGCCGCCGCCTGCAGCCGCCCGATGACCGGGTCACGCTCCCCGACGCGGCTGAACTCCCGGCCGTCGTGATCGAGCGACAGCACCCGCGCGACCTGGCGGCGGACCTGGTCCCAGGTCCACGCCGGCGGGCGCCTGGACCGCGCCGTGCACCGTGCCCGTGCCGTCCTGCCGGATTTCCGCCGCTACCTGCCCGGAGTAGCCGTCGAGGCAGAAGGCGAGGCGCATGACCCCGTCCCAGTCCCCGCCCGCCCGCTGGCCGAACCCGAACGTGGCCGCCTCCGCGAGCGAGAACGGCCCGTCCGGCGTGATGGTGAACGATCTGCGCTCCATGCCGAGCATCTTCGCAGCCTCGTCCGACACTCAGCCTCGTCCGACACTCAGCCGCCGGCTGGCCCTCAGCCGCGGCTGGCCCTCAGCCCCGGGCGGTGGGCCGCGTGGCGATCAGGACTGTGGCGCCGTGCTCCTCGGAGCCGGTCACCCGGGCGGCCAGCCCGGCCCGGGTCACCGCCTCGGTGGCCGCGGCCACCTGGCGCTCGCTGATCTCAGAGAGCAGGTGCCCGCCCGGGGCCAGCCACTCTGCCGCGCCGGCCGCGACCCGCCGCAGCACGGCCAGGCCGTCCGGCCCGCCGTCCAGGGCCACCCGGGCCTCATGCTCGCGCGCTTCGAGGGGAAGCAGCCCGACCTCCCCGGTGGGCACGTACGGCACGTTGGCCAGCAGGATGCCCACCCGCCCGCGCAGCGCGGCCGGCAGCGGCCCGAACAGGTCGCCCTGGTAGACCCGCCCGCCCGCGGCGGCCAGGTTGCGCCGGGCGCAGCGCACCGCGGCCGGGTCGATGTCGGCGGCGTGCACCTCGGCCTGATCCACCGAGGCGGCCAGTACCGCGCCGAGGGCGCCCGTGCCGCAGCACAGGTCCACCACCACGGCTCCGGGGCGGGCCAGCGCGACGGCCTGGCCGGCCAGGAACTCGGTGCGGCGCCGGGGGACGAACACGGCGGGATCGACGGCGATCCGCAGGCCGCAGAACCCGGCCCAGCCCAGCACGTGCTCGAGTGGCTGGCCCGCGGCCCGCCGGTCCACCAGGGCGGACAGGTCGGCAGGCGTGCGGGCGGCGGAGATGAGCAGATCAGCCTCCTCCTCGGCCCAGACACAGCCGGCCGCGCGGAGCCGGGCGGCGATGGCCTCACGGGAGGGAGGGGAAGCGGGGTCAGCTGACATGGGTGCCGGCCACCATACCTGGTGGACGCGGCGGTTCGCGCCGGCCGTAACCGCGCCGCCGGGGCCGGCCGGGGGAGGCCAGGCCCCCGGCGGCCGGAGTGGCTCGGGGAGCTCAGGATCAGATGCCGCGGCGCAGCAGCAGGATGACGAGCACGATGATCACGATGACCACGATGGTGCCTATTCCGATATACACCGGAGCGGCTCCTCTCAGTCGGTACTGCGGGCCAGCCAGGTGGCTGGACGCGCGTTGGCTACCCCCGGGATGGAGCCCAAAACGCGGCGCCACCCGGCCTGTCCCGGCCGGCTGGGAGTCCGGTCTCTCGTCCGGGAGGGGTCTGCGCAGGTCAGCGGGGCAGCACGTGCGGGTTCAGGATGCCGGCCGGGTCGAAGGCGCCGCGGATCCGGGCGAACAGTTCCCGCTCGGCCGCCGACCGGGCCAGCGGCAGCCAGCGGGCTTTCAGGGCACCGATGCCGTGCTCGGCGGAGATCGAGCCGCCCAGGGACGCCACGAACGAGAACACCGCGTCCTCGTGCCGCCCGTCCGGGAGGGCCGCGGGGACGATGTTGACGTGCACGTTCCCGTCGGCGACGTGGCCGAAGGTGATCACCGTGGCGCCCGGGTCAGCCGCCGTCACGACCCCGGCGACCCCGCCGGCCAGCTCGGCCCAGCGCGCGGCGGGCACCGAGACGTCCAGCTTGAGCGGCACGCCGAGGAAGCCCGCCGCTTCCGGGTGGCGTTCCCGGTAGGCCCACAGCCGGGCCCGGTCCGCCGCCGACTCCGCCACCGCGGCCGGGTGGTCCCCGGCCACGGCGGCCAGGTCGTCCAGCGCGCCCGGGCCGTCCGCCTCCAGCAGGAGATACGCCGGTGCCGGGGCGGCCAGCGGCGGGGCCAGGCCGGCCCGGCTGACCAGCAGGTCCAGCCCGGCCTGGGTGAAGAACTCGGCCGAGAGCAGGCCCGGGACCGCGGTCGTGGCCAGCCGCGCCGACGCGTGCAGGTCGGCCAGGCTGGGGAACCCGCACAGCACGGTGACCGGCCTGCGGGGCCGCGGGACCAGCCGCAGCCGGGCCTGGGTGATGACGGCCAGGGTGCCTTCCGACCCGGCCAGCAGCGACGGGTAGTCGTACCCGGTGCTGTCCTTGACCAGGCCGGACAGGTGGGACACGACGGTGCCGTCGGACAGCACGGCCTCGAGGCCGCGCAGCTGGGCGCGCATCGGCCCGTAGCGCAGCACCCGCAGCCCGCCCGCGTTGGTGGCCACCGCGCCGCCCACGGTGGCGCTGTCCCGGCTGGCGATGAGGACGCCGAGGTCGTAGCCGGGCGCGGCCGCCCCGGCCTGGCTGAGCGTCACCCCGGCCCCCGCGGTGACCTGCGCGGCCTCCAGGTCAGGCTGGCCCAGCCGGTCCAGCCGGGCCAGGCTGAGCACGACTTCCCCGTGCAACGGGACACCCCCGCCGACCAGTCCGGTGTTGCCGCCCTGCGGAACCACCGGCACCCCGGCGCCGGAGCACAGGGCCAGCACCGCGGCGACCTGCGCGGTGTCCCGCGGCCGCACGACCGCGGGCGGGTCGCCCCGGAACCGGCCGGTCCAGTCCACCGCGTAGCCCGCGGTGGCGTCGCCGGTCAGCACGTGCGGGCCGCCCACCACCGCCGCGAGGTCGCGGAGCAGGGCCGGCGGCAGGGCGTTCAGCGGGGCGCTGGGCACCGGGGTTACCGGGCGGGGCAGGCGCGCATGGCCCGGGCGAAGGCGTCGCCCCGGTCCCGGTAGTCGCGGAACTGGCCGAAGCTCGGCGCGGCGGGGGAGAGCAGCACCACGCCGTCCGGGCGGGCCCAGGCGAAGCCCCGCTGCACGGCCGTGTCCAGGTCCGGGCAGGACAGCACCTCGGCCTGGCCGGGGTGCGCGGCGCCGATCGCGGCCGCGATGCGCGGGCCGCTGTCCGGCACGGTCAGCACGAGGGTGGGCGCCGGGCGGTCCGCCAGCCCGGCGGCCAGCGGCGCGTAGTCGATCCCGCGGTCCTGGCCGCCGGCGATCAGGGCCACCCGGCGGCCGGGGAAGGCGTCCAGCGCCGCGAGCGTGGGCAGCACGTTGGTGGACAGGCTGTCGTCCACGAAGGTCACGCCGGCCACCGTGCCGATGTCCTGCAGCCGGCTGCCCAGCGGCTGGAAGCCCGCGGCGGCGTCCCGCAGCGCGGCATCGTCACTGGCCTCGGGCACGCCCAGGGCGCGCAGGCAGGCCCGGGCGATCAGGGCGTTGCGCCGGCTGTGCGTGCCCAGCAGGCCGAGCGGGCTCATCCAGTCCGCGCCCGGGTCGTCGCCGGCGTGCACCCACTCCACCCGCGGGCCGAGCAGCGCCACCCGCTCCCGGAGCAGGCCGCTGTCGCCGTTGGCCACGGTCAGGTCCGCGCCTGGCTGGGAGCACACCGACAGCTTGTCCCGGTAGTAGTTCTCCACGCCCTGGTGCCAGGGCAGGTGATCGGGGTGCAGCGAGGTCACCGCGACGACCGGCGGCGAGCAGCCCAGATCGGTGGCCTGATAGCTGGAGGTCTCGATCACCCAGTAGTCGTAGTCCTGGCCGGCCTGGGCCGGTTCCCACGGCGGCTGGCCGATGTTCCCGCCGACCATGCACCGGTAGCCCCACCGGGTGAGCAGGTGGCCCGCGATCGCCGTGGTGCTGCTCTTGCCCTTGGTCCCGGTGATGCACAGCACCCGGTCCCGGGGTGCTTCCTGGAGCCACAGGCCCAGCCCGCCCACGACCGGGATGCCGCGCGCCTCCAGTTCCCGCAGGTCGTCGCGGTAGCGGCTGATGCCCGGCGACTTGATCACCACCTCGCAGGCGGCCAGGGCGGCCAGGCCGCCGCCGGAGGTGGCGAGTACCGGGCGGCCGTCCGCCCCGCCGGCCGGCGGACGGTCGTCGACCAGCACCGGCTCGCGGCCCAGGGAGATGAGCGTGCGCAGGTTGGCCAGGCCTTCCACGCCGAGACCCCACACGCCGACCTGGCCGCGGGCCAGCGCGCCGCCCTGCTGGCCACCACCGGCCCCGGCGCGCAGGTCAGACCAGGAGATCGTCGGGCGCATAGGCATCCGGGACGAAATGGCGGCCGAGCGGGCGGAGCAACTCGGCCGGGGTGGACAGCCGCGGCAGGCCGTCCAGCTCCGCTGCCAGTACCTGGAGCAGCTTGGTGCCAGCCCGGTCGGGCCGCTGCGCGGCGAGCAGCGCCGCAGCCCGGCATTCACCGACCTCACCCACGCACTCGAACGGTTTGCTCGTGGGTGAGGTGCCCAGCAGGGAGCGGAACTTGTCGGCCAGTGACGCGTCGTCACCCTCCGTGGTCCCCAGGTGAGGAGTGGCCATGTCGCTGTCGGCCAGCGGCTCGTGTCCGCCGAAGATCCGCTCCAGGTCCGCGGCGGGTACGAACGGGGCCAGGATCAGGTCGATGAAGCAGCACTTGTCGCAGCGGCCGCACCAGTGATCCAGCCGCCGCGACTTGTCGATATGAAAGGCACGGTTACAGCTGCGGAACGTGTCGTGGTACTGGGTCAGCGCGGCGAACCGCCGGGCCACCCACAGCTCGCTGAACGGGCGCAGGGCGGAAAAGTAGGCGAACCCCGGGCCGAGCGCTCCGGCCAGCACGCCGCGGAAGGCCGCCTCGAACGCCCCGCTCTTGGAGTACTGGTGATTGACCGGGGTGCCATTGACTTCCAGCGTCGGGATGGACGCGGACCATTCGTTGGACATGACCACGGCGTCGCGGCCGTCAAGGGTCGCGGCCAGCACGGCGATGGCCGAGATGATGCCGGTCACGGGGACGTGGCCGTTGAGGAACCCCAGCTCGCGGGAGCGCAGCAGTTGCGGGTCGATCTCGCGCCCGGCGCGGAGGATGGGCAGCCCGGTGACCGCGGCGGGCCGCTCGATCGCGTCGAACCGGTCGCCAGGCCGGCTCACGATGAACAGCGCGGGCTCGGCCCGGGCGCGGATCATCTCGACCGTGACGATCGAGTCGATGCCGCCGCCGAATGGCACCAGGGGCCGGCCGGGCCGGGCGTCATCAGGCCGGGCCAGGGCGGCCGTGCCGCCGGGCCGGGACGGGCCCTCGATGCGCAGCCCGGACAGGTCCAGATTGTTGCGGTAACCGAACTCGGCCAGGCCTTCGGTGTAGAAGGAGCGCAGGAAGGCCCGCTCGGTGTCGGTGACCGCCGTGTCGCCCAGGTCGATGACCGGCGGGGCGGCCGTCTTGTAGTAGGACACGCCGGCCAGCAGGAACACCAGCCGCGCGGCCTGCCTGACCTCCTCGCGGGCCCACTGGCCCGGCTCTGCGGGCACGGTGACCTGCTCGCTGAACTGGACGTCACCCACGGAGTACCGGCAGGTCAGGAGTCCGCGGTCGGGGTCGATCTGGTAGCCGTCGTAACGGAACGGCGCCGTGCTCACGTGTCCTCCCTGGGCCTCAGGCGGGCGACCGCGGCGAACCGGCCGCACGGGCGGGCTGCCCGGTCGCTGAAGAACAACTCCGGACCCGGGCTGGTCATGCCCGGGCCGGTCATCCCGGGCCTGGCCGCCGCCCGGCTGGCCGTGCTCAGGCCGCTGCCGGCGATCTGGCTGTCCGGCACTCCTGACTCACGGATCACGCGCCGGTTGGCGGCGGGCAGATCGAACAGCCACCGCCCGGAACCGTCCGGGCGCATGATCCCGCGGGTGTCCCCGCCGAAGAACCGCTCCGCCGCCGCCGCGACCTCCGGGCCTACCTGATAGCGGTCCGCCGCGACCGCGGGGCCGATCGCCGCCCGGATCCGCCCGGGCCGGGCACCCAGCCCCTGCATCGCGTGCAGTGCGGCCCCGGTCACCCCGGCCACCGTGCCGCGCCAGCCCGCGTGCACGCAGGCCAGCACCCCGGCCTGCGGGTCGGCCAGGATGATCGGCACGCAGTCGGCCACCAGGATGGCCAGGACCGTCCCCGGGTCCGTGGTCACCACGGCGTCGGTGGACGCGACGGCGTCATCCAGGCGGAACGCGCCGCGCCCCCGGTCGGCCCCGGACACGATCGCGACGCGCCGGCCGTGGACCTGGCCGCAGAAGACGAAGTCGCCCAGGTCGGCGCCGGCCGCGGCGGCTACCCTCCGCCGGTTCACCAGCACGTCCGCGGGGTTGTCACCGACGTGCAGGCCCAGGTTGAGGGTGGAGTAGGGCCCGGCGGAGACGCCGCCGTGCCGCGTCGTCACGAACGCGTCCACGTCCAGGGCATCAAGTGACGGCCAGGCCAGCACGTCCAGGCTTCCCTGCCGGCGGACGCCGGCCGTGGGCGAGGTTGCCGCGGTCACCACGCCGACATCCTAGTCCGGGGGGACGACCCCCCTGGACCCCCCGCCATCCGCAGCCTCGGCCAGAACCCCGCCTCCGGCGGGGCCTGGCCTCGGGCCGCGGATAAGCGGTGGCTGAGGTTCTGCCTACGTGCGGCCGGACCCCGGACTCCGCGCTCGGGATATTTGTCCCCCGGCGATCCGGGGGACCCCTATGCTCTCGGCATGCGGCCTGAGGGGATGTAAGAGCGTGCGTGCGGCGGTGGTGGTCAATCCCACGAAACACCATGATGGCGGCAAATTCCGGGCCGAGGTTTCTGAGGCCATGGCCGCGCAGGGCTGGAGCGAGCCGCTCTGGCTGGAGACCACCCCCGAGGAGACCGGCCGGGGCCTGGCCGAGACCGCCGTGGCGGAGAAGGTCAACGTCGTCATGGCCAGCGGCGGCGACGGGACCGTGACCGCGTGCGCCGAAGGAGTCGCGGGCAGCGGTGTCCCGCTCGCCGTGCTGCCCGCCGGGACGGGTAACCTGCTGGCCCGCAACCTCGGCCTCCCGCTGGCCCTGGACGAGGCCCTGGCCGTCGCGCTGAACGGGCAGGACCGGCGGCTCGACGTGGGCAGCGCCAACGGGCATCCATTCGTGGCCATGGCCGGGATCGGCTTCGACGCCATGCTGCTGGACAGCGCCAGCGAGCCGCTCAAGAAGCGGCTGGGCTGGGTGGCCTATTCGCTCTCCGCGCTGCGTCATCTGTGGGCCCGCCCGACCCGCGCCACGCTGCGGGCCGACGGCGGCCGGGTGCTGCGCCGCCGGGCCAGCGGGATCATCATCGGCAACGTGGGCACGCTGCAGGGCGGTGTGTCCCTGCTGCCGCACGCCGAGCCGGACGACGGGGTGCTCGATCTCCTGGTGCTGACCGCCTGGGGCTGGTCCGGCTGGCTGGCCCTCACGGTGGACGTGTTCCTGCGGCGCACCCGGACTGGCCGGGTCGTGCACAGCGAGTTCCGCGAGCTGCGGGTCCAGCTCGACCGGCCGCAGCTATGGGAACTCGACGGCGAGGTCATGGGGACCACCCGCGAGCTGGTGGTCGTGGTTCAGCCGGGCCGGCTGCTCGTCCGGGTGCCCCGCTAGCCGGTCCGCTGGTCCGGTCTTTCTCGCGTCCTGGTCTTTCTCGCGCCGCCGCAGTCCTGCCCGGTACCCGCGCTGGCCTGCGCATCTTCCTGAGGGAAAACCGTGGCTTTGCCATGGCTTGGATGCAGTGGGGGCCGCGGTGAATGGGCTGCCATCGCCTGGGTAGTGGGGGGCAGGCTGCCGCGCTGAGACCGATCGCGCCAGCCAGCAGCACGCAGGCAATGCGGGCAACAACCGAAGGTGGCGTGAACGTGTGGAACCGGCTCGAGCAGCGTGAGCTGAAGCGGGTCTCCCGCCGCATTTCCGACTACGGGGCCGGGCAGCTCCCCGCGCCGGGTCAGCCGGCGGGTACCGACCTGCTGCCCCAGATCAAGCACATCGTCGTGCTGATGATGGAGAACCACTCCTACGACAACTACCTGGGCATGCTGCGAGGCCGGGGCGAGGGGTTCCCGCTGGGCCCGGACGGCGAGCCGGAGGTGTCCAACACCGGGCTGCACGGCGAGCCGGTGCCCGCGCATCACCTGACCAGCACGGTCCAGCTGCCGGAGACGCCGTCGCAGAGCTGGCACGCCACCCACCTGCAGTGGGACGACGGGAAGCTCGATGGATTCGTCAGCGCGACCCAGCAGCTGATGCCCGATAAGGACGCCACCCAGGCCATGGGGTACTGGACCGAGCAGGACCTGCCTTTCTACTACGGGCTGGCCCGGACGTTCCCGCTGGCCGACCGCTGGTTCTCCTCCTGCCTGGGGCCCACCTTCCCCAACCGCAGGTTCCTGATCTCCGGGACCGCCAACGGGCTCATCGACGATCTGCCGCTGAACATGGCCGACTACCCCCAGCACGGGACGATCTTCGACCTGCTCAGCAAGCACGGCATCTCGTGGGTGAATTACCACCCGGTGGCCGGGGGGAAGACCGGCCTGCGCGCGGCCCTGCGGCACCGGCGCCGGATGCTCCAGCGCCGGCTTCGCTCCCTCCGCGCGCTGAACCCGTCCTCGCTCGCCCAGCTGGGCAAGGACATGCAGTTCACCGCGGACATCTACCCGCTGGGCATCGCCCGGTACATGGTGCACGCACGCGGCACCGAGCGGTTCTTCACCGACGCCGACCAGGGCACGCTGCCCGCGTTCAGCATCGTGGACCCGGACTTCAAGTCCTACTCCGAGGAGAACCCGCACGACATCAAGCAGGGCGAGAGCTTTGCCTCGGAAGTCATCAAGCGGGTCATGCACGGCAAGGGGTGGGCCGACACCCTGCTGATCTGGCTCTACGACGAGCATGGCGGCTACTACGACCACGTCCCGCCGCCCCCCGCGGTGGAGCCGGACGACGTGCTCTGCCGCAGCGTGCTCAGCCACGGGACCTGGCAGCACGCGGTGCTCCGGGTGCTGGCCCCGGGGTACGTGAAGAAGGCCCAGGAGCTGGACGCCGGCCCGAGGCGCTACGACCGCTACGGCTTCCGGGTCCCGGCGGTCATGATCTCGCCGTATGCCCGCCGCGACTACGTGACCTCGCAGGTTTTCGACCACACCTCCGTGCTCAAGCTGGTCGAGCAGAAGTGGAACCTGCCCCCACTGACCGCGCGGGACGCTGCGGCAGTCTCGCCGCTCGACGCCCTCGACTTCGACAACCCGCCCGCCTTCGCCGAGCCCCCGGAACTGCCTGAGCCCGCGCTGCGCTGGGGCTCGTGGCCGGCCGAGGTCTAGGCCGCAGGAGGACCACCCATGGCAGTGACCATGCAGGACGTCAGCTCGGCCATGGCCGAGCTCGGCAGGCTGCGGTTCGGCGAGATGAACGTGGAGGACGCGATGCACGAGATCGTCCGCTCCACCCACGCCATCTTCGACGTGGACGGGGCCGGGCTGATGCTCGCGGACGCCGACCACCACCTGCGCAACGTCGCGGTATCCGATGACCGGCTGGCGCACCTGGAGGAACTCCAGGTGCGGCACCGGGAAGGGCCCTGCGTTGACGCCTTCGAGGACAAGGAGCTCGTCGGGGCCGAGGACCTGACCGCGGAGGCGCGCTGGCCCCTGTTCAGTGCCGCGGCCGCGGCACGGGGCGTCCGCGCCGTGCTGGCCAGCCCGCTGCCGTACAACCAGGACGCGGTGGGGGTGGTGGCCGTGCTGTCGGAGGACCGGCACCCCTGGTCGGCCGAGGGCGAGCTGGCCCTGCTGGCCTTCACTGACCTGGCCGCGCTGATGATCGCCAGCATGATGCAGGGCCAGGAGCAGACCGAGCTGGCCGCGCAGCTGCAGTCGGCCCTCAACTCCCGGGCCATCATCGAGCAGGCGAAAGGCGTGCTGATTGGCCAGCACGGGCTGACCGCCCACCAGGCGTACGAAAAGCTCCGTGCGCAAGCCCGGTCGGAGCGCCGCAAACTCGCCGCCGTCTCTGCGGACGTTGTCCGGAACGCGGCAGGCCGGCGATGAAGATTTGCACTCGGCCGTGGCTGCGGCATACTGGGATCGCCGTCACGAAACCGCCGAGACACCCGCGGTTGTCCGGAACGCCGGCACTCGTCATTGATCGGCTCCGCTATTGCGTCGGGGTCGCTCCCCCTGACAGCGGCCGGCTGAAACCCCCAGAGCTCATCGCTCACATCGGATAACCGTCTTAGGAGATCTCATGATCATTCTCGGCATCATCCTCCTCATCATCGGCTTCATCGCCAAGATCGCGATCTTGTGGACCATCGGGATCATCGTCCTGGTCGTCGGCCTCATCCTGCTGCTGCTCGGCTCGATCGGCCACGCCGTCGGCGGGCGCCGCCATTACTACTGACGGCACTGCAGGCCCTGCCGCGCCGCGCGGCGCGGCAGGGACCCGGCGGCTGACGGCAGCGCCGGGCCTGGTGCCCGCCACGGACGCACCGCATACGGCTCCAGCCACCCACCCGGGTGGCTGGAGCCGTGGTTTATTTCCACTCGCGCGGTCCCGTATCCCGCGCCGTGCAGCTAGCCGGGCGGCCGGCGGGTCGGCGGGTACCGGTCGGGGGATACCGGCCGGGAGGTACCGGTCAGCGGGTGCCAGCCGGCGGGACCTCGACGGCGATCTCGCCGCCCAGCCGGGCCCCGTCCAGCAGTTGCAGCTCGTCGCCGCTCCAGAACCGGCCGGGGTCGTACCACTGCGGCTGGTGGCGGCCGGACAGCAGGCCCATGGCCTGGTAGGTGGCCGCCACGACCTCCGCGCAGTACGCCGTCTCCAGGGCCCGGTCCGGCCCCTGGGAGTCCCCGGCCGGGCTGCCGGGCTGGCTGCCGGCCGGGAGCCCGGCACCGTGGCGTACCCGGGGCAGCGCGGGCAGGCGGCCGAGGAGCCACCGGCCGGCGAGCCGGGTGGTGCTGGGGAACGGGGTGCCGTCCAGCCGGGCGATGGTGCGCAGCACCGCGTCCTCCATCCCGGGCAGCGGCGGATGCTCCAGCTGGCGCAGCCACGCGTCCTGGTGGTAGCGGCCCGTCCAGATCCCGACCGCGGCCCGCAGATCGTGCAGCTGGACGCCGCGCTGCCGGGTCCCTGACCAGAGGTCTTCCAGCGAGCGGCCCAGTTCCGCATGCCACATCAGCGGCGGCAGGTCCTCGATCACCACCGACATGCCGACGTGGTTCACCGGGCTGTTGGTGCCGACCCGGATGGCCCGGTCGGCCAGCGTGTGGCCGCGGAACAGCCAGATGTCCCCGGTCCGGGTCTGTTCCAGGGCCTCGTCCAGAGTGATGCGCGTAATCGTCGGCACGGTCGTAGCCTAGGCAGGTGCGCTGGTGGAAAGTAGCAGGATTGGCAGGCCTGGCGGGCGTGGCCGCCACGGGAGCGGTAATTGCCCGGGATGAGCGGCGGCGCCGGGCTTATACGCCCGGCGAGGTCCGGGAGCGGCTGCACGCCCGGCTGGCGGAATCAGCCGCTGCCGGGGACCAGGCCACTCCCGGGGACCAGGCCGCCGGCGAGTCGCCGGGCTGACTTCAGGCCCGGTACTCGCGCTCGTACAGGGACAGCCAGGAGACGCTGACGTGCCACGTGCGGACCAGCCGGAACGGCAGCCCCGCGAGCTGGGGGGGCCGTCCGGGTGAGGGCACGTTGCTCTCGGTAACCCAGACCCGGCGGACCCGTCTGAGCCTGCGGCGCACGACCTGCGCCGGCGCCTCCGTCCCCGCGATGGTGTCCGACCGGGCCGCCGTCTCACCCAGCATCACGTCATGCAGCCGGGCGAGGCCGTAGGAGTAGGCAGCCGCGAACGACGCCACCCCGGCCTGCGGGTAAAGCACGGCATCCCCGGGCCGCTCGTACCGGGCCACGATCTGGTCCAGGCGGCGGATGTTGTCGGCGTGGCCGGCGGGTCCCCGCTCACCTAGCTGGGCGGGCAGGCTGAGCAGCACGATCAGGACCAGGCCTGCGGCCGTGGCCAGCCGCCCGGCTGCGGCCAGGCCGGTACCGATGAGCAGGGCGGCCGCGGGCATGCAGAACACGATGTAGCGGAACGTGTAAGCCGGCTGGAGCTGCGACATCACGAACAAGATCACCGGAGGCCCGGCCAGCCAGGGCAGGCACAGGGCGGGCAGCCGGGCCGGCCAGTCGGTCCCGAGCCGGCCGTGCAGGGCCGCGTACGCCAGTCCCATCCCGGTCAGCACCGCCGCGGCCAGCAGCAGGGCGGCCGAGCCGACCAGCCGCCCGGTGGCCAGCACGGCCGCAGCCCCGGGTGGCTGCAGCCAGCTGACCTGGGCCCGCTGGGTCCAGGCCAGCACGATCAGCGGCAGCAGCGCCACGCAGGCGATGATCACCGCCCCGAGCCACCGGCGGGCCACATCCCGCCGGCGGGAGGTGGCCCGCCAGGCTGCGAGGGTGACGGCGTGCGCCGGGATGAGCAGCAGGCCGAACACGTTGGCCAGGCCGAGAACTACCAGGCTGGCCGCGTACCAGCAGGCCCAGCGGTGACGGCCGTCGTCCCCGGCCAGCCGGACCAGGAAGTAGCTGGCCGCCGCGCCGGCCGCGGTCTCCATCGCGAACGGCCGCGCATCCTGGGCGAACCAGCTGACCGCGGGCAGCGCGGCGAACGTGAGCCCGGCGGCCAGGCCGGCGCGGCGCGACACCAGCCGGCTGCCGGTCATGGTGATCAGGGCCGCTGCCGCCGCCATGGCCAGGGCCGAGGGGAGCCGCAGGGCCAGCTCGCTATGGCCGGCCAGCCGCACTTCCAGCCACATCAGGACGTAGTAGGTTCCGTGCACCGCGTCCACATGACCGAGCATGGCGATCAGGTCCGGGAGGGAGCGCTGGGTGGCCGACTGGGTTGCGCTTTCGTCCCGCCAGAGGGACGGCACCTGGATCTTCCACAGGGTGACGGCCAGGGTGACCGCGGCCGCGCAGGCGGCGGGCCAGGACGGCAGGACGGACCGCCACCGGGACGGGCGCATACGCCATCCCGCGGCGGACGGGAGGGCCGGCCGGTACGGAGCCGCGGCCGGCGATGCGGAGACCACGGGCACCGGTAATGCTGTAGTTAGAGGCTGACCCACGGTAAGGACCGTAGGGTCATGTGCCTGGTCATTGCCGGGATATTGATGGGGTCTTTGCGCGATCCTGGCCTGGTGACGATGAGAACCCCGCGCCTGGTGCTGGCGTCCAGTTCGCCGGCCCGCCGCCGGCTGCTCCGGGATGCCGGGTTCGCCCCGGTTGTGGACGTCAGCGGGGCAGACGAGCGCTTCGACCCGGCCCTGGACACGGCCAGCGCCGTGTGCGTGCTAGCCGAGCGCAAGGCCTCAGCGGTCGCCGGGAGGCATCCGGGTGACCTGGTGCTGGGCTGTGACTCCCTGCTCGACCTGGATGGCGACGCGCTGGGCAAGCCCGCGTCCCCGCAGGCGGCGGTGGCGCTGTGGCGGCGCATGTCCGGGGCGCAGGGCACGCTCCATACCGGGCACTGCCTGATCGACACGCGGTCGGGCCAGCGCATGATCGCGGCGGCCAGCACCCTGGTGCGGTTCGGCACGCTGGGGGAGCACGAGATCGCCGCCTACGTGGCCACCGGGGAGCCGGTCCGGATGGCCGGGGCGTTCAGCATCGATGGCTTCGGCGCCCCGTTCGTCGAGGGTATCGACGGCGACTGGGGCACGGTGGCGGGCCTGTCGCTGCCGTTGCTGCGCCGGATGCTGGCCGCGGCCGGGGTGGCGGTCGCGGACCTGTGGCCCCGCCCGGCCGGGCCGCTGGTCAGGGACCTCACCGACGGGGACCGCGGCTGGCTGGCCGAGGTCGTCACCGCCGCCTGGGGCCTGCCGGTCGTCAGCCTGTCCGGGGCGCACGACGTGACGCGGCTGCCCGGCCTGGTGGCGCAGGAGGAGCCGGGCGGCGCGCGGGCAGGCGTGCTGACCTACCGCGTGGAGGGCGGCAGCCTGGAGATCGTCACCCTGAACAGCCTGGCCGAGGGCCGCGGCATCGGCACGGCCCTGCTGGCCGGGGCCCGGCAGCGGGCCCGGCGGGCCGGCCAGCGCCTCTGGCTGACCACCGGGAACGACAACGTCCAGGCGATCGGCTTCTACCAGCGCCGTGGCATGGACCTGGTGGCGCTGCACCGCGACTTCGCTGATCAGGTGAGAAGGATCAAGCCGCTGGCGGCGGGGGAGCCAGGCGGCCGGATCACGTTCCGGCATGCGATCGAGCTGGAGTACCCCGCCCCCGGTGATCAGTAATCTGCACTCAGCGGAAGCCAGGGCTCACCGCGAGGACAGCACCTCAGCGATCTTCGCCGCTGCCGCGGAGGGATCCTCCGTGTCATGCAGCAGCTCTCCCCACGACCAGCGGTAATACCAGCGCAGGCGGCCCATGCCGTCCGTGCCGGGGGTGCAGTCAATGCTCTCCGCGAGCATGGTCGCGCCCGGGATGAAGATGTGCAACGCGGCAGGGTAGGTGGTTTTAACCGACGCGTGCAGCCCCTTGGTATCCAGGGCCGTGGCCAGCCGGTGCAGATGATAACTGCGTGCGTGATCCCGGGTTCCGTCCAGCATCTCCCCTGCCTAGCGTCGGTCGGCACATTGTCGCGGCGCGCGGGGTGGGTTTGTCAACCCTGACGAGAGTGATAGCCGCTGTACCCGTCAGGGCGGTATGGGTCATCAGTCTGCCCGCTCCGGTAGCGGGTGTCATCCCGGCTCCCCGCGGGCGGCGGGCCGGCGTAGCCAGCCTGCCCCGGCTGGGTGCCGTAGTCGGGTGCTCCGGGATATCCGGGGTCGGGCTGGTACGGGTAAGGAGCCGCCGGCGGCTGCGATGCCGCCGCCGGGGATGCCGCTGGCGGTGCCGAGTACCACTGGGAACCCGGCTCCGCCCGGGCGTCGGCGGCCGGCTGCTGCGGGCCGGTCGCCGGATATCCGCCGGGAGCCCGGCCATACGGGTCCGAGTAGGCCGCCGTCGGGCCGGTCGCGTACCCCCCGGAATAGCTGCTGCCGTTCGCAGGCTGCTGGCCCGGCTGATACCCCGGGGCCGGGCGCGGAGGCACCGCCGTGGGCGGCTCCGGGGCCGGGGCCGCGGCCGCCGGCGGGGTCGTGTCCACGTAGCTGCCGTAGGGATTGCCCAGGCCAGCCTGGGACGAGGGAGCCTCGGCTGAGGAGCCGCGGTCGCTGCCCCAGCCCGGGGCCGAGGGCGCGGCGGGATAGCCCGCGCCGGACGCGGACGCAGGCGGGCTCTGGCTCGGCGTGGCCTGGCGGGCCGGTGTGCTGCTGCGCCGCCGGCCCGGGTTCGCCCGCGCGTTGCCCGGGCTGGACCTCGGGCCGCCCGGGTCGGTCCAGGCGGCACCCGGGTCAGTACGGTCAGCCTGGCCGGCCGAATACCCGTGCCTGCCGCTGGACGCGGGATAGTCCTGGCTCCCGCCGCCCGGGCCCGGGTAGGCCTCGTAGCCGCTGGCCGGTTCGGCGTAACCGCCACGGGCCTGGCTGTCGTAGCTGTCGCGCCCCCGGGCCGGGCCGGGATAACTGTCGCGGCCGTCGGCCGGGTAGCCGCCGGGGGAGGTCGAGTAGCCAGCGGGATAGGCGTCCGCCCCGCCCGGGTAACCGCTGGCCGGCTGGACCGGCCGCGGGTCCGCGCTGCGCCGGGGGGCCCGGTAGGACCTGCTGTCCTCCGCCGCAGCCGCGCCACGCGCGAAGGACGGGCTGGTCAGCGGGTCCTCATCGGCGCGGGGCCGGCTGGCCTGGGGGCGGGAGGCCTGGGGCGGGAGGCCGGGGGCCGGGAGGCCTGGGCCCGGGCGGGCGGCAGTCCGCCGGCCGGGCCCAGGCCAGCCAGGTCCGGCTGGCCGGCTTCGGGGGCCGCGGGCATGTACGGTGCGGGGCTGGGCGGCAAAGGGTCGGCCGCAGCCTCGCGGCGGTTCCTGGCCGGCAGCCGTTCCGTGGCCGCCGCGGCCCCAGGCCGGTCGGCGAGGCCAGGGCGGCCCGGGTCGGTGCGGCCCGGGTCGGTGTCGGCGCCGCGCGACCGCCGGGGTGCGCCCTGGTGGCCACCCGTCCGGCCGGGACGGTCGGCGGGCTGGCGCCGGCCTGGCGCGTCGGCGTCGGCGTCCAGCGCTGGCTGGGGCCGGGACGCCGGGCGACTGGACGCCGGCGGCTGGGCACGCGCCGGGCAGGCTTCGCCGCGGGGCGGGCTTCGGTGCCGGGGCTGGGGTGCTGGGGTGCGCGGCGCGGGCCGTGGTCGCGAGGGGGCTGTCGGCGGACAGTTCGGCCCAGTACTGCTCGTCGGAGAGCTTGTCCCACTCGGTGCTCGGCCAGTCGTCGTCATCGTCGTCGTGCCGGCCACGGGACGGCCGGCCGCGGCCCTTGGCCGCATTCTTCGGCCGGCCCTTGACCTCCGTCTTGGCCTCCGTCTCCGGGATGTCCGCCCGCACCCGCGGGAAGACGTCCGAATCCGCCAGGTCCGGGTCGGCGTTGGCGCGCGTGGCCGCGAAATCCCCGGCGGAAGGCCCGGTGTCGTACAGCGCGGGCCCGGGGCCGGTATCGGTGGCCACGCCACCCCGGCGCGACGTCGTGGCGGTGCGTGACGCCCGGGCGCTGACCACCGTGGCGGGCTCCGGTGCATCCTGGTAGCGCCCGCTCCCGCGCACCGGCGCCATGCGCTCGGTGTGCTGCGCGTCGCGGCCGCGGCCCGGGCCCTCGCCATAGCCGCGCGGCGATGGCTCGTAACCGCGGGACTGGTCGAAGCCGGCCGGCTCGTAGCCACGCCCCGGGCCGCCATAACCGCGCGGCTCGCCTGCGGGTCGCGCGGACAGCGCGGCGCCGCGTCCAGCCGGCTTCCGGGCGGCCCGCGGGTCGGTGCTCAGCCGGGAATCCCGGCCGCGGAGCCGGTCCCGGACAGCCTGACGCCCGCCTGGCTCGTCATCATCAGCGCGACCCCGCCTCACGAGGAAAACCGTGACGAGGACCGCGATGATAACGGCGACGAGGCCGATCACGAGCAGAAGCATCGCACCACCCAACAAGCCATGGCCGTATGGGCGGCGCCAGCGAGGCCAACGCGGCCATCACGCGGGCCTTCCCCTGTATCGCTAGCGCCTCGAATCCATCCAAGGCTGAGCTACTGATCCGTCAGTCTGGCGGACTGTATGGGCGGTGTCATGCGTTTAGGGATTTTTTTGCCAAGTCCGTTTACCCGTTGCGATCGGGCGATTACGGACTGGCGGTTGTCTGCAGCCTGCCGCGCGCGATGGCGGCTTGTGCGATTGCGCTCCACGCGGTTTTCATGGCCACGCCCTCGGGCAGTGACAGTGACCTACTAAGGGCGTAGACGGTAAAGCGGTAGGTATGCAGTCCATTCAGCGGGCAGGGCGGATCATATCGATCGCTTCCTTTGCTGTTGTCTGCCTGCCGCGCGCCGGGCGGAACCTGCCCGGCCTGGATCCCGGTGGTCTGCGATCCGATATCAAAAACGATCCAGTAGATATAGGGCTTGATCGGTGCCGAGGCGTCATCCACGAGAAGGGCCAGTGACTTCGTGCCCTCCGGCGCGCCTGACCAGTGCAACGAGGGGTTCTGCCCGGGCCCGTGGCAGGTGTAGGCGGCCGGGAACAGGTGCGAGGTGAAGGCCTGGCTGGTCACGGTCATCTGGTCCGGGACGTTCGCCGAGATGGTCTTCGGGCCGCCGATCAGGCCGCAGCCGCTGACCAGGGCCAGTGCGGCCAGCCCGGCGGCACCGGCCCGGACGCGCCGCCAGGCCCGGCGGCCCGGGCCGCGGTCCCTGCGTCTTTGCGGTGCACGGCTCACGCTGGCCGATCGTACGCGGTCCGGCCCCCCGCGCGGGCCAGGAGCCACCGGGACCCGCCGGGTATGGCGCCCGGGCCGGAGAAGCGTGCCCCAGCATGGCGCGGCAACCCGATGCCGGAACACGGCGCCGCAGCACCATGCCGGAACACAGGGCCGGAACACAGAGCCAGAACACCGGGCCCTAACACGATGCCGCCACACGGTCCGGAGCGGGCCGCCCCGATGGTGTCCGGGGATTCACCGGACAAAGGCTCGCCGCCAGGTCCCGGCACGGGCGTTAGCCCGCCCCGCCGGGGCGCGCTGTGTGCGGATCGTGAACAGTGACGGAATCGGCGCCGGGCGCGGGCCCGCGCCGCTCCCCGCGGTGCCCGGCGCTAAAGATTACTCTGGGTGACGCGGACCTATTACCGGGAGATTACTAATCGCGTCCGGTGGTGTGCCGCCGCCTCCGGTCAAGACCTTGGCTACCGGGACGCGCGGATCACGGCGAAATAAACCGGGAGAGGCGGCAGCGCGGCGTATACCGCGGAAACATGGCCGCGCTACGGGCAGAAAAGCGGCGCGCCCGGAACGGCTAAATCCCGGGCGGCCACATTACTCCGGCTGGCGCGAGGTCCCGAACATGATTTCATCCCACGACGGCACCGACGAGCGCCTGGACCGGCCCCCGGCGGCCTTGCGGGCCCGGCCGCGCTGCGGCACGGCCGGCTCCTGGCTGCCTGCATCGGGCGCGGCCTCGGCTACCTCGGCTGCGGGACGGCCCTCCGCGGCGTGTGCCTCGGCGGCACGGGCCTCGGCGGCGCGCCCAGGATGGGCCTCCGGCGCGGGTGAGGGGTGCGCCGCTGCTACCCGCGCAGCCTGGGCCGGGGCGGCCTGGGCCGGCTCCGGCTCGGCCGGGCGCACCGGCTGCGGCTCAGCCGCCCGTGCCTCAGCGGCCCGTGCCTCAGCCGTCCGCCCCGGGCTCACCAGCGGTTCCGGGGGGGTTACCGGCTCTGGCCGGCGCTCGGGCCGGTGCCCCAGGGGGACGGGCGGAGGCGCGGCCGCCAGCCGGCTCCCGATGGGAGTGACCGTGGCCCTGGCCGGGGGCCGGGGCCCGGGCGCCAGCCCGGCCAGGTCGGCCTCGGGCAGCGAGAGCCGGGCGGCGTCGTCATCAGCCGGGGAGACGTGGCGGCGCCGCGGGTCGAACACCCACTCGGCCATGAGCGGCCGCCCGCTGATCGTGAACATCAGCTGGACCTGCCAGCTGTTGTCGCCGCGTTTGCGCGAGTCCCACTGGGCTTCCTCGGCGGGCACGCCCAGCGCGGCGAGGCGCTCGGTGACGATCTCGCCGAGGCGGGGCCCGGGACCTGAATCCCCGGGCTGCCGGATGGACGCGCCCTGCGCCTCCTGGGCCCGGTACGCCCGCTCGGCCAGCACCGGGCCCTCGAAGCGGCGGACCCGCTCGATGGGCACGCCCGCAGCGTCAGCGATCTCCTCCGCGGTCTCTCCGGCACGGATCCGGTCCTGGATCTCCTTGGGTCGCAAGGGACTCTCCACTTCGATCTCGTACTGAGCAAGCCGGGAGAACTGCCCGCGCGCGACGATCCGCAGCCGGTCGTCGATCGGCAGCGAAAAGCGCCCGCCGCGTCCCGGTACCGCGAGTACGGCGTAAGTGCCGTCCTCGCTCACCGCGACGATGCGCAGTTCCTGCATCGGCGTCCCTTCTGCGCCAGCCGGCGAGGCCGGCGAGCGTGATGCCGCGCGAGGGCGTAGCTCGGACTCCCCCCGGGGACGAGTCTGTCTGCCGCAGGCCCTCCTGGCCAGTACCGGGCCGGCATGTCCCGCAGATCACCGCACACTATTCGCGGCCGGGCAGGCGGGTAGCCCGAACGCCGATAGTCCGCAGAGGGCCCGATACGCGCCTGCTGCCGCCGATATGCCCGGCCCGGGGCACCGCAGTCCGCGCGGGCCTTGCGGGCCCGTCCGGCGGGTCTACCTTGGTAGCAGAACAAAAAACCTTTATCTCTAGTTTGTCAGTCGGTATGCTCGACTTCATGTCCTCACTCCTCGGAACCCAGGTGCACTCAGCAGACCTCGCCGACGCGGTCTCCCGGCTCCGGCGCGCCATGCGCCGCGCCGCGCGGGCCGCTGACCCTGGGTCCGGGCTGTCCGTAGCACAGCTGGAGATGCTGTCCTGCATGGCGGAGAACCCGGGATCGCGCCCGGGCCAGCTGGCCCGGCTGCTCCGGCTCGCGCCCAGTTCGGTGGCCACCTTGTCGAACTCGCTGCGCCAGGGCGGGCTGGTGACCCGGACCGGTGGTGAAGGAGACCGGCGCACCGCCAGCCTGGATCTCACCCCGGCCGGTGAGACGGCGGTGCTGCGGTGGAAGACCCTGAACGAGCGCCTGCTCGGCCTGGCGCTCCGGGAGCTGCCTCCCGACACGCGGGTCACCCTGGTCGACGCGCTCCCCGCGCTCGCCGACCTGGCCGGCGCGGTCGACGCGCTGGCCGACGAGCCCTCAGCCCCGGACGCGGTGGCCGGCGAGACGTCGCTGGCCTAGCTGACCTCGGCCGGCTCCGGTTCCCGGGGCTCGCCCGCCGGCCTGGTGATGCGGCCTCCGGCGTAAGGCAGCGCGCCATACTCGCCGCGGGCAGCCGCAAACCCGGCGGCCGGCGAATCCTTTTCTGAGCCGGGAGCCAGCGTTCTGCAGTGCAATTCTTGTCTCTAAAGTCTTTCCGGGCCGGTCGCCGGGCAGGCCATTACTGGCTGCGGGGGAGGCGGTGCATTCGGCGCGCTCTGCCGTTGTGGCGGCCCGCGGACCTGGGGGTTGGCGCTGGTGGCCGGGCCGCTACCCGGCCGGGCTTCCCGGCCGTGGACCTGGGTAACTGGGGGCGATGGGGCAGGTGGGAATAGCAGTCCTGGCCGCCTGAGATGCGCCGTTCAAGTAGAGTTTTGCGCCGGATGCCGCATTTAACCGGTGCCGAGAGGCGGTGATCGTGTGCTGAGGCATTTGATTGGAGTCGCGTTCGGGGCCGCCCTGGCCGCGGCGATCTTCTTCGGCGGCGGCTGGGGCGTGGCGCGCATGACCCGTCTCTCGGCCCAGAACATCAGCCTGACCAGCATCAGCGGCCTCAGCGCCCTCGGGGTGCTGCTGCTCGTCGGGTTGTTCCTCGGGATCCTGATGGTGGCACCAGTCTCGCCGCTCAGCACGGCGCTGCCCGGCGCGGTCATGCTGGCCTGGACCGGGCTGCTGGGACTGGACGCCGGGCTGGCGGCGAGGATCATCCCGCTGCGCGGCACGGGCTACGCTGCGGGATTCCACGCCATGCTGGTCAGTGGCGTGCTGGTCCTGCTGGGCGCGCTGATGATCTGCACGGTGTTCGTCCCGTCCCGGTGGCGCCCCACCGGCGGCGATGACGGCGGGAGCGCCGACGCTGAAGACGATGTTCCCGGCCGTCCCGCGCAGACTCGCCTGCTCTCTTGATCTGACCGCAGTGATCGCAGGCGCCGGGCCGGGCGGGCCAGGCGGCAGTGCCTGACCCGCCCCGGCGGCTCGGCCCCGGACCCCGGGCCATGCGCCCGGGCCGGGGACTCAGTGCGCGGCGGAGAACTGCTCGCTCTCGGTCGACCCGCCCAGCGCGGTGGTGGACGACTGCGGGCTGATGGCCGACGTGACCAGGTCGAAGTAGCCGGTGCCGACTTCCCGCTGGTGCCGGGTGGCCGTGTACCCGCGCGACTCCGCGGCGAACTCCGCGTCCTGGACCCGCACGTAGGCCGGCATCCCCTCGGCCGCGTAACCCTGTGCGAGGTCGAACATCGAGTAGTTCAGGGCATGGAAGCCGGCCAGCGTGATGAACTGGAATGAGTAGCCCATCTGGCCCAGCTCACGCTGGAATTTCTCGATCGTGCCGTCATCGAGATGCCGGTGCCAGTTGAACGACGGCGAGCAGTTGTAGGCCAGCATCTGGTCCGGGTACCTGGCCTTGATGGCCTCGGCGAACTCGCGGGCCTCGTCCAGGTCCGGGGTGGACGTCTCCATCCACAGCAGGTCCGCGTACGGGGCGTAGGCCAGGCCGCGGGCCACGCACGCGGCCATCCCGTTGCGGACCCGGTAGAAGCCCTCGGCCGTCCGCTCGCCGGTGATGAAGGGCTGGTCGCGCTCGTCCACGTCGCTGGTGATCAGCGTGGCCGCGTGCGCGTCGGTGCGGGCGATGACCAGGGTGCTCACGCCGGCCACGTCAGCCGCCAGCCGGGCCGCGTTCAGCGTCCGGATGTGCTGCGAGGTGGGGATGAGCACCTTCCCGCCGAGGTGGCCGCACTTTTTCTCCGAGGCCAGCTGGTCCTCCCAGTGCACGCCGGCCGCGCCCGCGGCGATCATCGACTTCATCAGCTCGAAGGCGTTCAGCACGCCGCCGAAGCCCGCTTCCGCGTCCGCCACGATCGGCGCGAGCCAGTGCTGGCGGTCCGTGCCGCCCGACTCGGCCCAGGTGATCTGGTCGGCACGCAGCAGCGCGTTGTTGATGCGGCGGACCGCCTGGGGGACCGAGTTGACCGGGTACAGGCTCTGGTCCGGGTAGGTCTCGGCGGCCAGGTTCGCGTCCGCCGCGACCTGCCAGCCGGACAGGTAGATGGCCTGCAGGCCGGCCCGGACCTGCTGGACCGCCTGGTTCCCGGTTACCGCGCCGAGGGCCGCGATGTAGTCCTCCTCGTGCAGCAAGGTCCACAGTCGCTGGGCCCCGAGCCGGGCCAGGGTGCGTTCCTCCTGGACGGATCCGCGCAGCCGGATCACGTCATCGGCGGAGTACGTGCGTTCGGTGCCGCGCCAGCGCGGATCGCTGGCCCACTGCTGGGCCAGGCCCGCGGCCTGCTGCTGCGGCCCGCTGGCCGGGCTGTTCCCGGTATGGCCGTTGGTGGTGCCGTTCGCTGTGCCCTCGAGGCGTCTGACGTTCATTGGTCCTCCCGACGTTCTGCCGTCCCCTGGGTGGTTACTCCCGAGCCTGCGGGCCAGGCCGGCCCAAAGCTAGGCGGAACGTAACGAAGAATGCTCAGATTTCATCTAAGCTGAAGATGTGACAGACTTGTTCGCGAAAGATCTGCAAGAATTTCCATCCAGTGGTCTAGACCTGGCGACGTTCGGGCAGCGGCTCCGTCACCTGCGCCGGGCGCGCGGGTACACGCTGGCCGAGCTCGGCAGCCGGGTGGGCCGGGCGCCCTCGGCGCTGTCCCTGCTGGAGAACGGCCGCCGTGAGCCCAAGCTGTCCCTGATCGACGCGCTGGCCAGGGCCCTGGCCGTGCCGGCCGAGGAACTGCTGCGGGCCCAGCCGCCGAGCCGCCGGGCCCAGCTGGAGATCGCGGTGGAGGAGGCGCAGCATGATCCGCTGTACGCCGAGCTGGGGCTGCCGCACCTGAAGGTCGGGGCCAGGGTGCCCAATGACGTGCTCGAGCACCTGGTCGGGCTCTATGCCGAGCTGCGCAGGCAGCACACCCGGCCGACGGCCACCCCGGAGGAGGCGCGGGTGGCCAACGCGGGGCTGCGTGACGCGATGCGGGAACGGGGCAACTACTTCCCCGAGATCGAGCGTGCGGCGGCGGAGGCGCTGGAGTCGGTGAGCTACCGGGGCGGCGCGCTGTCGCAGGGGGCGCTGCTGGCCATCGTCGGCCACCAGGGTTTCTCGGTCAGGTACGCGCAGGATCTCCCGCGGTCGGTCCGGTCGGTCACCGACCTGCGCCACCGGCGGATCTACCTGAAGCAGGAATCCATGGGCATGCACACGCCCCGCACGATCCTGCTGCAGACCCTCGGCCATTTCGTGCTCGGGCACGCGGCGCCGCGTGATTTCGCGGACTTCCTGCGCCAGCGGGTGGAGGCCAACTATTACGCCGCGGCCGTGCTGGTCCCGGAACGAACCGCCGCGCGCTTCCTGGCCGAGGCCAAGGAGGCCCGGGACCTGTCCGTCGAGGATCTCCGGGATGTGTTCTCGGTGTCGTATGAGATGGCGGCGCACCGCTTCACCAACCTGGCCACCCATCATCTGGAGCTGACCTGCCACTTCGTCAAGAACGACGAGGGGGGCATCATCTACAAGGCGTACGAGAACGACGGGCTGGTCCTGCCCGCCGACTCCACCGGGGCCATCGAGGGGCAGCGGATGTGCCGCAAGTGGTCCGGCCGCCAGGTGTTCGGGTCGGCCGACCGCTACTCCCCGTACTACCAGTACTCGGACACGCCGGCCGGGACCTTCTGGTGCATGGCGCACGTGGACCCGGGCGCGGAGCGCGGCTCGGCGATCACCCTGGGCACCGGGTACGAGAACTCACGCTGGTTCCGCGGCCGGGACACCCCCACGCGGATGATCTCCCGCTGCCCGGACGGGGACTGCTGCCAGCGGCCGCCGGCCAGCCTGGCCACCCGCTGGGAGGGGATGGCCTGGCCGTCGGCGCGGGCTCACTCGCACATCCTGTCCGCCCTGCCCACGGGGAGTTTCCCGGGGGTGGACGAGTCCGACGTGTACGAGTTCCTCGACCGCTACGACTCCGAGTAACGTCAGGGGCCCGGGCTGGCCGGGCGCCACCCGGGACCGCGGCGGCGGGGCCGGGCCGAACTGGCCGTTATTGTTACTTGTCGGTAACTTACTCGTGCTACTCTTCGGTAACATACGTCCTTGTGCCGGATCCCCGAGGAGCATGATGACCACTGGACCCGACGCCCCTGGCGCATTTTCCCTCGAGCCCGGCCCCGGCCTGCGCGAGATGCGCGACTGGGTGCACGGGTTCGCCGCGGACGTGATCAGGCCGGCCGGCGGCGAGTGGGATGAGCGGGAGGAGACGCCCTGGCCCATCCTCGAGGAAGCGGCCAAGATCGGCCTGTACTCGCTCGACTTCTTCTCCGCCCAGTGGCTCGAGCCGACCGGGCTGGGCATCCCGATCGCGTTCGAGGAGCTCTTCTGGGGCGACGCGGGCATCGCGCTCTCCCTGGTCGGCAGCACCCTGGCCGCGGTTGCCGTGGCCAGCAACGGCACCCCCGAGCAGATCGGGGAGTGGCTCCCGGAGATGTTCGGCGATCCCGGCTCGGTAAAGCTGGGCGCGTTCTGCGCCTCGGAGCCGGAGGCCGGCAGCGACGTGGGCGCGATCCGCACCCGCGCCGAGTACCAGGAGGCCAGCGGCGAGTGGATCCTCAACGGGACCAAATCGTGGGCCACGAACGGCGGGATCGCCGACGTCCACGTGGTGGTGGCCTCGGTGGACTCCTCGCTCGGCGCCAGGGGCCAGGCCAGCTTCGTGGTCCCGCCGGGCACTCCCGGGCTCAGCCAGGGCCAGAAGTTCCGCAAGCACGGGGTGCGGGCCTCGCACACCGCCGAGGTGGTGCTGGACGGCGTGCGGGTGCCCGGCCGCTGCCTGGTCGGCGGCAAGGAACGGCTGGACGCGAGGCTGGACCGGGTCCGGTCCGGGGGCCGCAGCGGCGAGCAGGCCGCGATGAAGACGTTCGAGGCTTCCCGGCCGAGCGTGGCGGCCATGGCCGTAGGCGTCGCCCGGGCCGCGGTGGAGTTCGCCCGCGACTACGCCACCCAGCGGATCGCGTTCGGCCGCCCCATCGGGCAGAACCAGGCGGTCGGCTTCATGCTGGCCGACATGCAGGCCGCGGTGGACGCGTCCCGGCTGCTGACCTGGCGGGCGGCCTGGATGGCCCGGCAGGGCATGGCCCTGGACGGCGCCGAGGGGTCGATGTCCAAGCTGGTCGCGAGCGAGACCGCGGTACGCGTGACGGAGCAGGCCATCCAGATCCTCGGCGGCAACGGCTACACCCGTGACTTCCCGGTGGAGCGCTGGCACCGGGACGCGAAGATCTTCACCATCTTCGAGGGCACGTCCGAGATCCAGCGGATGATCATCGGGCGCGCGGTCACCGGGCTGGATGTCAGGTAGCGCCCCGTCCACGTCGTCTCGGTGCGGCCCCGCACGGCGCAGCACCTCGCGCCCCGTCCCCCGGACGTCCGCGTTCTGGCCGCCGGTCCGGAACGCGGGCGCCCGCTCGACCAGCGTCGTATCCCAGCCGTAGCGGTGCAGCCAGAACGCCAGCGACGGCCTAGCGGCAGCAGCACGCCGGACGCTGGCGACAGTGGTCGTGGTGACAGTGGTCGTGGTGACAGCCCTGCTGCCGGTCGTCGCACGCCTGGCCGGGCAAGAGCACGGGGCCGACGCCGGGGATGGCCTGTCCCCGGGCCCGGGCCAGCAGCGCCCAGGCGGCCTGGGAGGCATTCTCGCCGGTCGCCGACATGCGCGCCGCGATCAGCCCGGACACGATCGGCGTGGAGAAGCATGTCCCGCTCCACGAGCACAGGCCGTCGAAGGGCTGCTTGCGGCCGAGGTTCGGCGGTTCGGTGTACCAGTACTCGCCCCGCGCGTAGGCGTTGACGAGGTCCTGGCCGGGTGCGTAGACGTCCACCCACCGCCCGTGGTTGCTGAAGTGAGGCCCGGGTGCGCCAGTTCGAGCTGAGCGCGCCCACGCCCACGGCCCAGCCAAACGCCGCCGGCCAGAACGGGCGCCGCGACGAGTCGTTCCCCGCGGCCGCCACCAGCGCGACGCCCGGGTAGTGCGCCAGCTGCTCGCCGACGACCTCGAAACCCAGCGAGGCTATGTCTCTCCTGGTGTTGCTGCCGAAATTGAGCGAGATGATGTCCGCGCCCGCCCTGAGTTCTTCGGCGAACTGCTTCACCAGATGAGACTCGAACTGCGCGCCGACTTTCCGGAACGTGCGGCGGACCTCGACCTCGGCCTTGGGGGCCATGGTCCGCACCACGCCGGCGACAAACGTCCCGTGGCCGGCGTAGGGGAGTATGCGGGCCGGGCTGCCGGCTATCGCGTCGTCAGTATCGCCGTCCACGCCGGTCTAGCCACGGGTGCTGGGTCGCCGCATAATCCAGCCAGCCGGTGTCCAGCACGGCGACGCGGGCGCCGCTGCCGTCGCACGGCTCCGTGGACACGCCGGGAAACGGGGGCGAGCCCGGCGGGACCGGCTCGGGTTCCGTGGCCGGGCACAGTACCGCCCGTGCAGACGTAGAAGATGTGGTCGGGGGTGACGACCCCTTCGCCGAGTTCCCGGTCGGCGGCGGCGCAGACTTCCTCGACGCTGCGCTGTTCGTCGGCCGTGAATTCCAGGAGGGTCAGGCCGCGCAGGTTGTCCTCGCCGCGGACCGGCTCGCTCGGCACGATCGTCCTGACCCGTTCGACGTCGGTCATCCCGGACGAGAATGCTGCGCTCCCGGTGCAGGTAGTCCACGCTGCCCTGTTCCCGCCAGTCGAGCGGGTACGCGGCGGCGCCTTCCAGTCCTTCTCCTTCGCCGACCCCGGGGATGCCGTGCAGGATCAAATTAACCTGTGCTTCTAGCGTAGTTTGCGGACGGGCATACCCGTCATCACCAATCGACATATTCGCCCCACTTAAAACAGTTGATTGGTCTTGCGATCTGTTTAGCATGATTTCCATGAGTACGGAGGAGCTTGACCCGGCGGTTGATACAAAGTCGGTGAAAATGAGATCGCCGCCCGGACCGGAGCAGCTCCTGCCGCTCGCGCTGTCCCGGCCGCGGGATGCCCTGATCGCCGCGCGGGCGGTGCTGGCGGATCGGCCCAGCTCCTACGACGCCTCGCTGGCGCACCAGGCGACCGGGATCGTGCTGCGCGACCGCGGCGATCTCCCGGGCGCCGTCGCCGAGCTGCGGACTGGGCTGCGGCTGGCCCGCCTGTCCGGCCAGCCCGAGCGCGAAGTCGACGTGCAGGCCACCCTCGGCATCGCACTTGCGGTGGCGGGCCGCAGCCGGCAAGGGCTGGCCTTGCTCGACCAGGCGGTCGCGGCCGCGCGGGGCGAACTGGCCGGACGCGTGCTCGTGCGGCGCGCCACCATCTTCCAGTACCTGGGCCGGTTCCGTGACGCGCACGAGGACCTGAGCCGCGCCCTGCCCTACCTGCGTCGAGTGGGCGACACGGTCTGGGAGGCCCGGTCGCTGACCTGGCGCGCCGAGGCCTTTCTCGCCCTCGGCCTGCCCGGGCGCGCCGCGGCCGACTTCGCCCGCGCCGAGGAGCTGTTCGCGACCAGCGGGCAGGACTTCGAGTACGCCATGGCCCGGCATAACCTCGGCCTGGTGGCCTTGAGCGGCGGCGACCTCCCCGGGGCACTGGCGTACTTCGACGAAGCGGGCAACCGCTACCACGCGCTGGGCGTAACCAATCCCGACCTGGCCCTCGACCGCTGCCGGACCCTGCTGACCGCCGGGCTCGCCGCAGAAGCGGCACGAGAAGCGAACTCCGCGCTCAGCCGGACGTCTCCCGGCGCCGGGATCCCCTATAAGCGGGCGGAACTCGTCTTCGCCGCCGCCACTGCCGCCCTCGCCGCGGGCGACCCCGGCGCCGCCAGCGCGCGAGCCCGCCAGGCGCAGCGGCTGTTCCGGGCGCAGGGCCGGGACACCTGGGCGGCACGCGCTGGCCTCATCCTCGCTCAGGCCCGGTACGCGGGGGGCGAGCGTTCCGTCCGGCTGCTGCGGTACGCCGAGCAGGTCGCCGCGCGCCTCGACGCGTCCCGGGCCAGCGAGGCCATGCAAGCGCACCTGCTGGCCGGCCGGGTCGCGCTGAGCCGGGGCGCGGTGCTCGACGCGGCCCGGCACCTCGAGCGCGCCGCCCGGTCCCGCCGCCGCAAGCCGCCGCTGACCCGCAGCGTCGCCTGGCTCGCCCGGGCCCTGCAGGCCGACGCGGGCAGCAGCGCCCGGGCCACCGTCGCCGCCTGCACGCGCGGGCTGGCCGCGCTCGAGGAGCACCAGCTGACGCTCGGGGCCACCGAGTTGCGCGCGTACGGCACGGCCCACGGCGCCGAGCTGGCCCTGCTGGCTCAGCGGGACGCGCTCCGGCGCGGCGACGTGCGGCGGCTGCTGTTCTGGAGCGAGCGGTGGCGAGCGACCACGCTCGCGGCCCGGGTCACGCGACCCCAGCAGGACGACCGGGCGCTGGTGGCCGAACTGGGGGCGCTGCGCAGCGTGGCCCGGCTCCTGGAAACGCCGGAGATAGCAGCCTCCCGCCGCAGCGCCCTCGAGCACGAGCGGCGGCGGCTCGAGACGGCGGTGCAGGCCCGGGTCCGCCGGTCACCGGGCCGCGGCCCCGGACAGCCGGCCGGCTTCGACCTCGGCGCGCTGTTCGACGAGCTCGGCGGGACCAGCCTGGTCGAGCTGGCCGAGGTGGACGGCGTGCTGTACGCGATCGTGGTGGCCGGCCGGCGGGTGCGACTGCACCCGGTCGGGGGTGTTCCGGACCGCGAAGTTCAGCTCAGCCGCTTTATCTTGCGCCGCCTCGCCCACCGCCCGCCGAGCGGGGACGACGAGCCAGTGCTGGCCTACCGGGGCGCGATGCTGGAGGCCGCGCTGCTCGGCCCGGCCGCGGCGGCCCTGGGAGACGGCCCGGTCGTGGTCATCCCGCCGGGGCGCCTCGCGGCCGTGCCGTGGACGCTCATGCCGTCGCTGCGGGACCGGGTGGTGACCGTGGCGCCGTCCGCGGCCTCCTGGATGCGGGCCCGCCGCCAGCCGCCCCCGCCCGGGCGGCGGGTGGTCCTCGTCGCCGGCCCCCGGCTGGCCGGCGGGGGCGCGGAGGTCGGGCAGCTGCACGCTCGCTACCCGCAGGCCGAACTGCTCGGGCACGGCACGGCCACGGCCGAGCGGGTGCTCCGCGCGCTGGACGGCGCGTGGCTCGCGCACATCGCGGCGCACGGCACCTTTCGCGCCGACAACCCGCTGTTCTCGTCGCTGGAGCTCGACGACGGACCGCTCACCGTGTACGACTTCGAGCGGCTGGGCCGGGCGCCGCATCACCTGCTGCTGCCCAGCTGCGACTCCGCGATCGCGGCGGCCGTGGGCGCCGACGAGCTCCTCGGGCTGGTGAGCAGCCTGATCCCGCTCGGCGCGGCCAGCATCGTCGCCAGTGTCGTGCCCGTCAACGACCTGGCCGCCGTGCCCCTGATGCTGGCGCTGCACGCCGCGCTACAGCGCGGCGCGACGCTCCCGGAGGCCCTGCTGTCCGCGCGCGCGGACAGCAGCGACGACCCGCAGGCGGCGGCCACCGCGCACTCGTTCCTCGCGCTCGGCGGCTAAGCGCGACGGCTGCTCACAGCGTGATCCAGCCGGTCACCACGTCGAGGCCGTCCGTCGTGCGGCAGCGCAGGCGGAACGGGCTCTCCGGTATCGGCTCGATGGAGAAACAGCCGGTCACGTCGATCTCGACGGTCGCCGCCGCGCCCGTCCGGGTCTGCGTCTCGACCGTCCCTTCCCGCGCCGGGATGATCTGGCCGAGCAGGCACTCGACGGCGACCTCGAGTTCTACCGACATGCGGGGCGAGCTGAACGTGAGGGTCCGGACGGACGCGGTCTCGGAGCGGACGAGCGTGCCCTGCTCGGCGTCCACGCTGGAGTCGTAGCTGAGCTGGGCGAGTTCGGCGTCAATGTTGTGCCAGGCGTAAGCGGCCTTCGCGGTCTCGACAAACGCAGCCGGGACGGCCTGGCGGGCTTGCGTTGCCTCGCGCAGTGCGGCCATCAGCTGGTCGTCATCCCAATCCTTAAGCACGGGCCACGCCTCCCGGGGAATCAACCTCATCCTCACCGAGTCCGATGAGGTACTTAGACCGGCGCAGCCGGTCCAGGCACCGGGCCCGCTGCGGGCCGATGCTGCCAACCGGAATGTCCAGGGCCGCGTGGATTTCCGCGTACGCGGGCGGCGGGTCGCTCATCAGCATCGACAGCAGCTGCCGGCAGCGTGCGGGCAGCGCGGCGAGCGCAGCGCGCAGCCGGGCGTTCCGTTCGGCCGTGATGATCTCCTGCTCGATCGTCGCGGCATCGGGAAGTAGCAGCGCGTTATCCAGGTTGCCGCCCAGGTCCTCGATCCGGCGGGCCGCCTTGACCACCCGCAGGCACTCGTGCGCGGTGGTGGCCGCCAGCCAGCCGGGCAGCGCGGCCGGCTCGCGCAGCTTGCCCAGCTGCTCTACCAGCAGGAGCCACACGGTCTGCCCGACGTCCTCGGCGTCCTGGCCGTTCAGCTGATACCGGACGCAGATCGACCAGACGAGCGGCGCGTAGCGCTCGACAATCTCGTGCCAGGCGCCCTGGTCGCCCGCGGTCGCGCGGGTGACCAGGGCCACGACGGTCGGGTCGTCACGCATTGCGTGTCCTCACCATGATCGGCTCCCAGCTAGTAGCGGCCCGCACTAACCCGGAGACCGCCGTCCCCCTTTAGATACACCTAATCAGCCAGAATTTCCCGAGACGGAAGTTAAGTATCAAAGCGGACGAGTCGCCCTCCGTACCGATAAAACGCCAACTCAACCGAAGGAGACACGTAATGAGTCACGGCGGAAACCCCGAGGCCGGCACGAACCCGTGGATCGGGACTGACGGCACTGGCCTTGTGATCACTAGCCCCAGCGGGCCGGACAGCTGGGTGGTCCCGGTAAACGATAACTTCACCGTGGCGATGACCTGGGAGCTGACGGGCAACCTGGCCATCTGGCTGTCCAAGTTCAAGTTCGACTACACGGTCACGTACACGTTCGCCGGGCTGGGCAACGCTGACGGCCCGCAGCTGACCGTGACCCACAAAACGGTCCCCGGACAGACCGTCTACGGCCCGCCAGTCACTGCCGTCACCGTGCCGGCCCACTCGCTGCCGGTGGGCAAGTACGAGGTGCTGGCCACGGTGACCTTCGAGAACAACCCGCCGATCTCCGCCTACATCGAGATCCCGGTTCTCGACGTCTACCAGGACTGACCGAGGGCCGAGGCCGGCCAGCCTGGTCGGCCTCGGACCTCCGGCCGGAAACGGCCGTTAGCCCGGCAGGCCGTCCCCGTCGATGCCGACGTCGCCCAGCCACTGCTGGTCGGCGCCCGACGGCGCCACCGCGGCCGTCAGTCCGCCCGCGCGCACCCCGCCCTTGCCGCCGACGTGAATCGCGGTCACGTCGCCGTGCTCGAGCACGAGCTTTTCCGAGCGGGGCGGCCAGCGAAGCACCAGCCGCCGTCCGCACTGCGGGCAGGCCCATTCTTCGGCTCCCGACGCGAGGCTGCTGCTGAGGACCATCTCGTGCGTTTCGGCCACGACGCTCACCTGTCCGATCTCGCTCGTCCTGCCGCGCTATCCCCGGGGCTCGCGTGACGGTCTCAATCATCTCTCAAGCCGCCGGCCGCCACATGGTGCTGACCACGGGTGCACCCTCCGGCAGGCCCAGGGTGCCGGCGATGTGGAAGCCGAAGTGCTGGTAGAGCGGCACGTTTTCCAGCTTCGAGGATTCGAGGTAGGCGGGCAGCCCTTCCTCATCGCACCGCCGGAGCCGCGAGCGCAGCAGGGCTGCGCCGACCCCGTATCCCTGCCGGACCGGATCGACCCCGATGACGGCCAGATACCAATGCGGCTCTTCGCGCGGACGGGCGGGGATCGCCACCGACTGATACTGCGAGACGATGACGAGACGACGGCCGAAGGCCCGCAGATAGCCGGGGAGGGCGGACACTTCGGTCCCGAATGAGGTACCGGGCGGGAACCACGCGGCGGCTCCGGCTACGCGCCCATCGACACAGGCCACTTCCACTGCGCCGTGGCGAAGCGACTCATGGTGCAGTCCGGTCACGAAAAAACGTCGCAGCCGCCGATGCCGCGAGCCTTCGGCGGAAGGAACCAGCTGAACACCGGATCGTCATAGAAGGCGCGGGCGAGCATCTGAGCGGTCTCCGCCGCATCTCCGCGCCCGGCCGCCGGGATCTCGAGGCCAGCCACGCACACCAGCGTAGGCCGCTACCGGTCCACGGCTCGCCTGCGAACGAAGGACCGATCCGGGGCTGCGACCGCGCGCTCGTCTTCGGACTCCTGTTACTGGCCGCGAACGTGTTCGAGCACCCGGGGCGGCCCTCGCTGACTCTGGTGGACCTAGCATGTACCTCGCCGGCTGGCGCAGCGCTGCGACGACGGGTTCCCAGGAGCCGGCCAGCGAGATGTGGCGTGCTGGCGCACCAGGAGAGCCGTGCAGGTGAGGACCGGAGGCGTGATGGGTGGCGAGCCAGGCTGGGTACCGCCTGAGGTCGACGTCAAGCGGGCGAACAGCGCCCGTGTTTATGACTACCTGCTGGGCGGCAGCCACAATTTCCTGGCCGACCAGGACCTTGGCCGGTCGCTGGCCGCGACGGACCCCAGCGTCCGGGCGATCGCCCGCGCCAACCGCGACTTCCTCGGCCGGGCAGTGCGGTTCCTCGCGCAGGCCGGCGTGGGCCAGTTCCTGGATATCGGGTCCGGCATCCCGACCCAGGGGAACGTGCATGAGGTCGCGCAGCAGGGCAGCCCGGGTTCCCGGGTGGTCTATGTCGACGTTGACCCGGTCGCCATCGCGCATAGCAAGGCTCTCCTCGCGGGGAACGACAACACCGCGGTCATCGAGGCGGACCTGCGCCATCCGGACAAGATCCTCGCCCACGCCGGCACCCGGCGGCTGATCGACTTCAGCCAGCCGGCCGGGCTGCTGCTCGTCTCGGTCCTGCCCTTCATCAGCGATGCCGCTGATCCCTGGCGGATCGTGGCCACGCTGCGCGATGCCCTCGCCCCCGGCAGCTACCTGGTCCTGGCCCACGCCACCGACGCGAGCAGGCCGGCCGTGGCGCAGGCCGCCGAGAAGGTGTACAACGGCAGCGTCTCCGCCCAGGCCCGGATGCGCTCGGGTGAGGAGATCCTGCGCTTCTTCGGCGGCTTCGAGCTCGTGGACCCCGGGCTGGTCTACGTCCCGCTGTGGCGCCCGGACCCGGGCGCCGACGTGTCCGGCGACCCCGGCAAGTTCTGGGTTCTGGCCGGTGCGGGACGCAAATCCTGACCCGCCACGAAGCGGGGCCTACCGCACGGGCCAGGTGATCATGGAGCCCGGCCCGGACCCGGCCGACCACCGCACCATGGACACCGTGACCCCGGACGGCATCTGAACGGCAACTGCACCCGTCTCGCTGGCACCCCGGGCGATGTTGATCTGGCGGTTCCTGAAGCCGGCGTACCCGGCGATCGGGCTGTCAGCGGGCACGTAGGTCTTCCCGTTGGAACCGACGACCGTGGCGAGCTGGCCCGCGTTGTCGCGCCGCAGACGGCCGCTGATCGCCTTGATGGTGAACACGACGCCGACGAGCCGCGTCCCGTGCCTGGGGGCCGCGGACCGGCCCGCGGCCCGGGCCGGGTCGACGATCAGGTCCAGCCGCACGCGATACGTGGCGCCGCTCCCGTCCCTCGTATCGAAGGACGCCCCGAGGCCCGCTGTGGCCGAGGCGTGCACGGCTGACGAGAACCCCCGGGCCGTAGCGGTACCGCGGATACCGGCCGGCGTGCCCGGCGCGCTGCTGCAGCCTGATACGGCGGCCGCGATGACGCAACTGCCGATTAACGTGGCGCGCACCCTGCGGGCCGCCGGCCGCGAAGACCTGTCGTCACTCAATGCATTCCTCCTATCGCACTGAGTGATTACTCTACGCAGGTGCCCCCGGCCGTGTCAGGCCGCCGCGCGAGTGGCACCGGGCTCCCTAGGGGGACCACGGTCGTGTCCCCGGAAGCTGGAACGGCGCCAGCGTGATCTGGTCGATGTTCGGCGCCGTGTCCGACCGGAGCGGCTGCCCGATCCCGCTTCCCGAGTAGATGACCCCGATGGTCTTGCCGTCGTAGTTGTACTGCGGGTTGGCGGTGAACCTGATGGTGTTGGCGCCCGGCCGCAGCCGCACCGGGATGGTCAGGTTCCAGAACTGGTTCCAGCTGAACGTGCTGGCGAAGTTGACGTGGAAACTGGGGCCGCCGTTGATGCTGATGTCGGCCGGGGCGGTCATCAGGTCCGGGTTGTAGTGATTGGCCACCACCTGCTGATTGTTCGCGAACCGGACCGTCATCCCGTAGCTGCCGCGCACCGGCGCGTGCACGGCCAGGGTGAGCGAGTTGGCTGGCCCGTCGCTGATGCCCGTGACGACACCGCCGTGGGCCTGGCTGTAGCTGGTGTCGGCCTTGGCCGTGCCGGCCAGCGTCCCGTCCTCGGCCTGGTAGGTGACGGCGTTCGCCGTGGCGGCGGCGCTGGCCGCCG
The DNA here is from genome assembly GCA_963713815.1 of uncultured Actinomycetes bacterium. Classification (GTDB taxonomy): domain Bacteria; phylum Actinomycetota; class Actinomycetes; order Streptosporangiales; family Streptosporangiaceae; genus RYN-230. Next base: position 52,098 of record CAVQNH010000043.1, read on the forward strand.
CCAGCGGGGTGACGGTCAGCTTGTCGAGGACCGCCTCGCCGCGGGCACCGCGGACCACGACCTTGTTGATCCCGGCACTCAGGTACACCCGGTACGACCCGGTCGACCAGCCCTCCAGGCCCGCGCCGCTGAGCTGGCCGGCGAGCGGCAGCGTGTTGACCGTGACGCCGGCCGTTCCCGCACTCCGGTAGCGGAAAGCCAGATCCGAGTACCCATCGGCCGCGGAGTAGACCCAGAAGGTCACGCTCTGGCCCGGCGCGATGTCGGCGGCCCCCGCGCCGGACTGGCCCTGCGCGCGGTAGTCAGTCGTGGCGCCGTCCAGGCTGGCCTGCTCGGCCTCGTAGACGGCCGGGCCGGTGACCGCGGGATCGTCGAGCTGCAGCTCGATCTGGTTGATGATCGCGTCGCCGTTCGTCGAGGCCCCGTCCGCCCCGGTGGTCGACAGGCTGATCTGGTGCGCACCGGCCGTCAGGTGGACGGTGGCGTCGGCGTGATTCCAGATCACCCAGTTGTATCCGACCGGCAGCCACACCTCCTGGGGGCTGCCGCCGTTGACCCGCACGAAGACATTGGTCGGGCCGGACACATCGGAGGCGGCCGAGTCGCTTCCGTCGAAGATGGACAGGCGGTAGTCACCGGTCCGCGGGACGTTCACGCTGAACGTGATCACCGTGCTGGAGCCGGTGCGCAGTCCGCCCACATCCTGCTCGCCGGCGGTCGCGAAACCGCCCAGGTTGCCCGGCGTCCCTTCGGTGTTGATGTTCCAGCCCGAGCCGGTCAGCGTGGCTTGCGACGCCAGGTAGCTGTGCAGCCACGTGTCATCGGCGGGGGTCGCCGAGCCGGCTGCCCCCGGGGCCAGGATGACCTCGTAGGCGTCCATCGTGGGCGGCGACGCCGGCGCCGAGATGATCGTCGCGTTGCGGCCGTGGCCGGACGAGTCCACGGCGGTAGCCCCGCCGGTCTCGTCGAACTTGTAGGACGCGACATTGCCGGCGCCCGGCTGGCCGCTGGCCAGCGCGCCGATCTGGCCCGGGCTCAGCGCGCTGTCGTAGATCTGGAAATCGTCGATGGTCCCGTCCAGGTACGGGTCGGCCGGGTACTGCGACCGCCCGATCCAGTCCTGGGTCGTGTCCCCCAGGTCGGAGGGGGTCAGGGTCATGTCGGTGTTGGTGCCGGCCGCCGTGCCGTTCACGTACAGGGTGCCGGTGGTCCCGGACAGCGTCACCGCCACGTGCGACCAGGTGTTGAGGGGCAGTTCGCTGGTGCCGTTGATCTGCTGCTCGCCGCCTGCGCCGCTGGTGGTGATCGCGAACCGGATCGGGCCGCCGCCCGCGTTCAGGGTCAGGAACATGTAGTCGCCGGTGCCGGTCCCGAAGTCGAACACCCGCGACCAGGCCGTGTTCGCGGAAGGATTGACCCAGGCCGAGATCGTGAAGTCGTGCAGGCCCTGCGTTATGCCGGACGGCAGGTTCACGTATTCGTTGTTGCCGCACAGGTGAAGCGCGCTGCCGATCTTCCCCGGCACCCGGGCGCCGGTGGCGGTGCACGAGGCCGCGTTCCCGCCGGCCCCGTCCCCCTGGCTGCCGTCGGTGACGGGAAGGGTGATCGAGCCGTCTGAGCTCACGGGCACGTCGCCGTCGAACGTCCGGGTGGGCTGGGCCGCCGCACCGGTCATGCCGCTCCACCGGTCCTGCAGCACCGTGGCGTGCACCGAGTGCCCGAACAGGGCCGGATCGATGTGGGTGACGGTCACGCCTTCGGGCCCGGCGGCCCCGCCGCCCAGGATGATCCGGGCCTGCCGCCTGGCCGGATCGAGGGTGGCCAGGCCCTGCAGGGTGTCATCGGTGTTGCCGTGCGGCGGCGTGACCGCCACCGTGTGGCCGGTCATGGAGGAGTACCAGTTGTACAGCCACCACTGGGCGTTCGGGATGTTCTGCTGCGCCACCGAGTCGCCCAGCGATCCGTTGATGTTCCAGTAGGCGAGATCGCCGTCGACCTTCTCGGCCTCGAGCGCAGACAGCCAGGCCACCATCTGCCCGGGACTGGTCAGCTGGTAGCGGGCCGCGTACTCGTCGAGGTTGATGGGCAGGTGACGGCCCAGCCCGACGGTGGTCTCCAGCGCCCGGTACGCGGCCACGTCGGTACGCACGGTGGAGGCGACCTGCAGCTCATGCCAGGTCATCACGTCGGGCAGGCAGTGGTTGGCCAGGCAGAACTGCAGGAACGAGCCCAGCGCGGCCGGGAAGAAGCCGCTGAAGTTGGGCCCGGCGATCCGCGCCTGCGGCCAGAGGCCCTTGATGAAGTCGTAGGTCTGCAGCCACTCGGCCTCGAACGCGGCGAGGGTCGTGGCGTTCGTGGTCAGGCCGGCGAACCAGTTGCCGTCCGGCTCGTTGTAGGGCACCAGGATGATGCGGTTGCGGTAGGGGGACGTGAGGACCTGCTCGACCTCGGTCTTCATGTACCCCTGGTATTGCGCGTAGCTGGTGCGCTCGTAGGGGAAATCGCGGTAGACGTCGGTCATGTAGATGTAGACGTCGCGCCCGCCGCTGCCGGTGAACGGCCGGGCGATCTCGAGCGCGTCGGACCCCGGGTGCTGCTGGCCGTCCTGCGCCTTGGTGTCCGTGGTGCGCAGGCCCATGCCCTGGATGAGGTTGTTGCTGGGCACGCCCTGGTCATAGAGCCCGTACAGGCTCCCCGACGCACCGCCGTCGAACGGCCCGGTAGGCGCGCCCAGGTTGACGACAAGATCATTGGGCGCAGTGGCCGCGCCCGCCGTCACGGCCGCGCCGGGAAGCAGCACTGCGGCGGCGAGGACGAGCGCGGCCACGGTCGCGAGCCTGCGCCTCACGCCCCGGCCAGGGTGACCGAGTGCCATTCCGGGTAGCCGGCGCAGCACGGGCGTGGCGGCGGCTAAGGCGCGGGCGGCCAGCGGCGTGATCACTCGGACGGCTCTCATCATCACTCCTCGGCAGGAGGCGAACCAGCTTCTGCGGGCACCTGGGCCAGGCTCCGGGGCACCGTTCGCGGGCGATCCGGCCCGGGGCAAGGGCGCGGCCGGGTCAGCGCGGGGTGTGCTCCGGCGCCAGTGGGGAAGCGCTTCCTCATTTTCGGTATGCCGAGAATGTTCCGCGGCTGCGAGCGCGTCAAGGTCTGGGTGGCGCCGTTATCTAACCGATACCGCTCTGGCCGGGCCGCCGGCCCGGACGGCGGGAGAGGCGGTGGGGGAGAACATCCCCGGCCGCTCCGCGGCCCGGAGATGGGACACTCGGGACATGGCAAGACGGCGTCCGGCCACCCTCATCGAGGTGGCTGAACGGGCCGGCGTCTCGCTGACGACGGCCTCGAAGGCGATAAACGGCAAGAACCGGGTGTCCGAAGCGACGCGGGCGCGGGTCCTGGCCGCCGCCCGGGAACTCTCGTTCACGCCGAACCCCATCGCCCGGGGCCTGATGACCGGGCGCACCAGCACGGTTGGCGTGATCATCGCGGACAGCATGTCCCACCGTTTCGCCGTCCCGGTGATGCTCGGGGCGGAGGCGGCGCTCAGCGAGATCGACCTGTCCATGATCACCTGCGACGCACGCGGCGATCCGGCCCGCGGCCTGGAACTCGCGCGGATGCTGGCGGCCCGCAAGGTGGACGGCATGCTGGTGGTCGGCGACAACAACGTGATGAGCACCTCGGTGACCCGGCACGTGGACGTCCCGGTCGTCTACGTCTACGGCGAGTCCGACGACGCGGGGGATGTCGTGCACATGCCAGACGACCGCCAGGGGATCGGCCTGCTGGTGGACCATCTCGTCGCGGCGGGCCGGCGGCGCATCGCCCATCTCACCGGGCCGCGGCACGCCACCGCGGTCGAGCACCGGGTCGAGGGCATCACGGCGCACATGGCCCGGCATCAGCTGGCCCTGGCTGTTCCCGCGGTCTACGGGCAGTGGTCCCAGCGCTGGGCCCGCGCCGCCGCCGCCGCAATGCTGATGCGCCAGCCCGGCATCGACGCCATGCTCTGCGGGTCCGACCAGATCGCGTCGGGCGTCCTCGTGGCCCTGGACGAGCTGGGCAGGCGGGCACCGGACGACATCGCGGTCACGGGCTACGACAACTGGCCGGTCTTCGCGCTGGAGACCGAGCCCCAGCTGACCACGGTGGACATGAATCTCGAGGCGCTGGGCGCCGCCGCCGCGCGGGAACTGTTCACGCTCATCGACGGTGTCCCGCGGCGCGGCGGGGTCCGGCGTCACGCGTGCCGTCTGGTGGTGCGCGGCTCCAGCGTCAGCCCGGGATGACCCCGGCCCCTCGCCGCCCGCGGGACCCTAGCGGATGGAGCCGGCGGTCAGCCCGCCCACCACCCGCCGCTCGATCAGCGCGAACAGTATGACCACCGGGATGGTGGCCACCAGGGAAGCGCCGAACAGATGCTGCCAGTCCACCGTGTACTGCCCGATGAACGAGTCCAGCCGGACGGTTAGCGGGATGGCGGAGTTGCTCGTGGTCAGGGTCAGCGCCGCGATGAACTCGTTCCAGGCCGCGATGAAGGTGAAGATCAGCGCCGTGACCAGGCCGGGTGCCGCCAGCGGCAGGGTGACCCGCAGCAGCACCCCCACGCGGCCGCTGCCGTCCACCATCGCCGCCTCCTCGATCTCGGCCGGGATCGAGGAGAAGTAGGCGTTCATGATCCAGATCGCGAACGCCATGTTGAAGCCCGCGTTCACCAGGACCAGAGCCCACACCGTGTCGATCAGGTGGAAGCTGAGGAACTCCTTGTAGATGCCGACGATCAGCGCGGTCGGCTGGAGCATCTGGGTGGCCAGCACGAGTATCAGGAAAGCCCCGCGGCCCCGGAAACGGTGCCGGGCCGTGTAATAGGCCGCGGGCAGCGCGACCAGCGTGACCAGGATGGTCGCGCCGCCGGCCACCTCGAGGCTGACCCGCAGGCTGGAGGTGATGCCGAAGCCCGAGCCCCACATGCCGGTCAGGTTCGACCAGGCCCAGTGGTGCGGCAGGTAGTCACGGTCCAGCAGTTCCCGCTGCGGGCGCAGCGCGGTGACCAGCATCTCCAGGTAGGGGAGCAGGAAGATGACGGCGATCAGGTAGGCGGCCGCCGCGATGACCGCCGTCCTGACGGCGGGGAGCCTGCGCGTCCGCCGGCCCCGCCCCGCCTGCGCCGGGGCGGGACGCGCCGGCCGGGGGCGGGCGGCGGCCACCCGGGCCGCCATCAGGCCGCCCCTGCCCGGCCCCAGTTGCTGATCCGCAGGTAGGCCAGGACGATGACGATGATCAGGAGGAAGTTCACGATCGACATCGCGGCGGCCTCACCGATGAAACTCTCCTTGAGGTTGTACATGAACACCGTGGTCGTGTTGGTCTGGTAGCCGGGGCCGCCGCGGGTCATCTCCCAGATGATCGGGAACGAGTTGAACACGTTCATCAGGTTGATGACCGCGGCGACGACGAAAGCGGGCCGGAGCAGCGGCAGCGTGATCGAGCGGTATCCGCGCCACCAGGACGCGCCGTCGATCCTGGCCGCCTCGGACAGCTCGCCCGGGATCACCTGCAGCCCGGCCAGCAGGGTGTACGTGGTGAACGGCAGCGACACGAACACGGCCACGCCGATCATCCAGGCGAACGCGCTGTCCGGCCGGCCCAGCCAGGACGACTGGTTGGAGTTGAACTGGCGCAGCAGGCCGATCTGGTGCAGGAAGATGTTGATCGCGCCGTTGTCCGGCTGCAGCATCCAGCGGAAGATCAGCGCGGTCATCATCACCGATGCGGCCCACGGCGCGATCAGCGCCCACCGGGTTAGCCGCCGGCCCGGGAACCGCTGGTTGAACAGCTGGGCGAGGCCGAGCGAGAGGAACATCGTGATGGCGACCACGGCGACCACCCAGATGACCGTGCGGACGAGGATCCCGGGCAGGTTCGGGTCGCGCAGCAGCTTGGTGAAGTTCGCCACCCCGGCCGACCCGATCGTGACCCCGATCGGCGTGATGTTCTGCATCGACGTCCGGACCAGGGCCACGATCGGCCAGAGCACCACGACCGCGATCAGCGCCACCGCCGGGCCGAGCCAGGCCAGCGGCTCCAGGCGGTGCCGCATCCCGGTCAGCCGCCGCTGCTGGTGGCGGTCTGCTGGAGCGCGCCCAGCACCTTGGCGGGGCTGCCGGAGACCGCCTGGCCCAGCGTCGTCTTGATCTGGTTCTCCACCGTGGTCCAGTTGGTCTTGTCCGGATAGTTGACCGAGTTCGGGATGTTGGTGAGGAACGCCGTGAACTCCGGGTTCTTCCCCATCACCTGGGCTGCGGACGTGGTGGCCGGCAGCAGGTCATACTCCTGGTCGAACTGCAGCTGGTACTTGTCCTGGTAGGCGAAGTCGAGGAACTTCCTGATCGCCGCCTGGTGGCCCCCCGAATTGAAGGCCACGATGTCGTCGTGCACGCCCAGCGTCGAGGCCAGCGGGCCGCTGCGGCCCGGGACCGCCGCGGTGGCGTAGTCGGACGACGAGAGCGCGCCGGCGGCCTGGATGATCGGGATCACCGCGGGGGAGCCGAGCATCATCCCGACCCGGCCCTGCGCGAACGACGCCCACACGTCCTTGCGGTCCGTGGTCCCGGGGCTCGGCTGGGTGTCGCCGGCCTTGGCCAGCTGGCTCATGAAGTCCAGCGCCTGCACGTTCTGCGCGCTGTTGATGGCGTAGCTGCCGCCGCTGTTCACGTAGCCGCCACCGGCGCCGAGGAACCAGAGCAGCGCCTCAGCCTGCGCTTCCTCGCTGCCGAGCGGCATGCCGTAGCCGATGTAGCCCTTGGCCTTGATCGCTGCGGCATCGGTGCGGAGCTGATCCCAGGTCCTGGGCGGTGACGAGATCCCGGCCTTGGCGAAGATCTTCTTGTTGTAGTACAGCGCCCGGGTGCTCGTGGTGAACGGGATGCCGTAGTCGGTGCCCTGGTACTGCCCGTCCTTGAGGAAGGTCGGCATCAGGTTGTGCAGTACCGCGGGGGACAGCACCTGCTGGTCGGAGTAGAGCAGGTGGCTCTGGGCGAACTGCGGTGCGGTGTCCCCTTCCAGGATGTCCGGGAACTGCTTGTTCTGCACCAGGGTCTGGACCTTGTTGGGGAAGTCGGTCCAGTTCACGGTCTGCACGTTCACCGTGATGCTGGGGTTGGCCTTGTGGAAGGCGGCCGCGATCGCGTCCCAGTACTTGGTCGTGCTGTTGGCCGGGCCGGTGCCGTAGTCGGCGCCGAAGAACGACAGGGTGGTCGTCCCGCCCGAGCCTGAGCCCGAGTTCGAGCCCGAGCCGCAGCCAGCCAGTGCCATCGCCGCTGCCGCGCCAATCGCTAAGCCCAGGGTGAGCCGCTGCCTCATGGTGATCTCCTCGCTCGGTGCGGCCGGCCCCGGGGCGTGCCCCTCCCGCCCCGGGCCGGAGGCCGCGGTGCGGCCGCTCCCGGAGTCAACACCAGCCGAACCGCCCGGTTCCAGGCTGGATGCTGAATTGTAATGAAAGTTTCCTATTAGTTTCCGGGCGGCGCAGCCCAGGGCGGCGGCGGCTCAGCCGGCCAGTCCGGCCGCGGCCGGCCCCGGAAGGAAGCCGGCGCGCCGGCGGCCTTACTGTTACGCAAACTTCACCGCCGGTCCCGGGCTGGTTCCCGGCCGGGCCGGCCCCGGCCGGCCCCGCAGCCCGGCTGAACTGGCCGGGAATACCCCGCGAAGCCCTGGCTGACCAGTAAGTTCTTAGTGGCCCGCGGCGATGGCCCGACGGCACGCCGGTGCCGGGCCACGCGCGAGGGTCGTCACGAGTGCTGGCTTTGGACGGGATGCGGGCTATATGGAGTGTTTGCATCCGGTATTGGCCGGCATGTTCATCCGGTAACATCTGGTGGCGGTCGCGAGCGGCCGCTTCGCGCACGCTGAGCCCGCCGGGGATCACCGGTCCCGGCCCCTGCCCGCAACATGGCTCAGCGCGTTTCAAAATTCCAGTGCGGTTCATCACTTAGCAGTGTGGTCGTCGGCGGCGCTGTGCGCAGATTGCTGTGGGGTTCAGGCAAGTAGGGCTAAGGGAGCAAACCACCAGTGAGCGGAACGATTGCGAGGCCGGCCGCGGGCGGGCCGCCCGGAGAATCGCGCAGTGACGCAGGGACCGCGCAGGAAGGGGGCCGGAAAGGCTGGCTCACCCCGGTCAGCGTGGCCATCGGCGCCTGCACCCTGCTGGCCCTGGCGCTGCGGCTGTTCCTGCTGAGCCGCCCGGGCTACCTGCTGGGGGTCACCGAGTACGACGACGGGCCCTACTTCGGCAGCGCGGTCAGCCTGGTCCACGGCTTCCTGCCGTACCGCTCGTTCCTCCTGGTCCAGCCGCCCGGGATCACGCTGCTGATGGTGCCGTCCGCACTGCTGTCCAAGGCCACCGGGACGGCCACGGCCATGGCCACCGGCCGGGTCCTGACCATCCTGGCCAGCTCGGCGGGCGTGCTGCTGGTGGGCCTGCTGCTGCGCCACCGCGGCCTGCTCACCGTGATCGTGGGCTGCGGGATCGTCGCGGTCTACCCGGACAGCGTGTCCACCGCGCGGACCATCCTGGTCGAGCCGTGGCTGGTGCTGTTCTGCCTCCTCGGGGCCCTGGCCCTGTTCGACCGGGACCGCCTGACCACCAGCGGGAAGCGCCTGTTCTGGGGCGGCGTCGCGTTCGGGTTCGCAGGCTGCGTCGAGGTGTGGGCGATCTTCCCGGTCCTCGTACTCGTGGTCATGCTCCTCCTGCGGGCCCCCCGGATCCGGCGGGCCTCCGTGTACGTGGGCGGGGTCGCGGTCGGCTTCCTCGTCCCGACTCTCCCGTTCGCCGCCCTGGCGCCCAAGCGCTTCTACCAGAGCCTTTACGTGGCCCAGGTCGCCCCGCGAGCCGGGTCTGCCCGGGTTCCGCTGCCCGCCCGGCTGAGCGACATGCTCGGCCTGGTCGGCATCCCTCCGTCCTGGCTGCCCGCCCATCCGCGGATGCTGATCCTGACCGTCACGGTGGTTGCTTATCCTCGTGGTGGCGATCATGATCGTCGTGGCCTGGATGCGGCTGCGCCAGGGCCCGCCCCCGCTCGAATGGTTCGCGCTGGCCAGCACCGCCGTGATCGTGGTCATGTTCACGTGGCCGGATCAGTTCCACTACCACTTCGCCGCGTTCCTGGCGCCGTTCTTCGCGATGTGCATCGCGCTGCCCCTGTCCCGCCTGCTCGAGGCGCTCGGCCAGGGCCAGGGCACCAGCGGGCTGCCCGCCACGGACCGGGCGCCAGCTGTGGAAGCCGGCCGCGGTGGTGGCCGGCGTGGCGGTCGTGGTGCTGGCCATGTTCCAGGCCAGCGACGAATCCCATCTGCAGCTGCGTCTCGCCCCCATTGCCCCCGCGGTGGAGAAGATCATCCCGAAGGGTGCGTGCGTCGCCACCGACCAGGTGTCCTACCTGCTGATGGCCAACCGGTTCAGTCCCGGCCAGTCCAACTGCCCGCACATGCTGGACGGGCTGGGCAGCGACCTCGGCTTCTCCAACGGGCTCAAGCCGGGCACCGGCGCGGGCAACGTCCCGGCCGTCCAGGCCCTGTGGTGGGACGAGTTCACCCACTCCCAGTTCGTCTGGCTGTCCTACAACTCCTACCGCCGGATCGCCTGGGACCCGAAGCTGCGGGCCTACTTCAAGGCCAACTTCGTGCAGGTCTTCAAGCACGAGTGGCACGACACGCTGTATGCCCGCAAGGGCGCGCATACCGGCTGAGTCAGGGCCGTGGCGGGTAGCCGGTGTAGTTCTCGGCCAGCGAGGTAGCGGCCGCCGGTGAGGTGGCTGACGTAGCGGAGCTGGGCCAGCTGGAGCTGGGCGTCCATCGGGTCCGGCCCCGGGGTGGCATGCAGCATCGTGGTCATCCACCAGGAGAAGTGGGTGCGCCGCCAGACCCGCTCCAGGCAGGTGTCTGAGTAGCCGTCGGCCAGCCGCGGGTCGCCGCGCAGCAGCTCCTCCAGGGCGGTGGCCAGCACCGCGACGTCCCCGAGGGCCAGGTTGAGTCCCTTGGCCCCGGTGGGCGGCACGATGTGCGCGGCGTCCCCGGCCAGGAACAGCCGCCCGTGGCGCATCGGCGCGCTGACGAAGCTGCGCATCGGGATGATGCCCTTGTCCAGGACCGGGCCTTCCTTGAGCTCCCAGCCGGGCACCGCGAACCGCCGGTGCAGCTCGGCCCAGATCCGGTCGTCGGGCCAGGCGCTGATCTCCTCGTCCGGGGGGACCTGCAGGTAGAGCCGGCTGACCAGGGGGCTGCGCAGGCTGTGCAGGGCGAACCCGTCCGGGTGATGGGCGTAGATCAGCTCGTCGGTGGACGGCGGGACGTCAGCCAGGATGCCCAGCCAGGCATACGGGTAGTCACGTTCCCACACGGTCAGCACGCCCGCCGGGACGGCCGGCCGGCAGATCCCGTGGAAGCCGTCGCAGCCCGCGATCGCGTCGCAGGTGACCTCGTGCCTCGTCCCGTCCGCGCTGGTGTACCGGAGCACCGGGGAGTCGGTGCCCAGGGCGCCGACCTCCGTGCCCGACACGTCGAACTCCAGCTGGCCGCCGGCCGCCAGCCGGGCCGCGATGAGGTCCTTCACCACCTCGGTCTGTGCGTAGACGGTGACGGTCCGCCCGGTCAGTTTGCGGAAATCGATGTGGTGCCGCTCGCCGGCGAACTGGAGGTAGATCCCGCCGTGCTCGAGGCCCTCACGGTCCAGGCGGCCAGCCAGCCCGGCTTCCCGGAGCAGCCTGACGCTGCTGTCCTCCAGCACGCCGGCCCGCTGCCGGGCCTCGCAGTACGCCCGGCTCCGGTTCTCGACCAGGACCGAGTCGATGCCGCGCAGGGCCAGCAGATGGGACAGCAGCAGCCCGGCTGGCCCCGCCCCGACGATTCCGACCTGGGTGCGCGTGCGCGCGGGTGCGGCCGCCATCTAGAACGGGTAGGGCGCGATCTCGCTGCGCATCGTGACCCAGCGGGTATCGGTGAACGCGTCGAGGTTGGCGGTGCCGCCGAACCGCGCGCCGGTCCCCGAGGCGCCGATCCCGCCGAATGGGGTGTTCGGCGCGTCGTCGATGGTCTGGTCGTTGATGTGCACGATGCCGGTCGGGATCTTCCTGGCCAGGTCCAGCCCGCGCAGCGGGTCCCTGGTCAGGATGCCCAGGGACAGTCCGTACTCGGTGTCCGCGGCGAGCTTGGCCGCCTCGTCCGCGGTGGAGAACCGGATGACCGGGGCCACCGGCCCGAACACCTCGCTGGCGTAGGCGGGCATGGCGGGCGCGACCTCAGCGAGCACGGTGGGCTGGTAGAACAGGCCGTCGTAGGTGCCGCCCGCGGCGAGCCGGGCGCCCGCGTCCACGCTGGAGGTGACCAGGCCGTGGACCTTGTCGCGCTGCCGCTCGTCGATGATGGGGCCCAGCGCGACCTGGCCGCTGGCCGGGTCGCCGACCGGCAGGTGGCTGGCCTTGCCGGCCAGCGCGGCCACATAGTCGTCGTAGACCGAGTCCTGGACCAGGTGGCGGCCGGTGGTCATGCAGATCTGGCCCTGGTGCAGGAACGAGCCCCACGCGCCGGCCGACGCGGCCGCGTCCAGGTCGGCGTCGTCCAGCACGATCAGGGCGGAGTTCCCGCCCAGTTCCAGATGCACCCGCTTGAGATGCTGGCCAGCCAGCGCGCCCACCTGACGGCCCACCGAGGTGGACCCGGTGAAGGAGATCACCCGGACCAGCGGGTCGGTGATCAGGGTTTCCCCGGCGTCCGGGCCGCCCGGCAGCACATGCAGCACCCCTTCGGGCAGCCCGGCCTCCTCGAAGACGCGGGCCAGCACCACGCCGCCGCACACCGCGGTGCGCGGGTCGGGCTTCAGCACCACCGCGTTGCCGAGGGCGAGCGCCGGCGCCACGGACCGGATGGCGAGGATCTGCGGGAAGTTGAAGGGCGAGATGACCCCGACGACGCCCACGGGGACCCGTTCGGCCCAGCTCAGGTGAGGGGACTCGGTCGGCAGCAGCTCGCCGTAAGGGCGCGAGGGCAGGGTCGCGGCCTCGTAGATCTCCTCGGTGGCCACGTGCGTCTCGAACTGCGCCGCGGGCCCGATCTTGCCGCCCTCGCGGATGCTCCAGCCCTCGATCTCCTCGGCGTGCGCCTTCCAGATGTCACCGGCCCGGCGCAGGATGGCGGACCGCTCGGTGTGCGGGAGCGCTGCCCAGGCCGGCTGGGCGGCCGCCGCGGCCGTCGCGGCGGCGGCGATGTCAGCGGGGGAGGCGATGCCGACCCGGCCGAGTTCCGCCCCGGTGGCCGGCTCAGTGACCGGGGCCTCGCCCCCGGAGACCGCTGTCCAGCCGCTGCTGAAGGCCTTGCCGCGCCACGTCGCCTCGTCGAGAAATGTCACGGGAACTCCTTGATCACCGATGACGGGAGGGCCAGAGAGGGAAGGATTCCGCCAGGTGGAAGCGTGTGCGCTTTACGCACAGTGGTTCTATCATCGAACATTGTGAATCTAGGGGATGACGGCTCCCAGTGTCAACGAGGCCGTCAGGGAGGCCTTTCCGGGCCCCTGGCCCTGTCTTCCCGGGGGCCGGGTACCCGGAATACGCCCCATGACCGCTCTGCGGATTGCGCTGTACGAGGCAGGCCGCGCGTGCTACCTCTGTCCCATGAGTGACTACGTGCCAGCAGGGTCCGCGGGCGCCGCGGACGATGACGCGGTCAGCGCGGTCATCGAGCGCGCCAACGCCGGCCAGGTCTCCCTCGTCCGGTTCCTGTACGCCGACCACGGCGGCATTATCCGCGGCAAGGCCGCATCCTCGGCCATGCTGCCGTCCCGGCTGCGGACCGGGATCGGGCACACGGTCGCGATGATGGCCATGTCCATGCTGGATTCCCTGCAGCCGGTGGACGGGATGGGGCCGGTCGGCGAGGTCCGCATCCTGCCCGACCCGTCCACGTTCGTGGCCCTCCCGTACGCGCCCGGAGCCGGCGCGATGCTGTCCGACCTGGTCCAGCCGGGCGGTGAGCCCTGGGACGGCTGCTCACGCACCTTTCTCAAGCAGGCCATCGCGGACATGGCGACCGAGGGATACGCGGTCCACGCGTCCTTCGAGCCCGAGTTCACGCTGGGCCGCCGGGAAACCCCGCCCGGCGGCGGCCCGGACGAGCTCGTCCCGGTGGACGACAGCCTGTGCTACTCCTCGACCGGGTTCGCCCTGGCCCACGACTTCACCATGGAACTGCTGGACGCCCTGCAGGAGCAGGGCCTCGAGGTCGAGAGCTACTACCCCGAACTCGGCCACGGGCAGCAGGAGATGACGATCCGGCACGCTCCCGCGCTGCGCGCGGCCGATAACCACGTGCTGTACCGGGAGACGGTCCGCGGTGTCGCGTTCCGCCGCGGCCTGTGGGCCAGCCTGGCCCCCAAGCCCGTGCCCGACCAGGCCGGCAACGGGACCCACCTGCACGTGTCGCTGACCGACCTCGGGCCGGACGGGCAGCCCGGGGAGCACCAGGTGTTCTACGACCCCGATGACGAGTACCAGCTGTCCGCCACCGGCTACCACTTCATCGGCGGCCTGCTCGCCCACCTGCCCGCCCTGGTCGCGCTGACCTGCGCCAGCGTCAACTCCTACCGCCGCCTGGCCCCGCACATGTGGAGCAGCGCCTTCGCCGTGTACGGCATGGACAACCGCGAGGCCGCGGTGCGCATCTGCTCGCCGATGCTGGGCGACGCGGCAGGCACGGTGAACCTGGAGTTCAAGCCGTCGGATTCGAGCGCCAACCCGTACCTGGCCCTGGGGGCGGTGATCCAGGCCGGCCTGGACGGCATCCGGCGCAAGCTGGACCCCGGCGACGCCGTGAACGTCGATCCGGCCACCCTCAGCGACGCCGAGCGGGAGGCCAGGGGGGTGCGCCGGCTGCCGGACTCGCTCAGGGCGGCGCTGGACGCACTGGCCGCGGACGACCTGCTGATGGAGGCGCTGGGGCCGCTGCGCAGCCAGGCCTACCTGGCGGTGAAGCGCTCCGAGGTTACCGATTTCGCCGGCCACGACGTGGCCTGGGAGTGCTTCCAGCACTTCACGAAGATC
>CAVQNH010000044.1:0-77947 GCA_963713815.1 uncultured Actinomycetes bacterium
TCATGAACCCGATGTGGATGACCAGCCACGCCCACCAGCCCAGGAAGCCGTCCAGGTGCAGCCGTCCCACGGAGACCACCGCGTTGCCGCGCGACACGTAGGCGGCCTGGCCGAGGTCGCGGTAGCGGAACTGCTTGCCCGGCGGCTGGCCGGCCAGCTCGCGGCGGATCCGTCGCGCCGCATAGAGCCCGGCCTGCATGGCCACTTCGGCCACCCCGGGTAGCCCGTCGCGGTTCATGATGTCGCCGGTCACGAAGATCTCCGGATGGCCGGGGAGGGTCAGGTCTGGCTGCACGAGGATCCGGCCGGAGCGGTCCTGCTGCGCCCCGGTCGCGGTGGCGAGCGCGGTGGCGAGCGCCGGGGCCTCGACCCCGGCCGTCCACAGCACGGTGCCCACGTCGTGCCGGGTCACCTCGCCGTCCGGGCCGCGGACCTCCAGGCCGGTCAGGTTGACCTTGGTCACGATCGAGTGCATGTGCTGCTCGACCCCGAGCTTGCGCAGCGCCCGGGCCGCCTTGGCCGACAGGGCCGGCCCGAACCAGGCGAGCGCGCGTCGCCCCCGTCGAACAGCAGCACCCGCGCGTCCTCCGGCAGGATGTGGCGGAACTCGGCGCGCAGCGTGCGGGTGGCCAGCTCGCGGATCTGCCCGGCCAGCTCCACCCCGGTCGGCTGGCGCTGACCAGGGCGAACGTGAGCCAGCGCCGGGCCTCGTCGTGGCTGGGTCGCGCTCTCCGCCATCTCGAACGCGCCGAACACCCGGCGCCGGATCGTCAGCGCGTCCGCGATCGACTTCATCCCCGGCGCGAACAGCGCGAACTCGTCGTGCCCGAAGTAGGACTGCTGCACGCCGGCCGCGACGATCAGGTAGTCGTAGCCGGAACTCCAGGGGCTGGCCCAGCGGCCGCTTGGCGTGCACCGTTCGCGCCGCCGGATCGATGTCGGTGACCTCGGCCATCACGCACTCGACGTTGGCGTGCTTGCGCAGCACCTCGCGCAGCGGGGCGGCGATCTTGCCCTCGGACAGGATCCCGGTCGCGCACTGGTAGAGCAACGGCTGGAACAGGTGATGCTCGGCCCGGTCGATCAGGGTGACCGAGACGGGGGCCCGGCGCAGCGCCCGGGTCGCGAACAGCCCGGCGAATCCGCCGCCGACGATCACGACCCTGCGCCGGGACCCCTCCTCAGTCATCCGCTCTCCCCGTCAGCCACGAGCCGCCCCTCCAGCTCGATCCAGCCGGCCCTCATCCAGCCGGGTCGTACCACAGGTCCCGGGCCGGCAGCAGCCGGTCGGCTTCCTTCGGTCCCCAGGTGGCCTTGGCGTACGGGTGGACCGGGACCGCGTCGCCGAGGATCGGGTCCACCACCCGCCACGCGGCCTCGACCGTGTCCTGCTCGGCGAACAGCCACCGGTCACCGTCCAGCGCCGCGCCGATGAGCCGGTCGTAGGGCCGCATGTCCGACCCGGGCCGTTGCACGAACGCCAGTTCCTCCGTGACGGGCTCCCAGCCGCCTCCCGGCTTCTTGCCCGCCAGGCCGACGCCGACCGCGGTCTCCGGCCAGACCCGGAAGCGCAGCGTGTTGTTATCCGGCAGCGGGTTCAGGCCGAACACGTCGTACGGAGCCCGCTGGAACCGCACCGTCACCTCGGTCGCGGTCACCGGCAGGCACTTGCCCGCCCGGATCAGCACCGGGACACCGGCCCAGCGCCACGAGTCCACGGCCAGCCGGATCGCGGTGGACGTCTCCACGGTCGAGTGCGGGGCCACCCCGGTCACGCTGGTGTAGCCCTCGTACTGGCCGCGGACGGTCTCCTCCGGGGTCAGCGGCCGGATGGCGGCGATCAGCCGGGCCTTCGAGTCCCGCCAGGTGCCCAGGTCCTGGCCGTCCGGCGGGTCGGCCATCACGGTCGCCAGGACCTGCAGCATGTGGTTCTGCACCACGTCCCGGGTGGCCCCGGTGCGGTCGTAGAACGCGCCGCGGTCGGAGACGTCGAACGCCTCAGCCATCGTGATCTGGATGCTCTCCACGTAGGTCCGGTTCAGCAGCGGCTCGATGAGCGCGTTGGCGAATCGGACGAACAGCACGTTCTCCACCGGGTCCAGGCCCAGCCAGTGGTCCACCCGGTAGATCGCCTCCTCCGGGAAGTACTGGTGCATCAGCTCGTTGAGGGCGATCGCGCTCTTCAGGTCGGTGCCGAACGGCTTCTCGACCATGATCCGGTTGCCCTTGGCCCGGCCCGCGGTCGCGATCCCCTGGGCGATCCGGCCGAACAGCACCGGCGGCACCTCGAGGTAGAACAGGATCTGCTGGCCGTCGCCGGCCGCGTCCGACATCGCGTGGTAGGTGGCGTCGTCGCCGAGGTCGCCGTCCACGTAGCGGAGCAGGCCGAGCATCTTGGTGGCGGCCGGGCTGGACGGGTCCATCTGGTTCAGCTTCAGCGACGCCACCGCGTAGTCGCGGAACTGGTCCAGGCCCCAGCCGTTCTTGGCCACCCCGATCACCGGCACGTCCAGCACCCCGCGGTCCACCAGCCCGACCAGGGCCGGGAAGGTCTCCAGTTTCGCGAGGTCACCCGTGGCACCGAAGATCACCAGTGCGTCAACCTGATCTGCTGCCATCTAGGCTCCCTGTGGTCCTTGTGACTAGTGGAGCGCAGGCGCTGCCCGCGGGCATCGCCTGGCGCGGGTGAAGGTCCGGCGCCACCCTAGCCCGTGTGGTCCCGGAGAAGCGGGCAGCCGCAGGTACCCGGCGTTCTTGTTCCGGCGCCAGGTGGCCGGGAGCAGGGCGGGTCAGGAAGGTTACCCGATGGTCACCGGCACGAAGAAGATGGCTGATCGAGGTCAGCGTCAGCGCGAACGGCCAGGGACTCGCCACCGGGGCGTACTTCACCCTTTCAGGGGCGGCCTGGTGCTGCGGTAGTTGGTGCTGTCGTGCTCAGGAGAGCGGTGTGGCGTGCTCCTGGGTGCCGTTCCGCCACGCGGTGGTGCCGGCGGCGGTCGCGGCCTTGGCCCGGTGCCAGTGGTGGCGGGCCAGCTCGGTCGGCGGCACCTCCTGGCGGTTCGCCCAGTCCCGCACCGCCGCGGCGATGCACGAGCCGCTCACCACGATCCCGGCCAGGCCCAGCACGCCACCCAGCCCCATGAGCACACCGCCTGCGATCAGCGGCCTGCTGTTCAGCCGGAACGCGCGCTCAGGGTTTCTGCTGTTCGTCATGGCCGCCACAGTGGCCGTCCCGGAGCCGGCCGGCGTCATCCTCACGGGGTGATTGCGCAGGTCGGGACAGTTCACCGGCGTAGCTCGGCACTCTCCGGCTGGCGTAGCTCGGCACCCCGGATCCGCCTCCGGCCAGCCCGGCCAGCCGACTTTTCCGCGGGACGTGCGTTCTGGGAGGGTGATTTGCCCGGTCTGTCTGCACGGTCCGTAGGAAAAGTGGAAGTCGATCATGGAAATGTCCCGCGGACCGGAGGCCGCCCGGTTTGTCCGCACGGTCCGCAGGGAAAGTAGAAGTCGATCATGGAAATGACCCGGAGGGCAGCCAGCAGCGCAACTAACCCGGCACGGGTGAGGACGCGCGCCCGGGCAGGCGGCAGCGTTCCGGGCATGAGGGCTGGACTGGCTGGCGCGTGCCTCGTCGCTGCGATCGCACTGCTGGGCGCGGGCTGCTCGTCCGGCGGGAGCACCGCCGCGAGCAGCCCGTCACCCAGCCCCTCGTCGGTGGTCTGCCCGGACGTGGCCGCGCTGCGGTCGGCCCTGGCCCAGGTCGGGCACCTGTCGGCCAGTGGTGACGCGCTGGACAAGCTCAAGACCGACGTGGCCCAGGTCCGGGCGGACGTGACCCGGCTGAGGACAGACGCCGGCGGCGAGTGGAAGACCGAGATCGACGCGCTCAACTCGGCCCTGGTCAAACTGCAGATGACGCTGAAGAACATAGGCAGCCAGCCCAGCGCCACCGCCGCCGCGGAAGCGGTCTCCACCCAGCTGGCCGCCGTCACCACCAAGGCCAGCGACCTGCTGCGCAAGGCCAGCGTCCGCTGCCCCAGCGCATCGGCCAGCCCCTCGGCATAACCGAACCCCCCTGGCCCCCCGCCAGCACGGTCATCACGATGACTTAACCCAGGAGGGGGACCATGGCGCGCTACCCGAACATCAGTGACCACGGGCTGATCGGCGACCTGCAGACCGCGGCCCTGGTCTCCACCGACGGCACGGTGGACTGGTTCTGCTGCCCGCGGTTCGACTCGCCGAGCGTGTTCGGCTCGCTGCTGGACGCCGACCAGGGCGGCTACTTCCGGGTGGCGCCGGACCGGGACGATTACGTCAGCCGGCAGCTGTACTTCCCCGACACCGCCATCCTGATCACCCGGTTCATGACCCCGGACGGGGTCGGCGAGGTCACCGACTTCATGCCGGTCACCGGGAGCCGGGCCACCCAGCAGCACCGGCTGGTCCGGCTGCTGCGGGTGGTCCGCGGGTCGATGCGGTTCGTGGTCGATATCGAGCCCCGCTTCGACTACGGCCGGCAGCCGCACCACCTGGAGATCACCGCGGAAGGGGCGATCTTCCACACCGACCAGCTGGAACTGACCCTGCACTCGATGGGCAGCCAGGACACGTCCCCCCGCGAGCTGGGCACCGAGGTGGAACGGCTCGGCGATGACCTGCGCCTGCACCGCACGCTGAAGGAAGGCGAGAGCGCGGGGATGGTGCTGGAGTCCATGGGCGGCCGCCGCGCCGGCTGCCGGAGGGGGAGCTGGAGCGGCATGTCCCACGAGGCCGCCGAGTTCTGGCGCGGCTGGCTGCGCAAGTCCACCTACACCGGGCGCTGGCGCGAGATGGTGACCCGCTCGGCGATGACGCTCAAGCTGATGACCTACGCCCCGTCCGGCGCGCTGGTGGCCGCGCCCACCGCCGGGCTGCCGGAGCAGGTGGGCGGCGAGCGTAACTGGGACTACCGCTACACCTGGATCCGGGACGCGTCGTTCTCGGTGCACGCGCTGCTCGGGCTGGGGTACGCGGAGGAGGCGGCGGCCTTCGGCGTCTGGGTCCGGGACCGGCTGATCGAGCACAAGGGCAGCAACGGCGACTGCCCGCTGCGGATCATGTACCGGGTGGACGGGTCCTCGGACCTGACCGAGGAGACCCTGGACCACTGGGAGGGCTGGCGCGGCTCGCGCCCGGTCCGGATCGGCAACGGCGCGTGCGGCCAGCTCCAGCTGGACATCTTCGGTGAGGCCATGGACGCCATGGCCCAGGCGGACGCGCACGGGCTGCAGCCCGCCCACGTGGGCTGGACCGCGATGGTGAACATGATCGACTGGCTCTGCGAGCACTGGGACCAGCCCGAGGAAGGCATCTGGGAGACCCGCGGCGGCCGCAAGGACTTCACCTACGGGCGCTTCCAGTGCTGGGTGGCGCTGGACCGCGCGATCCGGCTCGCCGAGCACCGGGGCCGCCCGGCGGACATCCTGCGCTGGCGGTCCGAGCGGGACCGCGTCTACCGGCAGGTCATGGAGCGCGGCTGGAACGCCAAGGAACGCACCTTCGTCCAGCACTACGGCACCGACGTGCTCGACTCCTCGCTGCTGCTGATGCCGCTGATGGGGTTCGTGTCGCCGTTCGACCCGATGTGGCTGGACACGCTGGAGGCCATGGACAAGAAGCTGGTCTCGGACAGCCTGGTGTACCGCTACGACCCCAGCGCGTCGCCCGACGGCCTGCGCGGGCAGGAGGGCACGTTCTCGCTGTGCACCT
Organism: uncultured Actinomycetes bacterium; assembly: GCA_963713815.1. Lineage (GTDB taxonomy): Bacteria > Actinomycetota > Actinomycetes > Streptosporangiales > Streptosporangiaceae > RYN-230. The sequence goes on from CAVQNH010000044.1 coordinate 5,752, forward strand.
TCTGGTACGTGGACGCGCTGGCCCGGTCCGGGCGGGTGGAGGAGGCGGCGCTGACCTTCCAGAAAATGCACACCTACGCCAACCACCTCGGGCTGTACTCCGAGGAGATCGGGCTCACCGGCGAGCAGCTCGGCAACTTCCCGCAGGCGTTCAGCCACCTGTCGCTGATCAACGCCGCGATCAACCTGGACTACCAGCTGGATCACGGGCTGCTCGACGCGCGGCCGATGCTGTCCCGGCTCCGCCACGCCCCGGCCGCCGGGCTGCGCTGAATCCTCATCCGCCCGGCCGCCGGGCGGCGCTGAATCCTCATCCACCGTGCCCCGGGTCACCGGCGGGCGCTGTTTCCTCACCCGCCGCGGCCCCGCGCCCTCACCCGTTACGGGTGAGGCAGCCGTTTCCGGCCGGGCCCAATTATGGGTTACCGGGAGCCGGAAGGCGGTGCGGTTGATACCAGCCGGCCCCGGGTATGACCCGCAAAGGCGTCTGACCTGCACATTCACCCCAAGGGTTGAGGATGGGCTGGCTAGGGTGCCGCAGGTGTGGGGGTCTCGGGGGGGAAATCCATGACAAGCACCATGAACGGGGCGGAGCCGGCGCACGCGCTGCGGGCTGATGCGGCGCCGTCACGCGTTCGGGAGCGCAGCGGGCCGGCGCGGGCCCACGCCAGCACCGCCCCGGCACCGCCGGGCCAGCAGCAGCCGCGGTTCCTCGAGGACAAGCTCCAGGTCCCGCAGCCTCATTTCCCGGTGCTGCGCCGGCGGCGCATCACCGGCCTGCTCGACCAGGCCGCGCGGAACCGGGTCACGCTGATCTCCGGGCCGGCCGGGGCCGGCAAGACGGTGGCCTGCGCCACCTGGGCCGCCGCCCCCGCGCAGGCCCGGCGGGTGGTCTGGCTCACCCTGGATGCCGAGGACCAGCAGGCCTGGTTCTGGGCTTACGTGTGCGCCGGGCTGGCCCGGCTGCGGCCCATCCCGGCCGACTCACTGCGGTCGCTGGAAGACGTGTCACCGGACGGGTTCCCGCTGCGGCTCGTCGAAGCGGCCCAGACCTTCACCGAGCCGGTCATCCTGGTGCTGGACGACATCCACGAGCTGACCGACACGGCCGTGCTCAGCGGGATCGACCTGCTGATCCGGCACGCGCCCGCCACCCTGCGGCTCGTCCTGTCCGCCCGGCAGCCGCCCGCGCTGCAGCTGGCCCGGCTGCGCGTCGCCGGCGAGCTGGCCGACATCGGCGGCCACGACCTGGCCTGCACCAGCGAGGAAGCGGACGCCTACTTCTCCATGGTGGGCCTGGACGTGGACCCCGGGGCCCGGGACGCGCTGCTGCGCCGGACCCAGGGCTGGATGGCCGGCCTGCGGCTGGCCGCGATGGCCGGCCGGTCCGACCCGGAACCGGGCGTGACCATCACCGACCTGGCCGGTGACGAGCCGATCGTCACCGATTACCTGTGGGACGAGGTGCTGGTCAAGCAGGCCCCGGCCACCCGCATGTTCCTGCTCCGGACCTGCCTGGCCGAGCAGGTGACCGGTGACCTGGCCGACGCGCTGACCGGCCAGTCCGGCAGCGCCCGCACGCTGGACCGGCTCAGCCGGGAGAACAGCTTCGTGGACGTGATCGACCGCGAGCACGGCGAGTACGCCTACCACCCGCTGCTCCGCCAGGTCCTCACCGCCGAGCTGCACCGGGAGATCCCGCACGAGATCCCGGTGCTGCTCCGCCGGGCGGCCCGCTGGTACGCCGCGCACGACCAGCCGATCGCCTCGGTGCGCTGCGCGGCCGAGGCGCAGGACTGGGACTACGCCGCGCAGACCCTGGCCGAGGCCGGGGCCGGGGTGGCCAGCCCCGGATCCACCGCCGACCTGGAGAGCGTGCTGTCCCTGTTCCCCGCGGACCGCTCCGCCGACGACCCGGCGGTGGCCGCGGCCTGGGCCGCCGCCCGGCTGTGGGACGGCGACCGGGACGGGGCGTGCGCCTACCTCGACAGCGGGGACCGGGCGCTCAGCCGCGCGGTCCCGGCCATGCAGCGGATCATGGAGCCCACCCTGGCCGCGCTGCGGGTCATGCTGGCCGGCGGCCGGACCGATCCCGATCCGGCCCTGCTGGCCGGGGCCCGCACCCTGGCCGAGCGGTCCCAGGCCGCCGCCAGCACCCAGCCCGAGCACCGGGCCGTGGGCCTGCTGTGGTACGCGCTGGGCGTGGCCCGGCTGCGCCGCTGGGAGGTCCAGCCCGCCCGGCACGCGCTGCGGCACGCCGACCGGCAGCTCGCCGCGGGCAACCTGACCGGGCTGCAGGCCCGGGCCCGGGCCTGGCGGGCGCTGGCCGAGGCCTGGTACGGCGACCTCAGCGCGGCCCGGCGGTCCGCCGCGGACGTGCTGGCCGGCACGGGCCTGCCCGGGCCGGGCCTGGCCGAGGCCAGCCGGGCCGAGCTCGGGGCCTGGGGCGCCGGATGGGACTCGGGCGCCGCGACCGCGGCTACGGCCACGGCCGCCGCCGCGCGGGGCGCCGGGACCGCGGCGGGCGCCGGGAAGGCCGAGGCCGCCGAGCTCGCGGCGCTGGCCCAGGCACTGGTCAGCCTGCGCCGCGACGACCTGTCCACGGCGCAGCGGCTGCTCGAGGGCATCGACCCCGGGCTGACCGGCCAGTTCCCGGGGGAACCGCCGGTGAGTGCGGTCGCGGCCCTGATCCGGGCCCGCGTCCTGCTCGCGGACGGCGACGCCACCGCGGCCACCGCGCTGCTGTCCCGGCTCCGCGAGACCTGGGGACCCGCCCACCCGGCGCTGGCCGACGTGCTGACCATCGCCGAGGGCGAGGTGGCCCTGCGGGGCGGCAACACCGGCCGGGCCCGCGCGGTGCTGCTGCTGGTCGAGGAGGGCGAGCACTTCGACCGGGCCGACGGCCGGCTGCTGCGCGGCGGGCTGCTGATCGCCGAGGGCGACTTCAAGAGCGCGCTGGAAGCCGTCGAGCCGTGCCTGGACGCCGCGGCGGACGGGGCCGCCGACGGGGTGACGCTCCAGGAGCAGATCTCCGGGCTGCTGGTCGCGGCGGCCGCGCAGCGACGGCTCGGATCCACCGACGAGGCCGCGGCGCTGCTGGAGCAGGCGCTGGCGCTGGCCGAGCCGGACGGTGCCTACCGGGCGTTCCTGGACGGGGGCAGCTCGGTCCGCTCGGCGATGACCGTGCTGATCCAGCCGACCAGCCGCCACGCCGGCTTCGCCGGGCGGATCCTGGAGCGGTTCGACGCCCAGGCGCCCCGGCCCGCGGGCCCGGACACCGCGAGCGTGCCGCTGACCGACAGCGAGCGGGCCGTGCTGCGTTTCCTGCCCTCGCACATGACCAACGAGGAGATCTCCCAGGCCCTGTTCCTGTCCATCAACACGGTCAAGACCCACCTGCGCTCGGCCTACCGGAAGCTGGGGGTCAGTTCCCGCCGCGAAGCCATCGCCCGGGGCGCCGGCTGGGCTTGCTGTGAGCGTGCCCGGGGCACGCGAACATCCGGGCTAGTGCCAGCCCTGTAACCCCTACGTGATGCCGTGGCCTGAGGGGCCAGTGGTGCGGAGTCTGGGCACTCCGGGCGCCGTGATCATGGGATTACTGGGGCTGGGGCAACAGTAATCCCATGATCACGGGCGTCCCGGGCCCGTCCCAGCGCGCCGCCCGCCGTCCCGGGCCCGTCCCAGCGCGCCGCCCGCCGTCCCGGGCCCGTCCCAGCCCGCCGCCCGCCGTCCCGGCCCGGTCCCAGCGCGCCGCGCACACGGCGGCCTGACGTCCTCTAACGGACCGTTCGCTGGAACGAACGGTCCGTTAGGAGACGAGATTCGCGCGGCTTACGAGCAGGCCGCCGCCTTGGCGACGTGGCGGACCTGGAACGCGATCACGGTCAGCATCACCCCGTAAACCAGCAGCCAGATGCCCATCACCCAGAGCAGGATGTGCAGGGAGATGGTGGGCCAGAACATCACGATCAGGCCGGCGGCCAGGCTCAGCACGCCGGTGAAGGCCCGCAGCCCGCGCCCGGTGCCCGGCCCGGACGTGGCCGCCACGCTCAGGTCCACGATCCCGTGCAGGGTCCAGAACACCCCGACGATGAACGCGAGCAGGACCACGGTGACGTCGATGTGCCGCAGGAAGTACAGCCCGGCGAAGATGGCCAGCAGGCCGATGAGGACGTAGGCGGCCCGGCTGCCGCCGGACAGGCCGCGCCCCGCGAACCCGGACACCAGCCGGAACAGGCCGCTGACCAGCAGCGCCGCGCCCAGCAGGTAGGCCACGACGATGACCGTGGCCTTGGGCCACACCAGCAGGATCACCCCGGCCGCGAGCGTCACCACCGCGACCAGGATGAGCACCTGCCAGGCCGACGCCCAGGCGACGGCCGTCTCCCGCTCGTACAGATCCGAGCCGGATGATCCGGCGGCGTCGGTGCTGTCCAGCCCCGGCTCGGCTGGCTGGGCGTGGCGGCCCGCCGGCCCCGATTGCTGAGCTGTCATAGCGCCTCCTAGGTTCCTGCGCGCCGCTACCCCCACCAGCGTGCGCAGCGCGGGCCGGGCGGGCACCACCCGCGGCGGGTGAAGCGGGGGTAAAAGGCGCCATGGCGGGCACCGCCGGGTCGTCCGCGCCTAGCCGACCCCGCAACGGCCACTAGACTGGGCGCCCGTGGCCGTCAGCGGCTGCGCTGGGTCGCGCGTAACCGCGTACGAGGCGCGGCGGGAGCGGCCAGGCGGGGACCCCAGAGCGCGGCAGCGCAGCAGACTTCGAGCGCATGGATCAGGGAGTGACGGCGACGTGAAGACCGACGTCGAGGAGCTTGGCCCGACCCGGGTGAAGCTGACCATCGAAGTTCCGTTCGAGGAGCTGAAGGGCAGCCTCGACAAGGCCTACCGCGAGGTCGGCCGGCAGGTGCGCGTGCCCGGCTTCCGGCCGGGCCGGGTGCCGCCGCGCATCATCGACCAGCGGTTCGGCCGCGGGGTGGTGCTGGAGCAGGCGGTCAACGAGGCCGTTCCCCAGCTGTACGGGCAGGCCCTCCAGGAGAACGACGTGTTCGCGCTCGGCCAGCCGGACCTCGAGATCACCAAGCTGGACGACGGCAAGGAGCTGGCCTTCACCGCCGAGGTGGACGTGCGGCCGAAGTTCGAGATCCCCGACCTGCACGGGCTGCCGGTCGCCGTGGACAACGCCGTGGTCACCCCGGACGAGGTCGAGGAGTACATCGGCGGCCTGCGCGAGCGGTTCGCCTCGCTGAAGGGCGTTGACCGGCCGGTCGAGGACGGGGACTTCACCTCGATCGACCTGTCCGCCTCGGTGGACGGCGAGCCGGTCGAGGACGCCCAGGTCAGCGGCTACTCCTACCAGGTGGGCAGCGGCAGCCTGCTGGACGGCCTGGACGAGGCGCTGACCGGGCTGTCGGCCGGTGAGTCCACGACGTTCACCGCCGAGCTGGTCGGCGGGGACCACGGCGGCGAGCAGGCCGAGGTGACCGTGACCGTGCACAGCGTCAAGGTCAAGGAGCTTCCCGAGCTGGACGACGAGTTCGCCCAGTCCGCCAGCGAGTACGACACGCTCGGCGAGTTCCGGGCCGGGACCCGCGGCCAGCTGGAGGGCATGAAGCGGATGCAGCAGGTCGGCCAGGCGCGCGAGCGCGCGCTGGAGGCGGTGCTCAGCAAGATCGACATCCCGCTGCCGGACAGCATGGTCAACAGCGAGATCCAGATGCGGCACGAGTCGCTGGATGAGCAGCTGGAGCGGGCCGGCACCAGCATGGACGACTACCTGGCCACGTCCGGCCAGACCGCCGAGCAGCTCGAGACCGAGATCACCGACAGCGCGCGGCGCTCGGTCAAGGCCGGCTTCGTGCTGGACCAGCTGGCCCGGCAGGAAGAGCTGAACATCGAGCAGGACGAGCTCAACTCGTTCGTGATCGAGCAGGCCTACCGGATGGGCGTGCAGCCCGACCGGCTGGCCCAGGAACTGGCCGACCGGAACCAGATCGGCTCCGTGATCACCGAGGTGCTGCGGGGCAAGGCCCTGACCCTCATCACCGAGCGCGCCACCGTGACCGACGAGGCCGGCCAGCCGGTCGACATCGAGGCGGCCATGCGGGCCGACCAGGCCGAGGAGACGGACGCCGGCGAGGCTGAGGCCAGCGAGGGTGAGGACAGTGCCGCCGAGGCCGGCGAGGCTGAGCGCGGGCCGGGGAGGCGCCAGAGGCCAGTGCGGGGGAGGCCGGGACGGCGGGAGACGGCCCGGCGGGAGACAGCTCAGCAGAGGACGGCGCGGGGGATGACGAGCCAGGCGGCGCCACCGCGTGACCCGGCCGGAGCAGGGTCGCTGACCAGGGCCCGCCTGCGGGTCCTGGCCGTCCTGAGTTCCCGGCTATCGCCTGCGCCGACAGCGAACAGGGCTGGGGCGCGGACGATCTGACCCTGGCCCGGAGTTATCGTCCATGTCAATGACGCACATACGTGAGCGGAAATGGAGAGCAGAGTGACGCCTCCGGCCTTCGAGGACCCGGCAGGGATCCTGGCGCGTACCGCGGAAGCGGCCCCGCCGCTGATTACCGAACAGATATTCAACCGGCTGCTCCGGCACCGGATCATCTTTCTCGGCCAGCAGGTTGACGAGGACATCGCCAACCGGATGTGCGCCGAGATGGTGCTGCTCGCGTCCGAGGACGACAAGCGCGACATCAGCATCTACATCAACTCGCCCGGCGGGTCCGTGTACGCGGGCCTGGCCATCTACGACGTGATGCAGTACGTCCCGAACGACGTGGCCACCTACGCGATGGGCATGGCCGCGTCCATGGGCCAGTTCCTGCTGTCCGCCGGGAACCCCGGGCAAGCGGTACGCGCTGCCGCACGCCAGCGTCCTGATGCACCAGCCGTCCGGCGGCATCGGCGGGACCGCGTCCGACATCCGGATCCAGGCCGAGCAGATGCTGTACATCAAGCGCACCCTGGCCGAGCGCACGGCCTTCCACACCGGGCAGAGCGTCGAGCAGATCGAGAAGGACGCCGACCGGGACCGCTGGTTCACCGCGGAGCAGGCCAAGGAGTACGGCTTCGTGGACCACGTGATCCGCAGCGCCGTCGAAGTCCCGACTGTCGGGCCGGTGTCATGAATCGCCACGCCGGACCCACCGGACATGGAGCGGAGGAGCCGCAAGTGAGTACATCCAGCCGCGGGCTGGCCGGACCGCGGCACCTGGTGCCGGGATCGGCGGAATCCCGCTACGTCCTGCCCTCGTTCGTGGAGCGCACCTCGTACGGGGTCAAGGAGATGAACCCGTACAACAAGCTCTTCGAGGAGCGGATCATCTTCCTGGGCGTGCAGATCGACGACGCCTCCGCCAACGACGTCATCGCGCAGCTGATCGCGCTGGAGTCGCTGGACCCGGACCGCGACATCACGATGTACATCAACTCGCCCGGCGGGTCGGTGACCTCGATGATGGCCATCTACGACACGATGCAGTTCGTCCAGCCCGAGCTGCAGACGGTCTGCATCGGCCAGGCGGCGTCGGGCGCGGCGGTGCTGCTGGCCGCGGGCACGGCGGGCAAGCGGCTGGCCCTGCCCAACGCGCGCATCCTGCTGCACCAGCCGGCCACCGAGGGCGGCTACGGGCAGTCCAGTGACCTGGAGATCCAGGCCCAGGAGATCCTGCGGATGCGGTCCGCGATGGAGCACATCGTGGCCATCCACACCGGCCGGACCGAGGACCAGGTCCGCCAGGACATCGAGCGGGACAAATTCTTCACCGCCGAAGAGGCCAAGGAATACGGTCTGGTGGATGAGGTTCTGTCCAGCTTGAAGCGCCGTACCGAGGTAGGGTCGTCCTAACCAGGAGAATTCGTCCTCACCGGCGGGGCGGCTCCGGGCCCAGCTATCGCGGCGGGGGCCCCGGAGGCGGTACCGTCAGAGGTAGAAGGTCGGCCCCCGGGCCCGGAGCGCCCGAGGGCAAACACGAGCGTGGTGGCACGGCGGAACGCCGCCGTCAGCCCCGAGGCGGGGGCGGACGGCCCCAGGTAAAGGAGTAGCTGGGTGGCTCGCATCGGCGATGGTGGTGACCTGCTGAAGTGCTCTTTCTGCGGGAAGAGCCAGAAGCAAGTCAAGAAGCTGATCGCGGGCCCAGGCGTGTACATCTGCGACGAGTGCATCGACCTGTGCAACGAGATCATCGAGGAAGAGCTGGCCGAGCCGTCCGAGCTCAAATGGGACAGCCTGCCCAAGCCCCGCGAGATCTACGAGTTCCTCGACGCGTACGTGATCGGGCAGGAGAAGGCCAAGAAGGCCCTGTCCGTGGCGGTCTACAACCACTACAAGCGGGTCCAGTCCGGCGGCGACACCCGGCCCGGCGATGACGGTGTCGAGCTGGCCAAGTCGAACATCCTGCTGCTCGGCCCGACCGGCTCCGGCAAGACCCTGCTGGCCCAGACGCTGGCCCGGCTGCTCAACGTCCCGTTCGCGATCGCCGACGCCACCGCCCTCACCGAGGCGGGCTACGTCGGCGAGGACGTCGAGAATATTTTGCTCAAATTGATCCAGGCGGCCGAGTACGACGTGAAGAAGGCCGAGACCGGGATCATCTACATCGACGAGATCGACAAGATCGCCCGGAAGAGCGAGAACCCCTCCATCACCCGGGACGTCTCGGGGGAGGGTGTGCAGCAGGCGCTGCTGAAGATCCTCGAGGGCACCACCGCCTCGGTGCCGCCGCAGGGCGGCCGGAAGCACCCGCATCAGGAATTCATCCAGATCGACACGACCAACGTCCTGTTCATCTGCGGCGGCTCCTTCTCCGGGCTGGAGAAGATCATCGAGTCGCGGGTCGGCAAGAGCGGGATGGGCTTCGGCGCGGTGCTCCGGGTCAAGAACGACCGGGCCTCGGGCGACGCGTTCGCCGACGTCATGCCGGAGGACCTGCTGAAGTTCGGGATGATCCCGGAGTTCGTGGGACGGCTGCCGGTCATCACCAGCGTGCACAACCTGGACCGGGACGCGCTGATCTCGATCCTCACCGTGCCGCGGAACGCGCTGGTCAAGCAGTACCGGCGGCTGTTCGAGCTGGACGGGGTGGACCTGGAGTTCACCGACGACGCGCTGGAAGCCGTGGCCGACCTGGCCATCCTGCGCGGCACCGGGGCCCGCGGCCTGCGCGCCATCCTCGAAGAAGTGCTGATGTCGGTGATGTACGAGGTGCCGAGCCGCAAGGACGTCGAGCGGGTGGTGATCACCGGGCCGGTGGTCCTGGAGCACGTCAACCCCACCCTGGTGCCGCGCGACTCGGCGCGCCGGACCCCGCGGGAAAAGTCGGCCTGAGCGGGGCGGCCCGGCGCGGGAGCGCGGGCGGCCTGGCCCGGCGGCACCCCGCGGTGACACTGCACGGGCGGCGTTGCGCACGGCACTAGACTCGGCTGTCGTGAGTGCAGATCTGACGCAGCAGCGAGCCGAACTCCCGCCGCAGTACGTGCCGGGCGAGGTAGAGGACCGCCTGTACCAGTCGTGGGATTCCCGCGGGCTGATGCACGCGGAGGCCAAGGACGCCAGCCCGGAGCACCCGGCCTTCTGCATCGTGATCCCCCCGCCGAACGTCACCGGGGTGCTGCACATCGGCCACGCGCTCAACCACACGCTGATCGACGCGCTGGTCCGGCGGCGCCGGATGCAGGGCTACACCACGCTGTGGGTGCCCGGCATGGACCATGCGGGCATCGCCACCCAGAACGTGGTGGAGCGGGAACTGGCCAAGGAAGGCCTGAGCCGCTACGACCTGGGCCGCGAGGCGTTCGTGGAGCGGGTCTGGCAGTGGAAGGCCGAGTCCGGCGGGAAGATCCTCGGCCAGATGCGCCGCCTCGGCGACTCCGTGGACTGGTCCCGCGAGCGGTTCACCATGGACGAGGGCCTGTCCCGCGCGGTGCAGACCGTGTTCAAGCGGCTGTTCGACGACAAGCTCATCTACCGGGCCGAGCGGATCATCAACTGGTGCCCGCGCTGCCTCACCGCGCTGTCCGACATCGAGGTGGACCACAGCGACGAGGACGGCGAGCTGGTCTCCATCCGGTACGGGGACGGCGACGACTCGGTCGTGGTCGCGACCACCCGGGCCGAGACGATGCTGGGTGACACCGCGGTGGCGGTGCATCCCGACGATGCCCGGTACGCCCACCTGGTCGGCCGGGATGTGCAGCTGCCGCTGTCCAGCCGGCGGATCCCGGTGGTCGCGGACCCGCACGTGGACCCGGAGTTCGGCACCGGCGCGGTCAAGGTGACCCCGGCGCACGACCCGGACGACTTCGAGATCGGCCGCCGCCACGGGCTGCCCAGCATCACCGTCCTGGACGAGCACGGCCGGGTCACCGCGCACGGCCCGTTCGAGGGCATGGACCGGTTCGAGGCCCGGCCCGCGGTGGTCCGGGCGCTCCGCGAGGACGGCCGGATCGTGGCCGAGATCCGGCCCTATGTGCACTCGGTGGGCCACTGCAGCCGGTGCAGCACGGTGGTCGAGCCCCGGCTGTCCCTGCAGTGGTTCGTCAAGGTCGGCCCGCTGGCCAAGGCGGCCGGCGACGCGGTCCGCGACGGCCGGGTCGGCATCCACCCGGCCGAGCTGGCGCCCCGCTACTTCGACTGGGTCAACGACATGCACGACTGGTGCATCAGCCGCCAGCTGTGGTGGGGCCACCGCATCCCGGTCTGGTACGGGCCGGCGGGCGAGGTCGTCGCCGTCGGACCGGGGGAGGACCCGCCGTCCGGCGAGGGCTGGCGGCAGGACCCCGACGTGCTCGACACCTGGTTCTCGTCGGCGCTGTGGCCATGCTCCACGCTGGGCTGGCCGGATGACACCGAGGACCTGGCCGTCTTCTACCCCACCAGCGTCCTGGTCACGGCCTACGACATCCTGTTCTTCTGGGTGGCCCGGATGATGATGTTCGGCCTCTACGCCATGTCACAGCGCGAGCCGGCCCAGGCGGTCCCGTTCCGGGACATCGCCCTGCACGGCCTGGTGCGGGACCAGTACGGCAAGAAGATGTCCAAGTCGCTGGGCAACACCGTGGACCCGCTGGACTGGATCGACCGGTTCGGCGCCGACGCCACCCGGTTCACCCTGGCCCGCGGGGCCAGCCCGGGCAGCGACGTGGCGGTCAGCGAGGAATGGGTCACCGGGTCCAGGAACTTCTGCAACAAGCTGTGGAACGCGACCCGCTTCGCGCTGCTGAACGGCGCGACCGTGCCGCAGGCGCTGCCGGATCCGGGGCAGATGCCGACCGCGGCCCGCTGGATCCTGTCCCGGCTGTCCGCCGTGACCGCCGAGTCTGACCAGCTCTTCGAGCGTTATGAGTTCGGCAAGGTGTGCGAGCTGCTGTACCACTTCGCCTGGGACGAGGTGTGCGACTGGTACCTGGAGCTGGCCAAGCCGGCCCTGTCCGGGTCAGCAGAGCCCGGGCCGCCCGCCGGCGAAGCCGGCCAGCCAGCCCCGCCGGCGAAGCCGGCCCAGCCAGCACGCAGACGGCGGCCGGGGTCACCCGTGAGGTGCTCGGCTACGTGCTGGACCGGCTGCTGAAGCTGCTCCACCCGGTCATGCCGTTCGTCACCGAGGAGTTGTGGACCGCGCTCACCGGCGGGGACAGCATCATGATCGCCCCGTGGCCTGGAGCGCGCGCCGGGACGGCCGGTGGCGGGACGGCCAGTGGTGGGACGGCCAGTGGTGGGGAGGGCCGTGACGGCACGGCGGCGGCCTTCCGGGACGCGGCCGCGGAAGCGGAGATCGGGTCGCTGATGCGGCTGGTCACCGAGGTCCGCCGGTTCCGCTCCGACCAGGGGCTGCGCCCCGGGCAGCAGGTGCCCGCGGTGCTGGCCGGGATCGGGGGGACCCGCCTCGCGCCGCACGAGGGCAGCATCCGGTCGCTGCTGCGGCTGACCGCGCCCGGCGACAGCTTCACGGCGACCGCGTCCGTGCTGGCCGAGGGCATCACCGTGGAACTCGACACCGCCGCCGGGATCGACGTGGCCGCGGAGCGCCGCCGGCTGGACAAGGACCTCGCCGCCGCCCGCAAGGAGGCGGACCAGGCCGGGCGCAAGCTGGGCAACGAGTCCTTCCTGGCCAAGGCACCCGCCGACGTGGTGGCCAAGACCCGCGAACGGCTCGAGGCGGCGCACGCCGACATCGAGCGGATCAGCGGCCGGCTCGCCGCCCTGCCGGCGGCGGGCCCGGGACCGGCGGACGCAGGATCGGCGGAGAAGGGCCAGGGGGACGGTTGAGCATCCAGGATGAGCTGCGCGAGGCCGAGGGCGAGATCCTCGCGCGGCGTCCTGAGCACGCGATCGAGCCGACCCTGGAACGGATGGCCGCGCTCGTCTCGGTGCTCGGTGACCCGCAGCGCTCCTACCCGGTTATCCACATCACCGGCACGAATGGCAAGACCTCGACCGCCCGGATGATCGAGAGCCTGCTGCGCGCGCGGGGCCTGCGCACCGGCCTGTTCACCAGCCCGCACCTGTCCTCCATCCGGGAACGCATCGTCGTGGACGGCCAGCCGGTCTCCGCCGAGACCTTCGTGGCCGCGTACGAGGAGCTGGCGCCCTACCTGGCCATGGTCGACGGGCAGCAGGCCACCCAGCTGTCCTTCTTCGAGGTCCTGACCGGCATGGCCTTCGCCATCTTCGCCGACGTCCCGGTGGACGTGGCCGTCGTCGAGGTCGGGCTGGGCGGCACCTGGGACGCGACCAACATCGCCGACGGCGCCGTGGCCGTGGTCACCCCGATCTCCCTCGACCACACCGCCTACCTGGGCGGCACGGTGGAGGAGATCGCGACGGACAAGGCCGGGATCATCAAGCCCGGCGCGGTGGCCGTGCTGGCCCAGCAGCCGCTCCCGGCAGCGGAGGCGCTGCTGCGCCGGGCCGTCACGGTCGGGGCCAGCGTGGTCCGCGAGGGGCTGGAGTTCGGGGTCCTCAACCGTGATCTGGCGGTCGGCGGCCAGCGGCTGGACCTGCGCGGGCTGCGCGGCGACTACACCGACATCGTGCTGCCGCTGTTCGGGGCCTACCAGGCCGGTAACGCGGCCGTGGCGCTGGCCGCGGTCGAGGCGTTCGCCGCCGGGACGCCGCTGGCCGGGCAGTCGGCCGACCTGGAGGCGGACCAGGCCGACGAGACCGCGGGCTGGCCCCCGGAGGACGAGGATTCCGAGTCCTCGGCCGCCGCGGATGCGCGCCTGGCTGATCTTGATGACGACAGGCCCGTGGTTCCGCCGGCCCGGGCCGCCGCGGATGACGACGAGCCACCCGGGGCGCTGGGGCAGGATCTGGTGCGGGAGGGCTTCGCGCAGGTCACATCGCCGGGGCGGCTCGAGGTGGTGCGGCGCAGCCCGGTGGTGATCCTGGACGCGGCGCACAATCCGGCGGGCATGGAAGCCGCGATGGAAGCCCTCACCGAGGCGTTCACGTTCGCGGCGGTCATCGGGGTGCTGGCGGTCAGCGAGGACAAGGACGTGGCCGGGATCCTCGACCAGATGGAGCCGGTGATCTCTGAGCTGGTGGTGACCCGGAACTCATCTGATCGGTCCATGGACCCGGACAAGCTGGGCGAGCTGGCCGCGTCGGTGTTCGGGGCGGAGCGGGTGCACGTGGCGGGGCGGCTCGACGACGCCCTGGAGATGGCGGTGGGCCTGGCCGACGACGCGTCCGGCGAGGACGGGCTGACCCTCACCGGGGTGCTGGTCACCGGGTCGGTCGTCACCGCGGGGGACGCCCGGCTCCTGCTCGCCCCGGACCGCGTCGAGGTGGACCGCGCGGACGCGCACCGCGCGGAACAGGATCGCCTGGACCGCGAGGAGCGCGACCGCGAGGAGCGCGAGGACTGGGCCAGCGAGGACCAGGACCGCGAGGACCGCGAGGAGCGCGAAGACCGCGAGCATCGCGATCCTGAGGGGGCGGCGGGGGAGGAATGAGGGGGCCCAGATGAGACGACTCTGCGCCACCGTCCTGGTCATGGAGGCGATCGTGATCGGCCTGGCCATCCCGGTGGCCATCACCATCGGGCACGCCTCGCACGCCGCCGGGTATGCGGGCGGCGGGCTGGCGGTGGCCGCGGTACTGCTGGCGGGGGTGGTCGGCCGCCCGCGCATGCCATGGGCCCTGATCGCCGGCAGCGTGCTCCAGGTCCTGGTCATCGCGGCCGGCGTGCTGGTCCCGGCCATGTACGCGCTCGGCGTCATCTTCGCCGGGTTCTGGATCCTGGCTATCTGGATGGGACGCCGCTACCAAACTCCCTGAGCGGCGCCCGCCAGATCAGCCTGGCCTCGCCGCTCGCCGCGACCTCGGTCGCCACCGTGCCGCCGACCTGGTCAGCCCGGGCGCGCAGCGCGGGCAAGGCCGGCCCGTCGCCGTCGGACCGGGCCGCCCACCGGGTGCCGTCATCGGTGATGGTCAGCGTGACCGCCTCGTGGTCGGCGGCCACCGCCACGGCCACCTGGGTGGCCTGCGCGCCGGCGCCACTGCCCGCCAGCCCCTCCCGCAGCACCCCCAGCAGCTGCCGGGCGGCCGGCGGGGGCACCGCGGTGTCCAGCGGCCCTTCCAGGGTCACCTCGGGCACCACGCCGAGCCTCGGGGTCAGCTCGCGGGACACGTCGAGGATGCTGCGCCGCAGGCCGCGGGCGGGCGCCCCGTGCGCCGGGTCGAAGATGGACTGCCGGAGCAGCGTGATGGACTCGTCCAGGTCCTGGACCACCTGGCTGATCCGGTCGGCCACCTCGGGACGGCCGCCGAGCAGGCCGGCCGTGCCCTGCAGCGACAGGCCCGACGCGAACAGCCGCTGCACCACCGTGTCGTGCAGGCTGGCGGCGATCCGGTCACGGTCGGCCAGGATGCTCATCTCGCGCAGGCGCTCCTGCATCAGGGCGGCCTGCAGGCGGGACCGGCGGATCCGGGCGCGCAGCCCGTGCCCCGCCACCGCGATCATGGCGGCCAGCGCCGCCCAGGAGATCATCCGGCGGATGAGCACGGCCGGGCTGGCCATGTCGGGCATCAGCGAGACGGTCAGCACCACGGCCAGGGCGGCCGCGGTCACGTAGAGCGATTCCCAGCGCGTGTGGAAGAGCGCCGCCCAGATGATCGGGCTGAGCAGGATGAGCAGGATCCCGGAGTACGTCCCGCCGGCCGCCTGGGCCAGCGGGAGCACCGACGCGGTGTACAGCAGCGGGACGGCCACGTCACACCAGGCCGGGACGCGGTCCCAGGGCACCAGCACGACGAGCGCCGCCGTGGCGGCCAGGATCAGCGCGCTGGCGATCGCGTCCGGGAGCGAGGCCGGCCCGGGCGGCAGCGCCAGGCTCGCCTCGGCCAGGCAGGCGAGGATGGCGAACGGCGCGATCCTGGCCAGCAGCCCATCCCGGCGCAGGGGCGGGCCGGAGGTGTCCGTCAGCGGATCCGCGGCGTCCTGCGCGTCCGCGAGCAGGTCAGCGGGATCCTGCGCGTCCGCGAGCAGGTCCGCGGGGGCGGAGGTGCCAGTCAGCGGGCCAGCGGAGGTGCCCGCCGGCGGCCCGGCGAAGGCGCCCGCCCGTGGGCCCCCGGAGGCGCCCGCCAGTGGGCCAGCGGAGGCGCCCGCCAGTGGGCCAGCGGAGGCGCCCGCCAGCGGGCCTGCGGACGGGGCCGCCGGCGGCGCTGCGGAAGCGGCCGCGAGCGGCTCTGCGGGGCCGAAGGTGCCGGTCAGCAGCTCTGCCGAGCGGGGGGCGATGCGGGGACCAGTGTGTTCTTCCACCGTTCATCTGCTTATCGTCGCCGGGTGACGCTCCTCACGAGCTTGCCCCATAGGGAGGTCATATGTCCAGGTCAAGGCCTCAGGGCTGGCTTGAGTAAACGGGCCGTCATGTGATGGGGTCGGTACAGCACCGCCTGGCGGTGCAGTTACGTTACATTCGGCGGCTACGCCCGCGTTGGGTTGGGCGCGCCGGCGTGACGGGGGCTGGGCCCGGGGACCGCATGTGTTGCGGACCCCAGGACGATGCTGCGGCAACGGTAAGATCTGCCCGCGGCGGGATGGCCCTCGATCACACCGGGATCGGCACCGTTGCCACCGGCTAAGAGGAGCAAAGCAGTGAGTGAACGTACCCTGGTCCTAGTCAAGCCCGACGCGGTCCGGCGGGGGCTGATCGGGGAGGTCCTGTCCCGGATTGAGCACAAGGGCCTGCAGATCGCGGCGATGGACATGCGGGTCATTGCGCGGGAAACGGCGGAAGCTCACTACAGCGAGCACGTAGGCAGGCCCTTCTTCCCGTCACTGATCGTGTTCATCACGTCGGGGCCGCTCGTCGCCCTGGTCGTGCAGGGTCCCCGGGCCGTCGAGGCGTTCCGCGGACTGGCCGGCGCGACCGACCCCGTGCAGGCCGTCGCGGGCACTATCCGCGGGGATCACGCGTTGGATGTTCAGCAGAACATCGTGCACGGATCCGACTCGCCGGACTCGGCCGAACGGGAAATCAAGATCTTCTTTCCAGACCTCGTTTAGGCAGGCGGGCGCTGGTCGATGAAGGACAAAGAGCAGTTCAGACTCGGCAGGGTGTGAGCTGCGGCAAATAGACCACAGATCATCCAGCAGACCCTTTTTGGAAGGTTCTCGTTCCTGATGAGCAACGCGCTGGCCTTTCTGGGCCGTGACATGGCGGTCGATCTGGGCACCGCTAACACCCTGGTGTATGTCCGGGGTCGCGGCATTGTGCTCAACGAACCCTCCGTGGTGGCCCTGAACACCAACACCGGCCACATCGTTGCCGTCGGGGTCGAGGCCAAACGGATGATCGGGCGGACGCCCGGCAACATCGTGGCCGTGCGTCCGCTCAAGGACGGCGTCATCGCCGACTTCGACGTGACCGAGCGGATGCTGCGCTACTTCATCCAGAAGGTCCACCGGCGCCGGCACCTGGCCAAGCCGCGGGTCGTCGTGGCCGTCCCCAGCGGCATCACCGGGGTCGAGCAGAGCGCGGTGAAGGAGGCCGGCCATCAGGCCGGGGCCCGCCGCGTGTACATCATCGAGGAACCGATGGCCGCGGCGATCGGGGCCGGCCTGCCGGTCAACGAGCCCACCGGCAACATGGTGGTGGACATCGGCGGCGGCACCACCGAGGTCGCCGTGATCTCGCTGGGCGGGATCGTCACCTCCCAGTCCATCCGGGTGGCCGGTGACGAACTCGACCAGGCGATCATCACCTTCGGCAAGAAGGAGTACTCGCTCATGCTCGGCGAGCGCACCGCCGAGGAGATCAAGATGGCGCTCGGATCCGCCTACCCGTCGGTGGACGAGCCGCACGCCGAGATCCGCGGCCGCGACCTGGTCAGCGGGCTGCCCAAGACCATCGTGATCTCGGCGGAGGAGATCCGCCGGGCCATCGAGGAGCCGGTCGCGCTGATCGTGGACACGGTCAAGACCACCCTGGACAAGTGCCCGCCCGAGCTGGCCGGCGACGTGATGGACCGGGGTATCGCGCTGACCGGCGGGGGAGCCCTGCTCCGCGGGCTGGCCGACCGGCTGCGTGAGGAAACGGGCATGCCGGTGCACGTAGCGGACAACCCGCTCGATTCGGTGGTGCTCGGCACCGGCAAGTGCGTGGAAGATTTCGACACCCTGAGCCAGGTTCTGGTCCCGGAGCGCCGTCGCTGACCCGAGCAGGGGAGGATAGGGGCCGCGGCTGCGGCCGCTGACAGGGGCATGGCCGGCGGCTTGACGAGGAGACCTGGTGCACGACACCCGGCGAACCCGCATCATTCTGGGGGTGCTGCTGGCGGTCGCGCTTGCGCTGATCACCATCGACTACCGGGGCGGCGCGGGCGCGCCGCTCGGCGGACTGCGCTCGGCGGGCGGCAGCGTGTTCGGCTCGGTGGAGAATGCCGCCAGCCTGGTCACCCGGCCGGTCGCCGCGTTCACCGACGGGCTGACCGGCTCCGGCTCCCAGGGCAAGATCAATGCTCTCCAACGGCAGGTGGTTGATCTCCGCGCCCAGCTGAACCAGCAGAAACTGAGCCGCAGCGACGAGCGCCAGCTCAGCCAGCTGCTCCAGCTGTCGGCGCGGGGGAGATACCGGATCGTCACCGCGAGCGTGATCGCGGCCGGCGCGGCCTACGACGACTCGGTCACCATCGACGCCGGGCGGATAGACGGCATCAAGCCCGACGAGACCGTGCTGAACGGGCAGGGCCTGGTCGGCACCGTCACCTCGGTCAGCGCGAGCACCTCGACCGTGCTGCTCGCCACCGACGCCAGCGTGACCGTCGGGGTCCGGCTGGCAGGCACCGGGCAGATCGGCGTGGTGAGCGGGACCGGCAAGAACATCACCGGCAGCGGCCTGCTCCGGCTGCAGGTGTTCGACGTCAATGCCATCCTGCATACCGGCCAGGAGCTGGTCACCTTCGGCTCGGCGGGCGGCCGCCCCTACGTGCCCGGGGTCCCGGTGGGGGTGATCACCAAGCTGGAGGGCACCAGCAGCTCGCTGACCAAGGAGGCGCTGGTCCGGCCGTTCGCCGACGACACCGCGCTGGGCGTGGTCGGCGTCGTGATTGTCCCGCCGCGCACTAACCCGCGCTTCTCCGTGCTGCCGCCGTCGCCGACCCCGGCTCCGAGGGTCACCGTCACGGTCACCCCGTCGCCCGGTGCTAGCCAGACCGGTGCCAGCCAGTCCGGCGCTACCGTGACGCCCACGCCCGGCGCTACCGGAACGGGGCCCTGAGGTGCGGCGCGCGGCGTTCGCGGCGGGCCTGCTGCTGCTGGCGATCCTGATCCAGCTGACCGTCCTCAACAACGTGCGCCTGCCCGGCGGGGCCGGACCGGACCTCGTCCTGGTCGTGGTGGTGGCCCTGGGGCTGACCGGCGGCCCGCTGGAAGGCATGCTGGGCGGTTTCTGCGCTGGCCTGGCCCTGGACGTGGCGCCCCCGGCCACTCACCTGGTGGGCCAGTACGCGCTGGTGTTCTGCCTGGTCGGGTACGCCGCCGGGCGGGTGGGCAGCCATCTCACCGAGTCCGCCTGGGCCCCGATCGGCGTGGCAGCGCTCGGCGCGGCCCTCGGGGAGCTGCTTTTCGCCCTGACCGGGATGATCTTCGGGAACCTGGATATCACCTGGTCCGCGGTCGGCCACGTCCTGCCCGCCTCCGTCATCTACGACGTGCTGCTCAGCCCGTTCGTGCTCTACGCCGTGATCCGGGCCCGGGCGCTGGCCGCCCCGTCCCTGGCCTCGCAGGGCCTGGCCGGTTTCCCCGGCGGGTCGGCCAGCCAGCCGCTGGGGGTGCCGGGCCTGGCGGGCGCGGTGGCCCTGTTCTCCGGGTCCGGCGCGGTGGTGCGCGACAGCGGGACCGGGGCTGCCCCGAGGCTGAAGGCCCGGACCCTGCGGGCCGGGTCGTCCCAGGGTGGCTCGGCCAGCGGGGCGCGGCCCCCCCAGGCCCGGCCGTCGCGGGCGGTGCACCTGAAGTTCGGCGGCGGTGCTGGTGGCTCCGCCCTGTCCAGCGGCTCGGCTGCGGCCGCCCGGGCGGGCCGGCCGCACCCCGGGCGGCCGGTGAACCTGCACCTGGGCACCCGCCACCGGTTCGGCCGGAACCGGGGCAGCAGGCCGGGCGGTACCGGCACGCAGGGCAACTGGCAGCGCGGCGGCGGGATCCCCGCCCGTGCGTTCAGCCAGTCCAGCGCGTTCGGCCGGGCCAGCGCCTTCAGCCGCGGTGGCAGCGCCCTGGGGGATGGCGCGGGCGGACGGGCACTGCGCCCGTCCCGGGGCCCGCGGCTGCGGGGCGGGGTCATGCAGGGCGGGTCCGCGAGCGGCGCCCGGGCGGCCGGGATGCGGATGGGCGCCCGTCCGGCCCGGCCGGTGACCTTGCGGCTAGGTTCCGGGCGGCGCCGTGACGGCGCCATCGGCGGCTCGGTACTCGGCCGGCGGTCCCGGGGCGGCGGGCTGCGGGGCGGGAAGCAGCGCGCGCCCCGGTTCCGCGGGGCCAAGGCCGGCGCCCTGAGCGGCCGCCGGGCCCCGGCCAGCGCCCTGAGCGGCCGCCGCGCGTTCGGCCGGCGCCGGTCGCTGTGGCGAATCTTCGGCAAGCGGTCAGGAGGGCTGTCTCGATGATCCCGGCCTCACGGCGGCGCCTGATCGTGCTGTACGTGATCGTGGCGGCGCTGCTGGTCTCCCTCGGCGGGCGGCTGTGGTACCTGCAGGTCATGAACGGCCACAGCTACGTGCAGCTGGCCGCCCAGGATCAGACGCAGACCGTGATCACGCCCGCGGTCCGCGGCCAGATCCTGGACGACGCGGGCCTGCCCATGGTGGACAACGCCAGTTCCCTGGTGGTCACGGTGAACATGATGAACCTGGCCACCCAGAGCGACGGCGGCGCCGGGGTGCTGCGCCGGCTGGCCCACCTGCTCGGCATGTCCGACAAGCTGCTCACCGAGAAGGTCCGGCTGTGCACCGCGCACGTATCCCAGCCGTGCTGGCCAGGCTCGCCATACCAGCCCATCCCGGTGGCCCAGCATGTCCCGGACTCGATCGCGGTCCAGATCATGCAGGATCACGCCAGCTACCCCGGGGTGAGTGCCGGGGTGAACCCGGTGGCCCGCTACCCGCAGCCCAACGGGGCGAACCCCGCGCAGGTCCTCGGCTACCTCGGCCCGATCACCGCCCAGCAGGTGAAGCAGCAGCACCTGCCCACGACCGGGTTCGCCGGGGTGGACCTGGTCGGCCAGGCCGGCCTGGAGCAGCAGTACAACAGCCAGCTCCAGGGCACGCCGGGCCAGCAGGTGCTGTCGGTGAACAGCGCCGGGCAGCAGCTCGGAGTGGTCAGGAACACCAACCCCACGACCGGGAACGACCTGGTCACCAGCATCAACGCCCGGCTCCAGGGTGACGTCCAGTCGGTGCTGGCCAGCACCATCCAGAAGGCCCAGCAGACGGGCAGCCCGAGGGCCACGACCGGTGCGGCGATAGTGATGACCACCACCGGCCGGGTGATCGCCATGGCCAGCGTGCCCTCGTATAACCCCAGCGTCTGGAACGGCGGCATCTCCGAGAAGCAGTACCGGCAGCTGATCAACGGGAGCAAGCCGATCCTGAACCGGGTCACCCAGGGCGAGTACGCGCCCGGCTCCACGTTCAAGGTGACCTCCACCGCGGCCGCGGTCAAGGCCGGGTACAGCCTGGACGGCACCTACAACTGCCCGGCCTCCTACAACATCGGCGGCCGCTCCTTCCTCAACGACGGCCAGAAGAACCTCGGCCAGATGAGCCTGCACGAGGCCCTGGTCATCTCCTGCGACACGGTCTTCTACGAGCTGGCCTACGGCACCTATCAGCATGACCATCCGAAGGCCAATGTGGTGACCAGCCCCAAGGCTCCGATACAGGAAATGCAGAAGATGGAGGTTGCGTGGGGATTCGGCCGGACGCCCGGACTTGACCTGCCCGAGCAGAGCGCCGGCAGTATCCCGACCCGGGAATGGCTGTACTACCTCTGGAAGGGCAACGCCCATACTGGCCAGAACTGGTGCAAGTACGGGCGGGCCAATGGCACATATGTCCAGCAGATCGAATATCAGGACTGCCATTACGGCAACGTCTGGGAGCCCGGCGAGGCGGCGATCGCGGCCATCGGCCAGGGCTACGTCGCGGTGACGCCGCTCCAGCTGGCCGACGCCTACGTGGCCCTGGCCAACGGCGGCAAGCTGTACAGCCCCCGGATCGGCGAGGCCATCATCAGCCCCAGCGGGAAGCTGGTGCAGAAGATCAAGCCCCCGCTGATCCGGCGGCTGCCGGTGGCCGGGAGCACGCTGGCCTACATCCGGAACGCGCTGGCCGGCGTGACCACCGGCGCGGGCACCGCGGCGAGCGCCTTCGGCGGCTTTCCCCGCAACCAGGTCTGCGTGGCAGGCAAGACGGGTACGGCGGAAGTGTTCAACAGCTCAGTGACCTCTGTGTTCGCCTCGTTCGCCCCGTGCAACAACCCCAAGTACGTAGTGGTGGTCATGATCCCGAACTCCAACTACGGCGCTGAGGTAGCGGCGCCCGCCGTCCGGCAGATCTACGACGACATCTACGGGCTCGAGGGGCACAAGGCGGCCCTCCCGGGCGGGAAGCTTCCCCACGGCCTGCCCAAGATCGCCGCGAGCGGGACTATCACCGCCCCGGCGGGCTACGGGGGCTCCTGATGAACCTGGGTACCCGCGACTACACCTCCCCGCGATCCCCCACCTTCGGACAGAAGCGCCAGCCCCTGCTGATCCGGGCGGTGGCCAAGGACTCACCGCTGCGCCGGTACGACTGGATCCTGCTGGTGGCGGTGATCGCGCTCAGCCTGATCGGGACGCTGCTGGTCTACTCGGCCACCCAGCCCAGCGCCGACCCGCGCAGCTACCTCATCAAGCAGCTGATCAACGTCGCGCTCGGCGTGATCCTCATGGTCGTGGTCAGCCTGCTGGACTACCGGCAGATCCGGCTGCTCGCCCCGTTCGTGTACGTGGCGTCCGTCCTGGGCCTGGCGGCGGTGCTCAGCCCGCTGGGCACCAGCGTGAGCGGGGCCAAGGCCTGGATCAACCTGCCCGCCGGTTTCCAGGTGGAGCCCTCGGAGTTCGCGAAGATCGGGCTGGTCCTGATCATCGCCGTGGTCTTCGGTGAATTGCGGGACGGCGGCCGGATCCCCGGGCCCAGGCACGCCGTCGGGGTCCTCGTGCTGGCGCTGATCCCGGTCGCCCTGGTGGAACGCGAGCCGGCCCTGGGCGTGATCATCCTGCTGCTGCTCATCACGGCCGGCATGATCGCGCTGTCCGGCCTGAAGCTGCGCTGGCTGGCGGGCCTGGCCATAGCGGGCGTGCTCGGGGTGGTGGCGGTGTTCAAGCTGCACCTGCTGCGCAGCTACCAGCTGGACCGGCTGACCTCGTTCCTGCATCCGGCGGCGGACCCGACGGGGACCGGGTACGAGACGATTCACTCCAAGATCATGATCGGGTCCGGGGGCCTGTTCGGCACCGGCTGGCTGCACGGCTCGCTGGTCACCGCGAGCTTCGTGCCGAACCAGCAGACCGACTTCATCGTCAGCGTCGCGGGCGAGGAGGTCGGCTTCGTCGGCTGCGCCGTGATCATCTTCCTGCTGGGCGTCGTGATCTTCCGCGCGCTGCGCATCGCCAGCCGGGCGGACGACCAGTTCGGCCTGCTGGTCGCGTCCGGCATCGCGCTGTGGTTCGGCCTGCAGTCCTTCATCAACATCGGCATGACCATCGGGATCATGCCGGTGACCGGCCTCCCGCTGCCGTTCGTGTCCTACGGCGGGTCCGCCATATTCGCGGACATGATCGCGGTAGGCGTCCTGCAGTCCGTGCACCGCCGCCACCCGGTCTTCGGCTGACGCTCTGCTAGCCCGGGGGGCCGAGCCCCCCGGAACCCCCCGCTTGCCCGCTCCGGTACGCACGTCATCTGCGGCAGCAGCCGGGTTAGTCGCCGGCTCGGCGAGGACACGCCTCCGGCGCGCCTCGCCTCGCCGGCGACGCCAGGGGTCGTCCCCCCGCTGGGCACCGAATCCATCACCTAAGCTGTCAGGATGCCTGTGGAATCGGTCTACCCCCGCCTGGAGCCTCTGCTGCCCCAGGTGCGCAAGCCGATCCAGTACGTCGGCGGCGAGCTGAACTCCGTGGTCCAGGACTGGGATGCGGCAGAGGTCCGCTGGGCCCTGATGTACCCCGACGCCTACGAGGTCGGCGTGCCCAACCAGGGGATCCAGATCCTGTACGAGGTGCTGAACGAGTGCGACGGCGTGCTCGCCGAGCGCACCTACAGCGTCTGGCCGGACCTGGAAGGCCTGATGCGCGAGCACGGGATCCCGCAGTTCACCGTGGACGGTCACCGCCCGGTGGCGGCCTTCGACGTGCTCGGCGTCAGCTTCGCCACCGAGCTGTGCTACACGAACCTGCTGTCCGCCCTGGACCTGGCCGGCATCCCGCTCTCCGCGGCGGACCGGGACGAGCGGCATCCGCTCGTGCTGGCCGGCGGGCACGCGGCGTTCAACCCGGAACCGGTCGCCGAGTTCGTGGACGGCGCGGTGCTCGGCGACGGCGAGCAGGCCGTGCTGACCATCTCCGGGCTGATCAAGGACTGGAAGCGGGCCGGGCAGCCCGGCGGCCGCGACGGCCTGCTGCTCCGCCTGGCCACCGAGGCCGGGGTCTACGTGCCCCGCTTCTACGACGTGGACTACCTCCCGGACGGCCGGATCAGGCGGGTCGCGCCGAACCGCAGCGGGGTCCCGTTCACCGTGCCCAAGAACACCGTGATGGACCTGGACGAGTGGCCGTACCCGCGCAAGCCGCTGGTCCCCGTGGCCGAGTCCGTGCACGAGCGGTTCAGCGTGGAGATCTTCCGCGGCTGCACCCGGGGCTGCCGGTTCTGCCAGGCCGGGATGATCACCCGTCCGGTGCGGGAGCGCAGCGTGACCACGGTCGGCGACATGGTCGAGTGCGGGCTGGCCGAGAGCGGCTTCAGCGAGGTCGGGCTGCTCTCCCTGTCCAGCGCTGACCACAGCGAGATCAACGAGATCGTCACCGGGCTGGCCGACCGCTATGAGGGCAGCGCGACCGGGCTCTCGCTCCCGTCCACCCGGGTCAACGCGTTCAACGTGACCCTGGCCAACGAGCTGAGCCGGAACGGCAAGCGGTCCGGGCTGACCTTCGCCCCCGAAGGCGGCTCAGAGCGGATCCGCAAGGTGATCAACAAGATGGTCACCGAGGACGACCTCATCCGCACGGTCAGCACCGCCTACGCCAACGGCTGGCGGCAGGTGAAGCTCTACTTCATGTGCGGCCTGCCCACCGAGACGGACGACGACGTGCTCGCCATCGCCGACCTGGCCCGGCGCGTCATCCAGGCCGGGCGTGAGGCGACGGGCCGCAAGGACATCCGGTGCACCGTGTCGATCGGCGGATTCGTGCCCAAGCCGCACACCCCGTTCCAGTGGGCGGCGCAGTGTGACGCCGAGACGGTGCATGACCGGCTCCGGAAGCTGGGCGCGGCCCTGAAGGGTGATCGCACGTACGGCCGGTCGGTGGGCTACCGCTACCACGACGGCGAGCCGTCGATCATCGAGGGCCTGCTGTCCCGGGGTGACCGGCGGGTGGCCAAGGTGATCAAGGCCGCCTGGCAGGAGGGGGCCCGGTTCGACGGCTGGAGCGAGTTCTTCTCGTTCGAGCGCTGGATGCGCAGCGCGGAGCAGGCCCTGGCCGACGAGCCGGTGGACGTCGGCTGGTACACGACGCGGGAACGCGAGTACAGCGAAGTCCTGCCCTGGGATCACCTGGACGCCGGCCTGGACCGCGACTGGCTCTGGCAGGACTGGCAGGACGCGGTGGACCCGGCGGGCGCCGCGGAGGTCGAAGACTGCCGCTGGACCCCCTGTTACGACTGCGGTGTGTGCCCCACCATGGGCACCGAGATCCAGACCGGCCCCACCGGGCGTACCCTGCTGCCGCTGTCCGTGGCAGGCAGCCCGGCGGGCGGCGCGGGAGGCGTCGGCTAGATGCCAGACCCCGGTTCCCCGGCGCAGCCGCCTGCGGACGGCGCGGCCCCGCCCCGTGGCGGTACGGCTCAGTCATCGGGTGGCGCGGCCCAGTCATCGGGGGCCCAGTCATCGGGGGCCAGTCATCGGCGCAGTCATCGGGGGCCCAGCCGCCACCTGGCGCCCGGCCCCGCAGGCCCTCTGACGGCCCGACACGC
The DNA here is from genome assembly GCA_963713815.1 of uncultured Actinomycetes bacterium. Classification (GTDB taxonomy): domain Bacteria; phylum Actinomycetota; class Actinomycetes; order Streptosporangiales; family Streptosporangiaceae; genus RYN-230. The sequence goes on from CAVQNH010000044.1 coordinate 31,462, forward strand.
GTCGCTGATCAGCCAGCCGTCGTCCAGCGGCTTATTGTCCGGTACGCTAAAAGAAGCAGGATGCGATTCGCCAGTCACAGAGATATCGCGCGGGCGGTTGAGCGCGGAGTACGCCGGGCACGGCTGCCCATCGCGTACTCGGCGGGATTTACGCCCCATCCGAAGATCTCTTACGCTGGCGCGGCCCCGACGGGGACGGCGAGTGAAGCTGAGTACCTGGAGCTTTCGCTGACGGCAACATGCGTCGTCGCGGAAGTACGGGACCGGCTCAATGCGGCCCTGCCGGACGGGATTGATGTGATAGACGTGACCGAGGAAGCCAGTTCCCTAGGCGCCGTGACGTTCGAGGCGTCCCAGTGGGAAGTGGCCCTCCCCGGAGTCGGGCGAGATGAGGCGGCTGCGGCCGCTGAGACGTTCCTCGCTCAGGACAGCGTGGAGGTCGAGCGCCTGACCAGCAAGGGAATGCGGCGCATGGATGCTCGCGCCGCAGTGGTCACGTTGCAGGCCGACTGGCGCCCCGCTGATGAGCGGGACGCCGGTTATGCGATACTTCGAATGGTTGTTCGGCACTTGACACCTGTCGTGCGACCCGATGACATCCTGACTGCACTTCGCCGTGTCGCGGGGCTGGTGCCTTCGTCACCGCCGCTGGTGACCCGGCTGGTTCAAGGACCGCTGGTGGCAGTAGTTGCCGCAGCCGGGCCCGCAGGGCAGCACGTGCCCGCTGGGCCCGCCGAGGCGTCCTCCTCTGTGACGGCACCGCCGTCCCGTGGGGTAACGCCACTCGGGCCCCAGTCCGCCGGACAGGGCGCGGCGCAGACACATGTAAAGACAACGCGCCTGGGAGCGCGGTCGGCCTCACCGGCTGGCCCGCTTTCAGCGAGCGCGTACGACCAGTTCCCGCGCGGAGCGGAGGGTTCCGAGCGAACCCGCGCGCCCGGGAGCCTGACGGGAGATAGCCCGGATGCTCGAAACCGAGCTCAACGATTCACAGCAGAACGAGACAGCGCGAGGCAGTGACAGTGGCGGAGGTGCAGAGCCGTCCGGTCTAACCGGAACGGCTAGCGCAGGCGACGCTGGCACTGCGACTGGTGGGGCACTGCGACTGGTGGCACTGACCCAGCCGGTGGCGGCGAGTCGGCGAGCCCCCAGCGCCGGACCCGCAGGCCCCGCCGGGCCGCGACCCGCGCGGCCGGTCCGCCGGCCGAGGACGTGGCCCAGGCACCCGTGCCTCCGGTCACCCCGGCGGCGGCCAGTACCGGAGCAGCCAGTACCGGGCCAGCCAGTTCTGGTGCAGCCAGTACTGGGCCAGCCAGCTCTGGTTCAGCTAGCTCTGGTTCAGCTAGCACCGGTTCAGCTAGCACCGTGCCGTCCGTGAGCGCGCCCAGCACCCCTGCGGTGGTCTCCTCGCCGGCCGCGACCCCCATGGTCGCCCCGGCTCCCACGGCGACCAGCGGCTCCGGAACGGTGCCGCAGGCCACGTTCCAGCCGCCGCCGGTCATTTTCCAGCCCCCGGCCGCCGGTGAGCCGGTCCCCGATCGCGCCCGGGTGCGGGACGAGCCCGTCACCGAGGACACCGGGCCGGAGGAGCCGTCCGCGGATGGTGCCTCCGATGGCACGTCCCGCCGGCGCCGCCGCCGTGGCGGCCGCGGGCGCGGGCATGACGCCGACGGCGAGACTCCGGGCGAGGACGCCGAGGACGGGGAATCCGCCCCCGCCCGGGGCGGCCGCGAGCCTGGCGAGCGCGGCGGAAAGTCTGCCGAGGCCAAGCAGGCCGACGGCAAGGCGAGCCAGGGCAAGCAGTCCCGCGGTAAGCAGGCCGAGAGCAAGCAGGCCCAGGCCGAGGGCAAGCCCGGCGGCCCGGAGGACGCGGACGACCGCGGCGACGACGACGAGGACGGCGACGACGCCGGTGGCACCAGGCGCCGCAGGCGCCGTCGCCGCCGCGGCTCGTCGGCCGACGGGGAGCCCGCCGCCGACGATCCGCCGAACACCGTCGTGCACGTCCGGGTGCCGCGCCCGCAGGGCTCCGAGGAGCCGGTGTCCGTCAGCGACGTCAGGTCGGTCCGTGGCTCGACCCGCCTGGAGGCCAAGCGGCAGCGGCGGCGCGAGGGCCGCGAGTCCGGGCGCCGGCGTCCGCCGGTCATCACCGAGGCCGAGTTCCTGGCCCGGCGGGAGGCCGTGGACCGCGTCATGGTCGTCCGGCAGCAGAATGACCGGACGCAGATCGCCGTGCTCGAGGACGGCGTGCTCGTCGAGCACTACGTGGACAACAACACGCACCAGTCCATGGTCGGCAACGTGTACCTGGGCAAGGTGCAGAACGTGCTGCCCTCCATGGAGGCGGCCTTCGTGGACGTGGGCAAGGGCCGCAACGCGGTCCTGTACGCCGGCGAGGTCAACTTCGACGCCAGCGGGCTGGAGGGTGACTCCAAGCGGATCGAGTCCGCGCTCAAGTCCGGCCAGGCCGTCCTGGTCCAGGTGACCAAGGACCCGGTGGGGCACAAGGGCGCGCGGCTGACCAGCCAGGTGAGCCTGCCCGGCCGCTACCTGGTCTACGTGCCGGGCGGCTCCATGATGGGCATCAGCCGCAAGCTGCCGGACAAGGAGCGCACCCGGCTCAAGCAGATCCTCAAGCAGGTCATGCCGGACGGCGCGGGCGTGATCGTGCGCACCGCCGCGGAAGGCGCCACCGAGGAAGAACTGTCCCGGGACGTGGCCCGGCTGGCCGCGCAGTGGGAAGCCATCGAGCAGAAGTCCAAGACCGCCAACGCGCCGGACCTGCTGTACAGCGAGCCCGACCTGACCATCCGCGTGGTCCGGGACATCTTCAACGAGGACTTCGCGTCGCTGGTCGTGGCGGGGGACGAAGGCTGGGATCTCGTCCACGAATACGTCCAGTACGTGGCCCCGCACCTGGCCGAGCGGCTCACCCACTGGACGGACGACGACGAGGACGTGTTCGCCCGGTACCGGATCGACGAGCAGTTGGCCAAGGCGCTGGAGCGCAAGGTGTGGCTGCCCAGCGGCGGTTCCCTGGTCATCGACAACACCGAGGCCATGACGGTGGTCAACGTCAACACCGGGAAGTTCACCGGACAGGGCGGGAACCTCGAAGAGACCGTCACCCGGAACAATCTGGAGGCCGCCGAGGAGATCGTCCGGCAGCTCCGGCTGCGGGACGTCGGCGGCATCATCGTGATCGACTTCATCGACATGGTCCTGGAGAGCAATCGCGAGCTGGTGCTGCGCCGGATGCTGGAATGCCTGGCCCGGGACCGCACCAAGCACCAGGTCGCCGAAGTCACCTCGCTCGGCCTCGTGCAGATGACCCGCAAGCGGGTCGGAGCCGGGCTGCTGGAGGCGTTCTCCGAGCCGTGCGACTGCTGTAACGGGCGCGGCCGGATCATCTCCCTCGACCTGACCGAGCCGGCCGGCACGGGCCAGCGGAGCCGCTCCGGCGGCGACGACGGCCGCCAGTCCGGCGGGGGCCGCCAGGACCGGAACGGCCGCGCGGACCGGAACGGGCACCAGGACCGCAACGGCCGGTCCGACCGGAACGGCCAGGAGAAGAACGGCCAGGACAAGAGCGGCCAGGACAAGAGCGGCCGCGGCGACCGGAACGGCCAGCAGGACCGCAACGGCCGCCAGGACCCTCCGGCTGCGGATGACGACGCGGCCGGCGCCCCGGACGGCGGCGAGGCAGCCGCTGGCGAGTCGGCGGCCGCGCTGCTGGTCGCCACACCCGGGGAGCGCCAGGGTGGCCGCCGCCGGCGCCGTGCGGCGACCCGGCCCGCCGGGGCGCCCGACGCCCCGCCCGAGTCCGCGCCGTCTGAGCCGGTCTCGTCCGGAGTTGCCCCGGCCGGGACAGCACCGGCGGAAGCCACCCCGGATGCGGGGTCGGCCCGGGACGCCGTGGTCCCGGTGGAAGGGCAGGCCGCCGAGGCCGTGCTCCCCACGGAGACCGTGCCCGCCACGGAGACCGCGCCCGCAACCGGGACTGCGCCTGCAACTGAGACCGTGCCTGCAACTGAGACCGCGCCCGCAACTGAGACCGTGCCCGCAACCGCGCCGGCCTCGGAGTCTGAGCCCGCCGTGGAGCCGAACCCGGCTGCGGAAGGACTGACGGCTGCGGACGCGGCGTCGGCGGTGTCCTCATGGCCCGCGGGCGATGCGCCTGTCCCGGCGGAAGCACCGCCGGCCCCGGACGTCACGCCTGAGCCGTACCCCGCGCCGGGGTCCGGCTCCGGGCCGGCGGACCAGGGCAGTCCTGCCGCGGACACCGGCCGCCGCCCCGCGGACGGTGACACCCGCCCGGCGGATGGCGACGGTCAGCCCGCGGACACCTACAGCCCTCCCGCGGACGAGGGCTCAGCTGCCACGGACGAGGAGCACCCGCCTTTCTGATAGCCTGAGTGGTCGGTGCACATAGCGGATCGGGCCTCGCGGCCCGCCGCCAGTGTGCGAGGCAGGCCCCCGTCCGATGCCCGCCCAGTGCAGGCGCTAGTCACGTTCACGTGCTAGCCACTGCAGCAGGCGGCACGGTGGGTCCGCGCCAGGCAGAAACCCGGGACCAGGCCATGCGGCCCGGTCCACCCTGACGAGAGAGCGGCCCCGGCCGCATGAGGCCGCGGCCCAGCCGCGAAGGCAGAGAGCGAGTTCTCGGTGTACGCGATCGTGCGCTGCGGTGGCAGGCAGGAGAAGGCGGCGGTGGACGACGTGCTCACCGTCAACACGTTGGCGGGTGACGTCGGGTCCAGCGTGACGCTGACCGCGCTGCTCGTCGTCGATGATGGCAACGTCATCAGCGACGCGGCCGAGCTGGACCGCTACCAGGTCACGGCGGAGATCCTGGGCCCGGTCGCCGGCCCCAAGATCAACATGATCCAGTACAAGAACAAGACCGGGTACCGGCGGCGCCTGGGCCACCGGCAGCACTACACCCAGCTGAAGATCACCGGCATCGGCGCGGCCAAGAAGAGCGCCGCGAAGAGCAGCGCCGGGAAGAGCAGCGCCGCCAAGAAGGAGAGCTGAGCTGACGTGGCACACAAGAAGGGCGCGTCGTCCAGCCGGAACGGCCGTGACTCCGCGGCGCAGCGGCTCGGCGTCAAGCGTTTCGGCGGGCAGCAGGTCAACGCGGGCGAGATCATCGTGCGCCAGCGCGGTACGCACTTCCACCCCGGGCCGGGCGTCGGCCGCGGCGGTGACGACACCCTGTTCGCGCTGGTCGCGGGCAAGGTCACGTTCGGGAGCGTGCGCCGCCGCCGGGCGATAAGCGTGATCGCGGCCGAGCCGGGTGACACCCCGGCGGCGGAATAAGGTCCGCCCGGAAGCGATTCGTCAGACATAGGCATCAGGGCAGGGGCGGACCGGTGGCGGTCCGCCCCTGATGCATGTGAGCGCAGGATCCGGCGGCCGCGGACGGACCGTTGGGAATGAACGGGAATCAACCTGGCCCTCGCCGAGAGCGGCTGATGGGCTGTGAGGCTAGTGGGCTGTGACCCCGAGAGGAGGGGCAGTGGCAGAGTTCGCAGATCGGGCGGTCCTGCGCATCAAGGCAGGTAACGGCGGGCACGGCTGCGCCTCCGTCCACCGTGAGAAGTTCAAGCCGCTGGGCGGCCCGGACGGGGGCAACGGGGGCCGCGGCGGCAACGTGATCCTCGAGGTGCATCCCAGCGTGGCCACGCTGCTCGACTTCCAGCGCCGGCCGGTGCGCAAGGCGGGCAACGGCACGCAGGGCTCCGGGTCCAACCGCAACGGCGCGGCCGGCGATGACCTGGTGGTCCGGGTACCGAACGGGACCGTGGTCAGTACCGAGGACGGCGAGGTCCTGGCCGACCTGACCGGGGCCGGAACCCGGTTCGTGGCCGCTGAGGGTGGCCATGGTGGCCTCGGCAACGCAGCCCTGTCCTCGATGAAGCGCAAGGCCCCCGGGTTCGCGCTGCGCGGCGAGCCGGGCGCGGAGTGCTCCCTGATCCTCGAGCTCAAGACCGTGGCCGATGCGGGCCTGGTGGGCTTCCCCAACGCAGGCAAGTCCTCGCTGATCGGGGCGCTGTCCGCGGCCAGGCCTACGGTCGGCGACTATCCGTTCACCACGCTGACCCCGCACCTGGGCGTGGTGGAGGCGGGCGACATCCAGTTCGTCGCGGCGGACGTGCCCGGCCTGATCCCCGGGGCCAGCCAGGGCAAGGGCCTGGGGCTGGAGTTCCTCCGCCACGTGGAGCGCTGCCTGGTGCTGGTGCACGTGCTGGACTGCACCGCCCCGGAGACCAGCGGGGACACCGGCCGCAACCCGGTCGCCGACTTCGACGTGATCGAGGCCGAGCTCGACGCCTACGAGAACGTCACCGGCGCGGACCTGCGGGACCGGCCCCGGATCGTGGTGCTGAACAAGATCGACGTGCCGGCCGCCCGGGAGGTGGCCGCGCAGGCCGAGCCGGAGCTGGCCGCCCGCGGGCTGACCGTGTGCCAGGTCTCCGCGGCGACCAGGGAAGGGGTCCGCGAACTCGCGTTCGCGCTGGCCGCGGTGGTCGCCGAGGTCCGCGCGGCCGCTCCCGTCGAGGAACCGACCCGGCGGGTGATCCGGCCGCGGCCCGCCGCGGGGCCCGAGTTCGAGATCGAACGGTCCGGGGAGAACACGTTCCTGGTCCGGGGCGACAAGCCGTGGCGCTGGGTCCAGCAGACCGACTTCGCGAACGAGGAGGCCGTCGGCTACCTCGCCGACCGGCTGGCCAAGCTGGGGGTGGAGGCAGCCCTGGCCGAGGCCGGCGCGGAAGACGGCGCCGAGGTCATGATCGGCAACGGCGAGGAGGCCGTGGTCTTCGACTGGGACCCCGACATCCCCGCCGGCCAGGGCGGCCGCGGCCCCCGGGGCACCGACCGCCGCCTCGCGCCCTGATCGTCGCGGGCACCCGCCCCCGATCGTGGTCGGAAAACGTCGCTCTCACGGCGCTTTCCGACCACGGTCACCACGCCCCGCCGCTGCGCTGCGGCTGATGCGACTGGAGGGGCTGGAGGGATACTTCAGGGACGGTTCAGGCGTCGAGCCCGGAACTGGGGCTTTCGTGATCATGGGTTTGGTGTTGTTATAGCGACACCAAACCCATGATCACGAAAGCGTCCCTGGTGGCCGTAATGCTGGTGAGGTTTCTGTGATGTGTGTGGCTGGAGGGGCGGCGTGGCGGGGCTGAGTGACCAGACTGGGGGAAGTCGCGGGCCGGCGGCGGGGGAGCAGCGGTGGCCGGGGATCGCGGAGGCCAGCCCGGTGGTGGTCAAGGTGGGGTCGTCGTCGCTGACGACGGCGCGGGGCGGGATCGACGAGGACCGGATCGCCGCCCTGGCCGACGCGCTCGCGGCCCGGGCCCACGGCGGCAGCCAGGTCGTGCTGGTCTCGTCCGGCGCCATCGCCGCCGGGCTGGCCCCGCTCGGGCTGCCGCGCCGGCCCCGTGACCTGGCCACCCAGCAGGCTGCCGCCAGCGTGGGGCAGGGCCTGCTGGTCGCCCGGTACACCGCGGCCTTCGGCCGGCACGGGGTCCGCACCGGCCAGGTGCTGCTCAGCGCCGACGACCTGATGCGCCGCGCGCACTACCGCAACGCCCAGCGCACGCTGAGCCGGCTCCTCGAACTCGGGATCCTGCCGATCGTCAACGAGAACGACACGGTGGCCACGGACGAGATCCGGTTCGGCGACAACGACCGGCTGGCCGCGCTCGTCGCGCACGTGGTCCGGGCCGGGGCCCTCATCCTGCTATCCGACGTGGACGCCCTGTACGACGCCGACCCGCGGCAGCCCGGCGCCCGGCGGATCGCCGAGGTACGCAGCCGCGACGACCTGGCCGGGGTGACGCTGGGCCGGGTCGGCGCGGGCGGCAGCGTCTCGCCGGGCGCGGGTGCGGGCGGGACGGGCCCGGCCGGCACGGGCCCGGTCGGCACGGGCGGGATGGTCACCAAGGTGGACGCGGCCATGATCGCGACCGAGGCGGGCATCCCGACCGTGGTGGCCAGCGCCGCCGCCGCGCGGGAGGTGCTGGCGGGGGAGCCGCAGGGGACCTACTTCGCGCCCGGCGCCCGGCGGCCGCCCCGGGCCCGGCAGCTGTGGCTGGCCCATGCCGCCGCCAGCCATGGCCGGCTGCTGCTGGACGAGGGCGCGGCCAAGGCCATCGAGGCCGGCCGCGCGTCGTTGCTGCCCGCCGGGATTACCGGCGTGGAGGGCGGGTTCGACGCGGGCGACCCGGTTGACCTGTGTGGCCCAGACGGCCGGGTGATCGCCCGGGGCCTGGTGAACTACGACGCGTCCGAGATCCCGGCCATGATGGGCCGCTCCACGCACGAACTGGCCGCCCAGCGGGGCCCCGAGTACGAGCGCGAGATCGTGCACCGCGACGACCTCGTCCTGCTCAGGACCCCCCGCTGAGTTAGCCAGCCAGTCAGTTGTCGTCGCCGCTGCTGCTGCCGCCGCCCCGCTGACCGAAGATGTTCCCGAACAGCGACTGGCCGGTCCCCACGGCGGTCTCCGCGACCCCTTTGACCAGCCCGATGAACGGGTCCGAGCTCCGATTCCAGGAGTCCTGGTAGGACTTGGCCGCGGACACGAATTCGTCCTGCACCGAGGCGTCCGCGTCGTCCTCGCGGCGCGGGTAGTTGCCGGCCAGGATCGCCTCGTACTCGCCCTCGGCCACCCAGCGGTCCAGCTCCGCGAACCGCACCACCGCGAACGGGTGCGTCGTGCCCAGCATCTGCAGCATCTTGAGGAAGCCTTCCCGTACGTCCGGGACGGCGTCATACTCGTGGGCCTGCTTGAGGAACTCGTCGGGACTGAGCTCGGAGATCCGCGCGCCGCCGGCGATCTTCATCAGGGCCCGGCGCCCAGCCCCCGGGTCCTGGCTGGCCAGCACGCCGGCCCGGTCACAGGACAGCTCGGACTTGCGGTACCACTCCTCCAGCCCGGCGATGATCACCTTCAGGCTGATGTAGCCGATGGCGAACCAGGCCAGCCGGGCCGCCAGCGAGGTCAGGATGTACAGCATGGTCCGGTACACGGCGTGCCCGGACAGCACGTGGCCGAGCTCATGCCCGATCACGAAGCGGTGCTCCTCGGCGTCCAGCAGGTCGACCAGGCCGGTCGTGATGACGATGAACGGCTTGTCGGAGCCCAGGGTCATCGCGTTCGGCATCGGGTCCTGGGTGATGAAGAGCTCGGGCACCTCGGGCAGGTCCAGGATGGCGGAGCCATCCAGCAGCAGCTGGTAGAGGTGGGGATACTGCTCGTTCGAGGCCCGTACCGAGCTGGCCAGGAACATCAAGCGCAGGTTCCGGTCGCTGAACAGCGAGGCCAGACGCTTGAGCAGCGCGTCGAAGCCGGTGAGTTTACGCAGCGCTACCAGCGCCGTCCGGTCAGCGGGGTGCTCGTAGGCACGGGAGCTGATCCCGGGAAGGCGGACGCGGGCACGATCCGGCACTGAGGTCATACCAGCCATGCTAGGCCCCTTGCCGAGTAGTGCCGGCCTGGGCCCACCAATTCCCGGTGTCCCGGCCGGCCCGCCGTGATTACGCCATTTCCTCCTGCGCCATGACCGGAGCATCACCCTGATCATGGGAGATGGGGTCCGCGGGGGCGGCGGTTCGGCGGCCAGAACGCGGCGGCCAGCAGCACCAGCACCAGGCCCGTGCTGGGGTCGGTGCCCTGCCCGGTCAGGATCCCGCCGAAGTTCTCCCCGAGGACCCAGATCGCCACGCCCACGATCACGCTGAGCAGCAGGGCGGGCCGGGTGGTGGCGGACCAGAACACCCCCAAGCCCGCCGCAACGAAAACCACCGTGAGGCCGATGCTGATCGCCAGGCCCTGGCCGGACGCGGCGCTGGCCAGGCCCCGGTCCAGGCCGGCGATCCACCCCGGTTCCCCGGAGGCCAGGCCCGCGAACGTATCGCGTACCGCGCCCGGGGCCCGGCTGACTCGCCTGCAGCATGAAGTACGCGGAGCTGCCCCACAGCGCCAGCCAGCAGAGGCGGGCCCCGGTCAGGCCGAGGGGGCTGCCCGCGGCGACCGGATCGCGCCGGGTCCTGCCCAGCCCGGGCCGCACGGGCCGCGGAGGGCCAGGCCAGGACAGCGATCAGCCCGTAGAGGATCACGGCCCCGGGCGCACCGGTGAGCGGGCTGGCCGAGCCACTGAGCACGCCGCCCAGCCCCTCGCCGAACCACCACACGGCCAGCGCCCAGACGACGCTGCCGGCCAGTCCCGCCCGCACCGCGGGCCGCCACAGCAGCGCGGCGCCCAGCAGCAGCTGGGTGACAGCGAACGCGGTGTTCCAGGCCCCTGGGGCGTGCAGGATCAGCCGGGTGAAGGCCAGGGCGGGGCCGGTGACCCCGGCGGGGCTGCCCATGTAGGCAGGCATGAGGATCTGGTTCACGAAGCCCCGGCCGAACATGAACGGCTGGAGCTGCAGCGCGCCGTCGGCCAGCCACAGGACACCGAGGGCGATCTGGATGCCGCGCCGCAGCCCGGTCGATTCACGGTCGGCGGCCCAGGCCAGCAGGCCGGACGAGGCGTCCCGGCGGACCAGGGTCCGCTGGGCCGAGGCCGGCGCGAACATGGTGGCGAAGGCCAGCGCCGACCCGGCGGCGGCGACCCACAAGCCGGGGCCGCTGCGCGCGGCCACCATCGAGTCGGTGCTCAGCGACCGCATGCTGGCCGCGAGCTGGAGGAGCAGGAAGCCGGAGAACCCGGTGGCCAGGAAGCCGCCGAGGCCGATCAGCCACCGGGACCCTCGCCCGCCGCGCAGGAGGTGGGCGAGGCCGGCCAGGGCGATGACGGCCCCGGCGGCAGCCAGGATCCGCCCGTTGCTGCCACGCACCCCGGGGATGCCGATCAGCCCGGCGAACGTGAACACCCAAGGCAGGAACGCCCCGGTAATCATGATGGTCCCGGCGGCGAGGCCGCCGAGCCCGACGGCCCCGCGCCAGCTGCGCAGTGCCCTCCAGCTACGCCGTGCCCGGATCCCGGTAACCGCGGTCCGGGCCTGGGCCCGGGCGGCGTCCATGGGCTGGTTAACCATGCGTGGCACCTCTCGTGCGGACGGGTGGACGGGTCGGATGGGTCGCGAGGGGATGGCGCTGGCCGCACCCAGGGTCAGGCGCGGCCAGCGCCGGCGAGCGGGTGTTACCTGAGCACGGAGAAGTACAGGAACAGGTTGGTCGGGATGTTGCCCGTCACCTGCGAGGGGTGACGCCGCTGCAGGTACTGCAGCTCGTGGGCATCCTTGGACCGGATCAGCTTGTCCCAGGCGCTCATGCTCTTGACCCCGACGACGTCCACGTTCCACCACTCAGACTGGTGGCTGTTCGCGGTGGCCACGATGTGGCTGTGCGCCGGGAGCGTCAGGTTGCCCGTGCCGCTGCCCAGCACCGACGTCAGGTCGATGGTGTGCGGATGGTCGATGCAGGTGCCCGCCGGGCACTGCAGGGTCCACTTCGGCGGCGTGAAGCCGAGTGGCACGATCACGTACAGCGGGTCGAAGGTGCTGGCCGGGGTCTGGGTGTAGTTGGTCCCGCCCTCGCACTTCGAGGAGGCCGTGCTGGCCGGTGGCTGCTTACAGCTGAAGTTCTTGCTGTAGTAGAAGCGGACCGTGTGCCCGGCATAGAAGCCCTTGGTGAAGCCCCGCATGTTCATCGAGGAGCTGGCCGAGGTCATCCCCGACATGCTCGACGACGACGATGAGGTCGACGCGAAGGCCGTCCCGGACGCCAGCGCCAGGCCCGCGGCCAGCAGGCCGACCAGGCCGATCCCTGCTTTCCGCGTGCCCAGCATTCTGAGCCGTTTCGTACCGATCATGTAGCTTCCTCCAGGGAAGACTGGACCCACCCCCGTGGCGCGCCCGTTGTAGGGGACTTCGGGACGCCCCCGGTCAGCGGATTGGTCCTGGCTGGCCAAGCTGTAGTCAAGGAATCACGCTGCGTAGCTAGCGCTGGCGGAAAGCCCGGTTACGGGCAGTGCTATCCAGGAAATAGGGCGGACCGGGGCGCCGGTTAGAGTCACGTGATGAAGGTTGGTGAGTCTGACGTGCCCGATCCACAGTCCCGCCGGGCCCCGCGGCTAGGGGTCATGGGTGGCACCTTCGACCCCATCCACCACGGTCACCTGGTCGCCGCCAGTGAGGTCGGGCACGCGTTCGCCCTCGACGAGGTGGTGTTCGTGCCCACCGGCGAGCCCTGGCAGAAGGACGGCCGGAAGGTGTCCCCGGCCGAGGACCGCTACCTGATGACGGTGATCGCGACCGCGTCGAACCCGCGGTTCTCGGTCAGCCGGGTGGACATCGACCGGCCCGGGCCGACCTACACCATCGACACGCTGCGCGAACTGCGGTCGATGCGCGGCGAGGACGCCGAGTTCTTCTTCATCACCGGCGCGGACGCGCTGTCCAAGATGATGTCCTGGCAGGACGCGGCGGACCTGTTCAAGCTGGCCCACTTCGTGGGCGTGACCCGGCCCGGGCACCGGCTGTCCAGCGCCGGGCTGCCGAGCGACCAGGTCAGCCTGGTCGAGATCCCGGCCCTGTCCATCTCGTCCACCGAGTGCCGCCAGCGGGTCGCCGCGGGCGAGCCGGTCTGGTACCTGGTCCCCGACGGGGTGGTGCAGTACATCGCCAAGCGCGGGCTGTACTGCAACGGCGACGGGACCTCGTGCGGGCCGCAGGAAGGCCTCACCCCGGGAGGATGATCCCCGGGACCCCATGGCGGCGTCTCCTGGGAGGGACCGGGTCATCTGGGGGGCACCGGGCCACCGGTCCACGCCGCGGGGGAGCGCTGATGGGGCTGAACGAGTACAAACCGGGCACTGCGTTCCCGGGCGTGATCGGCCGGACGACGGACCAGTCGTCGCCCGCCTGGCCCCAGCCGGTACGGGCCACCCCCGGCGCGCCGAACGTGATGATCATCGTGCTGGACGACACCGGGTTCGGGCAGCTGGGCTGCTACGGGAGCCCGATCGCCACCCCCAACTTCGACGCGCTCGCCGAGGGTGGGCTGCTGTACACGAACATGCACACCACCGCGCTGTGCTCGCCGTCCCGCTCGTGCATCGTCACCGGGCGCAACCACCACGCCAACGCGATGGCGGCCATCAACGAGCTCGCCACCGGCTATCCCGGGTACCACGGACGGATCCCGTTCGAGAACGGATTCCTGTCCGAGATGCTGCTGGCCCACGGGTACAGCACGTACATGGTCGGCAAGTACCACCTGCTGCCCTCGGAGTTCGAGTCGGCGGTCGGCCCGTTCGACCGCTGGCCGCTGGGCCGGGGTTTCGAGCGGTTCTACGGGTTCCTGGGCGGTGACACCAGCCAGTGGTATCCCGACCTGGTCTACGACAACCACCAGGTCGAGCCGCCCGCCGCGCCGGAGCAGGGCTACCACCTCAACGTGGACCTGGCCGACAAGGCCATCCAGTTCATCGCCGACGCCGCCCAGGTCGCCCCGGAGAAGCCGTTCTACCTGCACTACTGTCCCGGGGCCACGCACGCCCCGCACCACGTGCCCAGGGAGTGGGCCGACCGGTACGCGGGCCAGTTCGATGACGGCTGGGACGCCTACCGGGAGCGGGTCTTCGCCCGGCAGAAGGCGCTCGGCATCATGCCCGCGGACACGGAGCTGTCCCGGCATGACCCGGACGTCCCGGCCTGGGAGTCGCTGTCCCCGGACGCCCGCAGGCTGGCCGCCCGGATGATGGAGGTCTTCGCGGGCTTCCTCTCGCACACCGACCATCACCTGGGCCGGGTGCTCGACTTCCTCAGGGAGACCGGCCAGTTCGACAACACGCTGATCATGCTGGTGTCCGATAACGGCGCCAGCGCCGAAGGCGGGGTCAACGGCACCACCAACGAGCTGCAGTTCTTCAACAACGCGCAGGAGACGCTGGAGGAGAGCCTGGGCGCGATCGACGAGCTCGGCGGCCCGGACACCTTCAATCACTACCCGTGGGGCTGGACCTGGGCCGGCAACACGCCGTTCCGCCGCTGGAAGCGCGAGACCTACCGCGGCGGGACCAGCGATCCGTTCCTGGTCCACTGGCCGGCCGGGATCCGGGCCCGCGGCGGGGTGCGCACCCAGTACGCGCACATCATCGACATCGTGCCCACCGTGCTGGACGCGCTGGGAGTGGACCCGCCCGAGGCGATCCGGGGCGTGACCCAGTCGCCGATCCACGGGGTCAGCTTCGCGCACACGTTCGATGACGCGTCGGCCCCCAGCCGGCGCCACACGCAGTATTTCGAGATGCTCGGTCACCGCGCGATCGACGATCAGGGCTGGCGGGCAGTGTGCCCGTGGCCAGGGCCGTCCTTCGCCGAGGCCGGCCAGGGCTTCGGCGTCCCGATCACCGCGGAGGCGCTGACCGACCTGGATGCCAATCACTGGGAGCTGTACCACATCACCGAGGACCCGGCCGAGAACCACAACCTGGCCGGCCAGCACCGGGGCCGGCTCATCGAGATGATCGCCCAGTGGTACGTGGAGGCGGGCAAGTACAACGTGCTGCCGATCGACGGCAGTGCGGCGGCCCGGCTGATGGTGGAGCGGCCCCAGGTCGCGGCCCCGCGCGACCGCTACGTGTACCGGCCGGGCACGCAGACCGTGCCGGTCTGGGTGGCTGCCCGGGTGCTCAACCGGCCGCACAGCATCACCGCCGACGCGGAGATCCCGGCCGGCGGGGCCGAGGGCGTGCTGCTCTGCCAGGGCAGCGGGGTCGGCGGCTGGACGATGTACCTGCTCGATGGCGTGCTGCACTACGCGCACAACTACGTCCGGCGCAGCGTGTACCGGGTCTCATCCGGCCAACCCGTGCCGGAAGGGCGCCATGAGCTCCGCTTCGAGTTCGAGCCCACGGGGAAGCCGGACTTCGCGGCCGGTACGGGCGCCCCGGGCCGGGCCCAGCTGTACATCGACGGGCAACTGGCCGGGCAGGCGGAGTTCCCGGTGACCACGCCCATCGCCCTGAACCCGGGCGGGCTGACCTGCGGGGCGAATCCCGGGTCGGCCGTGGTGGCGGACTACCGGGCGCCGTTCCCCTTCAGCGGGACGCTGCACACCGTGACCGTGGACTTGTCGGGGGACCTGATCAGCGATAGCGAGGCCGAGATGCGGGTGGCTATGGCCCGGCAGTGAGTGCCGGGGCTACGGGCGGTCTGGGGCCGGGTTCTGGCCGTTCAGGGGCTGTGGCCGCTGGTGGGCGTCTGTCGCGCGGCGCTGTGGGCGTCTGTGGGCGTCTGTGGGTGGCGGCGGGTGGCTGTGGGCCCGGCGTGCGGACTTTGTCGGCGGGCCGGGTTAGGCTGAATTGCCGCACTGCCCTGCTTGCCTGGGCCGTGAGAGGCTAGGGGGAGGTCCCCGGCTGAGGAGGACGAATACCACACGTGACTGCCACCACCAGGGCCGTTGAGCTTGCGGAGATAGCCGCTGCGGCCGCGGCCGACAAGCTCGCCAGCGACATCATCGCCTACGACGTGAGTGAGCAGCTCGTCATCACCGACGTGTTCCTGCTCTGTTCCGCGGCCAACGACCGCCAGGTGAAGGCGATCGTCGATGCGGTCGAGGAGAACTTGCGCAAGGCCGGGGCCCGCCCGGTACGCCGCGAGGGCGAGCGGGAAGGGCGCTGGGTACTGCTGGACTATCTGGACATTGTCGTCCACGTGCAGCATGCCGAGGAGCGCACGTTCTACGCTCTGGAACGGCTTTGGAAGGACTGCCCGCAGATCCAGCTGCCTGAGACGGTGTCGGTCGGCGGTACGCGGCCCGGCGGGTCATCCGCCGGGGACGCACGCTGACTGACGAGCTCAGCGGATCGAAGGCCCGCCCGCGCCAACTGGCCAGGTTGCGCGGTGGCGTGATGGAGCGCGGGTACTGGGTCCGGGGCCCGTAATACATCCTGCCCGGCTCGGACGGCTGCCTGCGCGGACAGCGCGGGTGCCGTCCCGGGCGGGCGGACACGCACGCAGGAGAGGGCGGAATGAGCTCTGAGTCAGTGCCGGGCCCGGATTCCCGGGTCCGGCTGGTGTTGTGGCGGCACGGGCAGACCCCGTGGAACGTCCAGGGCCGCTTCCAGGGCCAGACCGACATCCAGCTGGATGAGGTCGGCGTGGAGCAGGCTGAGCGGGCCGCCCGGCTGCTGGCCGCGCTGCGGCCGGACGTGATCATCTCCTCGGACCTGAGCCGGGCCATGGCCACCGCCGCGCCGCTGTCCCGGCTGACCGGGCTGACCGTGACCACGGACAAGGACTTGCGGGAACGCCACGGCGGAGCCTGGGAAGGCCTGACCGACGTGGAGATCCGGACCCGCTATCCGGCTGAGTTCGCGCGGTGGTGGCCACCGGAGGGCGAATCCTCGGCCACCGTCGCCGACCGGGCGGGATCGGCGATGGAGCGGATCGCGGACAGCCTCCAGCCAGGTTCTCTCGCTGTCGTGGTGAGTCACGGGGCGGCGATCCGGCTAGGCGCCGCCCGGCTGCTTGGCCTCCCTGAGGACCTCTGGGGCGTCATCGGGCCGCTGGCCAACTGCGCCTGGTCGGTCGTGTCCCGCAGGCATGGGCGCTGGCGGCTGGTCGAGCACAACGCGGGAACGCTGCCGGAGCCGGTGCTCAGCGACGACCGCTGAGGTCCGCGGGTGGTGGGGGACGGTTGGGGCCGCGTCCCTGGGGCCGGTGTCCAGGTTGTTCGAGAGCGTCCAGGGAACCGGTATGCTAACTCCGGTCCGCGTGCCAGTCACGCGGGCGATGCCGGGGCTATAGCTCAGTTGGTAGAGCGCTTGCATGGCATGCAAGAGGTCAGCGGTTCGAGCCCGCTTAGCTCCACTACTTTTTCGCGCGTGTGTTCGACTAAAAGTGACTATCTCTAGTCACTTGGGACCTGCCCGGTATGTCCCCTTGCGGGGAGAATTTAAGGGCTGGCCGCATGCGTTGCGTGCAAGTGGATTGCCCGTGCGCCTGACAGTCTGCCGTGGCAGCTGTTCGGCCGTAGGCTTATGGCGCCGTACATGGGTGTCAGTGCGGGGAGTTTCTGCCAGTGACGCGGGTCGTGGCGAGGTTCGATGACCTGTGCGCGCGCTCGAATCCCTGAGGCCGTCTTGCTGGCACGGCAGAACAGGGTCGGCCGACTGGAAGCGTCACGGTAGGTAGGCGGCGGGAGGGTGCGGTGAGTGTTGGCCGGTCTATCCGGGTGTTCCTCGCAGATGGCACGCCGGGTGGGCTGCTGACGGCGGAGATCATGAACTGGACGGGGCATATTGTGGCCGCGCCCCGGTCGGATCTGGTGGCGTTGCTGAGGCGGCCGGAGATCGCGCGGACGGGGGTCTACTTCCTGCTTGGCGATGATCCGGAAAGCTTCGGCGGCACGCTGGCCTACATCGGTGAGGGCGATGACGTGGGAACCCGGCTGAGGCAGCACGCCCGGACCGAGGAGCAGGGTGGCAAGGACTTCTGGGACCGGGCGATTGTGCTCACGTCGCAAGGACGCCAACTTGACCAAAGCGCACGCCCGGTATCTGGAGAGCAGCTTCATCACGCTTGGCGCAACAGGCCCGGCGCTCGCGGCTGATCAACGGCACCGCCCCGCCGCTGCTCCCGCTGCCCGAAGCTGATGTTCGGACATGGAGTACTTCATCGCCCAGGCGAAGATCATCCTGCCGGTGCTCGGGGTCAATATCCTGCGCGCCCCGGCCAGCGCGGTCGGCTCGCTGCGGGCGCTGTTCCGGGACCGGCAACGCCCCTCACCCACGTTTGAGCTGCAGCTGAGAAAGGAAGGGATCACCGCAACGGCCCGTGAACTCGACGGGGAGTTCACCGTGCTGGAGGGCTCGAAGGCCCGTAGTACCTGGATCGGAGTCCCGCACGCCTACAAGGCCCTGCACGAGAAGCTCGTCCAGGAAGCAGCTCTGGTCCCCGGCAACGACGGCAGAACCATGCGGTTCGCCCACGACCAGGTGTTTGCCAGCCCCAGCGCCGCCGCGGCAGTGGTGGTGGGACGGACCTCAAATGGCCGCAATGACTGGAAGATCCAGGGCACGGGCATCAGCTATGGAAGCTGGCAAACCGAGGGCATCGACCAAGCCGTCAAGGAAGCATCACCCCCGGCCTAGGTGCCCACGCGCATGCTGAGTTCGGCATCCCAGTGATCGGCGTGGCCAAGACCGCCTTTCAGGCGGCTACCCATGCCATGCCGGTCCTGCGCGGAACTTCGGCGCGCCCGTTGTTCGTCACCGCAGTCGGAATGTCCCGCGACGAAGCAGCAAACCTAGTGCGGCACATGTCCAGGCGCCACCGACTCCCCGACGCGATGCGCCGTGCCGAGACACTCGCACGCACGGGCCTGCCCGCCGCCAGAGGCGCCCTAAGGCAACACCACTGACCAAGCGCGGTGAGCCTGCCCCGATTTTCCGGACGGGCTAGTTGTGCTGATCATGCTGCTGTGGCGGGCAGCAGACTGCTGGTAACGGCCACGCCGCTGGCCCTGCTGCGGTGCTGGTCTCCACGAGTCCGGTGAGATGTGGGTAAGGCTGAGATGACGGATCGCTGTTGTCGCCCAGATCCCTCGGCGAAGGCGGCGGTGAGACTCAACATCGGGGCGATGGGAACGTCGTTGCGCCACCCGGCGCCGCAAAACACCTGCTTGTCATCGGCCTCTAGGGCCAGGATTGAATCATGACTCCTCCCCATGATGCACTCACGACGGCCCTATGCGATGTCGATAACCTTATTGAGCACCATCCCAAGGCGGCTGACCCGGGTCGGGGACGGCCCGTCACTGACGAAGGACCTCTCCTGCGTTCATGCGTGCTACTTACCTACGCTGCCTGGGAGGTCTACGTTGAAGACGGCCTGATTTGGGCGGTCGCAGAACTGGCCCACCATTCTCAACCTGGGCAGTTGCCAAGCGTCCTTCGGGCGTTCGTTGCGGATACGGCCGGATCGGACCCGTGGAGGCTCGCGGGGGACGCGTGGCGGGAGGCTGCAGTGGAAGCTGTGACCGTCCGCGTCCGCGGGACCGAAGATGACGACGATTCCTTCGGTGTGAACACAGCTGGCCCACGTCAGATCATCGCGTTGCATGACCAGGTGCTGGGCGCCCGCTTGCTCAACGAGTGCCGCTGGCAAGGAATGAACACCAAAAAAGTCAAAGAGGAACTCGCGAACTTCGTCCGCATCCGTGGATCGATAGCTCATACAGGCCAGCCGCCGGGTCCACTGCATCTCGGCGGTGTCCGGGACTGGCGTGCCTTCATCCAGCGCCTGGCGGGCCAGTTGGACCGCCAGCTTGAGGCATGGGTCGCCACCCATCTGCCAGCTGCTCGCGCGTGACTGCGACCGCGGGCGCCTACGCCCGGCCAATAATCGCCCAACGGGAAATCGGCGCCGTGAAATCCTCTAGTTGATACCGGCACTGAACATGTTGATCTGCGCGTTGGTCCGCCGGGCCCGGGCGGGGGAGACCCGCCGCGCAGCGTGCCGACGCGATGGGATGGTTGTCAGTGGTTTTGTGCCTGGGCCGGCGCCGCTCTCTCTCTCGGGCACTGTCAGTCCAACTCGGTAGCCCTCGTGCCGCAACCAGGTATCCGCTGACTCGATCCGGCTGCGCGGATCATCCAGGCCCGGAAGCTGCGGGGCTCCCAGCAGAATTGCAGCAGGCACTCGATGGCGGGCTCCAGCTCGCCACCCGAGTCAGGGGCCGGAGGCGACAGCCATTCCGGGTTGGCGGAGAACATGCCGCCCGGCGCACGCCCTCGCAGCCGTTTCTCTACATACGGCGCAGGGTGGCGATCAGGCGCTCGCAGATCGCGTTCACCCGCCGCCTTGCGACGCCGGGTTGGCGGCACCTGGGCCGACGAAAACCGGGCCTCAGCACTACCGCGGCGTCACGTGATCGTTCGGCCGACAGAAGATGGCAACCGGGTTCTCTCGCAAGGCTTCCGGGACTGCGCGTACGTCTCAGAGCGCGTCCGAGCGCAGTTCGCAGCATTGCTGCGTCCTGAACCACTGAGCCACCCTTTCCATGAGGTCGTCCGGGGTAGCGTAGCTCGGGAGCTTGTTGGTGCTACGTCTGCCAGGGGACAATAATGGCAAATTATGATAAATCATCTGATATTGACCCAAAACTTACACCTAGGCAAGAGGCTGCTTTAATCGAAATCTTGAAATTTGACAGGAATCATGGAAAACCGCCGACGATCCGCGAACTGGCGCGTGCAATGGGAAAAGCACCTTCAAATATTCATGGGGTCGTCGTTAAATTGAAGGACAAGGGCTACGTCGAGCCGGAAGAAGTGGGTTCCCGGGCGGAGCCACGGGACATAGTGCTCACAATGCGCTCCATTGAATGGCTCAGGTCTAACGGCATGGACGTTTCACGGTATACCCAACCGATGATACGGGATTTTGTTCGTGCGGTCCCAGTACTGGGAGAGGTCGCAGCTGGAAATCCAAGGGATGCCGATGGGAATATTCGAGAATATTTGACACTCCCTGCACAATATCTGCCCATAGGTGACGTTTTTGTGCTGGATGTTAAGGGTGACTCTATGATAGGTGATGGTGTGCTTGACGGCGACCAAGTACTCGTAGTCCCATATCCTGAACCAAGGGGGAACGGCGAGATGGTTGCTGCACTTGTTGGTGACTCAGCTACGATAAAGCGCCTGTGGCGCGAAAAGGAATTCTACAGACTGGAGCCATCTAACCAGGACTTCGAGGCGACAATTATTCACCCAGAAGACCGAGCGGCCATACAAGGAAGAGTGGTGGGGGTCTTGAGATGGAAAGTAACGTAGACTAAACCAAAACTAAGTAACGTTTACAACTTTGAGTTGTCGATCCGATCTTGCACAGAAGGCTTGCCCTTCTTCCGCTGCGGTCTCTTCTGCTGCTGAGTGGTCCTGGAACCGCCGCTAGATTGACTTTTAATGGATAGAAAAAACGTGCGGATCTCAAATTTGTCAAATGCGGGATTCTTTATGATGGCTGTAACGAAGAAGTAGGCGGCGACATAGGTCGTTGCTACCATACCTAGGCCACCAGCGATGAAGAGCCAGGTGTGACCGATCGCTAGCATCAGCAAGGCGTGAACCCAAGCTGCCCAACTCCCGCTCCCGACGCCCATGCTGTAGCAGCTCCCTGTAGAACACCTGTTCACATGTCGGCTCTTCCTCGAATACATGTTCTAAGAGTGGACGACATCAGCCCTCGGGCACAAGAGAACGGTAGTTCTGTAGAACAAGCGTTCAGGCAGAACTATGGTTGGACGGGCCAGCGCCCCTCGTCGTTCCCGTCAAGCAGCTTGGTCGGGGAGTGGGTCAGGTGGGGTGGTCGATGATGCGTTTGATCTTGCGGCGGTCGATGCCGAGGTCGCGGGCTATGGCGCGCTGGCTGCGGCCTGCGCTGTGCCAGGCCCGTACCGTCTGCTCCACCGCTGGCGTGCCAGCTGGCACGGGTGGCGCATCGTGCACCGCTGCCGGCGCAGCCTGGTTCGCATGACACGTGGAGATGGCTGTCGTCTCTGCGGGTGGTCCGGTTCGGATCAGGGTCATGAGGAGTTCGAAGGAGCCGGCCAGGGCCAGGGCGGGCCAGGCGCTGACCAGTGCACCGATGGGGCCGTGGCCCAGGCCGTGGGCCAGGTTGGCGCCGATGGTGGCGGCGATGCCGGCGCCCAGGCACCAGCGCGCCAATGGTGGCACGGGCTGGTGGCGGCGGCTGGCGTCGAGGATGAGCATGCTGGCCGCCAGGATCAGCCCGTCGACGGTGAAGGGCAGCAGCCTGGCGGTGAGGCCGGTCTCGCCGTGGGTGGTGACGAGTTCGTAGGCGTGCCGGTAGCTGATCACGGCCGCGACCGCGGCGACGGCGGCCACGGCCAGGGCGGTGGTGATCCTGATGAGCCGGTCAGCCACGGCTGGTCTCCTGCCGCCATCCTGTGATCACCCTGGGGCGGGTCAGAAGCCAGGCTTGGCCGGATGCCGGCCGCGGGTCACGGCCGGGTGGGACTGTCGCGATCACCGGGCCCCTGATCCGGAAGGGTGTGAAGTCGTCGATGTTGGCGCTGCTGGTCATGGGTCTCACCTCCTTGGTGAGGCCCGGAAAGCCAGTGACAAACCAAGTGACTACGCACCCAGACTCTTGCGGCCAGCGCCGGACCCAGCCAGACACCGCATGTGGCCTGACGTGCGGGTACCGGACTTGCTGCTACCCTGGCGGACGAAATCGGCCGGCATGGCATGCAAGAGGTCAGCGGTTCGAGCCCGCTTAGCTCCACCCAGGTCAGACACAGAATTCGAACGCCGAACCGATGAGCGTTCGCCCCGTGAGGGGCATTCTGAGGGGCAAGATCCACAAGACGATGACCGTCTGGCCAGCAGTAACGCAAGCATCGTCATCTCTCCCGGATGAGCAGCGCCTTTGTGATCTGCAGGAGGTCACCAGTCCTGACGCGGCGCTCTGCCTGGTGCGGCCGGACAAGCTGCATGCTGCGAGGTCCGCGTCCGCCGCCGGGTTCCGCCGGGGGAGTGGCAGCGGTAGCGATCATGGCGCTCCCCGTGCTCCGCGGCCGGGCACACGAGCCGCCCCCGGCTGGGCCATGCGCCCGCGTCCTGCGCTCCCCGCACCGGTTACCGTTTCCACCGGTGCCCGTGCTCGGTGAGTCACCTGGCCGGGGGCAGCCGGCGCCCTGTGCTGATGATCAAGACCAGGGGCGCTTCCTGGGGCAGCGCTGCGGTGGTAGCCGGATGAGTCCTGCGCGCGGGAACTGCCCTGCGTTGACGAGCACGCGATCACTATGGCCGTGCCGCGCGCACGGGCGTGCAGCGCGCTGTGGTGCTACACGGCCACGTCCCCGCGCATCCCGGAGGCAGCCCCATCGCCAGGCTGCTCGGTACACAGCCACGCTCGGCTTCGAAGTTTGGACGGCGCGCCAGCCCATGGCCTGACGCTCGCCGGGTGTCACCGCTTCTCCCGGTACGTGCTTACGTTCGACCTGACCGACGCCGCCGAGGCGGCCACGCACCTGCGCGCCCAGGTCTGCGCACTGTTTCCTGGCGCCCGTGTCCAGGCCTACCGCGCCCCGGTCATCGGCACCCGAGCTCACACCGCCGCCACCACCCACATACTGCGATCGGCCCGGCGGCTGAGCCTCGCACCGGCCTGAACCCGCCTGGCAAGCGCGCCCCAGCCCGGCCAGGATCATCCTCGGCGAGCCCGCGCACTCAAGTCACTCACATGCCGAATTGAGTGCGTCTCTTGCACTCGATTCGGCATGAGCGTTATTTGCAAACGTCGAGTTTGGCCGCGGCTGACGGTAGCTGCCCTGCGGGTGCAGCGAGACACGATCCACTACCTTTAGCTCACCTTTCCATCGATCCACTGCAGGATTAACGTTGCACCGGCTGGTCGATGCCGGGGAACTCGACGGTCCGGACTGGGGCTGGCCCGGACCGTCTCAATGTTCTGAACCAGTTCCCGGTCAGTTTCCGGGTGGGATTTATCGTCGTGGGTGGAGCAGTTAGGCCAGGATAAGATGGCTGCGCTGTGGACGGGTACGGCCAGTCGTGGGGAGACCGCTCCGGAGCGGCCTGCGTTATCGGGAGACTGGCAAGGAGGCGGGCTGGCCAGGAGCAGCTGGCTGTCACAGCTAGTATGTCCTTGGCTGATCGCCAGGCTTTCGGCAGTCCGGGGGGGCGCGATGAACCTGCCAAACCTCTGGATTTTCCTTGGGGCACTGCTTGGTTCGGGGGTGAGCGTCTATCTCGTTCACCGGTACTGGGCGCCTGAGAAGCGGCAGGAGCACACCGAGGTCGCGGGGTTCATCTTCGCGGGGGTTGCGGTCCTGTACGCCGTGCTGCTGGCCTTCGTGGTCATCGTGGGGTGGGAAACCCTCAGCAGCGCACACGCCACGACCTACACCGAAGCCGACCAGCTGTCCAACGTCTACTGGATAGCGCGCAGCCTTCCTGCGCCTGAAGGACCAGCCATCGAGGACCTGACCCTGGAATATGCGCATACGGTTATAGACAGGGAATGGCCGCTGATGAATGAGGGGAAGAGCAGCCCCGTCGCGCAGGACCTGCTGACCCAGATCCGCGCCGGCGTATTCCGGTTCTCACCCCGCACCAGCCAGCAGCAGGTCCTCTATGAGCAGGCAGTGGTGAGCGTAAACAGCTTGACCGCAGCGCGGAGGGACCGGCTGGATGCGATGACCGAGGAGGTACCGGAGCCCATCTGGGTGGCGCTGATCGTTGGGGCTGTCATAGTGATTGCGTTTTGCCTTCTCTTCGGGCTGAAGAGCAGGGCTGTGCATATCGGGATGGTGATGGCGATCGCAGCTTTGATCACGATCAGCCTCATTCTGATCAAGGATCTGCAGTATCCTTTTGCTGGCAATCCCCATGTTGGCCCTGAGGCTTTCGAGGTGTTCCTCAGTACAATCCCATCGCCCCACTGAAAAGCGCAGCTGAATCTGGAGGCACCGACCCGCCGACCCGGCATTGCCAATCTAACTCCGTTAAAGATAGCCAGCCCAGGATCGCGCGGTGCCCTCATATGCCGCGGAGCGGTTGTTTCTGGGCGGCCAGCCGTGTACGTCTTGGGGGAAGCGGGCCTGGGTGGGGCCCCAGGTCGGTCAGGAGCTCGTAGCGGCCCCGTCACCAGTCAGCGATGGAGCCTGGCCGTGCCTGCCCTGGCCGGCCCATTCCCGGTCAAGGGTGGTTCGGGGGAGTGGTGGCTGGACGGCTTCGACGGTGACGGCGGTGCCGTAGGCGGCGACCTCGGACATAATGTCGCCGATTTCATTGCAGTCAAACCGCATCGCGACGACCGCGTTAGCACCCCGGGCACGGGCCTCGCGCCACATCCGCTCCCGGGCCTGGTTACGGCTGTCGGTCAGCAGCCTGGTGTACCCGGCGACCTCCCCACCCGCCAGCGTGAGCAACTGCGCGCCCATATTGCTGAAAGCATTGCGGGCCCGGACGATCAGCCCGAACACGTCCCCGTGGACCTGGGTGATCCGGTAGCCCGGTACCTCGTTGGGGGTCACGATCAGTACCGGCTGGGTATCGCGGCCTGCTCCTGCCGCGGCTCGCGGGTAGTGAACTCCAGCCCATGACGGGCCATGTCGGCAGCCAGGTCGCCCAGAGTGGCGGTGGCCGGGTCGTCGCGGGGGGTGTAACCCTCGTTGGCGGCATTACACCAGACGCACAGCCAGGGCTCGCCGCGCCGCTGCAATGAGCGGACATTGCTGACCACCCCGCATGAGGAACAGCGCCGCAGGTTATAGGAGCACCCGCATGGGCAGTCCCAGCGGGTATCGCCCCGGCTGGGGAAACTGCTGATCCGCAGGCATCGCTGGCACTGCACGTCCACGCCATCCTGGCTCATTCCCGCATGCTGGCACATGGACGGGCAGGCCGTCTCACGGTCACCACCTGCCCCTACAGGCAGGTCCAGGGACCGGCACGAGCCTACAGATCGGTGGCACCACCCTGAGTGATGAGGCACCTCAGAGAGAACACGCACAGTCCCGCCGGTCTGGGTAACTTGGCAGCCATCAACGCACACAGCTGAGGCACGCAGATCCGGGCATTCTGTGATCGGACAATGAAGATGATCTTCGATCGTCCCTGGAATGCAGAATCGTCGTCTGTCTTCGGCCAGCGATGTATCAGCAAGCCCAGCGGCTCCTCCGTACAGGTGCTGGCATCGGAACGTTGCCGGTGACCTGCATCCTCCGGCAGCGGGCCCATAGTCGGCGCCGGCATGCCACAGGTTGGCCGACTGCAAGTCTGAGCAGCTAGATCACGCTCTAGGAGGCCGGGGAGGATCACATGGCGATCTACGTGCTCGTGGTGGGCGACGGACCTTTCATGGAAACGAGTCCTCCGCAGGATGGGATCAACTTCCTGAAAGACGCCCAAGGTAACTACATCCAGGACACATCCGACAACACGTTCACAGTCTCCGAGTTCATCTACCTGCTAACGACCGCCACTCGCCGCATCGTGGTGAACACCGCGCACCGGCGCAACGACCCGAACGCGGACATCCCCAACTTCAACTTCGCCACCACGACCGACCTTTCGTTTTACGACGTGCTCTGGATTATCGGGTACGAGGGCTACAACTACCGGTACTACGGCAGCCCCATCACAAACGTTGAGATCCAGGCGATCGCCCAGTTCATGGACGGCGGCGGCGGAGTCTTCGCGACCGGCGACCACGAGGGCATGGGCTCCTACATATGCGGGCAGATCCCCCGGATCCGCTCGATGCGCAAGTGGTACGGCCAGCAGATTGACCTGCCGCTCGGAGTCCCGACGATGGCGGTCAACTCCCAGGGGCAAACAGTCTCGTCGGTCAACTGGCCCGGCATTTCGACCAGGACCGCTGGTCGCGCCGACACGCTGCAGCGAAATCCCTCGGACACGCCCACGGTATTCCAATTCGACGATCAGTCCGATGCCATCCCCCAGCTGCTGTCGTTCCCCGGCGGCCAGGTGCACCCGATCCTGGCGAACGGGCAGGGCCCGATCAGCCGGTTCCCTGACCATATGCATGAGGGAGAGGTCGTCACGCCGCTGGACACGAGCCAGGTGCTCCCGATCAACGGCCAGCAGTTCGATGAGTACCCCCACCATGGGAGAGACTTCCAGCCGCTGCCCTCGATCATCGCGACCGGCGCTATCGTTGGTAACCACTCGACGACGGTCGAGGGGTCGACATGCGAGCAGATCAACTTCAGTTCCGATTCCACGGCCACCGCAGCTAGGCCGTTGGGAATCTTGTCCGCCTACGATGGTCACAGCGTGGGCGTCGGGCGGGTCGTGACCGACTCGTCATTCCACCACTATCTCGATCTGAACCTGACCGGCGATCCCTGCGGGTCATCGCCGGACCGGCAGCAGGGCTTCGGGGTAGCCGCCAGGGCCCCGGCCGCCGGGAGCGTCCTGGCGGACCTGCAGGCCTTCTACGTCAACACCGCGGAATGGCTCGCCCGCAGGAAGTGCCAATTCAGCACGGACCTCCCCTTCGACCGCATCCTCAAGGCCCAGGTGACGGGGACGCTGAGCGGAAGCACCCCCGGTGTCCTTTTCAACGTGTTCTTCGTGGTGGTAAGCGGGTTCACCGCGGCCGACCTCGGCATCACGCAAAGCGACCTATCCGGCACCCCGGGCGTCGTCCCGGCGTTTACCTCCAGCGTGGCAGGCCTGGCCGTGACCGCTACCGCCCTGCATGCCGAGGAGACGTCGCTGCCGTCCACCCCGCAGCAGTTCACCTGGGTCTGCGCAGCCGATTTCGATACCAGCCTCAGCGCGTTCACCGGCGCGACTAACAGCAGCCCCGTCTGGGTGACCCTCACCGCGTCGATCTCGGGCGTATCGGACTCCGTGTTGGTGAGTCTGGCGCTGCTCGGCGGGCCGCCACACTCCGGATGAGTGCGAAAAGCGCAAGCAAAGCAGGTGAACAGGGGACGCGCCTAAGCGCCGACCGCTACGAGGCCTCCGCTGCCGGGGCGTCTGGAAACCCTGGACCCACCGTCTGGATTCGCCGGAATCCTCAACCTGAATGGAGGACATCGGGACAAAGGACGCACAGAAGTGGCAGATCTGGACGCTCGGCACAATCCGTACATCCGCTGGATGGCCAGCGCATAGTCGGCGATCTGGTCGTCCAGTGGGCGCCGACGAGCTAGCACTGCGATCACTCTAAGTAGTCAATGGATCGGAGTTCTCTCTCTGGTTATGCTGCCGCCTTGGCAGTCGAATGTCCGCTCGATCACCGGTTGATCATGCGGCTGAGCAACATCAGGGAGATCATTTCGAGGGGCAGTTTGAGGGGCAGAATGGTGTTAGCGAGCGTTAGTCTGAGTCAGGCTCAGCTCGCGTGAGTTAGTGTTTGCGCAGTTGGCGCAGCGTATGGCGTTGCCTGCGGACGTGCCGGTGGTTCATGGCATGCAAGAGGTCAGCGGCTCGAGCCCGCTTAGCTCCACCCAGGTCACACACACAATTCGAATCCAAAACCGGTGAGCATGCGCCCTGTGAGGGGCATTCTGAGGGGCAAGATCCACCGGACGATGGCCATCTGGCCAGCGGTAACGCAGGCATCGTCATCTCTCCCGGACGAGCAGCGCCTTTGTGACCTGCAGGAGGTCACCAGTCCTGGCGCGGCGCTCTGCCCTGGTGCGGCCGGACAAGCTGCATGCTGCGAGGTCCGCGTCCGCCGCCCGGTTTCCGCCGGGGAAGTAGTGGCAGCGGTAGCAATCATGGCGGGCCCGTGCTCCGCGGCCGGGCACGCGAGCCGCCCCCCGGCTTGGCCATGCGCCCGGGTTCTGCGCCACCTCGCACCGGTTACCGTTTCCGCCGGTGCCCGTGCTCGATGAGCCGCCCGGCCCGGGGCATGGTGATGTGATCTTGCGCGGCCAGTCCGCGGCCCACGGGCTGAGCTGTCCCTCCGGTCATGACATGGTGATCTTCGCGATCACCGCGCTGGTGGCCCCCTACTTCAAAGGCTGGTGAAAGGTCCTGCCTTGGGCGCTGGCCGCCGCGGTCTGCCTGTCACGGGTGTACCTCGGGGCGCACTTCCCCGTGGACGTCGCCGCGGGGGGCGGGCCTGGGCCTGTTCATCGGGAGCGCGCTGAACCTGGTATTCGGCGTGCCCAGCGCCAGCACCGCCGGCCCAGCGGATAACGGTGAGATGGTCCCGCGCACGTCTACGCCGGAGACATCGCCGCCCGCGCCCTCGCCAGCCGGCTCGCGATGTGTCATCCTCGCTGTGGGCACAGGGGGAATCGGTACCGAAACGGCCTCGGCCTGCCCGTCTGGCTGCCCTGCGTGGCCTACGCTCAACCCATGATGCGGCCCGCGAGCAAGCATGAACGTGGCCTTCCGGCCATGCTGGCCGCTCCCGGCGTCCAGCTTGGCTTCGGCCTGGCTGCCCTGCTGGCCACCGCCGGTGCCGTGCGCCACGACCGCGTGGGCCCACGGGAAGTCAGGGCATTCCGCGTAGTCAACGGCCTGCCCGATCCGGTCTACCTGCCCGCCTGGGCCGTCATGCAGCTGGGAGCGTTCGGTGCCATCCCGGCGTCGGCCGCGGCGGCCTGGCTGGCCGGAGACGGGGAGCTGGCAGCCCGCCTCCTGATCGGCGGCACTGGCACCTGGGCGCTGGCCAAAGCGGTCAAGCGGATAGTGCGGCGGCCCCGGCCGGTGACCCTGCTTCCGGGCATCCGCCGTCGCGGCCGCGACGCCAGCGGCCTCGGATACCTGTCCGGGCACGCGGGCGTGGCCGTCGTCCTTGGCGTGGCTGCCCTGCCCCGTCTCGGCCCGCGCGGCCGCGCCCTCACCCTGACCGCCATCCCCCTGGTGGGACTGAGCCGGGTCTACGTCGGCGCCCATTTTCCGCTCGACATCGCAGGCGGGGCAGCTCTGGGCCTCGCCGTTAACGCCGCGGCAGGCACCGCGGTCAGGAGGTACTCCACCCGGCATCGTGGCTAACTCGCAGACCAGCCCGTAGCCGCGGTACGTGGGTCGCAGAGCGATGCTCGCTCATGCAGGTCGGCTTCATCCACCTATCCGTTGGCAGGGCCCGCGGTCTCCGTACCGACCGCGGCCAGCTGCTGAATTGCGTGCCGGGATCCGTGAATACCCGCCCGTCCCCGCTTGTGCTGAACAGCTCGCGTACCCGTAAGCCGGACACGCTGAGCCGCCTGGGCATCGCGGGCGGCGCCGTTTATGACGCGCTGGTGGCGCTGGCCGCCTAGGAGCCCGGGGCAGCCCTTCGCGACCCGGGACGCGCGGGCACGCGGCACCTATGACGCAGTCGGCGTCGCGGTGATCGTCGTTACCTGACCGGACCGACGGTCTGCCGCAGGAACGCCTTGCGGATCTCGGTGACCGCGATGATCGACAGTGCCACGGCTGCGCAGAGGAGCCACTGATCTACGTCGAGCGCGGTGGTCTTCAGGATCGCCTGGCACGGCGCCAGGACGGTTGCCATGACGAGCAGGAAAAGGGAGGCGCTGGTCGTCACGATGCACGTCCGGTCGGCGAACGTGCTGAGGGAGAACACCGAGTCCCGCCGGTCCCTCGACTCGAGCGAGAAGAACAGATTAAACATTGAGAACACGACCACGCCCACGGTTCGCGCGATGGCGAGCGTGTGCGCCTGTTCCGCCCAGCTGACCACGCTCAGCGTGCCGATCGCCATCACCAGCCCGACCGAGACGAGCCAGGCGAGGACCCCTCTGGTCAGGATCGGCTGGCTGGGTGGCCGGGGCCGGCGTTCCATCAGCCCTTCGACAGGCCTGCTGTACCCGAGCCCGATGGACTGGATCGTGACGGTGGTGAAGGCCACCCACAAGACCTGCAGCGGAAGGAGCGGCTCGCCGTGGGCGATGTCGAAGATGCTGGCGCCAAGGAAGGTGATGATGAAGCCGAACATGCATCCCATCTCGAACCGGATGTACCGGACCAGGTTGTCATACAGCCCGCGGCCGATTTCCACCGCTTTGGTGATCGTGGAGAAGTTGTCGTCGGTCAGAACCATCACCGCGGCTTGCTTGGCCACCTCGGTCCCGGTGCCCATCGCGATCCCGATGTCGGCCTTCTTCAGCGCGGGCGCGTCGTTGACGCCGTCGCCGGTCATGGCGACGATCTGGCCTTCGCGCTTGAGCAGGCCCACCAGGCGGACCTTGTGCTCCGGAGTGACGCGGGCGATCACGCCGACATCAGCGATCGCCTCCATCGCCTCGTCATCGGTCATCGCGCCGAACTCCGCCCCGCTGATGACCTTGCCATCGATGCCGAGCTGGCGGGCGATCGCGGCCGCGGTAACCGCGTGATCACCGGTGATCATGCGGACCTCGATCCCGGCGGACTTCGCCTGCCCGACCGATGCTCTGGCACCGGGCCGCGGCGGGTCGACGATTCCGACGAGAGCCAGCAGTTCCAGATCGGTCACTAGCGGGAGCAGGTCAGCCCCCGGATCGAAGGCCGCCGGGTCGAAATCCCTGCGTGCGGTTGCGATGACCCGCAGGCCCTCTTCCGCGAACCGGTGGTTATCGGCCAGGTACCGCTCGCGGAGACGGCCGTCGAGCGGAACCGGGCCGGCGTCCGGGTCCAGCACCGTGGCGGCCCGGGTCAGGAGCTGATCGGGCGCCCCCTTCACGAAGCAGCGGATCACCGCCTTCCCTGATTCATCGGTCATCTTGTGGAACGTCGCCATGAGCTTGTACTCGGCGTCGAAGGGGAGCTCGGCGATTCTCGGGTGTACCTGCCTGGTCAAGACGGCGTCGATGCCGCCTTTCGCGGCCAGCGCGACCAGGGCTCCCTCGGTCGGGTCGCCGATCAGCTCGCCGTCGCTGAGCACCGCGTCGGAGGCCAGGACCATCGGCATCAGGAACTGGTCCAGCGGGATCTCCGCCTGTCCGGCGACGCGGTTGATGCGCCCGTGGGTCGAGTAGCCCTTTCCCTCGACCGCATAGCGGTGCCCGGCGATGACCATCTGGACCGCGGTCATCTGGTTCAGCGTGAGCGTCCCGGTCTTGTCCGTGTTGATCGCGGACGTAGACCCCAGGGTCTCGGTCGAAGGGAGCTGCTTCATGATGGCGCCGACCTTGACCAGAGCCCGGGTACCCCACGCCAGGATCGTCGTCACCACCATGGGCAACTGCACCGGGACCGCCGCGATGGCGAAGGCGACCGCGGCGGGCAACACCGCGTTGAAGGTATAGCCGCGAGACAGGTTCACGGCCATCGACGCGATCAGCGCGACACCCGCGACCAGCAGGAGCTGCTTTGAGAGCCGGTCGAGCTGGCGGGTGAGCGGGGTCTTGACCGTCGGCTGCGCCTGGAGCATTCCCGAGATGTGGCCGACTTCGGTCGCCATCCCGGTCGCGGTGACCACGAACTCGCCCGTCCCGCGGGTGACAGAGGTGTTCATGTACACCATGTCGGTCCGGTCGCCCAGCGGCATGTCGGCTTCCCCGACCGGGGCCGTGCCCTTCGAGACCGGCAGGCTCTCCCCGGTCAGCTCGGACTCGGCGACCTCCAGCGTGGCCACCCGGAGCAGCCTGCCGTCAGCCGGAACGACGTCACCCGCCTCGATCGAGACGACATCGCCGGGGACCAGCTGTGCAGCGGGGATCTCCGCCTCCTGGCCATCGCGCCGCACCCGGGCGGTCACGATCAACCTCCGCTGGAGCACGGCGACCGCGCTCTCAGCCCCGCCCTCCTGCTGCAGGCCGAGAACCGCGTTAGCCAGTGTCAGCAGAATCAGCAGAAGGCCGGTTCCCAGCTGCCTGAGGGGGAAGAGGCTGAGGAGGCCGACCACTAGCAAGACGATCTGCATGGGGTCGGAGTACTGGCGGATGAACGCGCGCCAGCGAGGCTCTGCCCTGCCTGCGGCGAGCGTGTTGGGGCCGAACCGGCCGGCCCGCGACGCCGCCTCCGCCGAGCTCAGGCCGTGCCGCGGGTCTGCCTCCTCGGCTCGCAGCACCTCCTCGGCGCTAAGCGTGTGCCACGCGGCCTCTGGGGCCAGCGCCTGGCGCTCCGCCCCGGGCACATCGACCAGTCTGGCCTGCACGGGACACCCCCCTTCCCGGCGATCATCGCGGGCATGCGGCATCTCGCCCGCAGAGCATGAGACCTTCGGTGTGCCGGACGTAGTTGACGAGGGTTGACCGGGACTGGAACGCCAGCGCGTTATCGACGGCGACGGCCAGCGCGGGGGATGTGCCGTGCGCGAAACTGAACCGGTAGGTGGCGCAGCCGCCGGGGAATGTGTAGAAGCGGAGGCCGGAGAACTGCGGCGCCAGGCTCAGCGGATGCTCGAACCGGCGCGTGCCGGGTTGGTCGGAGGGGATCTGCTGGGCGCCCGAGGTGTCGCAGGTCGCAGTGAGGGTTACGGTGACCGCTCGCGGCCCTGCGCGATCGGAGTCCAGCCAGAAGCTGGCTTTCCCGCTGGCGATGTCCGTGCCGCCGATGCTCCAGCCCGCCGGGAGCGCGGCGATGCAGGGCAGCAGGGCAGCGGACGGGACTGCCTGGGCGCTGAGGATCATCGAATGGCCGGTGCCGCAGCTGGGGGCGTAGGCGCCCAGATTTCTGGCCGCCGGGAAGAAGGCATTCCCTGTTTCGAACACGGCGGCGGTGATGATGGCGAGCATCGCGGCCGCCAGCGCGACCCGCTTGATGCTCCAGCGTTGCAGCGCGATCGGCGGCCGCTGCGGGGCGAGGGCGCGGAATTCGCCGAGCAGGTCGCGCGGGTGCCGTTTCATGAAGGCGCGCAGCTGGGTCGGGCTGGCGACCCCGCGGGTGGCGGCGAATGCTTCGGCGAGCTCGGCTTCGGTGAAGTACGCCAGCGCCCGCCGGTAGACCCGCTGCGGGTCGGTGCGCACGGCCAGGACGAGCATCATGTTGCCCAGGTCGACCGCCTGCCGCCATGGTGACGGGCGCACCTGGACGAAGGCCACGTCGATCAGCAGCAGCTCCCCGGAGCGGACCATCAGGTTGCCCGGTTTGATGTCGCGGTGGGCGATCCCGGCGTCCCACAGCGTGCGGATCAGCTGCAGTCCCTGGTCGATCACCGTGTCGTCGACGTCGGCTTCGCCGATTTCGACGGCGCCGGTATGGAATTCGGTGACCAGCATGTACTCGCGTTCGGGCGTGATCTCCACGATGCCGTACGGCCGGGCCGTGCGGACCCCGATGTCCTGCAGCAGGCGCAGGGCATAGTCCTCGTACTCGACCAGGCGCCGCACGGTCTGGAAGGGGTGCTCGTCCTCCAGGGAGCCGTACAGGATGGTCCGCCACAGCTTGTACCAGCGGTCGGCGCGGACGTGGCCCTTGGTGTAGAGCTTGGCGAACACGAACTCCTCCGGGCTGCCTTCGACCCGCAGCCGCAGCGGCGTGGAGCCTGCGGACGACTCCAGCCCGACGGGCTTGATCTCGGTCACCGTGAGCCCGAGCTGGTCACGCACGGCCTGGCGGATCGCCTCACCGCGGCGGCCCGTCACATCCACGTGCGCGGTGTTGCCGCGCCGGTAGGTGACCGGGAACGCCTCGTTCGGGGTGAAGAAACGGAACGCGGTGACCGGGATGGCCACGCCGAGCGCCACGGCCAGGAGCAGGTCATCCACGTGATCGACGGCCAGGTACAGGCGGGCCAGACAGAACACGGCGACCACGACGGCCACCGCCGCCTTAGTGTAGGTGCGGGGGCGGCCCGGCACGGCCAGGCAGTAGACGGCGCCCATCAAGAAGATCGTCAGGACCGCCACCGGGGGCGACACCCCGGAGTACCCGCCCCAGCTGCCGATGATCGTTACGCCGTACGGGCGTGGCCTGGACAGCCCGAAGTAGATCGATGTCCCGGCAATCTCCAGGAACAACACGCTGCCCAGGAACACCAGCAAGTGCCGCCAGCGCCGGAACGCCATCGTCAGGGCGACCACCGACAGGCCGAGCGCGGTGGCCCCCCAGCCGGAGCCCGCCCCGTTGATCCCGTTGGCCACATCGGTCAGCCACGGCGTCCGTATTCCGGCCAGGAGACGCAGCACCCACGTGCTGGCCCGGTCATCAATCCGGAGCCACGGCGTGTGCTGGGACGCCAGGAACGCGCCGGCGAGCGCCACGGCCCCAAGGATCAGCCACGCTGTTGTGCTGATGGTGATTGGGTGCGGCAGCGGCGGCGGCGCACCGGTCGGGCGGCGCTGACGACGGTCCTTATGGACGGCCGGGCCCGGCGGCAAGCTGGCCGGGCCGTTCCCGGCGGCCACGGGCCTGATGTCGTCACCCAACGTGCGTCACCCCCCGCCGGGATCAGTTCGCCGATGATGCGGGCCTTCGAGCCAGCCGCTTCGCTTGGCGGACGGTGCTCGATGCAGCGGCTCAGGCAAGGTGAAAGAACAGCAGCACACCGATGACGAAGGTATGCGTTGACCGTCGGGGCGGGCAGCGGTGACATCCGGGCAGCGGTAGCGGTGCCGGAGGTTCGGCCATTGCGCTGATGACGGCAGGCCCTTGCCGGCCGGCGTCATATGTAGTCTCGCTTTTGCAGGATTCGCAGGGAGATCCATCCGGGTATGACGGGCAGCCAGTAGGTGGCCAGCCGGTAGGTGAGAACTGCTGAGACTGCGGGTCCTGCGGGCAGGCCGACGCCGGTCAGGCCGGCGACCAGGGCGGCCTCGATGGCGCCGAGGCCTCCGGGGGTGGGGGAGGCGGCGGCGATGAGCGCGGCGCCGAGGTAGACGGCGCCGATCTCGGTGATCCCGGCCCCGCCGCCGAATGCCTGCACTGAGGCTGCGAGGCCGCCGATGTAGGCCAGGGTGATCAGCGCGGAGCCGCCGGCCAGCAGGGTCAGCTTGACCGGGCTTGCCGCCACCGTCCGCAGGCTGACGGCGGCGGACCGCAGGCCTGGCAGCAGCCGGGTCGCGGCGAACCGCCTGCCCCGGCGGGTGGCCAGCACGATCCCGGTGAGTGCGGCCGCCAGGGCGAGGATCAGCAGCAGCTTGCTGGCCGGCGGCAGCTTGAACGCTTGCGCCAGCTCGGTGGCCGGCCAGGCTGAAGAAGATCACCAGGAGGATCAGGTGAGCGACGGCTCCCATCAGGGCGTTGACTCCGACCGCCGCGACGCCGGCTCCGGGTGAGACCCCGGATTTTTGCAGGAACCGGGCGTTCAGGGCCATGCCGCCGACGTTGGCGGGGGAGACCCGGTTGACGAACGATGAGGCGGCCTGGGTCAGGGTGGCGGGCCAGAACGGTACCGGGCCGGGCACGGCGCCGATCAGCGCGGCCGCGCTGGCCAGGTAGGTCAGGGCCGAGGCGGCGATGATGACGGGCAGCCAGGCCCAGTGCACGGACTGCAGGGCGTGCCAGCTGCTGCTCACCTGCGCGAGCTGGGGCAGGATGAAGTAGAAGGCGCCGGCCGCGGCGGCGATGGCCAGCAGGGTACGGGGCCGGACCCGCTGGAGGCGGGCCAGCGGCTGCTTGTTCAGCCCGCTGGCCGCGGCGGCGGCGGATCTGGTTGCCGCGAGCAGGCCGTCGTCGCGGGCGACGGCGTGCCGGGTGGCGGCCGACAGGGCCAGCGGCTGCAGCAACGGCACGGCGGGCGCCAGCCGCTGGGCGCCGATGACCGCGGCGGCGCTGGACACGGCCCTGTCCGCGCCGGCCAGGGTGGCCAGCGACGCCAGCAGCTCGGCGAGGTCGAGGTCTTTCTGCCGCTGGGTGGCGGCCAGCTCGGAGAAGCTGAAGTCGGTCAGCCAGGGCAGCATGTCGCCGTCGACCATCACGTTGGCCGCGCGCAGGGAGCGGTGGGCGATCCCGGCCCGGTGCAGCCCGTCTACTTCGGCCCACAGCCGCTGGAGGAGGTCGTCGCTGATCCGCTGCGCCGGGAGCTGGCCGAGCGAGCTGCCGTCCACCCGGTCCATGACCAGCAGCGCGGTCCCGTCGCCGGCCTTGATCACCCGGTCGACGCGGGGGACGCGGACGCCGGCCCGCTCGGCCATCACGCCGATGAGGGCCTGGTGCTCGACCGCCCGGATGACCGACGCGGCGGGCCAGGTGTCACCGACGTTGCGCAGCCGGGCGAACCGGTAGGCCCGGTAGAGCAGGTCGGCGTCACGCTGATCCGAGCCGAGGGCCTTGATGAACAGCCGCCGCCCGTCACTCGGTGACCGCCACGAACGGCCGGGAGCCCTTCGCCTCGACCTGGGCCGGCTCGACGCAGGTCACTGGCAGGCCGGCGGACCGCAGCGCGGCCGCGATCCCGTCGGGTCCCATCCGCCGGTCGGGCACGCCGAACGCCACCAGCACGCCGGCGCCGACGGTCACCCCCACGGCCAGCGCCAGTATCAGCTCGGCCGGCAGGACAGTGCCGGTGATCAGCCGGGCCGCGGCCGCGGCACCCAGCGTGATCCATGCCGCCCGGCGCCAGGGACGGCTCAGCCACGGAGCTGCGGCCACGGTGACCGCTGCCGCCGCGGCGAGCAGGGCCGGCCCGGGGAACGCCGCGCTGGCCAGCAGCGAGCTGTGCCCGGCAGCGGCCGTTACCGCGTGCGGGTGCTGGTCGCCGGCCAGGTACAAGATGCCCGCCAGCGCGCCGCCGGCCGCGGCGGCGCCGGCGGCCAGGCCGGCCAGCAGGCGGAACCGGCGGTGCCGCAGGACCGCGGCCACGACCCCGGCGGCCGCGACGACGAAGGCCACCTGCAGCACAGCAGTGAGCAGCCGTCCGGCCGGGTCAGATCCGGGCCAGGTCACGGCAGGCGCGCCGGGACGGAGCAGCCGGCCAGGGGCCACCGCGACTGCTGCGAGCGTCCCGGCCAGCACCAGGCCGCTGATGATGAGGCGGATGACGTCGCCCGGATGACGGTAACGAGAGGACGGCAGCAACCGTCGCGCATCCTTCGTGCCCGGTGCCGCTGCGCCGATCGGCGGCTCATCGGGGGCCGTCAGCTGGGCTGCCCGGCTGGGTCGCATCGGCCGGACGGTTCCGGTTCATGTCCGTCTCCATCCCCTCCCTGCGTGGTCGGGTGGAGCGGCGGTAGCCAGGCGCTGGCGTCCCGGGAGGCCGCCGCACGCGGTGCTCCTGCTGCCGCCGCTGGAGCAGGCCGGCTACCAGGGCGGTCAGCAGGGCGCAGGATGTGCCGAGCAGGATCCCGGCCGTGGCGTCGGACAGCCAGTGGGCGCCCAGGTAGGCGCGGGAGAGCCCCATCAGGATCGAGAACGCCACCGCGGCCGCGCCCCACAGGGTGCGCCGCCTGCCCGGGGGAACCAGGGCGATGACCGCCGCGACGACGGTGACCGACGCGGCGATGGCGTGCCCGGACGGGAACGACGCGCCGCTCGTGGCGACCAGCGACCCGGGCGGCCTGGCCCGGTCGTAGATCCCTTTCAGCGGGCCGATCAGCACCTCCGATACCACCACGGCGGCGGTGAAGGCGGCCAGGTGCCACCACCGGCGCCGCAGGGCCAGGAACCCGGCCACGGCGATCCGCACCGGCAGCGTGACGTACACCAGCCCGAGGACGTTGAAGATCTTGGCGATCACGGTGAGCGCCGGCGTCCGGCCGGAGACCATGAGCCGCAGCCACGCATCGTCCACCCGCTGGATGCGGGCCAGCGTGCCGTGGCCGGCGACCAGGGCGAACACCACCGCCGTCAGCGCCACCACCCCCGCGGTCAGCAGCGCGGCCCTGCGGGGGCTGGCGAGCAGCGGGTGCTCCTCCGGGGCTGCGGCCGGCCACCTCATCCTGGGCATGCCGCACCCCGCCCGCACAAGGCCAGGCCCGCGGTGCGCCGGACATAGCCGACCAGGTCCGACCGCGGCACGAACGCGAGCGCGCTGCCGACTGCGGCGGCCAGGGCCGGGGACGCGCCTCGGGCGAAGCGGAACTGGTAGGTCGCGCAGCCGCCGGGGAAGGTGTAGTAGCGAACATCGGAGTACTGCGGGACCAGGGTCGCCGGGCGCTCGAACAGGCGGGTCCCTGGCTGGCCGGAGGGGATCTGCCGGGCGCCCGAGGTGTCGCAGACGGCGGTCAGGGTGATCGTCACCGCGGCCGGCCCGGCTTGATCGGAGTCCAGCCAGAAGGTGGCCTTCTGGCTGTCGATCTCGGCGTTGGCCGCAGTCCAGCCGGACGGGAGCGCCGCGACGCAGGGCAGGAAGGCTGCCGAGGGAACCGCCTGGGCGGCCAGGATCATCGCGTGGCCGGTGCCGCAGCCGGGCACGTGCACACTCGGGTTGCTGGTCGGCAGCAGCAAGCCGACGCCGACGATGGTGGGCACGGCGAAGATGGCGAGCATCCCCGCGGCCAGGATCACCCGCCGGGCGCTCCAGCGCTGCAGCACGATCGGCCGCCGCTGCGGGGCGAGCTTGCGGAACTCGGCGAGCAGGTCGCGGGGATCTCGTTTCATGAAGGCGCGCAGCTGCGTCGGGCTGGCTACCCCGCGGGTGGCGGCGAACGCCTCGGCGAGCTCGGCCTCGGTGAAATACCGCAGCGCCCGCTGGTACACGCGGCCGGGGTCGGTGCGGACCGCCAGGACCAGCATCATGTTGCCCAGGTCGACCGCCTGCCGCCACGGTGACGGGCGCACCTGGACGAACATCACGTCGATCAGCAGCAGTTGCCCGCCGCGGACCATCAGGTTGCCCGGCTTGATGTCGCGGTGGGCGATCCCGGCGTCCCACAGGCTGCGGATCAGCAGCAGCCCCTGGTCGATCAGCTGGTCGTCGACGTCGGCGTCGCCGATTTCCACCGCGCCGTCGAAGTACTCGGTGGCCACCAGGTACTCCCGCTCGGGAGTGATCTCCACGATGCCGTAGGGCCTGGCCACGCCGATCCCGGCATCCTGCAGGAGGCGCAGGGCGTAGTCCTCGTACTCGGCCAGGCGCCGCACGGTCTGGAAGGGGTGCTCGTCCTCCAGCGAACCGTAAAGGATGGTCCGCCACAGCTTGTACCAGCGGTCGGCGCGGACGTGACCCTTGGTGTACAGCTTGGCGAACAGGTACTCATCCGGGCTGCCCTCGACCCGCAGCCGCAGCGGCGTGGAGCCGGCTGAGGACTCCAGCCCGACCGGCATGATCTCGGTCACGGTGAGCACCGAGCTGGTCACGTACGCCGTGGCGGATCGCCTCACCGCGGCGGCCGGTCACATCCACGTGCGCGGTGTTGCCGCGCCGGTAGGTGACCGGGAACACCTCGTTCGGGGTGAAAAAACGGAACGCGGTGACCGGGATCGCGACACCGAGCACCGCACCCAGGAGCACGTCATCCACGTGATCGACAGCCAGGTACAGGTAGGCCAGGCACAACACGGTCACGATGACCGCGCTGGCTGCCTTCGCATATGAGCGGGGCCGCCCAGGCACGACCAGGCAGTAGGTGACGCCCATGAGGAACAGCGTGAGGATCCCCACCGCGAGCGCTGGCGCCGAGTATCCCGCCCAGCCCGCGATGATCGGCACGCCGTACGGGCGGGGCCGTTGCAGCCCATCGGTGATCAACTGCATGGCAAGCTCGAGGAAGAACAGGCTGCACACGAACACCAGCAGGTGACGCCAGCGCCGGAAGACCATCGTCAAAACGACCGCCGACAGCCCCACCACCGTCGCCCCCCAGCCCGAGCCGGCCGCCACGATCCCGTGGGCGACGCCGGTCAGCCACGGCGTCCGCGCCCGCGCGAGAAACCGGAGCACCGCGGCGTTGGCCTGATCATCGAGCCGGAGCGACGGCGCGCGCAGCGAGACCACGATCGCGCCGGCCAGCACGACCACCACGGCGACCAGCCATGCCCTGGTGGTGACCGAGACCGGGTGCGGCAGCGGCGGCGGGGCGCCGGTCGGGCGGCGGCGGCGCGCCGCTGGCCGCACGGCGGGACCCGGCGCACGGCCGGCCGTGCCGTCCCGCGAGGTCACCGCCTCGGCTTTCTCGGTCACTGCGCCGCGCCTCCCGTCGATGTCAGCCCTGCGCGCAGCCAGCTCCCGGCCTACCCGGCGCGGCTCATTCCCGCGCAGTTCCAGCGGTCCCGGCGGCAGGCTGGCCTGTCTCTGGCCTGCGCGGCGGAGCCCGGCCCGTTGCCGCGCAGGCCGTCTCACCCGGCGGGGGGCGCGAACGGCGGGAGGTCCTGGCGGCATACGGCTCCCTTCGGCGGGAGGGCACCGGTGCGGAAGTAGGCGGTCATGTAGGTGCTCGCGCAGGTGCTCGGGTTGAGGAGTGCGGTGTGGCCGTAGCCCCGGACGACCAGCAGCCGGGCGTTGGCGAGCTGGCGGGTCATGGCGATGGCGTCCTGGAGCGGGAGGAACGGGTCGGTGGTGTTGCCGATCACCAGGATGGGGCTGGTGGGGGCGTTCCACGGGCCGGTGTAGGTGTCCTGCCCGCGTACCGGCCAGGTGGCGCACGGCTCGTCAAAGCTCCACAGATACGGCAGGGCGATCACGCCGCTGCGGCGCAGCAGCAGGCGCTGCAGGCCGGGGTAGGCACTGGCGGGAGGGCTCGGCGCCTCGTCGCACTGGACCGCATAAGTCTGCTCGGCCCCTCCGTAGCGCTGGGCGGCGGCCGCCGCGGCGGCCGGCGGCGTGCCCGGCCGGGCGCTCGCCGTGCCGCTGCGCGCCGTCCAGAGTAGCTGGAGATCCTGGGCAATTCCGGACCAGCCGGGGGCGCTGTTGCCAGGCACGGGCGTGCTGAACGGCTGCACGAAGGAGAGCCCGAAGCTGACGGTGGTGACAACCAAGGCGTAGGTGAAGGCTGTGCCGCCCACGGTGATGGGCGCCGGCCTGAGGCGGCCCAGCAGCGCATCCCACTTGGCCCTGGTCGCGGCGGGGCTGCCGGCCGAGAAGGCGCAGGCCTGGGTGCTGCGCTGCCCGCAGATGCGCAGGAACGCGCCGAGCGCCCTGGCGGCCGCTTTGTCGCTGCCCATGCGCAGGTAGGTGCTCAGCCGGGGGTCCGGCCGCCCGCCGTTGGTCCAGGCCTCGGGTGGGACGTTCCCGTCCAGCACCATCCGGCCGACCCGGCGCGGGAACAGGTTCGCGTAGGTGGCGCCCAGGAACGTGCCGTAGGAGATGCCCAGGTAGTTCAGCTTGGGCTGGCCGAGGTCCTGGCGCAGCAGGTTCAGGTCGCGGGCGGAGTCGGCGGTCGAGACGTGCCGCAGCAGCGCGCCGTTCCGCGCGGCGCAGATCTTGCCGAACTCGCGCCACCGGCGGATGTAGGCGCGCTGCTGGCCCCGGCCGACGGGGAAGACGGAGTACTTGCCGAGGAACGCGCTTTCCGCGGCCTGGCTCGGGAAGCACTGGACCGCCGTGCTCGCGCCGGACCCTCGCGGGTCCCAGCTCACGATGTCGTACTCGCGCAGCAGTTCCTTCGGGAAGAACCCGATAAATGCCGGGAG
The DNA here is from genome assembly GCA_963713815.1 of uncultured Actinomycetes bacterium. GTDB lineage: Bacteria > Actinomycetota > Actinomycetes > Streptosporangiales > Streptosporangiaceae > RYN-230. The sequence continues at coordinate 73,341 of CAVQNH010000044.1, forward strand.
CTGCACCGTGCCGGCCCCGCCGGGCCCGCCCGGGTTGAAGAAGATCACGCCACGGCGGGCCGATCCGGTGGCCAGGTGCTCCACGACCGCCAGCCGGATCTTCGGCCCGGACGGATCCCGGTAATTCAGCGGCGCCGCGACGGTTGCGCACGAGAACCCGCCCACCATGGCGCCCGCGCTGCCCGCGGCACACCGGTGCCAGGCGACGGGCGGCACCGCGCCGGAGGTGTCTGCGGCACCCGCCGAGGCGGCCCCGAGTGCTGGAACCAGCACGGACATCAGGGCCGCGGCGGCGACACCGGCGCCGATCAGTCGAGCCCGGCGCCGTGTACCGGGCCTGATCCTTTCCGGAGTGCATGACGGCGAAGTCTTCGTCATCGAACGAGCAGGCCGACGCGGACGGGGCCGATTGGCCCAAGCTCTTGGGCGAGTTCCAGCCCGGCGAAGAGAGTGGCGATCGCTGCGTAGTAGAGAGAATGTCCTCAGAAACTGTCTCAACAACTGCCCGGTAACGTGCACTGGAGCTTGCTCCGATTCAGTCATTGACGCCTCAGATCATCGCCCAAAAGAGCCTTGACCCCAGGCAACGGGAAAAGTGATGGCGTGGCGGCATGACCTTCATCATCGGGCAGGTGTTCGGGGCTGGATCACACCCCGCAGAGCAATCACCAGACGGCGCCGGTCACGAAAATGGCAAGCCGCAAACGCAAACGATTGCTTCTAGGTAAACTGGATGATGTCCATCCCGCCTCCCGGCTTTATGAACTGCTCAGAAGAGGCGTCGAGCCCGTACGGGCGACAGAGCGGAACGGTCGTCCTTCCCGGAACCAGGCGTCTCACGGGTCAATCTGCTAAGCCTGCGCTACCAGGGTCCGGAGCAACGCTCCCGGAGGCTGCTCAAGCTTTTTAAGCAGAGACCGGCACGGCTACGGGATCTGCCCACCGTGTCACTGCTCACGCTACATCCGGGTCCTATGCAATTCAAGAGATGTCAGCTCGTGGTGACATTTGCGGAGTTCGGCGCAGTGTCCCAACGAATACGTAATGACTTTACAAAGTGATCACCACGTGTCAGCCATCTTTCCTGAGGCTGCAGGTCGCTCCCCGTGCTCGCCTTGCAGTTCCAGGTCGTAGCGCGGCCGGATCCACTGCGGTTGCACACTGCTGAAAATCGGGCCAGCCGCCGCAGACCGGTGCGCATCCCGGCTGATCGGCAGATCACGAGTCCAGCTGGCCACCCGGCGAAGCCGTCGGGCCAGTCGGGCCTGACAGGCGGACCGCCTGGTCTGCCGCCGTAGCCAGCCGCCAGCGATGCCGCAAATACACACCAGCTCCCGCGGGCAAGGGCCCCGCTGTCGTGGGCCAGGAGCATGAAGCGACCACGACTGCCGTCACTAGTCGGGCAGTCAGATGCAGTAGGACTCAGCTGGACTTGATGGGACATGATCCAAAACCCACGTCGCGCTGGCCAGGCATACTCCGGGACTACGGACGCCATACGGACAGAACGCGGTATTGACACGGCTGGAAATGGAGAAATAGCAGGTCAGTGGGTATTCCGATGGGCCGGGATCGGCTCACTGTAAAACCGCTCACTCTTCCTGGTTGCGCTCCTGCGTCTGTGTCTGAATGTCTGTTCGATGGTCTGACCGTGCGGACGGATGATTCCACTAAGATCATCCCGGGGGGCATTGTGGGGGGCAAAACGCAGCCTGCAGGGGCTGATCTGGGCTCGTCTCCGCTAGCGCGAGCTAGTGTTCTGCCTGTTCAGAGCCTCTACGGTGCTTACAGGGACGCTCTGGTGGTCCACGGTAAGGAGAAGGTCTACGGTTCGATTCCGTAAGGGGGCTCCGCAGGTCAGGCGGGTTTTCGTCTGCCTATCCGAGGACCTCTTCCGATGTAGGGAGAGGGTCCGGAGTTGAACTCGGAAGCAAAGGCCCAGGTCAGAGCCGGTGTGTCGCTGCCTGGCAGATGCGGGATAGTTCCTGTCGGGCGAGGAAGTCTCGACCATAACCCCTCGACCGACCAGCTCTTTTTGCCCTTGCTTGTGGATGGCCGCCATGCGGCGTCCGGTGCCGTTAGGGGGCAAACCGGGGGGCAAGATCCTTAAGCGGAGGGCCAGACCTGGTGACCGCGGCCGGTCGGCGCGCCTTGTGGTCACACCAGCCCGGTGGATCTCCGGTCGGCTGCCGCGGATAGTCAGCGGGTGATTGCCACGTCGGGAGTGCTGGACGCATAGCAGACGCACTCAGAACGCCGCTGCCCAAATTGTCGGGGGTCACTGAGGCAGGCGGCATCGGCACGACTCACGCCGTGTAGGCGCCCTGCGTCCCCGGTTCCATCGGCGTTGCTCTGCCCCGCATCGACGTCGGCGTCGTCGACCTCGATGACGTCCACTTGGGCGTTGCGCTGCCATGTGTCAAGGGTCGGCCACATGATGACAATGAGCCTCTTCACGAGAACTCGATCAGCAGTTCGGGGTTAGCGCCGAGGAAGCCGTCGACCCTGAAGACGATACAGGTCGGATATAAGGCGAGCAGCCTGGACAGGACATCGATGGTGACGAACGGGCGATTGGCCGTCACATCGGCCTGACGCGCCAGGACGACCTCGCCCAGCGCTCCGTCGCTAATGGCGGCCGATGGCGGCGGCCACGGCGCCCTTGGCGTCGCGGTCCATCACCGACGCCAGGGTGAACTGGCTCGGGGCCGCCTGGGACCGCGGTGGGCATCGCCGGCGATCCTGCAGGCCAGGAGCGCGGCGGACTAGCCCCAGTCGCCGGGCCGGCGATGCTCCGCCGTCGCGGCGACCGATCACGACACGAGGGATGACGAGCGCCCCGGGTGCGTCCCCGTCCCGCACGAACGGCAGCGTCCCCTAAAGCTACCGTCACGGTTCCCGCCGCGGCCACGTCACCGCCGCGTTGGAGCGGCCAGGGCGTCGTCGGCCACCTCGGCCACCGTCGCGGCGGTCGTGACACCGCAGGGAAGTTGCGAAGCCCAGGGCGACGCCGCGCCCCGGCCAGCCCGGAGCCCTCGGTGCTGCCACAAGACGGCAGCCAGCAGCGGCGAGGAGGGGACGTCCACGGCATCGATGCCGGTTCCCTGACCGGCGAGGCGCGCCGTCGCGGCTGCGGGGCGGCCCGCTCTTGGCGAGAGCACCTGCCTCAGTGGCTCGGCCTTTGCGGATCGATGATGTCGGTTGCCTGCCGCAGCGCGCTGGCTACGCTTTATGAGGTTCCCTGGACACCTGTCGTGGGCTGACCGGCATCTGGCTTGCTCAGGGAAGCCGGCGATGCCATGCGGGCCAGCAGAATGGAGTCCCTGATCGAATGCTTCCTATGGCTCACGGGATGGAATACGACACTTCCCATAGATCGCCGCGGCCGGGCGAGGCTCGGGACGACGCTCTGTCCAACACCGCACTCCGTCCGTGTCTGGTTATCGCCATGTGGAACACTGCAGTCGGCGATGCCTAGCCGGGAGGCGCGGGAAGCATTCGGGAGTGATCATGGAGCCTGGTATGGACGCATCTGGGCCGCGCACTGTACAGAACGTTCTGAAGATGAAACCATGCAGGAGTGAAGAAATTGTTACTTGCCGGATTGGATCCGCAAACTCGCAGGCTTCACGACGAGGCGCGTGCAGCCTCAGCCTTTGCTTATGCACCGTATTCAAATTTTCTGGTGGGGGCGGCTGTCCGAACGAGACGGGGCACGATTTTCCGGGGGTGCAACGTTGAAAACGCTAGTTACGGACTTACGTGTTGCGCTGAGCGGAATGCCATTTTTACCGCAGCCGCTGCGGAGGGTAACCGAATGCGAGTACAAGAGGTCGCTGTCCATGTTGATGCCGGAACCGCATCGCCTTGTGGAGCGTGCCGTCAAGTGATTGCAGAGTTCGGGAGTAACGTGCGGCTTATCTTCTCGGAACACGGACAAATTGTTGAGTCTACTCTTGCCGAGTTGCTGCCAAATAGTTTGATGCAGCCATCGTCGACAAATGGCGAGAGCGCGAGCTAGGTCCTGGACAGGTAGGTGTGAATAAGCCTTAATCGGACAGGTAGGTTAACCAGGGAAATGTGGCGAGGAAGTGCTAATTGGGTTATCCGGCTGACTGGCGCATTACGTCAAGATGCACGCTTGCGTGTGACTTCTGTTATGGTCCCGTTCCTGCCAATGATCCAAAAGCTGCTCGGAAAAGGATTTTATCGCGCCCTCGTAGACAGTTCAGCGGGAGTAATCACCTTCTGTGGCGGCGAGCCCTTGCTGGTGGACGAGATTGGCGACTATGCAGCCGGATTTCAAGCTGCAAGGAAGCGGACGATTTTGAATACCAACGGTGCATTGCTCCGCCGCCGACTTGACGAGGGAATGCAGATGTCTTTCGATGTCGTCGGCCTATCTCTTGATGGCTCGACTGCAGATGTGCACTGTCGCATGCGAGGTGACCGTGCAGACTTCAAAGCAGTGCTTGACGCTATGAAGATTGTTTCTAATCACCCGGATACTAAACTTAAAGTAGCGACTGTCATTAGTCGAGTCAATCAGCACGATATCAAATTTGACAGAGTTGATTTGTGAACTAAAGCCTGATATCTGGCGGTTG